>JAUNAJ010000036.1 GCA_030527645.1 Lachnospiraceae bacterium | reverse complement strand
ACAGTCGCCATATGGACATGCAAGCATGTCCGCATGGCTCGTTGTTCGCGCAAACAGGAAGTAACCCGGTTCTGCTGCGGGCAGCAGATATTCCCGGGTTTCTTCTGTCTTATATCATTTCGGACTTCAATCGCGCTCTACTACGGTTGCACAGCCCATTCCTCCGCCGATGCAGAGTGTTGCCAGACCTTTCTTAGCGTCTCTTTTCTGCATCTCATGAAGCAGTGTTACAAGGATACGGCAGCCGGAAGCTCCTACCGGATGTCCGAGAGCAATTGCACCGCCGTTTACATTCACCTTGCTCATATCGAAATCAAGATCCCTTGCAACTGCCAGAGACTGTGCAGCAAATGCTTCATTTGCCTCGATCAGATCCATATCAGCAACGCTCATATCGATGCGCTTCATTACTTTATTAACAGCTGCAACCGGTCCTACACCCATGATGGCCGGATCCACTCCGCCGAGTGCACCTCCAACCCATGTTGCCATCGGAGTAACACCAAGCTCTTTTGCTTTCTCCTCACTCATAACGATGACACAGGCTGCACCGTCGTTGATTCCGGACGCATTCGCTGCAGTTACGATTCCGTCTTTCTTGAATGCCGGACGAAGCTTTGCAATACTCTCTGCAGTAACGCCCGGACGAGGACCTTCGTCAGTATCAACCACAACAGTTGCTTTTTTCTGTTTTACTTCTACAGGAACGATCTCATCCTTGAATTTTCCGTCTGCGATCGCTGCTGCTGCCTTCTGCTGAGAAGCCGCTGCAAACTCATCCAGCTGCTCTCTTGTAAGTCCCCACTGCTCAGCTACATTCTCTGCTGTGATTCCCATGTGGTAATCATTGAATGCATCCCACAGAGCATCGTTTACCATTGTATCGATCATAGGAGCGTTGCCCATACGATAACCGTAACGACCCTGCTTCAGAGCATATGGAGCAAGTGACATATTCTCCATTCCTCCGGCTACAACGATGTCTGCCTCACCTGCAGCGATCATGTTTGCTGCCATATTGACACAGTTCAGACCGGATCCGCATACTACGTTTACTGTAACTGCCGGAACCTCAACAGGAAGTCCTGCCTTCAGGGATGCCTGTCTTGCCACATTCTGTCCCTGTGCTGCCTGGATTACGCAGCCCATGTAAACCATATCTACCTGATCAGCAGGAATGCCTGTTCTTTTCAGTGCCTCTTTTACAACGATTGCACCGAGCTCAGCTGCCGGTACTGTACTGAGAGCACCGCCCATCTTACCGATTGCTGTACGACATGCTCCTGCTAATACGATTTTTTTTGCCATCTTGAGTTTTTCCTCCATTTTCATCCTGTTCTGCAGTCTCTTTATGAACTGTTCCAGTTCAGTTTCGGATCGATCGACTTCTGTCTTCCAACCATAAGCCAATCTTACACTGCAAATTCGGATTTGTCAATATTTTATCAAACATTTTGATAAGTTTTTATCAAACACATTTTTACTTATTTCTATTATATCGATTAGCCGAATCCGAATCAATAAGTTGGGCACTTTTTCCTAGTAAAGAAACGTGCAAAAGTTACTATTACATAAAAAACCCTCCGGAAATCTGAAGATTGCCGGAGGGAAGCTATGATCCGAACCTGTCACTCACACCTTAAGAAACAGAAGCCTTTTCCATAGAGATAAAGCAACAGATTGATGCTCAACCGCAGATTATTTATATGCTGCTGCCAGCTCCTGTGCCAGTGCCTCGATCTGAGCCTCTGAAGCATCGTTCAATGCAGATTTGATCGTCACTGTATTCTCACAGAATGTGATATCCTTGTTGTTCTCGAAGGATTTTTTGATCACCTTAGCTGCTGTTGGAGCCCAGGTTCCGTTCTCGATGATACCGATTCTTCTGTTCTGATAATCACGCTCTACCAGGTTGTGGATAAAGGTGCTCATGTGTGTAAACACATCTCCCATATAGGTAATGGATGCCAGAACGATGGTGTCATAGCGGAATGCATCCTCCACACACTCTGCCATGTCGGTTCTTGCCAGATCGAATACTTTTGCCTTCGGAACACCTGCTGCCTCCAGCTTGCTCTTCAGAAGCTCTGCAGCATCCTTTGTATGTCCGTAAACGGAAGAATAATAGATCATAACACCCTGGCTCTCAGGACGATAGCTGGACCAGGTATCATACAGGCCGATGTAGTATCCCAGATTTTCAGTGAGAACCGGTCCATGAAGAGGACAGATGATGGCAATATCCAGTGTGGAAGCCTTTTTCAGAAGAGCCTGTACCGGTTTTCCGTATTTTCCTACGATGCCGATGTAGTATCTTCTTGCCTCGCAGGCCCAGTCCTCCTCTACATCCAGTGCACCGAATTTTCCGAAACCGTCTGCAACGAAGAGAACCTTCTCAGAGGACTCATAGGTCACCATAACCTCCGGCCAGTGCACCATTGGTGCCATTACAAATGTCAGCGTGTGGCTTCCCAGAGAAAGAGTGCTCATCTCTTTCACTTCCAGCGTATTTTTCAGTTCCATCTTCGGGAAGAACTGTTTCATGATGCCGAAGATCTTGCTGTTTGCAACTACGGTTGTATCAGGATATTTGTTCACAAAGGTCTCAATGGATCCGGCATGATCCGGCTCCATATGCTGTACTACGAGATAATCAGGAGCTGCTGTACCCAGAACCTCCTCCAGATTCGCAAGCCACTCGTCAACCTTATGGATATCTACAGTATCCATGACACAGGTTTTCTCGTCCTTGATCACATAGGAGTTGTATGCCATTCCGTTGGGAACCACGTACTGTCCCTCAAACAGATCCACATCATGATCATTCACGCCTACATAAAAAATGGTCTCTGTAACATTCTTCATTCTCAAGTTTCCTTTCTGATTATTGATTTATGCTGTAAGCAATTCTGCTGTACATTCTTTCTCGATCCTTCCACCGGATGTCCCGCATCCGTACAGGTACTATGATTTCTGCCAGAGCTTCGTCTCCGGCTGCCATCAAAGGATCATCATTGCATCACCGAAGCTGAAAAAACGATATTGTTCCTTCACAGCCTCATGATAGGCATTCAGTACATGCTCTTTCCCCGCAAATGCGGACACCAGCATGACCAGCGTGGATTCCGGCAGGTGGAAATTCGTGATCAGACCGTCAATCATTCGGAATTTATACCCGGGATAAATAAAGATATCGGTCCATCGGCTGCCTGCATGGAGGATTCCGTTTTCATCGGTAGCGGATTCCAGCGTTCTGCAGCTGGTGGTTCCTACGGCGATCACTCTTCCCCCGTTTCGTTTTGTCCGGTTGATCAATTCTGCCTGATCTTCCTCTACGATATATAATTCTGTGTGCATGTGGTGCTGTGTCACATCCTCCACCTTCACAGGACGAAAGGTGCCTAATCCCACATGAAGGGTTACATGCGCAATATTCACGCCCTTAGCCTTCACCTGCTCCAGCAGTTCCTTTGTAAAATGCAGACCTGCAGTCGGTGCCGCTGCAGAGCCCTCTGCTCTTGCATAAACGGTCTGATAACGGTTTTTATCCTTCAGCTTATGGGTAATATAGGGTGGAAGAGGCATCTCGCCCAGCTGGTCCAGAATCTCCTCAAAGATTCCTTCATACGAAAAGCGGATCATTCGATTGCCGTCCTCCACAACCTCCAGCACCTCCGCCTTCAGAAGACCGTCTCCGAAGGAAAGCCGTGCGCCGGGCCGACACTTTTTGCCGGGACGAACCAGTGTCTCCCATACATTATTCTCCCCTCTTTTGAGAAGAAGAACCTCTACAGAGCCTCCTGTATCCTCCTTCTTTCCGAAAAGCCTTGCAGGAATCACCTTGGTATCGTTGATCACCAGCGTATCCCCTGCCTTCAGTTCTTCCAAAATATCTGTAAATACACCATGCCGCACTTCTCCTGTTTTCCGATCCAGATGCATCAGCCGGGAGGAGCTGCGATCCTCCAGCGGATCCTGTGCGATCAGCTCCTGCGGCAGGTCATAACAAAAATCACTTGTGTTCATACTTTTCCCCAGTTTTTGTAATATTCAGGGAATTCCTCTTCCCCGTATTCCACCCGGTCTGCAGCTGTCAGACAAGGCACTGCATTCTTCACCTCTACAATGCTGTAGGAGCAGTTCATAGGTACTCCTCCCTGCCAGAAATCAGACGGATCCCTGTAAAGGGGGTTCAGCAGTGCACGCACCGCTGCTCCGTGGGCTGAGATCAGGATCGTTTTTTCCTGATATTCCGGTATATGGATCAGCTCTCTCAGAAATTCTCCTGTCCGGTCCAGCAGCTGCCGAAAGGTTTCTCCGCCTTCGGGAGGCTGATAACGGAAGGGATCTGTACGGAACAGCCGGAACTGCTCCGCCGGAACCTCCATACGGTCCTCTGCAACACTGCGGCCTTCCCAGGCACCAAAGCCCAGTTCCATCAGACGCTCATCTTCAAGAATCGGTTTATTTCTGCCTTCCATAATAATTTCCGCTGTATGCTTTGCTCTGATCAAAGGACTTGTGATACAGAGGTCAAACTCCACCTTCCTCAGTCCCTCTGCAGTCACCCTTGCAAGACGGACCCCGTTCTCATTCAGATCCGACCCTTGGTGACCCTGCATTTTTCTTTCTGCATTCCAGGTTGTTTCGCCATGGCGAATGATATATAAGCGCATATATACTGTTCCTTTTTATGAAATTATTAAACCGGTTTGTTCTGCCGAACCTGCATATCAGGTTTCTTATCACGTACGCCTGCACGCTTATTCACCCGGTATCATTGATCGATCGTATCTGCTGTACCGATTCCGCCGATAGTACTGTCAGCGTCTGCTGAACCGATCCCGCCGGTATCTCCCAGCCAGTCTGTATCGGAAAGAACATCCGGCTCATCCTTTTTCTGAATATATTCCTCCAGCATCTTATTAAATTCCGCCCCCAGCAGAAAGGCGTAGATACTGTAATAGATCCAGATCATAAGAAGAATAACTGTTGTAAGATTTCCATACATCCATGCAGGATCATCCGTATATTTCAGATACAGAGAAAAAGCGATGGACAGCAGCTCCCAACCGGCTGTTGCAAAGATCGCACCGGGAATCTGAATCAGGATAGAGGTTCTTCTATTGGGAATCACACAATACATGACCAGAAACAGCAGTGCAAGAATGATCAGCACAAAAATGATTCTGATATTGAAGATCCAATGTGTGTAAACTGCGATATTCGGAACGTATTTCTCAATAATACCCTGGAGACTCTGACCGAATACCATGCCGATCAGTGCGACCAGCAGCACAATTACAAAAAGCAGTGTATAGAGCATGGCCAGCGCACGATTTACAAAATAATTTCTTCTCCTTTTCACTCTGCAGATCGTATCCAGTCCGTACATCAAAGACAGGATCAGCTTCCCTGCAGACCAGAGAAGCAGAAAGATCGATACCGGGAGCACCGCAGCGCTTCGCTGAAAGATCTGTCTGATGATCGCAGAAACGGTGGACGAAAATTCTGTCGGTATGATCGTCAGAATCGCATCGCTGATCTGTTTCTGAGTGAGGGGAGTGTACTGTACCATATAAAGCATCAGCATCATGAAGGGGATGAAGGACAGAATCAGGAAAAATGCTCCCTGGGAAGCATAGGCTCCTACATGATCCTGCATGATCCTGGAAGAAAAATACTCATAAAATCTCAGAAGGAAATTCTTTTTTTTCGTTTCTTTCATAGATACCTCGAACAAAAGAACGGCTGCTGATTGCTCAGCAGCCGGAAAGTTCGCATATGCCCCGGGGAGTCGTTCCTGTCTCTTGACTCCTAGCGTAGCTAGGTGGGTAACCGCAGATACAAATCTGCCTTCCTCTGCGCAATGAAGGCCTGACATCAATGTAACAATGTAGGAATCCCTGTTTAAAGAAAATGTAGGTTCAAACTGACAGGGGATCGAACACCTCAGGTAACATAACGAAACTTATCTGATTTCTTATAACCAAAGTATACTAGAAAATCTCTGTAGAATCAAGAGAAATTGTAAAGACATGTATGTAATTGCAGTATAAGAGCATACAGTCCCTTACATGCGAGCATGCCAATACAGTATGCTCACTCAAATCTCCCGTGAACGGTAACTGAATTACATGTACTTTCTCATGGCAGCCTCTACTACGTGTCCTACGAGAACGGAAGTTGTAACGCTTCCAACACCTCCCGGAACTGGAGTAATTGCCTTAACGATCGGCTCAACCTTATCGAAGTTTACATCTCCGCAGAGCTTGCCTTCCTCATTTACATTGATGCCTACATCGATCACTACCTGTCCTTCGGATACATAGGTATCATCCACAACACCTGCCCGTCCGGCAGCTACGATCACAATATCAGCCTCTTTAACTACAGAAGGCATATCCACTGTCTTTGTATGGCAGATCGTTACTGTAGCATTTTTCTTGATCAGCATCATCGCTGCAGGTTTTCCGACAACGAGACTTCTTCCTACAACAACTGCCTTTTTGCCTGTACAGTCAATTCCGTAGTGATCCAGGATCTCCATACATGCCTGCGGGGTACATGGCGGGAATCCCTGTGCCTTTCCTGCGAACACACCTGTCATGGAGCCGTCTGTAATTCCATCCACATCCTTCTCGGGAGCCAGTGCCTTGATCACTGCGTTCTCATCCAGATGCTTCGGAAGCGGACGGAAGATCAGGCATCCGTTTACCTCATCATCTTCATTGACAGCCTGAATTGTTTTCATCAGCTCCTCCTGTGTAACATCAGCAGGAAGAAGGAATTTCTTAACACCAACGCCCAGTGTCTCACAGCGTTTTGTAGCGCCTCTCTCATAGGAAAGGTCATCCTCTCTCTCTCCGACACGAACAATTCCCAGTGTGGGATTGATGCCCTTCTCCTTCAGCTGGGCAACCTGTCCTTTGATCTTCTCATTCAGTGCTGCTGTAACTTCTTTTCCAAGTAATCTCTGTGCCATATTTTATCCTCCGCTCTGTTTTGCTATTCCATTCATGTCAGCTTCTTCTGAACCTGTTCATTCAGATACGGCAGTCCTGAGTGATCTGACACCTATGGGATCTGCCGTTATGGTCGATCAGCCTTTCAGCTTTGCTGCTACACTGTCAAATACCTGCTCTGCCATAGGAACATAGGTATCCAGCATCTCTTTTACTTCTGCGTTCAGCTTCTCTGCATACGCACGATCCTTCATGCTCTTTGTATTGATATACACATTCAGACTCGCACCCTTTAATGCAGCTGCACAGAATGCAGCAGATACACCGGCGTCACTGACTGCCAGAACAGAACCCTTTTCTGCAAATACACCGATCATTTTGATCACTTCACAGATGGTTCTCATGATATCCAGGGGAGCAGAAGCACCTTCCTTCAGGCAGGCTTCCATTACCTTTGCCTTCTCAGCCTTCTCTTCTTCTGTTCCGCTGGGAAGTCCGTATGCCTTGGAGAGTGGTTCAAACACCTCTGCATCCTTCTCTACCAGCTGAAGAAGTCTGTTCTGAAGCTCCGTGGTCTTCTCCATGAGAGCCTTGATCTCCTCCTCGACCGGAGCATATTTTTTCTTGCCCACGGTCAGACTTCCTACCATGTTGCTCAGAGCCGCACCGATGGCACCTACCAGAGCGGACGCACCGCCGCCTCCGGGTACCGGAGCCTTTGAAGATAAAACTTCAACAAATTCAGTACATTTTAATTCTGAATAACCCATTTTGCTTCTCCTTTTTCTTGAGATTTGTGTACTACTCTTTCTACACACATGTACAATTCAGGACTCATCTGTGAATCCCGATGCAGGAATTTTCTCCTGCTGTTTTTTATTTCAGAGCGGCAGCAGTGCTGCCGCTGTCTGAACGGAATGATCGTTACTGTTAAAGGCCGGATAAAACATCATTCATCTCACCTTGTAAACCTTAACAGTTTATTTGCTGAGCGCCTTCAGCACATTGATGGATACATCTCCTACTACAGCCATGTCTTCACCCATTACAAAGGCTGCAGGGAAGTTATCGGAAAACAGGATCTGGGCTGAGGGCGGAAACTCATCGTCTCCCTCCCAAAGCATGAACTGCAGTTTCAGGCCATTGATGAATTCAAATTCATAGCCTGCATCTCCTGTCTTTACAGGAACAGCATCCAGCTTTTCCATAATGCTTCTGAACAGATCCAGCTTGCTGCCGAAACCATAGGCAAGCCGCATCAGGCAGCGTCCCTGAAACTGTTTAAAGTATACCTGTCCCCAGGGCACTTCCCGATAGGTGAGGAATTTTCCCGATGCCTCCACGGCACCTCCATCCACCAGGTATCTGAGGATCAGAATGCGGGCATTAAAAGCATCCTCCAGTGGGAAGAATCCCATTTTCTCATGATCCAGATGATGTACTTCATACTCCGGCCAGGATACACTGTAGGTCACATTCATCAGACGAATGGTAAATGTCTTTGTCTCAGCATCCCAGGGAAGAGCAGTCCGATTTGCCATCTCCTCCGGATCCATGCTCTGATATTTTTCGAGATAATGCTCATAGGGCAGTCTCTCTTTGCTGTCTTTGTCGTATGGGATTTCCATGTTTCTAATGCTCCTTTGTTGTTATCGTTTTCCTGTGTCTCTTTTTACGGCAGACACCTTCCGTTTCAGTCATGCCTTTCGAAACCATTCAGCGAAGGCCAGTGGCAGGACCTGACGCTATTGGCATGACGTTTCAGTCAATCCTTAATAAGCAATTCAGCGAAGCTGCACACTCGGGAAGATCTGACTGTCTGTATGAGGAATGAAGCAGCATGCGACAAACTCATCCATGTAGGTCGGAACCGTAGAAAGCTCCATGTACGTCATATTTGCTGCCACCTCGTACAGCTTGCGCTCTGCAGGTGTAGACAGAAGCATACAGTACGCTCCGGTCAGGGAGGAGTTTCCGATATAATGGAACTTCTCCAGCGGGATATCAGGGAACATGCCGATCGTAACAGCATTCTTCATATTGATACCGCTTCCGATACCGCCTGCAACATAGACATCATCAATCATATCAACGGTGAAGTCCAGAGATGCCAGCATGGTGCGGATAGCGGAGAAGATCGCTCCCTTCGCACGGATAAAGTTATCAATATCCACCTCTGTGATCTCAATATCCTTTGTTCCGCCGGCATCCTTTTCAAATGCGATAACATAGCTTCCCATTCCGTACTTGTCGTGGCGGATCCGCTCACCCTCACGCTGGAATTTACCCTTTGCATTGATAATACCGGTAACAAACAGCTCACTGATCATATCAATGATTCCTGAACCGCACAGACCTACCGGCTTCTGTCCCTCATCACCGATGATGGACAGGGTCGGCTCCATGGTATCTTTATCAATGGCAACCGCCTCGATGGCACCGTCTGTTGCACGCATTCCACAGCTGATATCGCCTCCCTCGAAGGCAGGTCCTGCAGAGCAGGCACAGCTCATAAGGAAGTCCTCATTACCGAATACAAGCTCCCCGTTGGTTCCCAGGTCAATAAACAGCGAATACTCCGGTCTGTTCCAGATCATGCTGACAAGTGCTCCGGCAGTGATATCGCCGCCGACGTAGCTTCCGATATTCGGTGCCAGAAGAATGTGTGCTGCCGGATGCACGTTGATCCCCAGATCCTGCGCAAACACAGAATTTGTTTTAAAGAATGTGGGGATATAGGGCTCCATTCGCACAGAGTTTGCATCCACTCCCAGCAGAAGATGATTCATGGTTGTATTGGATGCGATGGACATTCTGTAGATCTTAGAGGACGGGAACTTCGCGCTTCTGCAGATCTCATCGATCATCGGGTTCAGGGTCTCATCGATGATCGCCTTCTGCAGATTCCGTTTTCCTCCCGGCTTCTGGGATTCAATGATTCGATTGATTACATCGGCTCCGTATCGGATCTGACCGTTTCCGGCTGAACCCTTTCCAAGGATCTCTCCGGTCTTCAGATCCAGCAGGATGGCAGATACGGTTGTAGTACCGATATCAATAGCAAGGCCGCCGATCCTTGCCTCCTGATCTCCCGGAAGAACATCGTATACAAAAATATCATTCGCTGTTTTTCTGATCACACACTTACAGTTGAAGTTCGACTCACGTAAGTTTGCTGCCAGATCTTTAATAACACTGAAGGGCAGGCGGACCTTCTGTACACCTGTAACCTCTCTGATCTTCCATACAAGGCGTTCATTATCCGGCATGGTATCATCCAGTGTCGGAGGATCCATTACCACATCGATAACCTCCAGGTTGTTCTTCATCTCGATACCGGCACCCTCAACACCGGCCTTTGCCTGCTCGAAGATTGCAATTTCTTCCTTAGAGCTCAGATCCGCAACTTTCATTCGGCTCTTGTAGGCAGATGCAATATCCGGTACTTCTACTGTGACATCCCCTGTCACGCTGCTGCAGCAGGACAGTCTCCAGCCGGCTGCATATTCCTCCTCCGTAATGTGGCGTGTCATCTTGGAATCCAGCTCTCCGCTCAAAAGCTTTACACGGCACTTTCCGCAGGATCCGTTACCGGAGCAGGGTGCGTCAATGGGAACATTGCTCTTCTTCGCAACATCAAGAAGAGATTCACCTGCACTGGCAAAAGACTCTACTGTGTCGCCATTCTCATATTGAAACGTAATTTTTGCCATCGTTTCAAACCTCCTTACTTTGCTGGTCCAATCTTGTCCTCATAAGTGCTTTAATTGTAGCACATTTTACCAATTATTTCAAATAATTGCCACCCGATTATATACAAAAATAATCGAGTAGGAGGCGGTGACTAACCGCCGTCCTCTCACAGCACCGTGCGTAC
>JAUNAJ010000035.1 GCA_030527645.1 Lachnospiraceae bacterium | reverse complement strand
TAGGTGTACCTTACATCGTAGTATTCATGAACAAATGTGATATGGTTGATGACGAGGAGCTTCTTGAGCTCGTTGAGATGGAGATCACAGAGCAGCTTGAGGAGTATGACTTCAATGACTGCCCGATCATCAAAGGTTCCGCTCTGAAGGCTCTTGAGGATCCGAGCTCTGAGTGGGGTGACAAGATCATGGAGCTGATGGCTACCGTTGATTCCTACATTCCGGATCCGCAGCGTGATACAGACAAACCGTTCATCATGCCTGTAGAGGACGTTTTCACAATCACAGGTCGTGGTACTGTAGCTACAGGCCGTGTTGAGGCTGGTGTTCTTCATCTGAATGACAAAGTACAGATCGTAGGTCTGTCTGAGGATGTAAAAGAGACAACTGTAACAGGTATCGAGATGTTCCGTAAACTTCTTGATGATGCTCAGGCTGGTGACAACATCGGTGCTCTTCTTCGTGGTATCACAAGAACAGAGATCCAGCGTGGACAGGTTCTGGCAGCTCCCGGAACAATCAAATGCCACACAAAATTCACAGCTCAGGTTTACGTACTGACAAAAGACGAGGGTGGCCGTCATACACCTTTCTTCAACAACTATCGTCCTCAGTTCTACTTCCGTACAACTGACGTAACAGGTGTGATCCAGCTTCCGGAAGGAACAGAGATGTGCATGCCTGGCGATAACATCGAGATGACAATCGAGCTGATCCATCCGATCGCTATGGATCAGGGACTTACATTCGCTATCCGTGAGGGTGGACGTACTGTAGGTTCAGGCCGTGTTGCTACTATCATCGAGTAATCTTTGCGTAAGCAATCAGCCGAATAGATAAGTAATTCAAGTGCCCACAGGAATGCCTGCATTCCTGCGGGCATTTTTACAGCTATGTATGCAATAAGAACGTCCTGTGGACGTTCTTTTATTTTGCGTAGAAAAACATATTGAACAGATTCTCAGCATTCATGTACACTGCAGTGATGGCAGCATAATCAGAATTGCAATAAATATTTCCAGTATTGCATGAATCTTAGGATAACATCAAATTAATTCGGATATATCAATCAGATTTGCAAGAAATAAATCAAAACTTGTAAAATTTAAAGAAAATCTGTACAAGTACAGTGGATTTGCTATATAATGTGTTCAGAATAAATTTACAGGGAGAATACATATGGAACGATTGATCATCCCCAGAAACTATGAATCAGAACTGAATCTTCATGATACACAGATCGCTATTAAAACAGTAAAAGATACATTCCAGGGAATGCTGTCCCAGAGGCTGAATCTGAGCAGGGTTACAGCCCCGCTTTTTGTGGATCCGGAGACCGGATTGAATGATAATCTGAACGGAGTAGAGCGGCCTGTTTCCTTTGGCATCAAGGAGCAGGGAGATAAGCCTGCAGAGGTCGTGCATTCTCTGGCAAAGTGGAAACGCCAGGCCTTATTTCGTTACGGCTTCAAGCCTGGTGAGGGTCTTTATACGGATATGAGCGCCATCCGACGCGATGAGGATACCGATAATATCCATTCCATCTATGTGGATCAGTGGGACTGGGAGAAGGTCATCACCAGAAAAGACCGCAATCTGGATTATCTGAAGGACACGGTTCGTACAATTTACAAATGTATCAGAAAAACAGAGCAGTACATGGCCATTCAGTATGATTATATCGATCTGCTTCTTCCGAAGGAAATCACCTTTATTACGACGGATGAGCTGCTGGCTCTCTATCCGGATAAAACAGCCAAGGAGAGAGAGTATCTCTTTACAAAGGCAAACGGAGCGGTTTGCCTCATGAAGATCGGAGACAAGCTGGCAAATGGAGAACCGCATGACGGCAGGGCTCCGGATTACGATGACTGGCAGCTGAACTGTGACATTCTGGTCTATTATCCGGTACTGGATATTGCACTGGAGCTTTCCTCCATGGGGATTCGTGTGGATACAAGAGCCCTGCTGGAGCAGCTGGAAAAGGCAGGCTGTATGGAGCGTGCAGAGCTTCCGTTCCAGAAGGCTGTGATCGATGCAACTCTTCCTTATACGATCGGAGGTGGAATCGGCCAGTCCCGTCTGTGCATGTTCTTCCTGAGAAAAGCCCATATCGGTGAGGTGCAGAGTTCTCTCTGGCCGAAAGAGCAGGAAAGAGAATGTCTGAAGGCTGGAATCGTTCTGCTGTAACTGACAATCACATATAGTACAACATTTTTTCCGGGGGATCCCGGGCAGGAACGATTGAGCCCGTCCGCTTTCATGGCATGACATGGAAACGGACGGGCATTTTTGGAACATGGGGACGGAGGTGCCGTTCCATGATGGTGGAACGGCACCTCCGTCCCCGTGTTCCGTTAAAATTTGACAAACACTCAGAAAATGGGATAAAATAAAAAGTCAACAGTATTGAAAAATTGAGGGAAAATATGAAAAGAGAGATCAATCTGCAGGCTGTCTCAGACGGCAGACTGTATGATGCGAATGATATGGTAAAGGCGGACACGAGAGACTGCACCGGCTGCTCCTCCTGCTGTCATGGCATGGGCAGTTCCATTGTGCTGGATCCCCTGGATATCCATCGGATGACCCGTGCTGCAGGCTGCAGCTTTGAAAACCTGCTGGATCGCTATATAGAGCTGAACGTGGTGGACGGTCTGATCCTGCCGAATTTGAAAATGAATGAGGTGACATCAGGCTGCTCCTTCCTGAATGAGGAGGGACGCTGCAGGATCCATCCGGTGCGGCCGGGAATCTGCAGATTATTTCCGCTTGGCAGATTGTATGAGGATCGAAGCTTTCGCTATTTTCTCCAGGTCCATGAATGCAGCTGCAGAAATCGGAGTAAGGTGAAAGTGAAAAAATGGATCGGAGAACAGGATTATCCTGCATACGAAGGTTTTGTGAACCAATGGCATTATTTTCTAAAGGACCTGCAGGTTCTTCTTGAGGAGGAGAAGGATGATGCAGTCAGGAAGCAAGCTTCTATGCTGATACTGAAGCAGTTTTATATGAATCCTTACCCGGCTGATCAGTCGTTTTTCAGCGTGTTCACGGAAAGACTGGAGCATTTTAAACTTGAGATTGGACTGTTGTGAGTTGGATGCATGAACAGGATGCTTTGGATTTGATTGGAAATTATGCACGGTTCAGCCTTTGAAACCGTGAGACAGCAGCTTGGCCGGTCGAAAAACGGCAGAAAGGAAACGATTATGTGGATTGCAGATCAGTGGAAGGATTATGAGATCCTGGACACATCAGGAGGAGAGAAGCTGGAGCGATGGGATAAATATCTTCTGGTTCGTCCGGACCCACAGGTAATCTGGAAAACAGAAAAAAAACATCCCGGCTGGAAGAAAAAGAACGGACATTATCACAGAAGCAGCAAGGGAGGCGGAGAATGGGAATTCTTTCATCTCCCGGAGCAGTGGTCCGTGCATTACAGGGAACTGACTTTTCAGCTGAAGCCCTTCAACTTTAAGCATACGGGTCTGTTTCCGGAGCAGGCAGTGAACTGGGACTGGTGTGCACAGAAGATCAAACAGGCAGGAAGACCTGTAAAGGTGCTGAACCTGTTTGCCTACACCGGTGGTGCGACACTGGCAGCTGCTGCGGCGGGTGCGCAGGTGACACATGTGGATGCCTCCAAGGGAATGGTGAACTGGGCAAAGGAAAATGCTGCCTCCTCGGGGCTTTCCGATCGACCGATCCGCTGGCTGGTGGATGACTGTGTAAAATTCGTTGAGCGCGAGATCAGAAGAGGCAATCATTATGATGCGATCATTATGGATCCTCCGTCCTACGGAAGAGGTCCGAAGGGGGAAATCTGGAAAATCGAGGAGTCGATCTTTCCATTCGTGCAGCTCTGTGAAAAGCTGCTGTCTGATGATCCCATCTTTTTCCTTATCAATTCCTATACAACAGGCCTTGCCCCCGCGGTACTGACCTATATGCTCTCCACTGTCCTCAGGGAATATGACGGTACGGTAGAATCCCAGGAAATCGGAATTCCTGTCACATCCTCCGGTCTGGTTCTTCCCTGCGGAGCATCCGGCAGATGGTGGAAGGAATAAGCAGGAGGTACAGAGTGTGAAGAATTTCATTCAGCAATTATCAAAGCGATCTCTCCTTGCAGCCGGTTCAGCGGCAGCTCTGCTTCTTCTGCTCCTGGTTGTCTATCTGGTGGGGATCGGACATTATAAAACGAGACTGCTCCCCGGTACAGTGGTAAACGGAAACGTCCTGGGAGGAAAAACCGCAGAGGAGGCAAGGGAGGCATTGCAGGACAGTGCGGACTCTTATGTACTCGTAGTAAAGGGTAGAAACAATGCAGAGGCAGAGTTCCATGGAGACGCCCTTTCACTTACTTTTCAGGATCAGGGAGAGCTGGAACAGCTGATCCGGGAACAGAATGCCGGCAAATGGATCTTCCGGATCGGAAAGCAGGACAATAACGAGCTGGTTCTTGCCTATACCTATGACGAAGAGGCGTTGAATAATCAGCTGGCTGCAGTAAGCTTTCTTCAGCCGGAGAATATGGATCAGCCGGTCAATGCCTATGTAGGAGACAACGGTCAGACATATACTGTTGTCTCTGAATATGAGGGAACCTGGCTGGAAACAGAGCCTGTGAAATCAGCAGTGGTCAGCAGTATGCTGGCTGAAGAGCCGGAGCTGGATCTGGATGCAGCCGGGCTTTATACAGAACCTGAGCTTCGCTCAACGGATGAAGGACTGAATAATCACGCTGCATATCTGAACTCTCTTCTGGAGCAGACAATTGTTTATGATTTTGTGGATCGTCAGTATGTAGTGGACCGGGAAGTGATCCGAGGCTGGATCGTTCCCGATGAAAACAATAACTGTACCTTGAGCAGTGAGCTCGCGGCACAGTGGGTCTACAATATGGCCTATGACACCGATACATTTGCCAATTCTCATGTGTTCACCACTCACAACGGGGAGCAGATCCAGCTGGCATCCGGAGGCGATTACGGATGGGCAATGGATCAGGAGGAAACTACAGCTGCCCTTCTGCAGGCTCTGAACGAAGGCTACAGCGGAAATCTGGACCCTTCATACATTTACGGGGCCCAGGACAGATCCTCCAATGACATTGGCGGAACGTATGTGGAGATCTGTATCACAGAGCAGAAGCTGTATCTGTACGAGGATTATCAGCTAAAGCTGGAGACCTCTGTCATTACCGGCAATCACAGTACCGGATTTGATACTCCTTCCGGCAGCGTTTGGGCAATCGACGGAAAAAAATATCAGATGCAGTTTTCTGTATATGCAGATGTGGTTGTTGACTACTGGATGCCCTTCAATGACGAATGTGGCATGCACGATGCGTATTGGAGAAGTGCAGCTGAATATGCGGATCCCTCCTATTATCTTACAGAAGGATCCCACGGCTGTGTCAATACTCCCTACGATGCCATGGAGGTTGTTTTCGGAACCATGGAAATCGGATATCCGGTGGTTGTATATTACAGTGCAGAGCAGCCTGTGGGTCCACAGCCTACGGAAGCTGTTGCCGTTGGATAAACCGGTACCGGAGTACATGAAGAGAAGATCAATGTAAATAGAGAACGGAGGAATGGAGAGTATCATATGAAGATTGTTGTATTAGCAGGCGGCACCAGTACCGAACGGGATGTTTCCATAGTATCCGGCACAAAGGTATGCCAGGCTCTTCAGGAGAGAGGACATCAGGCCGTGCTTTTGGATGTGTTTTTCGGGTGGGCGGAGGCTGATCCGTCCGGTGCATTTCAGGAGCCTCAGAATGCAGAGCAGGCAGCGGAGTATATGAAAAGCTTTAATGACCGTCTGGAGGAAGAAGTAAAAGGAAGAAAAGAGTTTTTCGGACCAAAGGTTCTCGAACTTTGCAGAGCAGCAGATGTGGTGTTTATGGCTCTGCATGGAGCGAACGGAGAAGACGGCCGCGTGCAGGCTGCTTTTGATCTGTTTGGCATTCCCTATACCGGCACCGGTTATCTGAGCAGTGCTGTGTCCATGGATAAAGCAATCACTAAACAGTTTTTCCGTGCCCATTCCATTCCGACTCCTCAGGGAATCTCACTGACCAGAGAAGATGCCAGAGAGAGTGCAAAAGACCTGGGACTGGAATTTCCGGTTGTGGTGAAGCCCTGCTGCGGAGGATCCAGTGTCGGCGTTGAGATTGCCCGGAATGAAGAGGAATTTCAGAAGGCTTTGGATCAGGCATTCTTCTATGAGAATCAGGTAGTGATCGAGGAGTACATTAGTGGAAGAGAATTCTCTGTCGGAGTAGTTGACGGTGAGGCATATCCTGTTATCGAAATTGCTCCGAAGGAGGGCTTCTATGATTATCGGAACAAATATCTTCCGGGATCCACTGTGGAGACCTGTCCGGCTGATCTTACTCCGGAACAGACCAAAGAAATGCAGCGGTATGCAGCTGCAGGGGCTGAGGTGCTGGGGATCACCGGTTACTGCCGTCTGGATTTCATGATGCGTGAAGATGGAAGAATGTACTGCCTGGAGGCAAATACCCTTCCCGGTATGACGCCGACCAGCCTCCTTCCTCAGGAAGCTGCTGCGTTGGGAATTTCTTTTGGGGAGCTTTGTGAGAATCTGATCCGAATTTCTCTTGAGAAATACAGAAGCTGAAAACAAAACGGAAACGTCCGGAATACACAGGGCAGGCAGATTGCCTGCCTCTTATACAGAATCGAGGAAACATGAAAAATTTATCGTTGCTGCATCTGGCGGAGGCCTGCGGAGGGATCTGTCGGGGAAGTGAGGAACAGAAGAAACAGTGTGTAACAGCAATAACCTCTGACAGCCGCAGAATTACAGAGGGCTGTCTTTTTGCTGCAATTCCCGGCACCCGGGTGGATGGTCATGACTTTATCAGCCAGGTGATTGAAAAGGGAGCACTGGGAGTTGTGTCAGAGAGAGATCTGGGAGATACGGATTTTCCCTATATCCAGGTCACCTCTACACTGGATGCGCTGAAGGATTTCGGAGAATATTATCTGGAGCAGCTGCAGATTCCGGTGATCGGAATTGCAGGAAGCGTTGGAAAAACCAGCACAAAGGAAATGATCTATGCTGTTCTCTCTCAGAAGTACAATGCATTAAAAACCGAGGGGAATTTCAATAACGAGCTTGGACTTCCCCTGACGATCTTCCGGCTGCGGGAGGAGGAACTTGCCATTCTTGAGATGGGAATCGATGATTTCGGACAGATGCACCGTATGTCGAAGGTGGCGAAGCCTTCTACCTGTGTCATGACGAATATAGGCTGCTGCCATCTGGAAAATCTAAAGGACAGAGACGGGATCCTGAAGGCTAAATCGGAGATCTTTGATTATATGAAAGCGGACGGACAGATCGTTGTCAACGGCGATGATGATAAGCTTGCATCTCTGGAAGAGGTGAGGGGAATCCGTCCGGTGCGTTTTGGTTTGGCGAATACAAATGATGTGTGGGCGGATGAGATCGTTCCCCATGGTCTGCAGTCGGTTTCATGCAGGATCCATACAGAAAAGGGAAGCTTCCAGGTGACGATTCCTGCATCCGGTGAGCACATGGTCTACAATGCTCTGGCAGGCTGTGCAGTCGGTTTGCTCTACGGACTTACCCTGGATGAAATTGCCCGGGGGATTACATCCTATGAGACGGTAAACGGAAGATTCCATATCATTAAGGCCGGTGATCTTACCATTATTGATGACTGCTACAATGCCAATCCTGTATCCATGAAGGCCTCTCTTCAGACTCTGCAGGCCGCAGAGGGCGGCAGAAGGACGGCAATTCTGGGTGATATGGGAGAACTTGGTGAGAACGAGGAGGAGCTCCATGCAGAGGTCGGCACGTATGCAGCCGGTTTGAAGCTGGATCTGATCTGTACAGTCGGCCCTCTTTCTGAGAACATAGCCGTGGCTGTCAGAGAAGGAAATCCGGCGATAGAGGTTCGGCAGTTCGGGGACAAAGAGGAATTGATCCGGAAGATTCCGGAGCTTTTTCGATCCGGTGATACGATTCTGGTCAAGGCTTCTCATTTCATGGGATTTTCTGATATTACAGAGGCTCTTCAGAACAGAGTGGTATAAAAGCAAAGAGAACGCCCGTCGGGCGTTCTCTTTGTTTGCATGACAGGTAAAACTGTTATTTTTTTAAACGGACTGAATGCAGATATGACTTCAATGCCTGAAAGCTTTCATCGCTGATCACATGCTCGATGCGGCATGCATCCTCAGCAGCAACAGTCGGGTTTACACCCAGTGAAATCAGCATGTCAGATAACAGTGTGTGACGCTCGTACACCTTGGCAGCAATGGCAAGTCCGGAGGGAGTAAGAGAGATATGTCCTTCGTCATTCACTGTGATAAGTTCACTCTGGCGGAGGTTTTTCATAGCAACGCTTACGCTTGGCTTGGAAAAAGAAAGCTCATTTGCAATATCGATGGAGCGAACGTAGCCCTGGCGCTGACTTAAAACCAGAATGGTTTCCAGATAGTTTTCTGCAGATTCCTGAATTTTCATGGAGACCTCCCTTTATAATAAAATAGTATAATTATCTATCCGGATGTGCTGGAAATTCTGTTTCCGATCTGGCCAACTGGAAACAGATCCTGGATACTCTAATTAAATTTAGTATAGCATAGTGGGAAAAGTTATGCAATTATCCATCCCTTTTTGCACATGAATGGCGGCAGGGAGCAGCTTTTCGGTATTTTAAGGCTGCTTTTTCACAAATTGGTTGATTTCTCTGAAATTTTATATTATAATAATTTTCGTAAAAAGAATTTACCCTTCAAAAAATTTTTTTTACAAAATTAATAACCCCTTATTAATTTATTTTACTCCCCTTGAAAAGGCTCTGTTGCTCCCCAACAGAGCCTTTTCTCTAAAGTTTTCAAGGAGGAACGATGGAACGATTTGAACTGATCGCACCATGCCATTTCGGGCTGGAGGCAGTAATGAAGCGGGAAATTCTCGATCTTGGCTATGAGATCACCCGTGTGGAAGATGGAAAAGTAACTTTTGAGGGTGATGCAGAGGCAATTGCCTACGGTAATGTGTTTCTGCGCTCTACAGAGAGAATTCTTCTTAAGGTCGGAGAATTTGAAGCAACTACCTTTGATCAGCTGTTTGAGCAGACGAAGGCACTTCCCTGGGAGCGGTTTATACCTGAGAATGGTAAGTTCTGGGTGGCAAAAGCAAATTCGTTAAAAAGCAAGCTGTTCAGTCCTTCTGATATCCAGTCGATCATGAAGAAGGCAATGGTAGAAAGACTGAAGGAAAAGTATCATAAGGAATGGTTTCCGGAGGATGGTGCAGAGTACCCCATTCGTGTTTCAATCCTGAAGGACAGGGTAACTGTGGGGCTGGATACCACCGGTGTATCGCTCCACAAAAGAGGATACAGGCAGATGAAGGTAAAAGCACCTATTACCGAAACACTTGCTTCAGCACTGCTCATGCTTACTCCCTGGAAGGGGAATCGAATCCTGGTAGATCCCTTCTGCGGAAGCGGAACCTTCCCTATTGAAGCTGCCATGATGGCTGCCAATATTGCCCCGGGAATGAGAAGACGTTTTCTGGGAGAACAGTGGACGAATTTCCTTTCTGCAGAAAACTGGAAGAATGCAAGGGAGGAGGCAAAGGATGTCAGGAATCTCTCGGTTGAAACGGACATTCAGGGGTTTGACCTGGATCCACTGGCGATTGAAGCTGCAAGAGCCAATGCAAAAATGGCAGGTGTAGAGAAGCTGATCCATTTTCAGGAGCGTCCTGTATCAGAACTTTCCCATTCCGGGCATTATGGATTTATCATAACGAATCCCCCCTATGGCGAGCGTCTCGAGGAGAAGGAGGATCTGCCTGAGCTGTATCGGACGATTGGGGAACGATTCAGACGTCTGCCTGACTGGTCCATGTATCTGATAACTTCTTATGAGGACGCCCAGAGATATATCGGACGGACTGCAGACAAGAACAGAAAGATCTACAACGGAATGCTGAAAACTTATTTTTACCAGTATCCGGGACCGAGACCGCCTAAAAAGAGAAACTGAGCATGAATGGAAGGTTCCCGGGAAGAGGAACAGAGGAGCATACAACATGAAAAAACTCATATTTGCAACCGGAAATCAGGGAAAGCTGCGGGAAATCAGGGAAATCATGGGGGATCTCGGTATGGAGATTCTGTCAACGAAGGAAGCTGGAATCGACCTTTCAGTGGAGGAGAACGGAACAACATTCCGGGAGAATGCAGTGATTAAGGCATCGGCATGCGCCGCTGCACTGCCTTCGGACATGGATGCCATTGTAATGGCTGATGATTCCGGTCTGGAAGTGGATGCTCTGAATAAGGAACCGGGAGTCTATTCTGCCCGCTATATGGGTGAGGACACCTCCTACAGGATAAAAAACCGGAATCTGGTGGAACGGCTGGAAGGGGTTCCCGTCGAAAAAAGGACAGCACGATTTGTATGTGCCATCGCTGCGGCGACGAAGGATGGTCAGGTCTTTACAACGGAAGGCACGATCGAAGGAAAAATCGGTTATGAAGAGAGAGGAGAAAACGGTTTTGGCTACGATCCGATCTTTTATCTGCCGGATATGAGCCGTACAACAGCAGAGCTGTCTCCGGAGGAAAAGAATGCCATCAGTCATCGGGGCAATGCACTGCGTGCGATGAAGGAGATCATCCGCAGTAATCTAAAAAAATAAAAAAAGTGTTGACTTGTGATTTTTTATGTGGTAAAGTATGTCTTGCGTCAGAGAGAGCGTCTGATACAAGGGTTGCGGGGTGTAGCTCAGCTTGGCTAGAGCGCCTGGTTTGGGACCAGGAGGCCGCAGGTTCGAATCCTGTCACCCCGATATATGCAGGTGTAGTTCAATGGTAGAACACCAGCCTTCCAAGCTGGATACGTGGGTTCG
>JAUNAJ010000023.1 GCA_030527645.1 Lachnospiraceae bacterium | reverse complement strand
GATGTGTTTTACTGTTCAGTTATCAATGTTCGTCGTTGTCGTCATCAGCGACAGCTCAATTAGATTACCATAGGCCGTTGCTGTTTGTCAACAACTTTTTTATTTTATTTTTTATAATTTAGAAGCGGAGAAAGAGGGATTTGAACCCTCGCGCCGCGCAAACGACCTACACCCTTAGCAGGGGCGCCTCTTCAGCCACTTGAGTATTTCTCCGAATGCCTAAATTATAATAAATATGAATGCGCCGTTTCGTGACGCATAATGTATTATATGCTAACTCACCAACCAATGTCAACAGTTTTTTTTACTAACTTTCAACGGAATTCAGGTTACTGTTCACAGGTAACGGATTCAGGAACCATTACCGTTTATACTGATTGATTGCTGTTTCATAGAGATTGTTTCCCTCCCTGTCTGCGATCACGATAACAGGAAGGTTTTCCACTCTCAGTCTGCGGATTGCTTCTGTTCCCAGATCATCATAGGCAATTACCTCTGCCTCCTTGATGCATTTTGATAAAAGTGCACCGGCACCTCCTACAGCCGCAAAATAAACAGCTTTATTCCTGACAACCGCTTCCAGAACCTCTGAAGTACGTTTTCCTTTGCCGATCATTCCCTTCAGACCAAGATCCAGCAGCTTTGGAGCATACTTATCCATACGGGAGGCGGTCGTAGGTCCGGCGGATCCTATGACCCGTCCTTCTCGCGCCGGGGACGGTCCCATGTAATAGATCACATTGTTTTTCAGATCGATCGGAAGCTGTCCGTCCTGATCCAGGGTATCCTGCATCCTCTTATGGGCAGCATCCCTTGCTGTATAGATCGTTCCCGAGATATAGACATAATCTCCTGCTCTTAAATCGCAGATTTCCTCTTCTATCAGAGGAGCCTGTATATGTTTCTCCATTCTTCTCCTCCTTTACAGTACAGTCACCGCGTGTCTGTTTACGTGACAGCACATGTTCACTGCTACCGGAAGTCCGGCAATATGGGTAGCATAGGTATTGATATTCACTGCAAGGGCAGTAATACGTCCTCCCAGACCTCCCGGTCCGATCCCCAGCCCATTGATCCGTTCCAGCAGCTCATCCTCCATCTCTCTGACGTAGGGAATTTCAGAATGCTCATCCACCGGTCTTGCAAGTGCCTGTTTGGCAAGAAGTGCTGCCTTTTCAAAGGTTCCGCCTACTCCTACGCCCACAACTACGGGAGGACAGGCATTCGGACCGGCGTCACGTACTGCCTCCAGAATTGCATCCTTCACACCTTCGATTCCCTGAGCCGGTTTCAGCATAAATACCCTGGACATATTCTCACTTCCGAATCCCTTTGGAGCAACTGTGATCTTTACCTGCTCTCCGGGTACGATAGAATAGTGAATGACTGCCGGTGTGTTATCCCTTGTATTCTCCCGAAGCATCGGATCGCCCACTACGGATTTTCTTAAAAATCCTTCCACGTATCCACGGCGCACTCCTTCATTAATGGCATCCTCCAGGTTTCCCCCTTCAAAGTGCACATCCTGACCGATCTCCATAAATACAACGGCCATGCCTGTATCCTGACAGATCGGGATCATATCCTCTCCTGCAATCTTCAGATTTTCCTGCAGCTGTTCAAGGATCTGCTTTCCCAGCGGCGATTCCTCCAGATCCACTGCTTCCTTCATTCTTCTGTCCATATCAGGCGCCAAAAAATGGTTGGCAGATATGCACATAGTACGAATGCTTTCTGTTACTTTATCCACATGAATCGTTCTCACTTGATTCTCCTTTTACTTCACCTGTAATACACCTCGGTCAAAACAGCTCCTGATAAGATGATAAGTAACTCCGGACTCCGCCTGAAGTCTTCCTGATCGATGTCCAGAACAGCTGCGGCTGCACATCGTGCAGGTTCCGCAGCTGTTTGTCTTACACTTCGCTACTCCTAAGATTACTCTTCATCCTGATCAGCTTCTGCTGCATCCAGAAGTCTGGATACCTCTTCCGGTAATCCTTCCTCCGGCACGGCTTCGGATGGTTCTGTTTCCTCTGTCTCCGCGCTTACTTCTCCGGACTCAGCCTCTGCTTCTGCCTGATCCTCTCCCTCTTCAGGGTTCTTATCTCTGACCTTGGCAATACTTGCAACCCGCACCTCATCCGCTACATTCATCAGCTTCACACCGGAGGTAATCCGTCCGATGACAGAGATATCACTGCAGGCAAGACGGATGATGATTCCTTCATTTGTGATCAGCATCACCTCGTTATCAGCATTGACCGCCTTAACTCCAACCAGAACGCCGGTCTTATCTGTAATGCGGTAGCATTTTACACCCTTTCCGCCTCTCTTCTGAGCAGAAAACTCACCCATTGTCGTTCGTTTTCCATAGCCGTTGGCAGTTACAAACAGCATGCAGTCTCCCTGCACATCCAGCTGCATTCCGATCACTTCATCGCCCTCATCCAGATTGATGCCGCGAACTCCCATGGACGTACGGCCTGTCGGTCTGACATCCGTATCTCTGAAGCGGATACACATACCCATTCTGGTAACCAGCAGAACGTCCTTGGCTCCATCGGTGAACTTCACCTCGATCAGTTCATCGTCATCCGCCAGATTGATGGCGATCAATCCCGTTTTACGGACATTGGCAAATTCCTTCACCGGCGTCTTCTTCACAATACCTTTTCTGGTAACCATGAACAGACAGTACTTCTCATCATAACGGTCGGCTGATACAACGGCAGTAATACTTTCTCCCGGCTGCAGCTGCAGAAGGTTGACAATAGCAGTTCCCCTGGCGGTTCTTCCCGCTTCCGGAATTTCATATACCTTGATCCGATATACCTTTCCTGTATTGGTAAAGAACATCAGATAATTATGAGTATTCGACATCAGAAGCTCATCAATATAGTCATCCTCGATGGTCTGCATGCCCTTAATACCTCTGCCGCCCCGGTTCTGACTCCGGAAGTTATCAATCGTCATCCGCTTGATATATCCCTTCCTTGTCATGGCGATCACGGTATTCTCTCTCGGGATCATATCCTCTGTGGTAATATCAAGAATATCAAAACCGATTTTTGTTCGTCTTTCGTCACCGTATTTTTCGGCAATGGCAGACAGCTCGCTTCGAATGACGTTCAGAAGGATTTTTCTGTCCCCCAGAATTTCTTTATATTCCCTGATTTTTACCTGCAGCTCGTCAAACTCAGTCTGCAGTCTTCCCCGCTCCAGACCGGTCAGAGCACGAAGACGCATGTCAACGATAGCCTGAGCCTGGGGCTCGGTAAATGCATAGGCCTGAATCAGGTTTTCCTTAGCCTCTGCAGTATTAGCGGACGCACGGATGATCCGGATGATCTCATCGATATGATCCAGTGCTTTCAGCAAACCGCTGAGAATGTGGGCTCTTTCCTCCGCCTTGTTCAGATCGTATCTGGTTCTTCTGGTAACAACATCCTCCTGATGCGCCAGATAATACTTCAGCATATCCAGGATGTTCAGAATCTTTGGCTGATTATTCACCAGAGCCAGCATGATCACGCCAAAGGTTTCCTGCATTGAGGTGTGCTTATAAAGCTTGTTAAGAATGACATTTGCATTCGCATCCCTACGCAGCTCGATACAGATACGCATTCCCTCTCTGTTGGAGTGATCATTGATGGCAGTAATACCATCGATTTTTTTATCACGTACAAGCTCAGCCATCTTTTCAATGAGTCTTGCCTTATTCACCATATAGGGAAGCTCGGTGACAATGATCTGACTTTTTCCGTTAGGAAGCGTCTCAATATTGCTGATGGCGCGTACCTTGATCTTGCCTCTGCCTGTCCGGTAGGCCTGCTCAATTCCCCGGCGGCCCATGATTTCCGCACCTGTAGGGAAATCCGGTCCCTTAATGATCTTCATGATCTCATCGACAGTAGTGTCCTCGTCAAATTCAATGATATTATCAATGATCCTGATCACAGCATCGATGGTTTCCCTCAGATTATGCGGAGGAATATTGGTAGCCATACCAACAGCTATACCGCTGGTACCGTTTACCAGAAGATTGGGATAATGTGCCGGAAGGACACTGGGCTCCCGCTCTGTATCATCAAAGTTCGGGACAAAGTCCACTGTATCCTTGTTGATATCTGTCAGCATCTCCATAGAGATCCTGCTGAGACGTGCTTCCGTATATCGCATGGCAGCGGCACCGTCTCCGTCCACGGAACCGAAGTTTCCGTGACCGTCCACCAGCGGGTAGCGGGTAGACCAGTCCTGTGCCATATTGACCAGGGCACCGTAGATCGAACTGTCACCGTGCGGGTGGTATTTACCCATGGTATCGCCGACAATACGTGCACATTTTCTGTGAGGCTTATCCGGTCCGTTATTCAATTCGATCATAGAATACAGAATTCGCCGCTGTACAGGCTTCAAGCCGTCCCGGATATCCGGAAGGGCGCGGGAAGCGATTACACTCATGGCATAATCAATATACGCTTCCTCCATCCGCTTCTTCAGATCTACATCCTCTATTTTATCAAACATGTTATCCTGCATAATTGTTCGCCTTTCCTGCGGTCCGCTTCTCAGATGTCAAGATTCTTAACATCCTTTGCACGTTCCTCGATGAACTCTCTTCTCGGCTCAACCTTATCGCCCATCAGGGTCGTAAATGTAATATCCAGCTCAGAAGAATTATCCTCATCCATATTTACCCGAAGAAGAATTCGTCTTTCCGGATCCATTGTAGTTTCCCAGAGCTGTTCTGCATCCATCTCGCCGAGACCCTTATAACGCTGGATCTTATTGTTTCCGTCACGGCCAACCTCTGCGAGGATCCGATCCAGCTCATCATCACTGTAGGCATACCAGACCTTTTTATTCTTCTCCAGCTTGTACAGCGGAGGTTTCGCCAGATATACATGCCCCTGACGGATCAGCTCCGGCATAAAGCGATACATAAAGGTCAGCATCAGAGTTGCAATATGCGCTCCGTCCACATCCGCATCGGTCATGATGATGATTTTGTCATAGCGGAGCTTGGAAATATCGAAGTCTTCCTTGATTCCTGTGCCGAAGGCAGTGATCATCGCCTTAATTTCTGCATTGCCGTAGATCCGGTCCAGTCTTGCCTTCTCAACGTTCAGAATCTTTCCGCGGAGGGGAAGGATTGCCTGGGTCGCACGGCTTCTGGCAGATTTTGCCGAACCGCCCGCAGAATCTCCCTCAACAATATAGATTTCACAGTTTTTAGGGTCCTTATCGGTACAGTCCGCCAGTTTTCCCGGCAGGGACATACCGTCAAGAGCAGACTTACGCCTGGTAAGATCTCTTGCCTTTCTTGCCGCTTCTCTCGCACGCTGCGAAAGCAGTGATTTATCAATAATCGTTTTCGCAACCGCAGGGTTCTGCTCCAGGTACAGCTGCAGATAACTGCTGAGTATGCTGTCCACTGCCCCTCTTGCCTCGCTGTTTCCCAGCTTCTGCTTCGTCTGTCCCTCAAACTGGGGATCCTCGATCTTTACACTGACGATGGCAGCCAGGCCCTCACGGATATCTTCACCGGAAAGGTTCGGCTCACTGTCCTTCAGCATCTTATTCTTTCTTGCATACTCATTGAAGGTCTTTGTCATGGCATTGCGGAAACCTACAATGTGCGTTCCGCCTTCAGGAGTATTGATGTTATTGACAAAGCCGTAGCAGTTTTCTGTATAGGAGTCATTGTGCTGGAAAGCCACCTCCACAGCAACTCCGTCCCTGATCCCTTCGCAGTATACCACTGTATCATACAGACTGGATTTCGATTTATTCAGATATTCCACAAATTCCCGGATACCGCCCTCATAGTGGAATTCTCTGGAGATTTTTTCCTCGCCTCTTTCATCATGAAGGACGATACGAAGTCCCTTGGTAAGAAATGCCGTCTCCCGCATTCTTGTTTTCAGAACATCAAAATCAAATACCGTCTCCTCAAAGATTTCAGGGTCCGGAAGGAACGTAACGGTTGTTCCTACCTCCTCCTCACTGCATGACCCGATTTCCTTCAGAGGAAACATGGTTTTTCCCCTCTCGTAGCGCTGACGGTAAATTTTCCCCTCTCTTCGGATGGTAACCTCCAGCCAGGTGGAAAGTGCATTCACAACAGAGGCTCCTACACCGTGAAGACCTCCGGATACCTTGTATCCGCCTCCGCCGAACTTTCCGCCGGCATGCAGAACCGTGAATACTACCTCGACTGCAGGGATGCCTGCTTTATGGTTGATTCCGACAGGAATACCTCTTCCGTCATCCTGAACGGTAATGGAATTGTCTTCATTGATCGTTACATTGATGTTTTTACAGTACCCGGCAAGTGCCTCATCGACAGCATTATCCACGATCTCATATACCAGATGGTGCAGTCCGCGGGAGGAGGTGCTGCCAATATACATACCCGGACGTTTCCGCACAGCTTCAAGACCTTCCAGAATCTGGATCTGGTCGGCACCATATTCCTGATTGTTTACCATTTCTTCACTCATTCTTATTCTCCCTGTCTGAATCCATACCCGAAACCTCCGAACGGATGGTTCCTCCCACTACCCTGAATATTCGATCGATCGGAAAATCATTCTCCAGCAGATCATCCATTCCCGTACAGGTAATAAAGGTCTGAATATCCTTGATGCTGTCCAAAAGATATCTCTGTCTGCCGCTGTCCAGTTCTGACAGCACATCGTCCAGCAAAAGTACCGGAGTACTTTTTACAGTTGTACGAATCAGCTGAATCTCTGAGAGCTTCAGTGAAAGCGCTGCACTCCTCTGCTGTCCCTGTGAACCAAATTTTCGGATATCGATCCCATTAACCAGAACTCCGATATCATCCCTGTGGGGACCCACGGAGGACATTTTATAGCGCAGATCCTTTTCCCTGCCTGCAGCGAGTCTTTCTTCGAAGGCTTCTGCCGCTGTATCCGGCTCGTACAGAAGCTGGATCTCTTCCTTTCCTCCGGTCAGCTGCCTGTGTATCTCTCCGCTGATGGCATTCAGCTGTTCAATAAAGGCAGACCTGGCTGTGATCAGCTGTTTTCCGAAACTGACCAGCTGTTCATCCCAGACAGACAGTGTCGCTGCAAGAGATGGTTGAAAACCGATTTCCTTTAGCAGCCTGTTTCTCTGAGCCAGCACCTTGTTATAGGCAGACAGCTCACTCAGATACAGCTTATTCAGCTGACATAGCTCACTGTCAACAAATCTTCGTCTTTCCGCAGGACCGTTTTTGATGATATTCAGATCCTCCGGAGAAAAAAACACAAAATTCACCACGCCGAACAGTTCCGACGCTTTTTTTATGGGAAGACCATCAATGGCCACACCCTTAGTTTTATTTTTTCTCAGATGCATATCAATCTTATGGTCCGCCTGCCTTCTGTGCAGCACCATGCGGATATGAGCCTCCTCTTCCCCGAAGAGGATCATGTCCCTGTCTTTATTCCCGCGATGAGATTTTGTAGTACCGCACAGATACATCCCCTCCAGGATATTGGTCTTTCCCTGTGCATTGTCACCGTAAAAAACATTTGTCCCCGGATCAAAGGATGCATGGAGGGATTCATAATTTCTGAAATTTCTGCATTCCAAAGATTTGATATACATACGATTACTCTACTTTTACTTCATTTCCTTCAAAGGCAAATACATCCCCCGGAACAAGCTTTCTGCCCCTTCTTGTATCTACTTCGCCGTTGACAGTAACCTGACCGTCCTGGATCACAAATTTGGCCTCTACGCCGTCACTGACCAGATTGGCAAGCTTCATTGCCTGTCCGAGTTTTATAAAATCATCCCTGATCTTGATCGTCTCCATGGTATCCCCCCTCTTATCTGCTCACATTAATGTTGACCGGAAGGATCAGATAGATATAGCTTTCCTTCTCGTCCTTGATGAAACAGGGTGCCTTGGAATTCACCAAATAAATGGTAATTTCCTCATCATCGATTACTTTTAATGCATCGATCAGGAATTTCGGATTAAAACCGATCAGGATATCCTTGCCTGATTTTGAGATATCGATATCCTCCTTCATGGAACCAATGGCAGAATTGATCTGCAGCTCCATCATGGTGTCATTGATCTCAATGATGATCGGCTTTTTATCCCCCTCTTTTACAAGAAGAGTGGAACGGTCAATACATTCCAGAAATTCTTTCTTGTTGACTGTTACCTTTGTTTCATAATCACTGGAAAGCATTTGATCTACTCTGAAATATTCACCTTCGATCAGTCTGGATACAACCACTGTATCATCAAACTCGAAGATCACATGATTGTCAGAAAAGAATACGGATACCTGTTTGTCCATATCTCCCTGCAGGATCTTGCTGATCTCGTTCAGTGTTTTACCCGGTACCACAACCTTTCTGTCAGAATAGGTACCGGACAGTTCAATTTTCCGGATCGCAATTCTGTGACCGTCAAGAGACACTACTTTCAGAATGTTGTCTCTGATCTCGAATAACTCTCCTGTCATCAGCTGATTATTTTCATTGGCTGCGATGGAGAAAATCGTCTGACGGATCAGTTCCTTTAATGTGAACTGTGATAAGGTCAGGCATTCATTCTTTTCAATTAACGGAAGATAGGCAAAATCCTCACCTGATTTTCCGGGAATACTGAACTTGGCCTTCCCGCAGGTGATCGATGCAACATAGTTTGCATCGGTGGAAATCGTAACATCAGCATCCGGCAGTCTGCGAACGATCTCTGACAGGATTTTTGCATCAATGGCAATGATGCCTTTTTCAATGATCATTCCGCTGACAATGGTTTCGATTCCCAGTTCCATGTCATTTGATGTAAATTTAATGACGCCCGCTGATGCATCAATGAGAATACATTCCAGAATCGGCATTGTTGTACGGGATGGAACTGCTTTCATAACAATATTTACACTTTTTAGCAGATCAGCTTTCTGAAAAACCAGTTTCATGTGGAAAAACGCTCCTTACAAAAAAATATAATAATAATCCGCCGTAGTAGTAGTAAGGGCTGTGGATTTGTTGATAAGTACCGGACAGCCCTTAAATACAATAAATTTCAGGTGGAATTGTTCTGTGGATTATGAAAGGACAAGGTGTGAACAGCCTGTGGACAATACACATTATCCAGACCTATCCACAGGCTGTTCACAGAGGATTCACATTGCTTTGTGGAAAAATCCAATCGGTATCTTTCCATATAACAGGAATGGGCCTGCCCTTATGACGGGTTGATCTTTTTCTTCAGAAGAGCGATCAGATTCTGAGTGGTTTCAGAGCTCTGAAGCTCGTCTTCGATCTTTTTTACACCATGAAGAATCGTTGTGTGATCCTTTCCGCCAAGGATCGCGCCGATGGCCTGAAGATTGGCAGAGGTCATCTCACGACAGAGGTACATGGAAATCTGCCGAGGATAGGATATTTTCTTTGCCCGTTTGTCTCCCTTCAGATCAGCTGCAGTGATATCAAAGTGTTCTGCAACGATATTAATGATCGATTCAGGCGTTACGATTTTCTTTTCATTTGGTGCGATGATGTCGATCAGCGCCTTCTCTGCAAGTTCCAGTGTGACTTCGGTTTTTTCCAGATTAGCAAGAGCAATCACTTTATTGAGGGATCCCTCCAACTCACGGATGTTAGATTTCACATTTTTAGCAATGTACTCAATTACCTCGTTATCGACTACAATGCCGTCCATCTCCTGCTTTTTCCGGAGAATGGCAATACGGGTTTCATAATCCGGACTCTGGATATCCGCCATCAGTCCCCATTCAAAACGGGAGCGGATTCTCTCCTCCAGTGTTGCCATGTCCTTCGGAGGCCGGTCAGAAGTCAGAATGATCTGCTTTCCTGCACCGTGCAGTGCATTGAAGGTATGGAAGAATTCCTCCTGAGTGGCATCCTTGCCAATAATAAACTGCACGTCGTCAACAAGAAGAACATCGATGTTTCTGTATTTTTCCCGGAACTTTGTCATAGCAACCGTGTTATTTCCGTTACGAATCGCCTCAATGACCTCATTAGTGAAGGTCTCACTGGTGACATAGAGAATCTTGGTTCGTGGATTTCTCTGAACAATGAAGTGAGCGATTGAATGCATGAGGTGGGTTTTTCCCAGCCCAACACCACCGTACAGAAACAGCGGATTGTAGATCTCACCCGGTGATTCAGCTACAGCCAGTGAGGCTGCGTGAGCAAATTTATTATTGCCGCCGACGACAAATGTATCAAACGTATATTTCGGATTCAGTCCCGGAACTGCAGGAGCAGAAGAAACAGGCTGTACAGGAACAACCGCTTCTGCTTCCTCCGGAAGGATAAAATGGATATCCACATCCATTCCTGTGATCTCGGCGATCGCTACTCTGATCGCAAGTGTATATTTTTTACTTACATAATCCAGACCAACTCGCTGGGAAGGAACAATAATAGTGACCTGATCAGCCTCAACTGAATGAACAGTCAGCGGCTGCAGCCAGGTCTCAAAGGATACTTTACTTAACTCGTGCTCTGTCTTGACGAGCTCCAGTATTTCGGTCCATTTTTCGCTGATGATATCCATATCTACCTCTGTTAATCGAATTTTTTACAAACTTATACTTCTATATCTTATCCTAAAAGGAGTCATTTTACAAGGAGCTCGCATACAAAACAACAGCAATTTCTTCTATATTAAATGTGGATGATCTGCAAAATCTTCACAAAAAAGAATAAAATTTAGGGGATACTGTGGATAACTCTGTGGATAACAGGTTGTATATAGAGAAAAACACAGTAGATTGTGGATAAGTGGAAATCTGAATCCACAAAATCCTTTTCCGTAAAACTGGGATGCAAAGACTGTCTTGTCAGCAGAAAAAAACTGTTTATCCACAATCAATCCACAAAATGTGGATAAGTTGGTAATGAATGTTGGATATGTGCAAAACTCTGTGAACAATGGTTTTATGGGGAAAAGTGCTTGACTTTAAGGGGGTTTACGAATATAATTCAACTGATGCTTTTTTGACATACATTGTGAAACATTGCCGGAATGTTCCGGTATACGTATAAAAAAAGGAGGTGGCCGTACTATGAAGATGACATATCAGCCAAAGAAGAAATCCCACGCAAGAGTTCATGGCTTCAGAGCAAGAATGAGCACAGCAGGCGGAAGAAAAGTTTTAGCTGCAAGAAGAGCAAAAGGAAGAAAAGTACTTTCTGCTTAATCAGCAAAACAGAGAATTTAATAGGATTGATTGAATAAAAGGTCACAGATTCTGTGGCCTTTTATTCCTATTTGCGCGAACAACGAGCCATGCGGACATGCAAGCATGTCCATATGGCGACTGCCGCGGCAGCTTGAGAAACCGGCAAAGAAGGTTTTTCAAAGTCAGGAATGAAGTAAGGTATGAAATATTCGGAAAGTTTAAAGAAAAACAGAGATTTTTTGACGGTATACAGAAAAGGAGCATCCTACGCTAACAAATATCTCGTTATGTATGTCAGAGAAAACGGTCTGAACCGAAACAGACTGGGTATATCCGTAAGCAAGAAGGTGGGAAACAGTGTTGTGCGTCATCATATGTGCAGACTGGTCCGTGAGGGATACCGCCTTCAGGAAGAATTATTTCATAGAGGTGTCGACATTGTAGTAGTGGTCAGGGTAAATGCCAAGGACTGCACGTACCATGAGATCGAACGTGCAATTTATCATCTTGGATCACTGCATCACATTGTCGAAGACGGAAAGAAGGAAGAAGCAAATGAAGCAGATCATGATAGCGATGATTAAATTCTACCAGAAGCACCTCTCTCCATTAAAAGGGAACATCCATTGTCCTTATACACCGACCTGTTCCCAGTACGGCCTGGAGGCCGTTGAAAAATATGGAGCCCTTAAGGGAGGTTTACTGGCAGTCTGGAGAATATTGCGATGTAACCCCTTTTCAAAAGGCGGTTATGACCCAGTGCCGTAAACGTAACAGTAATCTAGGAGGATTAAAAATTTGGAAATCTTACTCAGTAAGTCCACAATGCCCCTGGTACAGTATTTTGCCCAGGTGCTTGGATGGCTTATGCAGGGAATTTATGAGGTTCTGGATAAGATCGGAATTCCAAATGTGGGAGTTGCGATCATTCTGTATACCATTATTGTGTATATTCTAATGACCCCGATCCAGATCCAGCAGCAGAAATCTTCAAAATTGTCGGCAATCATCAGTCCGGAGCTTAAGGAGATTCAGAAAAAGTATCAGGGAAAAAAATCCCAGGAGGCCCAGCTGGCAATGCAGCAGGAGATACAAGCCGTAAATGAAAAGTACGGCATGAACCAGATGGGAACCTGTGGTACCCTCTTAATTCAGATGGCGCTTCTGTTCGCTCTGTATCAGGTAATCTACCATATTCCGGGCTATATTCCGAAGGTTGCAAACATCTTCTCTGAACTGACAGATAATATCGTAGCCATGGGAGACGGCGGTCTGACGATGGTAAAGGATTTTATCTCAGCAAATAAAGTCAGAATGGTTTCAGGTACAATCTCTGATACTCTGACAACAGAGAATGTAACTGATTTCTTATATGTATTGAAACCGTCTCAGTGGACAAGTCTTGCACAGCTCAGTGAGATGAGTCAGTACAAAGGTCTGATTGAGACAACAGCAATGCAGGCACAGAAGATCACTTCCTTCGGCGGAATTCAGATCTCCATGTCACCTTTCGATGTAATCAAAGAGGGATGGGCAGCAAAATCTGTCTTTAAGATTATTGCAGCTGTTGCAGTTCCTGTTCTTGCATGGTTTACCCAGTGGCTCAACTATAAACTGATGCCGCAGTCTCCGGCAGCAGCAGGCAACAATGCCAATGACCCGACAGCAGCCACTATGAGAAGCATGGGAACTACCATGCCGATCTTCTCCGCATTTCTGTGTATAAGCTTTTCATATGGTATCGGAATCTACTGGATCGCCGGTGCTGTGATCCGCTGCATCCAGCAGGTTGTGATCAACCGGAGAATCGCTCAGATAGATCCGGAGGAGCTTGTGAAAAAGGCGCAGGAGAAGGCAGCAAAGAAACGTGCGAAGAAGGGAGAGCCGGAACCCAGCACTGTCAGAAAAACTGCAAGCACCAGTACCAGGAACGTTAAGAATTCTCATATGAAAGCCAATATTGCAGATGTGGATTACGAGGCAAATGCAGAGAATGCAAGACCGGACAGTATCACAGCCCGTGCAAATATGGTGAAACGCTTTGATGAGAAAAACGGAAAGAAGAAATAACGGGGGAAGATCATATGGATTTCATTGAAGTATCTGCCAAAACCGTTGATGAGGCCATTACAAAGGCGTGCATCGATCTCGGGATCGCAAGTGACAGCCTTGATATTCAGGTCATATCACAGGGCAGTGCCGGCTTCCTGGGATTCGGAAGCAAACCGGCAGTAATCAAGGTTCGTAAGAAAGAAGAAGCACCCGCAGCTGAGCCTGCTGTAAAAAAAGAGCAGAAGGCAGTACAGAAGCAGGAAAAAATCGAGAAGCCTGTCAAAGCAGAAGGTAAGGCTGAAAAGAAGGCAGTCAAAAAAGAAGCACCTGCAGCAGAGTCCCAGCCGGAAAAGAAGCCTGTAGAGAAGATTCAGACAGTAGAAAAATCAGCCGCAGAGAATGCTGATCGACCGGCGGCAGAGTCACAGGAAGCAAATGCTGCAAAGGAAGAGAGACTTGCAAGAGCTGATCGACCGGCACGTGCAGAGAAATCTGACCGCGGAGGCAGAGGACGCAGAAATGATTCCCGGAGAGACTTCAGAAAAGAGTCTGCCGTGAAGAAAGAAGCAGCGCCTAAAAGAGAGCCTGTTCCTAAGAAAGAATATATTATCACACCTAAGACAGAGGAAGAGGTTGCCTCTATGAAGGCAGCTGCAGAGAAATTCCTGAACGGTGTATTCGGTGTAATGGAGCTCCCTGTAGAGATCCACTCTGAATATGTGACTGAGACAGGCTGTCTGGAGATTAACTTCGACGGTGCTGATATGGGTGTTCTGATCGGTAAACGAGGACAGACCCTGGATTCTCTTCAGTACCTCACTAGTCTGGTAGTGAACAAGGAGCAGAAGGAATATGTTCGCGTGAAGCTGGATACAGAGGATTACAGAAAGAGAAGAAAAGAAACTCTGGAAAACCTTGCAAAGAACATTGCCTATAAGGTGAAGAGAACAAGAAAGCCTGTTTCTCTGGAGCCTATGAACCCCTATGAGAGACGGATCATTCACTCAGCTCTGCAGAACAATAAATTTGTAGAGACCTACAGTGAGGGAAATGAGCCCTATCGTCATATCGTGGTGACTCCTAAAAAATACAACAGAGATTAAGCTTCAGCTGTCGGGCACAGCCTGAGACGGATAAGAGGGATAGAAGTTCCTGTGAACTTCTTCCCTCTTTTTTGTATGTAAGCAGCGGGAAATAGGCTTCCCTGCTCTGCGAACAGCAGGCCTGCGATGAAGTAAACCTGTGTCTTTGAGAGTCTGTTGTTGAAAATTAATACCCGGTGTGATAAGGTGTAGAATGATTATTTCCATATGATACAGGAGAACATACAACATGGCAGAGCTTTTCGATGATACTATTGCAGCGATATCCACAGCAATGACTGCATCAGGAATCGGGATCGTCAGGGTCAGCGGACCGGAGGCATTTCAGATTGCGGATCGCGTCTATAAAGGAAAAAACGGAAAAAAACTGTCCTCTCAGAGCGCCAATACCATTCATTACGGCTGGATCAGAGGCGAAGGAGAGGAAATCCTTGATGAGGTTCTGGTAATGGTCATGAAGGCTCCCCATACCTATACCGGAGAGCATACTGTGGAAATTGACTGCCATGGAGGCGTCATAGCCATGCGAAAGATCCTTGAGCAGCTTCTGAAAAACGGAGCAAGACCTGCGGAGCCGGGGGAATTTACCAAACGGGCATTCCTGAACGGAAGAATCGATCTGTCCCAGGCAGAGGCTGTCATGGACATTATCTCTGCCAAGAATGAATATGCACTGCAGAGCTCCGTGAAACAGCTGCAGGGCTCGGTGCAGAAGAAAATCCGATCCTTAAGAGAAACACTGCTGTATCATATTGCATTCATCGAGTCTGCCCTGGATGATCCGGAGCATGTCAGTGTGGATGGATACGGAGAGAAGCTGCTTCCCGTCATTGAAAAAGCCGATGAGGAAATCCTTCGTCTGATTGCATCGGCTGATAAAGGCCAGATGATCGCAGAAGGAATCAAAACAGTAATCGTAGGAAAACCAAATGCCGGAAAATCCTCTCTTCTGAATGTTCTCTCCGGCGAAGAAAAAGCAATCGTAACAGATATTGCAGGCACTACCAGGGATGTGGTGGAAGAAACTATTAATGTGCGCGGCATTACTCTCCGGCTTCTGGATACAGCCGGAATCCGCGAGTCCTCCAATCAGGTAGAGCAGATCGGAATTCAAAGAGCCAGGGAGCATGCGCAGGATGCAGACCTGATCCTGTATGTGGTAGACGGCTCCTCTGAGCTGGATCAGAACGATCAGGAAATCATGGGATTGATCCGGCATAAAAAAAGTATTGTCCTTCTGAACAAAACCGATCTGGAGCTTCGGATCTCCAGGGAAGAGCTGGAGAAGCAGACCGGATCTCCCGTGATCGCAATTTCTGCGAGAGAAAATCAGGGAATCGACCGTCTTGAGGAATGCATCAGAGATATGTTTTTCCAGGGAGAACTCAGCTTTAACGATGAGGTCATGATTACAAATATCCGTCATAAGCATGCGCTGGAGGAAGCTTCCGCTTCACTGAAAATGGTGGTAAGCAGCATTGCAGACGGGCTTCCTGAGGATTTTTATACCATCGATCTGATGGGAGCTTATGAGGCGCTGGGAAGAATTCTTGGCGAGGCACTGGGAGAAAATCTTGTGAACGAGATCTTCTCAAAATTCTGTACAGGAAAGTGAGGAAGATATGGCAGTACTGGAAAAACAATATGATATTGTAGTGATCGGTGCAGGTCATGCGGGCTGTGAGGCCGCTCTTGCGGCAGCCAGGCTGGGGCTTGAGACCATCTGCTTTACTGTCAGCGTAGACAGTATCGCACTCATGCCCTGCAATCCAAATATCGGAGGTACCTCAAAGGGACATCTTGTCCGCGAGATCGATGCTCTTGGCGGAGAGATGGGAAAAAATATCGATGCTTCCTTTATTCAGTCTAAGATGCTGAACCGTTCGAAGGGACCTGCTGTTCATTCTCTCCGTGCGCAGGCAGATAAAAGTGCATATACCCGGAGAATGCGTACCGTGATGGAGAATACGGATCATCTGACGATTAAGCAGGCAGAGGTGACCGAGCTTCTCGTGGATCATGGAGTCTGTACCGGCGTAAAAACTCTGGGCGGCGCAGTTTATCATGCGAAGGCAGTGGTACTCTGTACAGGTGTCTACCTGAATGCACGGTGCATTTACGGAGAGGTAAGTAACTATACCGGCCCCAACGGACTGCAGTCTGCCACCCATCTGACTGATTCGCTGAAGGAGCATGGAGTTCAGATGGTTCGGTTTAAAACAGGAACGCCTGCCCGCGTGGATCGAAGAACCGTTGATTTTTCAAAGATGGAGGAACAGTTCGGTGACGAACGTGTTGTCCCCTTCTCCTTCTCAACAGATCCGGAGTCCGTTCAGATCGATCAGGTTTCCTGCTGGCTGACCTACACCAATGAAGAGACCCATGAGATCATCCGGGATAATCTGGACCGTTCTCCGCTCTACTCCGGTATGATCCATGGAACGGGACCCCGATACTGTCCGTCCATTGAGGATAAGGTGGTTCGATTTGCTGATAAAAACAGACACCAGGTCTTTCTGGAACCGGAGGGCCTGTATACCAATGAGATGTATATCGGCGGCATGTCCAGTTCTCTTCCGGAGGACGTTCAGGATGCCATGTATCACACGGTGCCCGGACTGGAGCATGCAAGGATCGTAAGAAATGCCTATGCGATCGAGTATGACTGTATTAATCCGATCCAGCTGAATGCGTCTCTGGAATTTAAAAAAATTCAAAATCTCTTTTCCGGAGGTCAGTTCAACGGAAGCTCCGGCTATGAGGAGGCCGCAGCCCAGGGTTTGATCGCAGGAATCAATGCCTGCATGAAGATCATGGGAAAGGAAGCTCTGATCCTGGACAGGTCGGAATCCTATATCGGTGTTCTGATCGATGATCTTGTTACAAAAGAAACCCATGAGCCCTATCGTATGATGACCAGCAGAGCGGAATACCGGCTGCTTCTGAGACAGGATAATGCAGATCTTCGATTGAGAAAATATGGATACAAGGTGGGCCTTGTGGATGAAGAAACCTATCAGAAGCTTCTGGAGAAGGAGCGTCTGATCAGAGAAGAAATTGAACGGGTAGACAATACCTATGTAGGTGTTTCACAGCCGGTGCAGAAGCTGCTGGAGGGATATGGCTCCACTCTTCTGAACAGCGGCAGCTCCCTGTCAGAATTGATCCGCAGACCGGAGCTGAATTATCAATGCCTCTCTTCCATCGATAAAAACCGTCCGCTGCTTCCTGAGGATGTGCAGGAGCAGGTCAATATCAATATCAAATACGATGGATATATCAAGCGGCAGATGAAGCAGGTGGAGCAGTTTAAAAAGATGGAGGGAAAAAAGATCCCCGAGGATCTGGATTATCAGAAGGTAGGAAGTCTTCGCACGGAAGCGATACAGAAGCTGGAAGCCTATCGTCCGATGAATCTGGGACAGGCATCGAGAATCTCCGGTGTCTCTCCTGCAGATCTATCAGTTCTGATGGTCTATCTGGAAAGCTCTGCTAACAGAAAGTAACTGTACACAGATGAAACAGAATTACTTCATAGTAATTCCGGATGTGAGCAGGAAATCAGTTGTTTCAAGTGGAACAGGTAAATCAGATTTATAAGGAATGAGTGTAACAAACCATGAAAGATCTAACTGTATTTAATAAGGGGCTTGAGCAGCTGGGACTCCAGCTGACCGACCATCAGAAGGAACAGTTCCTTCAATATTACGATCTTCTGATCGAATGGAATTCGTTCATGAATCTCACAGGAATTACTGAATTTCAGGATGTGATCGTCAAGCATTTTCTGGACAGTCTTTCTCTTGTAAAAGCCGTTCAGATTCAGGATGGACAGAAACTGATCGATGTAGGAACAGGTGCCGGTTTTCCGGGAATCCCGTTAAAGATTGCCTATCCGGAGCTGCAGGTAACCCTGCTGGATTCATTGAAAAAACGTCTGAACTTTCTGGATGAGGTAATAGCCCGACTTGGTCTTACAGGTATCGAAACCGTTCACGGAAGAGCGGAGGATGCCGGAAGGAATCCTGCATACAGAGAAATGTATCAGCTCTGTGTTTCAAGAGCCGTTGCCAACCTCTCTTCTCTTTCCGAATACTGTCTGCCCTTTGTGGAAAAAGGAGGAACCTTTATCTCCTACAAGTCCGGTCATGTGGAAGAAGAGATGAAACAGGCAAAAAAAGCCATTCATCTTCTTGGTGGTGAAGCTCCGGAAGTGATCTACTTTACTCTGGCAGATACAGATAATGAACGCTCACTTGTAACAATCAGGAAGATATCCAACACAGCAAAAAAATATCCCAGAAAAGCAGGACTTCCCGTAAAGGAGCCGCTTTCATAAATGGAACGAGGGGACGGTGGCAGTGTTCCACTTTATAAAAGTGGAACACTGCCACCGTCCCCTCGTTCCGTCTTTTGGGATTATTCCTCGCTGAGATAAACAGATATCAGGCGCATAAATCTCTTCGGCGATTCAAGCTGAGGCAGGTGTGCAGTACGATCCAGCACCGCAGACTCTACCGCAGGATTGATCTTCTTGTAAGCAGTGATCGTTTCCTTGATGTATTCCTGAGCAGCACCTCCGATGATCACAATATCATTATTGATCGACTGGAGCGAGCGCGTAATATTGAAATATACATAATTACCTGTGATGCTGGAAAACAGGTAACGTCCGCTGCTGTGTGCCTTATGACCGCTTTCATAGTAAGCATCCACATCCTCAGAGGATATTTTAGAAGCATTATAAAACAGTTTCTGTCTGAACTCCTCCTGCAGTCGTTCTCTGGAAATCAGCATATGATACAGCAGTGTTCCAAGAATCGGAACAGAAAGCAGGCTCTTGCGGAACCGACTGCGTTTTCCGGGAATCTGGCTCAGCTGGTAAGGTGAGGCCGGATTTACAAGAAGCAGTTTTTTAAACAGGCTGCTTTCAAAGCTGCAGGACGTGATAGCAAGGGACGCAGAAAGTCCCGTGGCGATCACATCGCAAGGCTCCTGAATCACATTCTTGATAAAATCAGTGATCAATTCCACAAAGAAGAAATTGGTGTAGGTTACATTAGACTTCTCAGATAATCCGCAGCCGGGCAGATCCAGGATATAAACGGTGTGATCTGCGGACATAGAAGCTGCCACCTTGCTCCACTCATAGGAACTGCTGCAGGCTGAAAGCTCATGGAGCAGCAGAACCGGCGACCCGGATCCGTATTTTCTGTATCTGACAGGACTGAGACGCCAGTTATAAGTCAGTGTCTCATCTTCCTCCAGCAGTCCAAGATCAGCCTGTTTATCGATATACGTGTTGAATATATGAATTGCCGCTGCAGTTCCGGCCGCCATAGCAGCCAAAGCGGCTATTTTCTTTCCTGTATTTTTCATATTCTGACTCCCAGCATCCTTTAAAGTATGAATCTTCTATCAATTCTATAGAGTATTCTATTTGAATGAACCGCATCCATACCGTTTCATTGATTTAACCATTATAATTCATGTGGCAAGGAGATGCAACCCGGGTGGACTCTATTTCCCTCGATCCCGAGATTGCAGGATATTAGAATACGGACTCTTACATGCCAGCATAACGAATCAGTATCCGAATTTCCTGCATCTCGTGAACAGCAACATATGTTTACAGTTTATTCTGTCTCCAAAGCTCCATCATATGGTGGGTAATGTCGATGGGGCTGTCCGTTACAGGCATTGTATCTCTTGTAAACCACTGTGCGTCCGCGATCTCACTGTCCTGCTTGTGAATTTCATCGCTGCCATCCAGCTCTGCGAAGAATCCCAGCATCAGGGAAGAAGAAAATCCCCAGGGCTGATTGATAAAGGGACGGATATTCTTGATTTTTACTCCGGTCTCTTCCATTGCTTCTCTTGCGCAGGTCTGCTCCAGTGTTTCGCCAATCTCAGTGAATCCGGCAATCAGAGAAAATGGTGCATTCGGTCTGTGGGATTTTGTCAGAAGAATACGATCGCCGTCTACAACAGCCACGATAATTGCCGGGCAGATGACCGGGAATGTAAGATGACCGCAGACAGTGCACTTCATTGCCCTCTCCTTTGCATCATGCTCATTCTTTCCTCCACAGCATCCGCAATAGCGATGAGTGGTATACCAGGTCTTCAGGTGCATTCCTGTAGCTCCTGCCAGCTGCAGTTCCGGCCGTGTTTTTCCCAGAACACGGATATTCACCGGTTTTGCATTTTCAATGAATGCTTCGGATAAGGAAAGCGGAAGAAACATCTTTTTACCATCAATGGAAAATGCATAAGGGAGGAGATCATTTTTATTGAAATCAGTATTTTTCAGATCATTAAAGGTGTATAACTCTTCTGTTGCCGGATTCATCAGAAGGTCCTGTCCCTTTACAGGCAGGATCAGATCCTGATCCTCAGGGAGCACCGGTCTGTATTCATTGTTAAAGCTGTGATCACCAATGTATTGAAGTAACATCGTACGTTTCCTTTCTTATTCTGATATTGTTCCATAGGCTGTAATCTGCGTGTATACGTGTGTAAATACTCGTATTTCCAGCCACTTTCATTTTATACTTGAAAAATCGAATGTCAATATAAGACAGATAGTATAGATCAGATTTTGTGATAATCCATTCCTGTAAAGCTATTCCTACTGCTATTTGTCGGCTATAAATATAAGGATATAGATTCGTCCTGCTGACATGAAAGAGGCCGTAGCTTTGGATTCTGTAAATTCCGGATCGATGAATATTCTTTTAGCAGCACAAAATAGTTTACATAAGTTAAAAATACACCTTCTTTCTGTTGTGGAATCACTGCTTCTGCTTTGGTTAATCAAAGTATTCTTTCATATTATGGTGATTTGTTTCTATATACATGATTCCGTTTTATGTGGATAATATTTTGGCGAAACCTGAAATATCCACCGTGATTCTGTGTCGGACATAAAATTTCAAAAAATGGGTATAAATAATATGAATATTCTTGAGTGATTTATGATCAAAATTAAATTTACTCATATGTTCTCTAAATGAATTATAATGTTTCACGTGAAACATTTATTATATATATATGCCACTTATAGAATTGTTTTACTGAGAGACAATATAGTTATTATCATGTATAAGTTTACATAACACGAATAATTCGTTGCTAAATTATTTGTTGAAATAGATACTTGTATGAGTCAAGAGGAAAATAATGGAATACAGAGGGAATCTGAAAGAGTAAAAAAGGGAATAGATTTAAAATGAGCAGCAAACGTAATCAAACGTATGCTGCTCTTCTTTAGGGATTAATAGAACATCCGGCAACTTTATTTCCTCCAAATAGAGGAATCTTCATTCGGGTTTTCTCCGTACTGGTTTTCGCCGGGCTCGCCGGGCTGGAACATCTTAATGATAAGATATACTTGGCCGATGATGGGAATGAAATTCAGCAGAAAGTACCATCCTGATTTTCCAATATCATGCAGGCGGCGAACGGATACGGCGAGAATAGGAATGAAAACTGCTATGCTGTAAATGGATGCCAGATACTCGATTGAAGGGATGAAGTATCTCTCCAGCACAGTAAACACAAGATTGACACACAGATTAAAGAAGAAAAAATACCAGTATTCATTTCTTCCTGCTCTGCCGCTGAATGTTGCATACTTTGAGAAAACTCGAATAATAGATTCTTTAAATGTCATTGTTGTTCTCTCTTTTCACATTTGGCTATATATTCATACTGCTCTTGATATTTTCGATTGTAAATAAGGAATCTGCCTGCATAAGCAGTCAGGCTGCGTCAGCAGCAGTTCCCGCCGTGCAACGGCGGGAACTGCTCATTGCCTTGTGTCCGGAAGAAGCACCAGTGGTTGCATCTGTCGATGAAAGAGAAGTGCCCGTTGACAGTAACTTTTCGAAGTTACGCGAACTGTAATTTTAAAGTTGATGAATAATAATGTATATGTGAAATGATACGGAGATTTACATGAATCAGCCAATGTTTTCGTGAAACATCAAGAAGAGACGGATAGATCAGCCAATGTTTCACGTGAAACATCAAGAAGAAACAGATAGATCAGTCGATGTTGCACATGAAACATCAAAGGTAATACAGATGGGTCAGCCAATACTTCATGTGAAACATTAAAGAAAAAACAGAAGGATCAGCCAATGTTTCACGTGAAACATTTTTGTGCATGTAGATAAAAGGAACAAAGAATGTTATAATGGCAGATATATGTTGTATGTATTAGAAAGAGTTATTTAGTCAATGAAAAACGAAAAAAAGAAGAAAAACAAGAATAAAAAGATTCCCTGCTGGAACAGAATTATTGCTCTGGCGAATCAAAAGGGAGGTGTCGGTAAATCAACGACTGCTATTAACCTCTCCGCCTGTCTTGCAGAGGCAGGAAAAAAGGTGTTAACAATCGACATGGATCCACAGGGGAATGCCACCAGTGGTCTGGGCGTTGAAAAAAATCAGGTTGAGAATTCGATTTATGAACTTTTGATTGGTAACTGCGAAATAGAGGATGCGATCATTCCACTGGAAAGAACGAATCATCATCTGATTGCTTCGAATGTTAATCTGGCGGCGGCAGAACTGGAATTGTTCGAAACAGAGGATAAAGAATATCTCCTGAAAAACCATCTGGATAAGATCCGTGACCAGTATGATTTTGTGATCATCGACTGCCCTCCGTCACTGAATATGTTGACGATCAACGCTCTGACGTCGGCAGATACAGTACTTGTACCGCTCCAGTGTGAGTATTATGCATTGGAAGGATTAGCACAGCTGATGTATACAGTACAGCTGATCCAGGAACGTATGAATGAGAAACTTGTGTTCGAGGGTGTAGTATTTACTATGTTCGACGGACGTACGAATCTTGCAAATCAGGTAATGCAGAATGTAAAAGATAATCTTAATGAAAAGATATATAACACAGTAATTAATAGAAATGTCAGACTGGCTGAAGCCCCGAGCTACGGAATGCCCATCATTGATTATGACAGCAGATCCACCGGTGCAGAAAATTATAGAAACCTTGCAAGAGAAATCATGGGCAGAGAGGAGAATTAATGGCTGTAAAAAGAGGAGGTTTGAATAAAGGAAAAGGGCTGGAGAGCCTGTTTCCTCAGAAGTCCCCGAAACCAGCTGGTAATACAGAACCGGAAGTAAATAAAGAATCGGATTCTGATTATGATTTTTCAAATCTTGGATCTGATACATCCGGAGCCAAAACTGCAGAATCTGTTTCGAAGGACAGTAATAAGAAGAAAAGCTCAAAAAAATCAACTGAAACGAAAAGTAAGGATGCTAAAAAGAAAGCTTCACAGGAAAATGTTTCACGTGAAACATCTCCGCAAATCCAATATATCGAAAAGATCGTTGAAAAGCCTGTAGAGGTAGAAAAGATTGTCGAAAAGATCGTTGAAAAGCCTGTAGAAGTGGAAAAACCGGTAGAGATCACAGTTAAATTAAGTGATATCGTACCGAATAAGGAACAGCCTCGTGTAGAATTTGATGAGGAGGCTCTGGAGGAGCTTGCCGATTCTATTCGACAGTTCGGTATCATTCAGCCGCTGCTGGTACAGAAAAAAGGGAAATACTATGAGCTGGTTGCCGGCGAACGGCGCTGGAGAGCAGCGAAGATTGCCGGATTAAAAGAAGTTCCGGTCATGATCCGTGAGTTTACAGCTCTTGAAACAATGGAAATCTCTTTGATTGAAAATATTCAGCGTGAAAATCTGAATCCTATTGAAGAAGCGGTTGCCTTTAAGCGTCTGATCAATGAATTTAATCTCAGACAGGAGGAGGTTGCAGAACGTGTATCCAAAAGCAGAGCTGCGATTACCAACTCTATGAGACTCTTGAAACTGCCCGAAGATGTTCAGCAGCTGCTGATTGAAGGAAAGTTGTCATCAGGACATGCCCGGGCACTTCTCGCGATAGACAATACGGCACTTCAGAGTGAAATAGCTGCTAAAATCCTCGCTGATAACCTAAGTGTCAGGGATGTAGAAAAACTTGTTAAAAATCTCACCGGAAAAAAAGTAACATACAAAAAAGAGGATGACCCTCAGCTGGATGCGGCATATAAGTCGATGGAGGAACGTCTGAAGGGCATTGTAGGAAGTAAGGTGGAGATCAAAAGGAAGAAGAAGGGCAGCGGCAGGATAGAAATTGAATATTATTCACAGACTGAGCTGGAACGAATTCTTGATCTGTTCGAGGGAATCTCCCAGTAGACAGAAACAGGGAAGCTTATTGAAATCGATCAGAACGTATAAGGAGTAACTTATGAGCGAAGGCGGTCTTATTAATGGTCTGGGGTTAGATGTAGGTATTATTGTTATATTACTGGTCGTACTGGTAATCATACTGACAATGATTACGGTCAGCATGTCGATACGTCTAACGAGACTTACGAAAAAGTATTATCTCTTCATGAGAGGAAGGGATGGCCAGTCCATGGAGAAAATGCTTGTGGATAAATTCAAGCAGCTGGATGCACTGGCAAAGCGGACAGAGGATCATGCGATTGAACTGGAGATTTTGAATAAAAATCATAACAGCACACTTACCAGATACGGAATGGTAAAATACGATGCATTCGATGATGTGGGTGGAAAGATGAGCTTCGCTCTGGCAATGCTTGACAGTACAAATACAGGGTTTATCCTAGATGCAATCCACAGCAGAGATAACTGTTTCCTCTATTTTAAGGAAATTGTCAAGGGAGAGTCCTATATTATGCTCAGCGACGAAGAGGTAGAAGCCCTCAAAATAGCCGTAAACAGTGAGGCAGATGAAATTATCTAATGAGCATTTACAAGTTTTAAATACTACGGTATTATATAGTAACCTTGCATGTTGACAGAAACAGCAGGATAAATAAGAATCGTAACTGTTCTGAATGGTTACAAAGAATTAATTTATTCCGCTTAGACTCGCTGCTCAGCTGCATACAAGCAACAATGATTCAGGAGAATACAGATGTTAGATATTAAATTTTTAAGAGAGAATCCGGATGTTGTGAAACAGAACATCAAAAATAAATTTCAGGAAGGAAAACTCGCTCTTGTTGACGAAGTGATCGAGCTTGACAGACAGAATAGAGAGATCAAAGGAGAACTTCAGTCTCTCCAGGCTGACCGAAACAAAATTTCCAAGGAAATCGGAAAACTGATGGGTCAGGGTAAGAAAGAGGAGGCGGAAGAGGTAAAGAAAAAAGTAGCAGCCTCCGGTGCAAGAATTGCAGAGTTGTCTGCGAAGGAAAAAGAGGTAGAGGAAGAAATTAAAAAACGCATGATGGTAATTCCTCAGATCATTGATCCCTCTGTTCCGATCGGCAAGGATGACAGTGAAAATGTAGAGATTGAGAAGTTCGGTGAGCCTGTTGTGCCGGATTTTGATATCCCTTATCATACAGAGATCATGGAGCGTTTTAACGGCATTGATATGGATGCCGCAGGACGCGTTGCAGGAAATGGCTTTTATTATCTGATGGGAGATATTGCGAGACTTCATTCTGCTGTTATTTCTTATGCAAGAGATTTTATGATTGACAGAGGATTCACATACTGCATTCCTCCGTTTATGATCAGAAGTGAAGTTGTTACAGGAGTAATGAGCTTCGCAGAGATGGAAGCAATGATGTATAAGATTGAGGGCGAGGACCTGTATCTGATCGGCACCAGCGAGCATTCCATGATCGGTAAGTTCATCGATCAGATCATTCAGGAGGATCAGCTTCCACAGACACTGACCAGCTACTCTCCCTGCTTCAGAAAGGAAAAAGGTGCTCACGGCATCGAGGAGCGCGGCGTGTACCGTATTCATCAGTTTGAGAAGCAGGAAATGATTGTTGTATGTAAACCGGAGGACAGCAAATACTGGTATGATCAGATGTGGAAAAACACCGTAGATCTGTTCCGGTCCCTGGATGTGCCTGTTCGTACACTGGAGTGCTGCTCCGGAGATCTTGCAGATCTGAAGGTGAAATCCTGTGATGTGGAGGCATGGTCTCCCAGACAGAAAAAATATTTCGAGGTAGGAAGCTGCTCCAACCTTGGAGATGCACAGGCAAGACGTCTGAAGATCCGTATCAATGGAAAGGACGGCAAATATCTTGCTCATACCCTGAATAACACAGTTGTTGCACCTCCTCGTATGCTGATCGCATTCCTTGAAAACAATCTGCAGGAGGATGGATCTGTGAAAATTCCGGCAGCTCTGCGTCCGTACATGGGTGGAAAGGAAATTCTTGTTCCTGTAAAATGACCCATTTACAGAGTTCTATGAGCAGGTACAATTACAGGATCCTGATTCAAAATAATAATGATTCGGAGATAACTTCGGACTATGAAATGAGGAAACATTGCATAAATATCTTAAGACAATAGGATTCACTGAACTGGATTCTTATCACAAGCTTGAAGAAGTTCTCCGGGATGTAGAAGAAACCTTTGAACAGAAAAAAATCTTTATCAAAAAGAATCATCGGATGATGGTTTCCTTATCCAAGGATTATGGATATGATTGTGGTATAACAGTTTGTGGTGAATACGATGAAGAAGGTATCTTTCACAGAGAATACTACTATCCCTACTATCGTGGTCAGACAGAGTTTCCTGCTGAAGATGTGGTTGTAGAACGCCATGCAGACAAGGAATCCTTCGCAGGCGCCTATGATGATTACAGCATTGGCATCACATTGATTTTTTTCCTGATCAATCCGATTGAGTACCTGCGGATGCACAGATGGAGCCCGAAGGACAGAGGAATAGAAACGCTGGCTTTTTCCGCTCTTGCAGATACAGGAAAGATTCTTCTCCCGATTCGGAGAACAGCTTTGGAGAAGGAAAAAAGCTCGAAAACTGCAGAAAAAAGGAATACTTTGATTGCTGCAGCTCAAAAGGGAGATCAGGAGGCAATCGAGAGTCTGACAATGGAAGACATTGATCTGTATGCACTTCTGGCAAAAAGGGTTCAGACAGAGGATCTGTATTCTATCATCCATACTACATTCATGCCCTGCGGCATTGAATGTGATCAGTATTCTGTAATCGGTGAGATAGAGGATGTTGCTGTTACCAAAAACAGCAGGACAGGAGAGCGTTTATATCAGCTGAAGATCCGGTCCAATGATATTCCCGTGGATGTCTGTATCAACGAGCGGGATCTTCTGGGAGTACCGGAGCCGGGAAGACGTTTTAAAGGGAAAATCTGGCTGCAGGGAATCCTTCAGTAATCTTCTTAAAGCGATTAAAAGCAGTTCAATGAGAAGCTGTTGCTTTCAAGCAAAGCATTTCAAAAGGGTGACAGTCAATACCTTGCTTTTAAGGTATTAACTGTCACCCTCTTTATTTGCGCGAACAACGAGCCATGCGGACATGCAAGAAAAAAAGAACGTCCGGCCACAGGCCCCCTTTGGGAGATGGACGTTCTTTTGCTCATCTGTCTAAGCAGATTGGATTTCTCTTCTTGCACCCTGTCTGAGATCAGCTGACTGCCATAATGTGAAAATCATCCGTTTCCATAGATAACTGCAGCAAAAGCTTCTGCATATGTGTACGGCTGATGTCCCCGTGAATCATCAGTTCAAATGAAGCAGCTGTGTGGTCCTCAGAATACCCCAGCAGCTGCAGGCGTTCCATGTCGAAGCCATAGTCACCGATCATGCTGAGGATCGCTGACATTGCATTGGGGATATTCGGACGCTTCAGCTGAACAGTAACAGTTTCTGAAGACTCCGAACAATCAACTCCCTTTGCTATGTCTTGAAAAAGCTCAGGAACCTGTTCAAAAAGTATTCCGTATTGGTACATTCTGCTCGTTTCTGTTATTTTCCGGACGATCGCCAGGTAGCAGTCTCTTCTGTCATCAGGGACATCCTTCCCCAGCTGTTCCAGTATAGCGGATTCCCGTTCCGGTCTGTTGATCACAAAATTTCTGTCTCTGATCTTGGCATGTACAACCTCCTCCGAGCAGTTCAGGCGCTGCATCAGACTCTCCTGGATTTTCTGATCAATCGCATCAATATCAACTCTGATTTCATCTAACGACCGCATGATCGCAGCACTTCCTTTCTGATGAATTGTAAACTCCCTGCATAGGGATCATCCCAAATCCGCATCATAATGCGCCCTCTCTCCACCGATATATTTCGGTCTTGTTCTTGCACATACCAGATGCGCCTCGCCGATCCTGTCAACAGAGAGCCGCACCGGTACAGCTACTTCTTTCATATGCATGCCGATCAGGGTATCGCCGACATCCATTCCGGCCTCCGCTTTGATATGTTCAACAGCCACCGGCTGGTGAAAATGCTCATAAGCCTTCGTGGCAAAGGATCCGCCGGCTTTCGGCTGTGGAATCACATTCACGATATCCAGTCCTCGTTTCCGAGCCAGCTCTTTCTCAATAATAACAGCACGGTTCAGGTGCTCACAGCACTGGGCAGCAAGATAAACTCCTGCTTCCTTTGCTGCAGTCCAGATTCCCATAAATACATCCTCAGCCAGTTCCGGTCTGGACGCAGAACCGATCATACTGCCGGCCACCTCGCTTGTTGAGCATCCGACGATCAGCAGATCACCCGGTTCCACTTTGGCGATTTTGAGTAATTCGACTGCAGCTGCATAGCTTTCCTCATATAGGTTCATAGTCATCTCCATTCCGCCGCTTGTCAGCCGGCGGCTCAAATAGTGATAAAAGTATATTCACATAAATTCTTTTTATTTCTGCGGCATTGGTTCAGGAAGAGTGAAGTCCGTCTGCATGGTCACGATCCGTCCTTCCTTTGCTGCGGTTTCAATTCCCTCTGCTACCTCAAGCATATGAAGCGCCATATCACCGCCGGCTCTTGCTGCAGTACCGCTGCGAATAGATTCAGCCATATCCACAAGACCGATGCCTCTGCTGTTTACAGCCTGGCTGACGGAGTCATGATCGTGCTTTATCTCGACCTCAGTCCAGGGCTGATCCATCTCGTTCTGTACACGCGGCATAGATTTCCAGCGGTAGTTCTCCTCATTCTTCATAAGAAGTACCCCACCGAACAGATTCGGTCCGTCATTGGGATCCTGATCCTCCATAACAAGTGTTGCATTTGTTCCGTACAGCTCCATCTTAGGAAGCTTGGAATCCCATACATTCCAGCTCATATTGGCACTGACGATCGCACCGTTTCTGAATTTTAAGACAGCCATCACATGCGTCAGCACATCAGGATCTACCTGAATGGCTGCACCCTTCTGCGGTTCACTGTAAATGGTACGCTCCGTCAGAGGTGTGCTTCCCATAGCGGTAACGGATTCTACCGGTCCAAGCAGTGAGAACAGAGCAGTCCAGTAATAGGGGCCGATATCCAGAACAGGACCGGCTCCTTTTTGATAAAAAAAGGATGGATTCGGATGGAACCACTCCCATCCGTGGCTGACGCAGTTCACGATTCCGCCGATGATCGTTCCTGTTGTTCCGTCATCCATCAGTCTGCGCATGGTCTGCACCCGGCTGCCCATGAAGGTATCCGGAGCACTTCCTACATACAGCCCCTTTTCCTTAGCAAGAGTCATGATCTCCTGCCCTTCCGCGAAGGTGCCTGCCAGCGGCTTCTCAGTATAAACATGCTTGCCTGCCTTCAATGCAGCAAGATTGTATCGGTAATGAGAATCGGGAGTTGTCAGGTTCAGAATGATATCTACTTCCGGATCTGCAATCAGCTCATCTCCTGAAGAATAGGACTTTTTGAATCCATACTGTCTGCATTTTTCTTCCGCCTTGACCGGTGTACGGCAGGAGCAGGCATAAAGCTCTACGATCGAATCATATTTTTTCAAGTTGGTCAGGTACACATTGCTGATATCCCCGAGGCCGATCACACCTATTTTATAAATCTTCATCTAATTTCCTTTCCGTTACAGTCTGGTTGATTTATTCTTTTCATCTGCTAAAATTATAACTGTGAGCAATTGTTCAGAGGGATTATAGACACGTTTTCTGTTCGTCCATGGTTACTGTTCACGGGATATCAGGAGATACGTATGCTTGTATGTAAGAGACTGTATGTGCACCACCTGATGTCTCGGAATCGAGGAATCTCTCATTCGTGGAGACATGTTTCAATCACCTGAAATGCTCGTTATTTACTAACAATAATTATAAAATGAAGGAGAAAAAAAAACAATCACAGGATCACTGAAAGGAAAATTACTATGAATTTCACAATTAAGGAACTTCTCCGGCAGACGGATGGACCGTTTCGGAAAGACTATTGGAAAATTGCAGCTGCTTCCTTTCTGCTTGTTGTACTGTCCTTTGGTCTGTCTTATTCCTCTATTATCAGTTCTGTGAATCAGATTCCGGATCTGGTCAGGAGTATCATGGACAATGAATTTACTGCAAGCAGAAACTGGGATATGAGAATGGCTGCCGTACTGCTGACCATGGTTGGAGGTTTGCTGATCTTTTCCACTCTGATTAAATTCCTGCTGGATGTCTTTCTGGCAAATCCGATTGAAGTGGGAGCCAACCGCATGATGCTGGATGCAATGGAAGAAGAAGGGAGTGCAATGCTGGCCAGACTGGCATATGCATTCGATGCCGATTATATCAACACTGTCAAGGTTGCATTTCTGCAGAGTCTGTTTACGAATCTCTGGACGATTCTTCTGATCGTACCCGGCATCTATAAATACTATGAATACAAAATGATCCCCTATCTGCTGGCAGAAAATCCCTATCTGCCGCAAGGTGAGGCCTTTAAGAAAAGTAAGGAACTGATGAAGGGATATAAGTGGAAGGCATTTCTTCTGGACCTTTACTTCATTCCCTGGGAGATCCTCGGGCTGCTTACGTTTGGAGTAGTCACCATCTTTTATGTAGAACCGAAGCGTCAGCTGGCTAAAACAGCATTGTATCTGAAAATCAAAGAACTGAATCAACAAGGAGGCGAATAATTATGGCATATACAATTCTCTGTGCAGACGATGAGAAAGAGATCAGGGACGTGTTCCGACTGTATCTGGAGCAGGCAGGCTACACGGTGGTCGAGGCAGAAAACGGAATGCAGGCACTGGATATTCTGAAGAAGGAACAGATCGATCTTGTCCTTCTGGATATCATGATGCCGGGAATCGACGGCTATCGTACATTAAAAAATATTCGTGAGACCAATAATATTCCGGTTATCATGGTTTCTGCAAAATCAGCTGAATCCGACAAGATCCTCGGTCTGAACCTCGGAGCAGACGACTATATCGTAAAACCCTTCCAGCCAATGGAGGCAGTGGCAAGAGTCAATTCCAACATCCGGCGTTTCTACTCACTCGGAGCCAATGCAAAGGAGGATGAGCTGCCGGATCTCGTAGTTCGGGATCTGAGACTGAATCAGGAATCCTGTCTGCTTTACAAGGGAGAGGAAGCGATTTCACTGACCAGCGTTGAATTCAAGGTAATGAAGCTCTTCATGAGCAATCCGGGCAGAGTTTACACCAAGCAGCAGGTCTATGCAGCAGGCTGGGATGATGATTTTTACACCGCGGACAACAATGTTATGGTTTGTATCAGCAAGCTGCGCTCGAAGCTGTCCGATGATCAGAATGCCTATATCAAAACCGTTCGAGGTCTGGGATATCGTCTTCAGTAAAGGAACATCGTAACTATGGATGAAAAAATAATCAATAACCGCGGTCATGAGCTGGGAACGTTTCTTGGCAGAAAATTCCTCCAGGTCATGCTGTTTATCTTTGTGTGTGAACAGATCGCAAATTTTTTCTACAGATATGTCCTGATCCCGATCCTGACCAATGTAATGATGGTGTCGGATATCAGACTGCAGAGTGAGTCCATTACCGGATCGCTGATGCTGATCGTTAAGCCGCTGTGGACACTGATCTCAGAGCTGTTTCCTTTCTTTATCAGCAATCCCGTTACCCAATGGGTAAACGGTCATTCCAATGCAGTGTTCTCTGCACCGCAGTTCATTCAGCAGCACGGACCGCTGATGATCAGGCTCTATTATATGACCATCGTAATGCTGCTCCTGATGCAGCTGCTTGTGGCACTCGTTCCGTATCTGGTTGCGGGCTGGTGGTATATCCACACGATTTCCACCAAAATGCATGAACTCAGAGAAGAGGATGCAAGGATCAAGGCAGATTTTGACAAACGAAGAAATCTTCTGTTTTCTGATATTACCCACGATATCAAAACGCCCATTACCTCAATCGTCGGGTATTCCAAGGCAATGACAGACGGACTTGTAACAGATCCTGAAAAAAGAGATGATTATCTGCGGACGATTTATTCCAAATCCCTGCGGATCAGTGAACTGATCAATATGCTGTTCGAGTTCGTCAAGCTGGACAGCGATGGATTTCGGCTTCATATGGAAGAACTGGATCTGGCAGAGCTGGTCCGTGAAAATGTGATCATGCTGCTTGAGGATTACGATGATAAGAATATCGATCTGGATATTGATGTGCCGGAGGAGACCTGCATGGTGCAGGCAGACCGGATCCAGATGTCCCGAGTGGTAACAAACCTTCTGACAAATTCCATTCGTTATATCAGCGATGGTCATCAGGTACAGGTTCTGATGGAGGTACTGCAGAAGGGCGGCCATGCACTCTACCGGGTTTCCGTAGCAGACGATGGTCTTCCAATCGAAGAAGACTTCGCGAAAACTATATTTGATCCTTTCTCCAGAAGCGATGCTGCAAGACAGACCACCAGCGGAGGAAGCGGACTGGGATTAAGTATTGCTCATAAAGTGGCCGAGATGCACGGTGGAGAGCTGAGGCTGGATCTTCAGTACGGTCACGGATATGAGAAGGCATTTGTTCTTGAGGTTCCGGGCATAACAGAAGAAAAGGCAGAATGACAGAAGAAAAAGCAGAATCAAAAAACAGAAAAAAACGAAAAAACCGGCTGCTGACCTGAGGTCAGAGCCGGTTTTTCATAATAAAGAAAGAGGATTCAAATATTGGAAACTCTGTAGTCAGAGTTAAGCATCATGCTGTTTTCCGGAACAGTCCTTCAATATCCTCTGACTGCTCGCTGGAACGTGTAAGTGTAATTCCGTTTTCGGCAAGAATCTTCTGAACCTTTTCCATATCTTCTGATTCAATTACCATTTTTCCTGAGCTCATGTGATGCAGTTCATCTGCCTCGATTTCTTCTACAAGAACTCCATCACGGATCACGCCGTATCTGGTTGCAATCTTTTCCAGTTCTCCCAGGATATGGGAGGAAATCAGAATCGTGATCCCTCTCTCACGGTTCAGTTTGATCAGAAGAGTTCTGATATCTGCCATTCCCTCTGGATCCAGGCCATTCATAGGTTCATCAAGAATCAGGAGCTCCGGATCATTCATCAGAGCGATTGCAATGGAAAGACGCTGCTTCATTCCAAGGGAAAGGTTTTCAGCCTTTTTCTTCATTACACTTTTCGGAAGACCCACAAGATTCAGAAGACTGTTCATTTTCTCTGTAGAAATGTTTTTCAGTTTTGTATAATAGGTCAGATTTTTCTTTACTGTATATTTAGGAAACAGGGCCGGATTCTCAATCAGTGAGCCGATTTTTTTTCTTGCCTCGTCCGCATTTTCCATGCCGAATAAGGTATAGGATCCGTCAGAGGGATTGCACATACCGCACAGCATTTTCATTACTGTAGTCTTTCCGGCACCGTTTTTTCCGATAAAGCCGTAGATATCTCCCTTTTCAATGTGCATATCGACACTGTTCACAACCTGTTTTTTTCCGTATTCCTTGGTAAGTCCGTTTGTAATTACTGCATATTCCTTCATGATCGTATCTCCTTTATTTGAATGTAGAATGTTGATGTTATAATAATGATTTATTCCAATGTACGAATATAGAATGTTGATGTTTATGTAATGATTTTCCAATGTAATTTAGTTCTGAATGATCGTTTCATCTGTCAAGATTTACTTGATCTCTTTGCGGTTGTAAACAACCTGGCAGAGCTTAATAAGCACGACTGTAATGATGAACAGGATTGCCATGGCTGATACCTGAGTCATAAGAGACTCTGTCATGGAAACGGCCCGCTCCTGATAGATACCGATAGAAAAATAGTTTAAGAAAGACAGCTTGCTGAAATCTGATACAGCTACTAAAACATTAGGAAGGACAAGATCAAATACATATGCGAGCATTAATGCTGATGTGTAGGAACCTGTAAAATGGCTGATCAGAAGGCACAGTGCACAACGACTTGCAATTACAAGAATCACTCCAATCATGGAAAGGGCAAATCTTGCGATGTTGATATCGTTAAGTCCGAATCCGTTGCCCTGAATCATATTGCAGATGCCCTTTACAACAGAGTATACAATTGCAACTGCGCTGAGAACCATTGTATAAGAGAAAAACTGTCCCAGGACAATGTTTTTACGGGAGATTCCATTGCTTACAAGCTGCTTGTTCACACCTGTCTGATAAAGGTTTGAAACCAGTGTTATAATCGTAATGATTATCAGCATTGAGAAAAGAAAATCGACAGGAGTTTTGTAAAGGTACCAAAAAAGCTCTGTGTCTCCAGAACTACTGGTTCATCAGGAAGCACCAGATGATTGAACAGTACGATTGCTGCAGTACCGAGAATTGCTCCCCCAAAAAGCGTAATCATCATTAAGCGGAATATCTTCGAAATCCGAAATCTGTAAGTTTCACATTTGATAATAGCGTTCATAATTTACCTCTTTCTTTCTTTTGTTTGCCGAATCGGCTTTGTTTGTTTTGATGATGTAAGAATAACAGGGAAGCCTTTCGGAAAAACAACAATAATCTTAAGGGTACCTTAAACGAGGTGTTGAACTTTTCCGTCTGAATCAGGTATAGTGTTAAAGAAACAGATATCTCTGCACAGAGGGACAGTTAATAAACTATCAGGAAGAGAGTACTGCTATGCTGAATATCCTAATTGTTGAAGATGAAAAACCGGTACGAATGCTTACCAGGGCTAAATTGAAGAATGAATACAATATCATAGAAGCGGCAAACGGAGCAGATGCGCTGGCTGTTATGGATCAGCAGCATATCGATCTTATCATTGCAGATATTATGATGCCGGAAATGGATGGCTACGAGCTTGTGGAAGAAATACGCGAGAGCGGGGACATGATACCGGTCATTTTCCTGACGGCAATGAATACCTTTGCGCATAAGAAAAAAGCATTTCAGACCGGCATCGATGACTACATGACAAAACCCATCGATTATGAGGAACTGAAGTGGCGGATAGAAGCACTGCTTCGAAGAGCACAGATTGCTAACGAAAAGAAAATCAAAATTGGATCCTTTTCTCTGAGCGAAGATACACATGCCGCTCAGTGGAATAACAAGAGTATTCAGTTTACCGAAAAAGAATTTGAACTGCTGTACAAACTATTATCCTATCCGGAAGTGATCTTAACCAAGCAGAAAATTATGGATGAGATCTGGGGATATGACACGGAGAGCGATTACAACACGATCAAAACATACATCAACAGACTACGAAAGAAGTGCGATGGCGTTGATGCTTTTGAAATTCAATCTGTTCGGGGAATGGGATACAAGGCCGTGCTGCAAAAGGAGGAAGGAAAGTGAGAAAATCAAAGAATGCACGAAAACCTTCTGATATCCATGACGCACCTGTGCAGCAGGAACAGCGTGTATTTCGCCGCAGTCAGCTGATCTGGTACTATGCTCTCAGTTTTGGGATCGTGGTGGGAAGTGTCATGTCCTTCGGACTGATTGCATCCTTTGCATTTGATCTGGGACGGGAAAGTGCTCTGTCGATGATCTTTATGATCATTCCCATGAGTTTTGTCATGTACGGGAGTGTACGGTATCTGACATCGCATATGGAAAACAGGCTGGGACCGCTGCTGACCGGTATCCATCGGGTAGCTGAGGGAGATCTGACTGTTCAGCTCAATGAGAATCATGCTGCAGAATATACCATGGTATACGAAGAGTTCAATCACATGGTAAAGGAGCTGCAGACTACAAAGGACGAGATGCAGAGTTTTGTTAATGAATTTACCCATGAATTCAAGACGCCGATCACATCCATCAGCGGATTTGCAGACCTTTTGTGTGAGATGGGTGATGAACTGCCAAAGGAGGAACGGGAGGAGTATCTGCAGATCATTGCGGACCAGGCAAAACGGCTTTCTAATCTGTCGCAGAATTCACTGCTGCTTTCCAAGGTAGAAGCAGTACAGATTCTGACCGGTAAAGAGGTCTATTCACTTACGGGACAGCTGCAGGAATGTGCCGTTCTGCTGATACATGAGGCAGAAAAACGCCATATTCAACTGGATTTTGAGGATGAAAATGAAATCACGTACTACGGAAACAAAGAACTGATGGAGCAGGTGTGGATCAATCTGCTGGGAAATTCGTTGAAATTTACACCGGAACACGGTTCTGTAGTCATCACGCAGGAAGATCATGGCAGTGAGATTCGGATCGGTATCCATGATACCGGTGAAGGAATGAGTGATGAAACGATTTCACATATCTTTGAAAAATACTATCAGCACGACCTGACCAATGTGGTAAAGGGAAACGGTATCGGGCTGGCTATTGCAGATCGTATTGTGAAATTATCCGGGGGCAGGATCGAGGTTGAAAGCGAGCTCGGAAAAGGAAGTACATTTACTGTTGTTTTATATGTAAACAGAGATGCTGAAAATCATTAGAAATACCGGGAAGGCAGAAAAGTTATTGAATGTTTTTTGTAAACAGTCGCAGTTAAGCGGCTGTTTTTTACTTTCGTTTTACTTTTCCTGACTACACTAACATCATCAACAACAAACAAATCAATGATTTTGAACAAAGTAAGCAGGAAAGTGAGGATATAATATGAACATTTCAAAAGATACAACATATCTGGTAACCGGTGCAGCAGGCTTCCTTGGCAGCCATATCTGTGATGAACTTCTCGAAAACGGAGCTAAGGTCAGGGCTCTGGTACTTCCGGGTGATCCTTCTGCAAAATATATTCCAAAGAGTGTGGAGATCGTAGAGGGTAATCTTTGCGACAGGGAGTCTCTGAATGAATTTTTCAGTGTAGATCCCGGACAATACAGTGTACTCATTCATTGTGCGAGTATGGTGACTGTAAACCCTGAGTTCAGCCGGAAACTGGTGGATATCAACGTCGGAGGAACAAAGAATCTGATCGATCTTTGCCTGGCTCATTCGGAATGCCTGAAAATGGTTTATGTCAGCTCTACCGGTGCAATCCCGGAGCTGCCGAAGGGACAGCTGATCCGGGAGACAGACAGCTTCAATTATAAAGATGAGCGCATTGTCGGATGGTATTCCAAGAGTAAAGCAATGGCAACTCAGGAGGTACTGGATGCGGCTGCCTTCCGAGGACTGAATGCCTGTGTGGTTCATCCAAGCGGTATCCTGGGACCGAAGGATCACGCGAAGGGACTCGTGACCGGAAATATCATCAAAATTATGAATGGAGAACTTCCGATCGGAATGGGCGGCTCCTTCAATCTGGCAGATGTACGAGATCTGGCTCACGGCTGCGTAATGGCTGCAGAAAAAGGCAGATCCGGAGAATGTTATATCCTGGGCAATAAGGAAATCACATTTAAGGAAATGTGCAAAACACTGCAGAGAGAAACCGGCTGCAGAGGCCCGCTCTTCTTTGTACCGATTCCGCTTGCCTACCGTTTGGCAAAGAGCATGGAGAAGAAAGCAGAAAAAACCGGAAAACAGCCGGTTATGACTACGTTTTCTGTTTATAATCTGGATCGCAATAATGCCTTCGATTCATCAAAGGCAGAAAGAGAGCTGGATTATCATACCAGACCGTACTCTGAAACGCTGCGGGATATGGCAGACTGGATTGTAGAAGCTGGACTGGTGAAAGGAAAGACTTCCGTATCGTACCGGCCGGCTGCGGAGTATTAAGCTGTTAACGATGAATATATTATAATATTAGGAAGCGAACTGTGGTGGTTGGAGATATTCCATCACAGTTCGATTCAGTGTTTCACTTCACTTGCGTGAAAAACATTGCGCTCCCCGTGATTTTTCTTTGACAATAAAGCATGGACAAAATCACCGGTTTCCGTTATACTGGTATTGGTCTGAAAAATTTAATACATGTCGATATAGCTCAGCTGGATAGAGCACTCGCCTCCTAAAGTTATGGAGGACCCGGGCACGCGGGGTCGTTAAAGATACGGTGCCGGGTTCGAATCCAGTTGGATTTTGG
>JAUNAJ010000046.1 GCA_030527645.1 Lachnospiraceae bacterium | reverse complement strand
AAGCAGCGGCTCCATCACAGTTACCGATTGAACCGGCTTCCGAGTCTCTGACACAAACGTCAGAAACAGATGCTGAACCTCTGACTCCGGCTGCTGATCCAACTGCCGAACATCCGGCTCCGGCTGCTGAATCACCTGCCGAACATCCGGCTCTGACTGCTGATCCAATTACTGAGGATCTGCCCCGGACTGCTGAACCTATGGCGCAGGCAACGGAGCCTGCCTCTGAACTGCCTGCCCGGGCTGAGATCCCCGGCGATCCTTCACATGCTGCGCAGCCGGAAGAAGCCTCTGAACAACCAGTGGAAACACCAACAGCCCCTAAAGAAAGAAAGAAGCCTTCCGTATCAAGAAAGCCGCGGACCCCAAGGCAGCCGCGGACTCCGAAAAAGCCGACAGACCGCTCCGCCCTGAACACAGCCGTAATGCAGACGCTGTCAAAATCTAATGTAGACGCTGCTACCACCGGGAAAATTTCTTCTATTGTAATGAAATATGCTTCAGAGGAGCAGAGCAAAACGAGGGTATATCGGGAAATCATCCGTACACTCGGTCAGAAAGAGGGACTGAAGGTCTATAATTCCATCAAATCTCTTTTATAAAAAGATTTCTATTGAAAAAAGGACTTCTGCGTGTATAATGGAACATGTTTCTAAAAACTTTATTAAATTATTCTACTTTTAGGGGGAAAATCCATCATGGAGAAATTTTTCAAACTGAAAGAGAACGGTACTACTGTCCGTACCGAGTTTGTAGCAGGTATTACTACATTCATGACTATGGCCTATATTCTGGCTGTGAATCCTAACATCCTGTCTGCTTCCGGTATGGATCCAAATGCAGTTCTTACTGCTACCGCTCTTGCGTCCTTCATCGGCTGTATCTGCATGGCACTTTTTGCAAACTATCCATTTGCACTGGCACCCGGCCTTGGTCTGAATGCCTACTTTGCATACACCATCTGCGGCAGCATGGGATATTCCTGGCAGTTCGCTCTTCTGGCAGTATTCGTAGAGGGTCTTGTATTTATCGTTCTCTCACTTACAAACGTTCGTGAGGCAATCTTTAATGCAATCCCGATGCAGCTGAAAAAAGGCGTTTCCGTAGGAATCGGTCTTTTCTGCGCCTTTATTGGTCTGCAGAACTCAGGTCTGGTTACTGACAATGCGTCCACACTGGTAGGCTTTATTAATTTCAGAGAGTCCTTCCACACAGCTGGTATCAGTGCCCTTCTGGCTATTGTAGGTCTGTTCATAATCTCCGTACTTTATGTAAAGAAAGTAAAAGGAGCTATGCTGATCGGTATCCTTGCTACATGGATCCTTGGAATTATCTGTGAACTTACAGGAATCTATACAGTAGACGTTGAAGCCGGTTTCTATTCTCTGATTCCTTCCCTGTCCAGCTACAACATCGGTGCAATCGGAACTACCTTTGCACAGTGCTTTAACTTCTCAGAGATCAACTTCAACATTGTGGACTTCATCATTATCATGCTGTCCTTCCTGTTCGTAGATATGTTTGATACTCTGGGAACCCTGATCGGTGTTGCAAACAAGGCAAACATGCTGGACAAGGACGGCAAGCTTCCCCGCATCAAACAGGCACTTCTGGCTGATGCTGTAGCTACTTCTGTTGGTGCCGTTCTCGGAACCTCTACTACAACAACCTTCGTGGAGAGCTCCTCCGGTGTTTCTGAGGGAGGTCGTACCGGTCTCGCTTCTGTTGTAACCGGATGCCTGTTCCTGGTTTCTCTGATCTTCGCACCAATCTTTACAACGATCCCGAGCTTTGCAACTGCTCCTGCTCTGATCTTTGTAGGATTCCTGATGATCAGCGTAGTTGTTGAGATCAACTTCTCAGATCTGACAGAGTCTATCCCGGCTTATCTGTGTCTGCTGTCCATGCCTCTGTTCTATAGTATTTCAGAGGGCATTGCAGTTGGCGTGATCTCTTATGTTGTCATTAACCTGTTTGCAGGAAAAGGCAAAAAAGTAAAACCGCTGATGTATATTCTGGCTGTACTTTTCATCCTGAAATACGTTCTTCTGTAAAGGCGATCGGATCCAACTCCGATCCAGGAATAACGAAAATAAGCACCAGTTTAAAAATGATCGAGTAGGAGGCGGTGACTAACCGCCGTCCTCTCACAGCACCGTGCGTACCG
>JAUNAJ010000034.1 GCA_030527645.1 Lachnospiraceae bacterium | reverse complement strand
TCTCCTCTGCTGCCTTTGCCTCTGCAGCTTTTTTCTCCTCTGCTGCCTTTACTTCAGCGGCCTTTCGATCTGCTGCTGTTTCAATTGACTCAAGAACTGCTGCTGCGTTCACATCACCATCCACTTTGATCTGTGCTTTGCCTGCAGCTTCTGTATAAGAAACCTTTCCCTCAGTAATTGCTGTAAGAGACTCTGCTGCCGCTGTTACAGCTGCATTACGATCCACATAATCAAAGGGCTGTACATTTACTTTTCCCTCAGCGATTTCAAGGTAAAAAGCACCTTCTCCTTCGCCGGTTACATTAAACTGTACTGCGTAATGTTCTTTAATTTTTGATGCATCCGCATCTGTATAGTATGTCTGCATCATTGCTACAATCTGTTCGTATGTCATAGCACCATACCTCCTGAATAATTTTGATAGAAAGTATTTTATCACATGAAAAACGCAAATTCATTGGCAAAACTGAACCTAGTTTTTTCATTTTTTTACTTTATTATATTATTTTTCAACAAAATTCAAGTGGATTTTGTAGACATAAACACCAAAAAACTTAAATTGATTTTTCATTTACAATCAGATACAGGCTATTGAATCGAAGAAGCTTTGATCGAGGTTCTGTGGTAAGTCATTAGATCAATTATAGGTATTCAAGAATTGTAATATTTACTTAATTGTGGTACGATAACACTGTTAATATGGTGATTTTTCACAAAAGGAAAGGAGAAAAGAGAATGAAATCTAAAAAACTCATGGCTGCCGGTCTGTGTTTCGTTATGGCTGCCGGTCTGGCGGCATGTGGCAGCAGCAATTCAGGCTCTAGTGCGTCATCCGGATCTGGTTCGTCTGCCACAGAAGGTGACTCTCTTACAATCAACATTTGGGATTCTAACCAGCAGGCTGGTATTCAGGAAATCTGCGATGACTGGACAGCGGAGTCTGGCATCGATGTAAAAGTAGAGGTTATTACATGGGATGACTATTGGACACTTCTTGAAGCTGGTGCTTCCGGTGGAGCTTTGGCCGATGTATTCTGGATGCACTCAAATTATTCCCAGATCTATATGGAAAATGATGTTCTGCTCGATCTGACCGAATACATCGAAAAAGACGGCATCGATATGAGCGTCTACTATGAAGATATCGCTGCAATCTATACTCGTGACGATGGAAATATTTACGCTCTTCCGAAAGATCATGATACCATTGCACTACTCTATAATAAAGCAATTTTTGATGAAGCAGGAGTAGACTATCCGACATCTGAATGGACGTATGAAGATATGTATGAGGCAGCAAAGGCCATCACAGAGAACACTGCTGATGATACCTATGGTGTTGCATTCAATACAACGAATAATCAGGATACCTGGTACAATTTCGTATATTCATATGGCGGTAATATCATCAATGAAACAAAAGATGATACAGCAATTGACTCTGCAGAAGGAAAAGCCGGCATGGAGATGGTTCGTAAGATGCTGACTGTTGCTTCACCTCAGGCAATCGTTGCTGAAACCGGAACTGATTCCTTATTCGTTTCCGGAAAAGTAGGAATGATCATGCAGGGATCATGGATGATCAATACCTTCTACACAGCTGAGAATGCAGCTGATTATGCATGGGCGATGATTCCGTATGCTGATCTGAACAATGATGGAGAATGTCAGAAAGAGGAACGTCAGTGCTGTTATAATGGACTTGGATGGGCCGCTGCAGCAAATACCTCTAACCCTGATGCTGCTGCTTCTTTGATCGAATATCTTTGTTCTGAAGATGCCCAGATCAAACAGGCTGAACTTGGTGTAACAATGGCTGGTATTCCCGGAATTTCCGAATCCTTTGCCAACGCTTTCGAAGGAATGGATGTTTCCGTATTTGATCTGGTTGAATCCGAAGGAACTCTGTATCCATACCCAAGCACTCGTAATTCAGGAGTTTGGGAGAACCCAATGCGTCAGAAGGAAGGATTCCTTCCTGCTTGGCAGAATCCGGAGGACGAGGAACTGATGGCACAGTGCTGTGATACTGTTGCCGCATTTATCCGTGACGCGATTGCTGCAGAAAACAGCTGATCAAACGCATATCTGAAATCATCAAGATATAATAGAATGATTTAACTCGGAGAAAGTTGGCAGCTTCTCCCCGAAATAAAACACCGGAATGTGCGGTTTCTGCACATTCCGGTGTTTTTTAAAAAGAAAGGGGGGATGAAATCTATATAAATGAATATTGTTGTTAGTCGAGAGCTCCGAGCCTCCTGGCTTTTTCATCCTGACTGCTGCAGCCCTCATTGAGTATGGTTCTATACTACCTGCAATTTGTGGACTGATTGTGACGTATTTATAAAACAATCATAAAGTGAGTAAAATAATAATAACTCTACGCTATGGAAAATTTCAGATTACTATGGTAAAGTGTAACTGTTCGGGGAATCACAGCGGCTGTTTATACAGATCATCTATTAAAAAGGTGCCGGAAATCCAGCTGTTTAATGCAAATCTCTGAATGCAGCAATACTTGTAAAGGTAAGGTTTGAAAATATGGATACTAACACCCCCAAAAAAGGCAAAGCCGGAAGAATCATCGGATCCATTCTTGCTCTGATTCTGATTTTTGCAGCCGCATTTTTCCTGTTAAATCTGATCAGGAATGCGTACCCACTTTCGGATTCTGATACTTCTTCCTCGGTTTCCAATGAAGACCAGACGGATGACGCTGCCGAAGAAGAAACTGCAGAAGATTTGAATGAAACACTTCAGACTGAGGAAGAGGCGGTACCGGATGATACCGGGGTTACTGAAACTGCTGAACCTGCAGCCGGGGAGGAAACCTCACCGACCTATACAGAAACGCAGCCTGAGACCGAGGATGGAAGCGGTGCTGCCGGACTTCGAATGATGGACGAAACCCTGCTTGCTCTTCCATCAGAGAACGGCTGGTACAGAGACGACCTGAATATCTGGTACTCACCGGATGGTCAGTATTACTATTACAACGGATGGCTTACTTTGGAAGATCGGATCTATCACTTTGATAACGCCGGAATGATCGACAGAGGCTGGAAAACGATCGCCGGTCAGGAGTATTATTTTGACGAGAACGGGATCTATGATCCGAATGCCATTCGCGAGTAATCCATCATTTTTTTGAGCGTTCCTGCCGTGTAAAAGAGCGGAGGTTTTTGACGGAATGGTATCAGAACAACCATCTGTAATTCATCTGGCATAGAAAATCATATTATAAAAAAGACTTCAGAGGGTATCTTCTCAGAATACCTTCCGAAGTCTTTTCTTTTCGTATAAATATGTTGATTGATCCGGACAGCATTACTGTCCTGCTTCCGATCAGATCTCTACCATAATCTCAGATACCGCAAAAAGATGGGCCTTACCCTTCAGCGCCATGCGCTTGTTATCCAGCAGCTCACATTGAGTGTAGCCTCCTCTTCTGGATGCCTGATATCCGGAAATTTCCTTCTTGCCAAGTACCTCAGCCCAGTAGGAGGCGATCTGGATATGGCCGGATCCACAGACCGGATCCTCAGGAATAGACAGAATCGGACAGAAGCTTCTGGATACACAATCCGTCTCGCTTCCTCTTGCTGTGGCATTCTGTACACGTCCCGGAAGCTTCTCAAGAAGCATAAGGTTCGGTTTCATGGTTCGAATGATAAAATCACTTTCGAATACACACACCAGATCTTTTCCCAGCAGAGCTTTGATCGGGCGGTCACCGAATGCCTCTGCCATCAGATCCGTTACAGGAATCTCTGTCAGGTCGTATGTTGGGAAATCCATGACATACTGATCTCCCTCTCTTACAACCTTCAGTTTTCCGCTGAGAGTGTCAAAAGTAACCTCGGCACTGTCTTTCTCATAATAATTCAGGACTACATAAGCAGCTGCCAGAGTTGCATGACCGCAGACATCCACCTCTGTGCCTGGCGTAAACCAGCGAAGATGGTAGCCTTCCGGTTCCTTCACAACAAAGGCTGTCTCTGAAAGATTGTTCTCCATTGCAAGCTTCATCATGAATTCCTTTGAAGGCCAGGACTCCATAATACAGATTGCAGCAGGATTTCCTGCAAATGGTTTATCTGTAAATGCATCTACAATATACTGTTTCATATCGATTCCCTTTCTTTATGCCATCCTCAATTTATTATATGCTTCGTGTAATAGTAAAGCGAACATTCACATTCCGCTTTGCTTCATGCTTATCTGTGTTCGAATTCGTAACTATTCAGAGTCCGCATCCGCAGGGTTCTGAACAATCACTCAAATTCCTGATCATTATAGCACAAATCCATGCTGTTTTGCGTATGTTTTTCACTATTGAACTTGTGGTTACTCTTCCGCTTCTTCTGCCACATCGTCTGTCTGAGACCGGGTAATACTGTCTGCACCGTCTTCTGCGTCTGTATCGTTCTCCGACTCTTCAATGGACTTCTCCTCTATATAGACACCCTGCTTATCACAGGAGATCTCCAGAGTAAGATCCGTATCAGACGTTAGATTCAATGTGTATTCCTGTGACACTTCTGCATCATCGGTCTTCTCAAATCGCAGAACGATCTCTCCTGTTTTTTCCCTGAAAGAAAATTCCGCATCCTTTCCATGCTCCAGTGTTCCCTTTAAGCTGTCATTCAGATACAGATCTACATCATCTTTATTGAAGAGAAGATTTCCGTCAAATTTGATACTTACAGTCAGATTGCATTTTTTATAATCATGGTAATATACGAGAATGATGCTGTCCTTTGCATATTCCTGATCCTGAACAAATCCGGTTTCGCTTCCGATCCGGACTGACAGCACAGTTCCGACCTGTTCCGTTTCTTCAAAAGACAGATCTTCCATTGCCAGGCAATCCACATTCGTGAATCCTGCATCCTTTAGCTCTCTGTACACATCACTGTAGGACTGTCCGATACAGTCATCCGTCCCCAGTGGCATCCTGATCAGTTCCGCAGAATTCTGACTGGTCGATTGTACCTCTTCGTTTGCAGAAGAGCTATCCCTGCTGTGTGTGTAAGCCCGAATGCTCAGTGCAATGTTTGCAGCCATCAGGAGAATTACTGCCAGCAGAATCGTGCCTCGATTGAGCCATTTTCTTTCTGATTTCAGGATTTTTTTATGGAACAGGAGTGCAATCAGAATTCCCGCAATTTGAACAACAGAAGCAATCATTGCAATCATGTGACGAGTTCCCAGGAACACCAGCAGCATAATACAGCTGACGATCAGAAGAAAAACAGATATTTTGGAGAAAATTGTCATTTTCGACTTTCGCTTTCTTCTCTTCTCTGCTTTTTCTTCGGAAGTCTCTTTTCTGTGTTCGGAGTCTATATCCATATCCTCTTCATCCGAGTCTGTTTCAGAAGGGGCTGTAGCAGGATCCTCTTTATCTGTGTCTGTTTCAGAAGGCTCTGCAGCAAGATCCTATTTATCTTTGTCTGTTTCAGAAGTCTCTGCAGAAGGATACTCTTCCTATTCGTCTGTTTCAGAAGGGTCTGTATTAAGATCCTCTTTATCTGCGTCTGTTTGAGAAGACTCTGTATCAGATTCTTCAGCAGATCCGCCTTCGAAGTATTCCTCATCCACCAGAGGATCTACCCAGGGAGTTCTTCTCACTGCATCCTTTTCTTTCTTCTTTTTTCCAAATTTCATGTATAACCCTTTCTTTCTCCACCGAGAAAACCAGGATATCCGCGTTGAGAAATTCCCTTCCATGCAAGCAGACTGCTGACGGATAGATCCCGGAACTTTCACTGAAAAGTATAGCACAATAGCACGGAACTGTCAGCAAATTGAAAAAACAAGAAAACGAAGAGGCATGAACCCCTTCGTTTTCCTGTTTTTTCTTCAGGATCCTTCTGATCCCTGCATATCACTGAAATAATTATTTTTGCTGATCCCTGCAGTCACAAATTTTGCTGCCGCTTTCTGATTGGTGAGCCAGCTGATTCTTGCCCCGTTTTTCCTGTTTTTGAGAATTCTCGAAACAAGAAATGCCGCTACTACATCCGGATAGTCTCCGAGAATATTGTAAATTCGCTTTGTCTTCTCACTGAGCTCTGTCTGATTCAGCTTTCCTTCTGAAGATGTAAGGAAGTCTGTGATCATGATTCCCGGAGACAGCTTGCCGATCAGCACCGGCAGCTTCTGGGCTTTAATCTCATTGGCAACCGCATCGGTAAAGTACGTCACTGCACGTTTTGCAGTTCCATACAGAGAAAAGCAGGGCTGAAAAGCGTCATTCGATCCCATGCCTTCTACATTGTAGATCGCACCGTAGCCCTGGGATATCATCTTTCTCATTGCTGCATTCGTTCCATTAATGGCACCCTTTAAATCCACCTGCAGAAGATAATCAATCTCTTCCTCATTCAGATCCCAGGCCAGCTGAAAGCTCTGGTTTACACCTGCATTATTGATCCAGATATCAATACCGTCGAAAAGTTCACAGGCTGTTGCAGCAAGATTTTCTACGTCATTCTGAGAGCTGACGTTGCATCGCTGTCCGATTATTTTCCCCGGTGCCTTGATATCACATAAGATACTGATCGCTTTATCAATGTTCTCCTGCCTGATTCCGCAGATCACGACATTAAAGCCCTTCTTGCGGAATTGTTTTGCCATCTCCAGGCCCAGGCCTCTTGTACTTCCGGTAATTACTGCTGTTTTCACAAACACCGTTCCTCCAGGTATCTATTCGTTACAGTTCACGGGGTGAACCGCAACACGCTTCGCGATGCACACAGATTGCGCTGACGCGCAATCTGGCGCTGTAATCCTCGGGTTTTCATGCAGAAACTGCATGAAAACACCTCGCGGAACATTACCCGTGAACAGTAACATCTATTCTATACTCAGGCCAGCAAGGCTGTATACCTCGCTGAACAGATAGCAGCAGAAACTGCTGTTCCAAAGTTACTGTGAACAGTAACGTTCCAAACTCATACGTAACACAGTATAGCACATAAGAGGATCTCTGTGTTCCGAATAACAACGGTTTAAGTATCATTTCACCGATTTAATAATTTGTTTAGAAGTAATCTTTGTTAATAAATTATCGTTAATTATTTGACGCAAATTCTTTTATTTCCGAATCGCCCATGCTATAATACTGACATAGCAGTATACCAATCAAATCAAATTGGTATTGGGAGCATGTATCACGTACTAAGTAAAGCGTACATTCGCATTTGGCTTTGCTGCTTACATATTTTTTCCAGGAGGAATTATACTATGAATCGAATCTATATGGATCACTCTGCCACAACTCCTGTATCAGAACGGGCGTTAAACGAGATGCTCCCCTACTTCAGGGAGGAATTCGGCAATCCATCTGCCATCTACAGCTACGGTCAGACCGGGAAAAACGCCATTGAAAAATGCAGGAACCGCATCGCAAAATGCATCGGTGCCCTTCCTACAGAGATCTATTTTACATCCGGCGGAACGGAAAGTGACAACTGGGCGATCCGCAGCGTATGTGAAATGAAGAAGGATAAGGGAAAACATATTATCTCTACGGAAATTGAACACAATGCGGTTAAAAGGACTCTGCAGGACCTGGAGCAGCAGGGCTTTGAGGTAACCTACCTGAAACCGGATCAGAGAGGACAGATTTCGGCAGAGCAGCTGGAGTCTGCCATCCGCGACGATACGATCCTGATCACGGTCATGCTGGCCAATAATGTGGTGGGAACGGTGCTGGATATTCCTGCACTGGCTGCTGCCGCAAGAAAGAGAAGAATCCTCTTCCATACAGATGCTGTGCAGGCAGTTGCTCACATTCCGGTCAATGTACGGAAGCTTGGAGTGGACTTCCTGTCTATATCTGCTCATAAATTTAACGGACCTAAGGGTGTCGGTGTTCTGTTCTGCCGTCTTCCCAACAGACCGAAGCCCCTGCTTACCGGAGGCGGCCAGGAAAAAGAGCTCCGTTCCGGAACCGAAAATGTTCCGGCAATCGTTGGAATGACCGCTGCACTGGAAGAACATATGGAAACTCTGGAAGAGGATATCACCGTTCTTACGGAATGGGGCAGCTATATGACCAAAAAAATTTCTGAGATTCCGGGTGTACACCCTACAGGAGATCAGGAAAACAGACTTCCAGGCTTCTCTTCTTTCCTGATTGAAGGTATTCCTCACAGCGTCATGCTCATGAATAAACTGAACGAGCAGAATATCTGTGTCAGCTCCGGATCCGCCTGCTCTGCTTCCTCTAAAGAGGCTTCTCATGTAATCACCGCCCTGGGATACGATGAACAAATGGCGACCTGCTCTCTTCGCATTACTCTTGGAATGGATAACACGAAGGAAGAGGTTGATTATGCGATCGGAGCGGTACAGTCCAGTATTAATGCACTTCGCAGCGAGGTAAAATCCAAGGCTCCGAGACTGGAAGGCCGTGTATCTGAAATCCAGGGACAGGCAAAATAATAGCAGCAATGAATATCTGCATGAATTCGTTTTCAATTTAGTAGGGAGTAAAAAGCGAAACGACAGGGAAATATTCACGACTTTCGTGAACACTTCTCTGCCGTCTCGCCAGAAAAAGGATTGGAAAAACTATATCGAAAAATAGATTAGCGTCGAATTTATGTTGTCTTGAAGATGTTCTGTATCTCCTTGACAAGTACAAGATACCTCATATCCCGGGGAATTGCAACCCCCTTTTTATCATTTCGTCACTTTGCAACTATTTTGAAATCGTTTTCACTTTTATAATCGACAACATGCACAAAAGCGCAGTCTAACTGATGTTCTATATCAGTTTCTCTATCTCCAGGCAGCTCCTGTTCAGAATCTCTTCGACATCTGCACCGATGATATCCAGATTCTCTGCAGAAAGCAGTCGGCATTCCGGAATTCCCCACATGACATTTGCCAGTGTTTTTATATATCCATAGCCTGAAGCGGTATCAAACATCGGTCCTCCGGCGGTAGATACATAATACAGCTTTTCTGCATTGCACAGCCCCACGGGTCTTCCATCCTCTGAATAAGTAAAGGTAATGCCGGTTACCATGACTGCTTCAATATATTTCTTTAAGATTGCCGGAAACGAAAGGTCCCAGTAGGGTGCAGCGATCACAATACATTCTGCATCGGCAAACTGCTTTGCATAGCTGCATAAGGGATCGGAAATCATCCCTGCTAAAGTGATTTCCCCTCGTTTCACAACGGCTTCCTCCGTAAGATCAGGAAGCTGTTCCTCAGCAAGTACAATACGTGTCACATCACCATGTAATTGTTCCAGCAGCCGCTCCGCCAGATATCTTGTTCTGGATTCTTTTCTCGGACAGGCATCAACCATCAGTATCTTCATAAAGCACCTCCTTATTGTTTTCAAATCATCAGTTATAAAAGAACTCTGTCCTGTCTTACGTGCAAGTACGACGCTCAGTCTGTTTTCTTTTATACGCCTGCATTGTTTACTGTTTTATTATATACGCACAGGAACATCATTTGCACTACAATCCCGGGCGTATTCATGGGAAATGCATATCAGGGGTTACTGTGAACTGTAACTATCAGGGAGATTTCTCAATCTCGAACATACAAAATTCGAGCATACAGCCTCTTACATACAAGCACATCGGGTCTATACGCTTGAATTCTGCATCCGTAAACAGGTACGCGTTTCCAATACGTTCTCAGACTGTTCTTGCATTTTTTCCATAATAGTCGTACAATGAGTAGAAATTCACCTTTTTGGTGAACGACAGAGATTGGGGTGCTCTCTCTGTATAGCCGGAACTATTGATAAGAAAGTCTGAATTGGAGGAAATATGAGCGGTAAATCTCCCTTTATGCAAAAGATCAAAGAAGTTCTGTTGAATATTGATCCGGAAGTCCTTTCCTATAATGAGAAGGAATTCTGGCTGTATGAACGATATTACGATTATGTAAAACGCTATGCAGCTGAGCGCAGACTGACCTATACAGCCATTGCTCTGCCTCTGGTACGGGGACTGCACGATGGTACCTATCGTAAATTTTCTATTGTGAAGGATGGTGTCTCCTACCGCCTTCCCTATGTGATCCATTGCCTGAAGATCTGCTGCACTCTGATCGATCTGCAGGTTCCTCTCGAAATCGAGGATGAGGATACAGTTCTTGCCTCTGCCCTCTGTCACGATATGATCGAGGATCTTCCCTTTGCAAATGGAGGACGTGAACTGTACACAGATTATTGTCTGTCCGAGGAAATCTATCAAACGGTAGTCATCCTGTCAAAACGAAGGGATTTTTCTCCGGAGGAGGAAACGGAGCATTTCCGTAAGATCCAGGAGAATCCCCTTGCTCTGCTGGTAAAGCTGGCAGACAGGGAGAATAATGTGGAGGATCTCTACAACATGCCGCTCTGGAAGATGCATGAATATGTGGAGGAAACAAGAGTCCGGATCTTCCCTATGTGCGTTTATGCAAAACTGAATTATCCCTATATCAAAAGTGCCTTTGTGATCCTGGAGGATAAGATGAAAAATCTGACTGAGATTGCTGAAGTACTTGTGGGACGCTATGAGGAACAGGAGGAACGCATGCTTGCCCGTCTGGAAATGCTGGAGCGTGAAAACCTGCAGTTGAGACAGATGATGATCGAGCTGGCACTGTAAAAAGGAGGGTTCACAGATGATGGAAGATTTTTCTATTGAGATCGATTCGATTATTCGGCGGATTGGTGAAGATCACCTGAAATATGATGAGACTGAAAGCTGGATGTACAATGAGCTATATGAATCCGTGCGGGAGTATGCCTATGACAGGCGGCTTCTGAATACATCTGTCGCACTTCCTGTAGTACGCAAGCTGCTTTCCGGTGTATACCGCGGCTTTGTAGATTCTGAAGAAGGACACAGAAAGCAGCGTGCCTATATGTACCATTGCCTGTCGGTTACCAGAATGCTGATCGACCTGCACCTCCCTGTAACACATGAAGAGAAGGATATTCTTCTGGCCGGAGCTCTCTGCCATGACCTGAAGAGCCATGTCTATTTCCCGGATCACGGTCAGGAGATGAACTCGGTGTATCATCTGGATCAGCGGATCGTTGATATCATGATGCTGATCTATGTAGGAGACTGTCATTCAGACGAGGATTATTCCCGGGTCTTCTCTAATGTTCGGGAAAATAAGCTGGCCATGCTGATCCGGTTTGCAGACCGCGCCAATATTGTGGAGGAACTTTATAATTTCTCCATGTTCCGGATGCAGGAATATATTCATGAAACCAGAGATTATTACCTCCCTATGTGCATCTATGCCAGGGAATTTTATCCGGAGCTGGATCAGTCCATCGGTACTCTCCAGAGCAAGATGTCGGATCTGATCGCATCCACGGATATTTTTATTACGCGGTATGATAACCGGCAGAGAGAGCTTTCAGAGAAGATCCTTCTGCTGGAGGAGGAAAATGCCCGCATGCGAACGGTATTGAGACAGAAGGCAGGCTTGACCTTCTGAGACAAAGGAGTTTTAAACTATCACTTAAAAAGTGAAAGTTTTCTAAGATAAGCAAAGCAGCAGGGTGGCAATGTCTACCCTGCTGCTTTTGATTTGCGCGTACAACGAGCCCTGCGGACATGCCTGCATGTCCGTCTGGCGACTGTCGCGACAACTTGAGAAACTCGCAAAGCGTGTTTCTCATAGTTTACGCAATAATATAATCGAGTGTGTGAAACTCTTTCTGTAAATAGCCTTCTATGATAGTTGATTGGTTGAG
>JAUNAJ010000022.1 GCA_030527645.1 Lachnospiraceae bacterium | reverse complement strand
TGTATCATAGAAGGCCCATGTTATTGAACTTTTACAGACTTTTTTTCACGGACTCTCTTTTGAAGCAATTTGTTTCAAAGCATTCTTTTTGATTTTATCGGATATCTCTTTCAAACCTGATTTTCCCATTATGAATTTGCTCCTTTCTACAGACTCAGTGCAGCAAAACCTGTAAAAGGAGTATAACATAGCATCTCTTCGGAGGTGCTTTTTTCGTGCAATCATTAAAAAAACGATGACAACAATCAAATACACTGACCAAGATATTACCGTCTCTGGCCATGCTGGCTATTCTCATGCCGGTTCTGATATTGTTTGTGCCGGAATATCCTCTCTGGCTCAGACTCTGATTATGGCAATTGAGCAGGAGACGAAAGACAAAATTGAATATCGTATCTGTTTAGGAGATGTTTCCATTCATTTCTGCAGCAAGCCTGATTCAACAGGTTCAGTCTCTTTGATATTTTGGGGCGATATTTAATATTATGGTAACAAATCGGTGGCGAATATTGTTTTCAGCGGCAAAAGAAGAAATGCAGAATTTAAAAGGATTTTGCTTTTCTTTATTCAATGTCCAGCCCGAAGCGGTACATATGACTGACAGCCGACTGTGCTTTTTCCGACTCTTTCTTTTTTATGATTGCATTTCGATCTGCCAGGATTGCCAGCATCTCATCTACAACTTCCACATCCGGAAGCTCAGAATAATGATTCAGGTATCCAATCATTCTTGCAGCTGTAAAATCTGTATTTAGATTTCTGGTAACCAGATCACAGAGATTCTCAGGGTATCCCCGGTCAAGCATCAGCTGATACAGCTGCATGCTGAGTTCACTTCTAGGTTTCATGTATTCCCTCCGATATATGATCAATTTTCAAAAATACCGTTGCTCCATCAGCCAGCGTACCCCCTTTGCCAGCCGTTTTCCCGAATCGGCAAAATGTCCGCCGGGATTCCATTCCAGAATTAATTTCTTCACATGCTCATCAGACTCCAGAATCCGAAACTGCTCTCTTGTCCGGTCTCCCACCAGCGCCATCTGCCGATTCCTTGTCTTCTCTTCCTTGGTACCAAGGCTCAGGTACACATTGCAGAAATGCTTCATCGTATGGCTATTTACATAGCTGTCCCAGTCTCTGAACCAGAGGGATCCGGAGCAGCTCGCTATTCCGTCAAACATATCTGTCTCATATCCTGCCCACAACGCAAACAGACCTGCCAGAGAGTATCCAATGAGATACTTTGGTCTGCCTGTACCAAAGTCCTGTTCCAGTTGAGGAATACACTGATCAGTAAGCCAGTCCAGCATCTCTGCTCCCTTTCCTGCAAAATCTTCGTTCCCGAAAACTGCCGGTGCTTCCCATGGGGAAAAATCCCGATTCCAGTCCTCAGCAAAAAATGCCGCAAGAATGTATCCACCTTCCGGAATGATTTTTTCCAGTTCATCCACAAAATGCTCGATTTCATTCTCCTCGTGCAGAAATGTTCCCCACAGAATAAGCGGCGCATTGCCAATGATTCTCCGTTCTGCATGTTCCACCGGAACGGCACCACCGTCCCCCCGTTCCACTTTCGATACCAGAACGACCCTCTTTCCGTTGATCATTCGCTCATCCATACTGTCAGATCCTCCTCAGCTGATCCAGAACCTCTTCTACTCTGTAAACCGCCTGTTCCACCTGCTCAGCAGCCCGATTGATGCGATCCTGCACCATCCAGTCCACAAAAAACCCGTCAAAAAACAGGTCTGCAAAGGACAGGAAATCATCTGTAACAATGTCCAGATCCCAGGCAATGGAGACGTCCTTCAGTTCCCTGCTGAAATCCCGAAGGGCATATCTGGCATCCTCCATACACTGCTTTGCTTTCTCCATCTTGGAACGCTTTGCAAGGGATGATATCAGCCCTCCGCCGAACAGATCCAGAAATCCCCAGTTTCTTGCGCTGTCAAGATAGTCTGCGGCAGCATACAGACACTGCAAAGCATACTCTCCCGCTTCTATTGCTTCTCTTTTCTCTTTCTGTAAATCGTATGCCATATCATTCACCTCCGCAATATCAAACCTTCAATGGCTGCTCCGATAATGCTGCCATTTCTCTTGCCTCTGTATATTTCCACCTTTCTTAAGTCGAGCATTGAGCTTAAGAACTGCATTCATAATACCTTCATTATACTGATTATTGATGATGATACCAAGATACGGTAATGCAAATTAGACCAGTGTATTTCGCATTATTATAATTGTTACAGACCTGATCATTCGTTACATCTCAAGTCGAGCTCGCGATACGCAGTGCCAGATTCGGGGCAACTACGTATAAGTTCGACTGCGCAAATCGCAGATTTGCTGTCTCAATTAATCTTCGGCCTTTTTAAGGCATTTCCGAACATCGCCTATTGTATTCTTTCAAAAAAATCTTTATGATATCAAAAAAGAAGAAAGGACATACATATGAAGATCATCTTCCTGGATATTGACGGGGTTCTGAATTCCACCCAGTTCTATGAAAGAAAATCAAACAACGAATTACTGGAAGAGCCCTTCGATAGAAATAATGCTCTGCAGCTGAAAAGAATCGTGGAAGCGACAGATGCTAAAGTCGTTCTCACCTCCACCTGGCGGGGCGGCTGGCATAAGAATCCTGTTCTCTGCACTTTGGAGGGAAAACTTCTGAATCAGCTGTTCTCCTCTCTCGGGATCAGTATCTACGATAAAACTCCTGTATTAAAAGAAGGCAGGGCTGCAGAAATTAAAGCATATCTGGAGTCCTGCCCGGAGAAGGTCTCTGCCTATGTTATTATTGACGATAATGATTTTCACTGGAAGAAAAACGGTCTTGCCCGTCACGTGGTGCAGACGGATTTTGAAAACGGCGGTTTAAAAGAAGAGCACGCTGATCAATCGATTGCAATTCTCAATGAAAATTTGCTTTCCCGTTTTCGAAGACTTTGTCCCATTTAAGGGCATGGAAAGTATTTGTTTTATCCTTGAGATCAGAAGAAACAGTATAGACAGGCAGTAATGGAACGGAGGGACCGTCCCCCCGTTCCATTACTGCCAGAAATCCACTTCTTCCTTCAGCTGAATATCCTTTGCATGGAAATACGGTTTCTTTCCTTCCCTTCTCTGCTTCGAGTAGTCCTTCAGACACCGGAAGGCATTGCCGCCCAGAAGTACAATGGCGGGCATGTTGACTACAACGATCATACCCTGAAGCATCTCTGCAAGATCCCATACAAGTCCTGCACTTGCCACTGCGCCTGCAAATACAAGAAACGTTGCCAGCAGTCGGAACAGCAGCAGTCCTGCTTTGGAGGGCCTGCGATTAATGATAAATTCCAGACAGCCTTCACAGTAGGAATAATTGCCGATCAATGTGGTAAATGCAAACAGAGAAAGTGACACTGCAATAAAGATCGGGCCGAAATCACCAAGTGCCGCATGCATGGAGGCCTGTACGTAGCCTGCACCTGCCAATTCAGCCTCCGGAAGCACACCGGTGCTGAGACACATTAACGCGGTGGCGGAACAGATCACAAGGGTATCCACAAACACCGATATCATCTGAACCAGTCCCTGCATGGCGGGATGCGCGACATCCGCCTGAGCAGAGGCATTGGGGGCTGATCCCATACCTGCCTCATTGGAGTACAGACCTCTCTTCACACCATACATGATACAGCTTCCTGAAAATCCACCGAAAATCGCCTTAAGGTCAAAGGCACTGCGGAAGATTCCGGCAAACATGGATGGAATATTTCTGAAATTCAGGAGGATCACGATCATTGCTACCAGAACATACAGGAATCCCATCACAGGAACCATGACTTCCGTAATTTTTGTGAGACGTTTCGCTCCGCCCAGAATAATGATTCCAAACAGCACCATCAGAATCACTCCGATCACAGCCGGGGTGATGTCTTCCCGGTAAAATCCGAATACAGAAAAGGTGGACTGCAGATTATAGGATGCAAGCATATTGTAGCCGACTGCATAGATCCCAATGATCAGCAGGGAAAAAACCACCCCCATCCATCGCTGTCCAAGAGCATCCTGCATATAATAGGCAGGTCCTCCGTAGCTGGATCCGTCCGGATTCTTTTTCTTATAGATCTGTGCCAGAGTGGACTCTACGAACGCGGTGGCTCCACCGAAAAATGCAGTGATCCACATCCAGAACACGGATCCGGGACCGCCCAGACAGATTGCCGTGGACACGCCGATGATATTTCCGGTTCCCACACGGGAGGCGGTAGATACCATCATTGCACCGAAGGAGGAGATATTTTCTCCATTTTCCGGCTTGGCAAACATAATACTGCAGGCTTCTTTAAAGTATCTCAGCTGAATAAAGCCCATACGGAACGTGAAATACAACCCTCCCGCAACCAGGATCAGCGGAACGAACCAGGGCTGATATAGAATATTAGTAACTGCCAGAATGGCATTGTCCAGTGCTTGTAACATATTCTCCCCTTTGTCATTGTATCGTAAACTTTTTTCTCCAAATCTTACCGAAGCCGCTCAGCCATCTGGTAGAATCGGCAATATATTCCATTCTGCTTCAGAAGCTCCTCATGGTTTCCTTCTTCCTCGATTCCATTCTCCGTCAGCACAAAGATTCTGCTGGAATCTCTGATGGTAGACAGTCTGTGGGCGACTGTAAGGGTTGTACGTCCCACAGCCAGCTCATTCAATGCCTGAGCCACCTCAAATTCGCTTTCATTGTCCAGAGCGGAGGTGGCTTCATCCAGTATGATGATAGCCGGATCCTTCAGAAATACTCTTGCAATACTGATCCTCTGCTTCTGTCCGCCTGAGAGCTTTACGCCCCTTTCACCTACATAGGTGTCGTACCCATTCTTCAGATTCATGATAAATTCATGGGCACCCGCCTTTTTCGCCGCCGCCTCTACTTCTTCTCTGGATGCTCCGGGACGACCGTACACAATATTGTCAAAAACCGTTCCTGAGAACAGATATACATCCTGCTGAACGATTCCGATATTTCTGCGAAGGCTGTGCAAGGTGTAATCCCGCACATCCACTCCATCGATGGTAACCCTTCCATCAGTCAGATCATAAAATCTTGGGATCAGATTACACATGGTGGTTTTTCCGCTTCCGGAAGGACCGACCAGTGCCACCTTCTCTCCCGGATGGATCGTCAGGTTCAGATGCTCAAATACTTCATTATGATCATCCGAATATTCGAAGGAGGCGTCCTCGAAGGAGATCTCCCCCTTAGGATTCTGCATTTCTCTGGCTCCATCCCGGTCAAATATCTCAACATCTGCATCCATGATCTGCAGGAACCGCTCAATGCCTGTCATTCCCCGCTGGAACTGTTCAGCAAATTCAACGATTCGGCGGATCGTGGCAATCAGTGTACTGACATACATCACGTATGCCACCAGATCTGCCGGTGCAACCTTTCCCCTCACCAGAAAAATGCCGCCTGCCAGGATCACGGCCAGATACATGAGGCCATCGAAGATTCTTGTGGAGGTCTGGAAAATACCCATATATTTGTAGGTCTGCGCCTTGATACCGAGGAATTTCTGATTGTCCGTTTCGAACTTCTCCTGTTCGATTGCTTCGTTCGCAAAGGCCTTTACCACCTTCTGTCCCAGAAGGCTGTCCTCAATTCTGGCATTCAGTTCTCCGATCTGATGTCTCTGGCGCCTGAAGGCCGCTCGTTCCCACTGATTGATAGCGATACAGCAGGCAAGCATGATCGGAATCATCAGAAAGATGATCAGGGTCAGCGGCAGATTGATCGATCCCAGAACGATAAACGCTCCCAACGCCTTGATTCCTGCAATGAAGAATTCCTCCGGACAGTGGTGAGCAAATTCTGTTACATCAAACAAATCATTGGTGATCCGTCCCATGATCTGTCCCACCTTTGTATTGTTGTAATACTGATTGGAGAGACGCATCAGGTGTGCATAGGCATCCCGGCGCATATCTGTTTCGATCCTTGCTCCCATCACATGACCGGTATCGGCCATATAGTAGCTTGCTGCACATTCAACAATTTTCAGGACAAAGTACAGTCCTGCCAGCCGAAGGATCAGCTGCATGGTCAGCAGTGCGGGATTTTCCGCACCGGTACTGGTCAGCTGCCGCATGATCATTGGCAGCACCAGATCACAGACAGTGGTCAGTGCAGCGCAGAACAGATCCATGAGCAGGGTTCGTGTATAGGGCCTGTAATAGGGGATAAACCGTTTCAGCAGAAGAGAGGTCTTATATTCTCTCTCACGATCCCCGGTGTCCCGGTGTTTTTCAGGCTTCGATTTTTTCGCAGCCGTACATGTTGTTGCCATTAGTAACTTCCTTTCTATGAAGCCTTACATGCTGGAAATCGCACGTTTCCTATAGTATCTTTTTTTCATGGAACGGTACCACCGTCCCCGCGTTCCATTTTCATGTAAGATAATCCAGCGACTCAATGAATGCCAGATCCTCCAGATAATCCTCCAGCTCCGGATTCATGAAGCGATTGTTCCTCTCCAGGTCCTGCTGAATCACATTCCAGATATGCTTTGCCGCAAACCAGGAACCATACTCTGATGCATGCTCTCCATCCGATGCATACAGTTCTATCGACGGATTTTCTTTCCTGAATTTCCACCATTCCTCGCCGACAGGCACCAGAAGTGCACCTGTTTCCCGGGCAATCCGGCGATGGAACCTTATCAGCTGTTCCTGCTCCTGCGACTGCTCTTTTCCTGTCCAGGGCATGAAGATCACCATCTGCGATCGTGCATCATGGATCAGCTCATCCAGTTCCCAGAAGGCCTCTTCCATCTCCTCCTCCGGTCCGAAGGGATAGACATGCTCCTGCAGCACCACGTAGTCGTAGTGACCATGCAGAATATTAAATCTGCATGCCCGCTCCTGCAGATGCTGCGCCAGATGCCAGCCGCCATGTGCAAGCATTGTGATTTCACAATCGTAATGTTCCTCCCCGGCAAGTTCCAGGAACATGGCCGGCATATCATTATAATACGTATGGCTGTTTCCGATAAACAGCACACGAACTTTTTGTTTTTCCATCAAATTCTCCATTTCGCCGCTGATCTGCGGGCAGCACACTATTCTGTTTATTATTGATGCGTATCCTATCATATCATATACTGCCGCTCGGAACAAAGATGAAGATCATACTTTTCGCTGTTCAGGATACAATAGGGTTACAGTTCACGGGAACCGCCCCATCATTCGCAGTCCCAGCCGCTACGCGGCTCAAGCTGCTGCTGACGCAGCCTGGACTGCTCATGAAGGGGCGGTTCCCCTTTCCCGGGCAAAATTTGAGTAAGGATGCTGCCTCTTACGTGCAAGACACGACGATTCAGCATCCTTACTCAAATTTCCCGTGAACTGTAACACAATAGGTAAACCAAAAAAACGGAAAGTTCTCACACATTCCGTTTTCTTGGTTTCGGATCTGAAAAACAAAAGGGAAGCTCCAGATGACATTCCTCCAGCAATGCACGATCCCGCAGGATCTCCTCCGCCGGACCGTCTGCACGAATTCCGGTCTGATCCATCAGAATCACCCTTTCGCAGGTTTCATAGATCATATCCAGATCATGGGAGGCAATCAGCTTCGTCTCCGTCATTTCATTCAGATTGTTGATCAGTGTTCTTCTATTGTAAGGATCCAGCGTGATGGACGGCTCATCCAGCAGAACAATTTCCGGTTTCATTGCCATGACGACCGCAATACAGGCCATTCTCTTTTCTCCTCCGGACATCTTATAATTCTGTTTGTACTTCAGGTGGGTAATTTCTGCCCGTTCCAGCGCCTCGTCCACTCTCTGCTCCACCTCTTCTCTGCTCATGCCGTAATTGCGGGGAGCAAATGCGATATCATCGTATACAGTGGGCATGAAAAGCTGGCTGTCAGAATCCTGGAACACAAAGCCCAGACTCTTTCGAATCTCCGGAAGGTTCTTTTTCTCTACTTCCTTTCCCAGCACCTGTACCTGTCCCTGATGACCGAGAAGACCGGTCAGCAGCTTCATCAATGTGGATTTACCGGTACCATTGGCACCAATCAGGCCTACTGACTCCCCTCTCTGTATTCTAAAGGAAAGATTACAGAGGATCGGATGTTCTTTGTCATAGGCAAAGGAAGCTCCTTTCAGTTCAATTACATTGTTCATGTTTTATCTCTCATTCCTTTCATGTCCCCGGGCAAAACCTGCGGTAAAATCGTGGATTTCACATACTCAACCAGTGATGAAATCGCAAATCCCCAGGCACCACTTCGATACCAGGTTCGATTATGAGAAAATAGTTCCGATAAGAATAGAAATATTCACGCTGCGGAACAGCAGCAGCACAGCTGCCATCACGATAAAATACATATAGTCTGCTTTTCCTGCGTGTTTCACATCCGCATAGTAAAAGCTTCCGCGAAATCCCCGCAGTTCCATGCTTTGATACAGCTCACCTGCACGATCCATACTGCGCAGAAGCAGCTGTCCCAGGAAGGATCCCCAGGCAGATATATGTACTCCTTTCTGACCGGGAGCCCGCAGCTGGTATGCCTGGAACATCGTTCCTGCCTCATGCAGCAGCAGACTGATATAACGGAATGTGATCAGTGTCTGGGTCACCAGAATCTTCGGAACATGCAGAAGTCTCAAAGCATAGCAGATTTTCTCAATACTTGTCACTGCAATCAGCAAAAAAGACATCATTAGAGACAGAATCCCCTTCAGAAGCAATGTGACAAATGAGATCATTCCCGCTGTTACAACAAAACGCCCCATCTGAAGTGCAGGTGTTCTGTTCAGGATCGGATTCCAGATCCCCACTGCACAGACCAGCGGGAGAATGAATCGAAGCTTATAGAAGCAGGTGCTGACGGGAATATCCGCCAGCTGATATAACACCACCGGCACGAGAATCATGGGCAGGATCCCGGACAGCTGTTCTGTCGGAAAGGATACTACTGTGAAAATATAGAGTATCGTTATCAGAAGTTTGGGCAGCGGATGTCTCCTGTGAAGGAAACTGTTCCCTGCTGCCAGAGTATCGATTTCAGCAATGTCATGCATTGCCGCAGATATCTGATCCATAGCTGTCTCCCTGAGTCAAAACGGAACGGCACCACCGTCCCCGTGTTCCACAACAGAAGAAAGGATGCCTGCCAACACCCTTTCTTCCATTCAGAATCTATTATCATGTGTGTATTATGATTTCTTTTTTCTGAAGAATCCTCCCAGAAGGCAGATCACAACTGCCGCTGCGGCAACGATAGCACCGCCAAGAATACCGGAAACCGTAGTTCCCATCGCATTCTCTTCATCCCCTGCAAAAGCATAGTCAGGAAGAAATGCTGTCTTTTCCTGAATGCCTGCTGCAGTATCAGCGGCACCGCTGGAAACACCGAATTCTTCTTCATCTAATCCCATATTTGCGGAATATCCTTCTTCGGAATTGCCGAACAGAGACCACTCCAGTCCGTCCGGATGACTGCTGGCAAACTGTGATCCTATTCCTCCCACCAGCAAAGCTGCAACGGCAAGAATTACAACCACTGTTTTTACACTCATCTTCGACTGTCCGCTGCTCTCCTCACCAACCACTTCCAGAAGCTCCGGACGTGTCTGGTATACAAAAACCAGAACAGCAGCTGTAATAATTCCCTCGATCAGTCCGATTGCAAGATGGATCGGCTGCATCAATGCTGCAAAAGCACCAAAGGGAAGCTCCGAGATTCCTGAGGCGAATGTCTCGATGCATACAGAAAACGCGCCAAGCTGCAGCGTAATGATACAGCCAAGAATGGAAGCAACGATCAGACGCAGCTGCGTATTTCCGCCTTTTTTCCGCATGATCGGGCGGTAGATCAGGAAATAGCCGATAAAGCACCCGTAAAATGCCATATTCCAGCAGTTGGCCCCCAGAGCCATCAGTCCTCCATCAGCAAAAAACAGACACTGAATCGCAAGAATTACGATCATGGACAAAAAGCCTGCATAAGGTCCCAGCAGAGCGGAAAGCATCATTCCTCCGCAAAGGTGTCCGCTGGATCCGGTTCCGGGAATTGTATAGTTGATCATCTGTCCTGCAAAAACAAAGGCTGCCATCACACCCATTACAGGCAGTTTTGAAGTCTGTTCATCCATCCTGAGATTTTTTACCGATACACCGGCTGTCACACCGGAAGCAACATACATTGTCGCTGCAACTGTTGGCGCTAAAAGCGCATCTGCCATATGCATAATGTCTCCTCCTTTATAGGATATTTATACAATATCCTCTTACTAACCAACATTATACTTAGCAATATTGACGAAGGTAACCCCCATAGGGGGATGTGTACAAATTCCAAATACCGAACAGGTTATTCCCTGCGGGAATATATGTGTTCATGAATGAAAGATGTTGTCCATTCTGGTTTACATCGGATTTGCGCAGCAAAGTATTCGGTGCAGTTTCTGCTTGTCAGGATCCGGAAAAACTCCCAAGGAATTGATTTCTATATGCAGTCAATCCTTCCTGAATCTGCGCACTGATATCCTCCGGCATTCCTGCAGAGGACTCCTTAAATTTCAGCCAGAGACTGATACGTACATGTTTTTGAACCGCTCTCTTCCTTCCGGTACCCGCTTCTTCACCTTCTCTCTTCTGTTTGTATACTCTGATTTTCACCTGCACCCGCTTCTGCTCAAACAACGGAATCAGCAGGTAATACATTCGATCATCCGGATAGGAGAGGTATCCAACCTGCTGTCCATTCTGATTTTTCACAAACAACCGATGCTGCTCCACACGATCCGGCAGCAGTGTCTCCCCGGGCAGGAGTTCAGGACAAAATTTTCCCGGACCGGAAGTACTTGTCTCCAGCATGGCAGGAATATAATAAATCGTTTCTCTGCCATCCTTAATCCGCTGCGTATGCACCAGTTGATCCAGCGTGTGCACGGCATCGATAAACTGCTGTGCGAGAAGGTAGGTCAGTTTTTCCCGGCAGGTCTTTTTCAGCAGCGACCGCTGCTCTTCTGAGGAACAGTACCCGTCATCCATCCGGGGATTGCCGGCAGCTCCGTAGATCTGCTGCTCCGCTTCCTCTTCTGTATGCTGGATCAGCAGCTCCACCGCCCTTGCAATGCTTTTCATGAAGAGAGGAAATTCCTCTTCCGGCTGCCAAAGGTATTTTCCTCTGATCAGGGTAAAATCTCCCAGTACATTGCCGTCAAAGTCTTCAATCAGCTGCAGGATCTCCCTTTCACAAAATGCATTTGGATTTTCCTCGGCATTCCACACTGCTCTGGCATATTCCGGATTTCGGCGTATCCAGTCATCCGGATCCGTCGAACGGGCATGATGAGGGGAGGCTTCTGCACCTGATTCCTGACCCGTATCGTTCTCTGCCCCGCCCATCAGCAGCGTATAAGCCGCAGTGATCTCCAGAATATCGTAGGGGTATACTTCTGAATCCTTATTCAGCTCCCGGATTTGATTTTGTATAGAGTCAGCGGCATTCATGCTTCTCCGCCGAAAAGCCTCTGCATCGGGATGCACCAGATGCAGCAGCTGCCGATAGCGCTTCTTCACTTCTTCTGTACTGCAGTCTCCGGAAACCCCCAGTATCCTGCATGCATCCATTCTATTCACATTACAAGTATCCTTTTCTTAATTTCTTCAGATGACTGCCGAAGAGTCTGACTTCCCTGAACAGACATCACCCTCCTCCTCTGCCACAATATTACTGACATGCGTGCCGATCATCCCCTCTGACAGAGCCTGCAGCACCAGCATGTAGGTGTCCTCCACCAGTTCACACTGATTATCCGGTACCCCCAGCGTTTCCGCCATGGAGCGGATCACAGGGATTTTCTCGCTGTCATGCCGGACAGACAGATATCGTTCAAATATCCCCTGATAATGCTTTTCCAGAAATGCTTCTTTCCCCGCATCCTCACGTTCTGAGGCGGTCCTCGTCAGAACAAACAATCGATGGCCTTCTTTCTTTTTCTTCATGGCATACCGTCTGACCGGTCCTACCGGCAGACAATAATCAAAGGTATGCTCTTTCTTTTCTTCATAGTAGTTTTTCCAACCATCCTCTGTCAGACCGCAGACGAACTCTGCCCTCGATGAATCCGGGGCAGGAAAACGGGGCGCACTGAGCGTCCCGTCAAAATCAAAAAATATCAGCATAGAAACCTCTCAGATCCATTCATAATCGCCGCCGGTAAGTGCCAGACTGAGAAGCTGATCAAAGCGTTCCACCTCTTCTTCTCCCTCTACAACCTGCAGAAGCTTCGCATCCTCCTGCACAACAGGCATTTCCTCATCCGGTCCGATCTCCATATCCGGATGCTCCCCGCAGTAGGGACAGATCATCCGCGGTGCGATACGCGCATCCAGAAATCTTGTATTGCAGGATTCACATTCATAGAACCCGCACATCATTGTTCCGTCATTTACAAAATACATATTCCTTTATCCTCCGGGATTTGTTAGACCTTTGTATCATATCATCAACTGTCAAAAAAAGGAACCATCCGCTCTGCAAACCTGTACGGTAAAACAGATGGAATGGCTCCCTTCTATTCAAACTCTCGTCACATTCTCCAGCTGATTATATTTTTCCGGTATCCGCTCTGTAAGGATCTGTGCCTTATCAATCGCGCAAAATGTTACAGAGGATACAATATCAAATTTTGAAGAGTCAGCCAGCACATATGGATGATGGCACTGCTGTATGGCTGTCTGCTTTACCAAAGCTTCACTTGGATCCGGTGTGGTAAAGCCTTCTTCCAGACTTACTCCGTTAGAACCGAAAAAACCTCGGGAAAAGTGGTATTTCTGAAGCATTAAGACTGCGTTTGTACCAACTACCGCTTCCGTGCTGCTTTTCAGCTCACCTCCTATCAGGATCACCTTTCTTCCGGCTGCCATCAGCTTCTGCGCATGCGCCACGCCATTGGTCACATAGCTGACACTGTTATCATCCGGAAGGTAATCAATCATTCCCTCTGTGGTGGTTCCGGCATCGATATATACAAAATCAGAGGTCCGGATCAGCGATGCTGCATAAGCAGCGATCCATCGTTTTTCATCCTTATGGATCTCGCTCTTCTGCCTCACGGTCGGTTCGTTTGTAGATATGTTGTTTTCATGGGAAATAGCACCGCCGAAAACCTTCTCCAGTTTACCCATACGTGCCAGCTGGGTAATATCTCTTCTTGCAGTAGACTCGGAAATATTCAGAAGCTCCTTCAGTTCAGCAACGGTTACGCTGCCCTTTTCATTGAGAAGCTGAAGAATCGCATGTTGTCTTTGTTCTGTAAGCATAGTTTTTCTCTTTTCTGTTAATTGTCCGGGATTTGCTCAGTTTCAGCATATGGCACAAAGGGCTTCCGGGAATTTCCCGAAAGCCCTTTGCTTCCATTATTGATAATAAAGATAAGGGGGGCTTATCAGTTTACCTTTTTCTTGAGAGCTCCAAGCAGGAAGCAGGTAATAACAGAACCGATTACCAGTGCTACACAGTACATCAGAGCATTTCCTACTACAGGGAATACGAAGATTCCGCCGTGAGGAGCCATCAGTGTACATCCGAAGCCTGCTGAGATTGCACCTGCAACTGCAGATCCGATCATACAGGAAGGAATAACCCTTGCCGGATCGGCTGCAGCAAATGGAATTGCACCCTCTGTGATAAATGCAAGACCCATTACAAAGTTGGTAGGACCTGATTCTCTCTCTGCTGCTGTAAATTTATTCTTGAACAGGAGCGTTGCGAGAGCGATTCCAATCGGAGGAGTCATACCGCCGATCATTACTGCTGCCATAATATCATAGTTGCCTGCTGCGATTGCCGCAGTACCAAATACATACGCTGCCTTATTGAACGGGCCGCCCATATCGATTGCCATCATTCCGCCGAGTACCAGTCCGAGAAGAACCTTGCTGGTTCCGCCCATTGCAGCTAGTCCGTTGTTCAGTGCTGTGTTGATACCACCCATGATCGGCTCAACTACAAACATCATTGCAAGACCAACGATCAGGATACCGCACACCGGATAGATCAGCACCGGAGCGATCTTCTCCAATGCCTCAGGAAGTTTCTCACATAATTTCTGAAGGAAAAGAACTACATAACCTGCGAAGAAGCCTGCAACCAGTGCTCCAAGGAAGCCGGAGGTTCCGTTGGCAGCCATTGCACCGCCGACAAAGCCAAGTGCAAGAGCCGGTCTGTCACCGATTGCCATTGCAATAAAGCCTGCCAGGATAGGAAGCATCAGGCCAAAGGCACTGCCGCCGATGGTTTTCAGAACATCCGCCACCGGTGTAATGTTACCAAAGGTTGCCTTGGTTGCATCATCCAATGAATTGACATCAACAAGAAGACCATCAATCAGGAATGCAAGAGCAATCAGAATACCGCCGCCGACTACGAATGGAAGCATGTGGGATACACCATTCATCAGATAGGTATAAATCTTATGTCCTGCACCGCCTCCGGAGGAGCTGCTTGGTGCCGGAGCTCCGTTTGCAGCCTTATAAAGCGGAACATCACCGGTTGTAATCTGAGCAACCAGCTGATCTGCCTTGCTGATTCCGTCGGAAACCTGTGTTACGATCACTTTCTTTCCATCGAAACGATCCATGGGAACCTGTGTATCTGCCGCAACAATGATACCTGCTGCTTCTTTAATCTCAGCATCGGTGATCAGATTCTTTGTTCCGCCGGATCCTCTTGTCTCCACCTTCATAGAGTAGCCTGCCGCTGTGGCTGCTTTTTCAAGAGCCTCTGCTGCCATATAGGTATGTGCAATTCCTGTTGGGCAGCCTGTAACTGCAAGAAGCTTTCCTTTTGCGCCCTCTACCTCAGAGCCTGCAAGACGGTCTTCAATGGATCCTGTCTCGGACTCTGCCTTATCAATGATAGCAAGGAATTCGTCTACTGACTTTGCATTCTTCAGACTCGCTGAGAAATCCTCATCCATCAGAAGCATGGACAGCTTGCTCAGTACATCCAGATGGATGTTATCCTTTGTGTTCGGTGCTGCGATCAGGAACAGAAGCTCTGCAGGCTCTCCGTCCAGAGAAGCAAAATCTACACCGTCCTTGATTACCATAGCTGCCAGTCCGGGAGCCTTTACAGCATCACATTTTCCGTGAGGGATTGCAATACCTTCTCCGATTCCAGTGGTGCTTTCCTCTTCACGGGCATAGACCTGTTTTCTGTATGCCTCCACATCGCTGATCTTTCCGGATTTAACCATCAGATCAATGGCCATGTCCAGGGCTTCGTTTTTTGACTTTGGAGCCGCATTCAGACTGATGGCTCTCTTGTCCAGTAAATCTCTTATTCTCATAGAATCCTCCCTCAATTAATTTTCCAGCTGTTTCAGGACCTCTTCAACCTCTTCCTTAGTCGCAAGATTCTCGGAAAATGCACTGGCACTTCCTGTTGCAAGACCCATGTGGAACGCTTTTTTATAGTCACCTGATGCAAGATACCCTGCCATGAATCCTGCTACCATAGAGTCACCGGCACCAACTGCGTTTACCAGTTTTCCCTTAGGAGCCGGAGAATCATGTACTTCGCCATTCTCAGCAACCAGAACTGCACCCTGTCCCGCCATGGAGATCAGCACGTTTCTCGCACCCATCTCCTGAAGCTTTCTTCCATACTCAACCACAGACTCTCTCGTCTTCAGCTCTACCCCGAAGATTTCGCCAAGCTCATGATTGTTCGGCTTGATCAGGAACGGATGATATTTCAGGACCTTCAGAAGCAGATCCTTCGTGGCATCAACAATGATCCTGCAGCCTCTCTCATGAAAACGCTCCATGATCCGGCTGTACATATCATCCGGCATGGATGCCGGGATGCTTCCTGCAAGGAACAGACAGTCATCAGCAGTGAGCTGCTCCAGCTGTGTCATCAGCTGCTCCACCTTTTCCTGACTGATCGCAGGACCCATACCGTTGATCTCTGTTCCGTCGATAGATTTCAGTTTCACATTGATCCTGGAAATTCCTTCCTCAACATCAATGAAGTCGGAAACGATTCCCATCTCAACAACTCTGCGCTTGATCTCATCACCCACAAAGCCTGCTGTGAATCCTAACGCTGTGTTTTCAAAGCCAAGATTTCTTAATACAATAGATACGTTGATTCCCTTACCGCCCGGGAGCATCAATTCATCCGTTGTTCTGTTGGTGAGACCAAGTTTAAAATCGTCCACATCAACAATATAATCAAGGCTCGGATTAAAGGTTACTGTGTAAAGCATTTCCTTTCCCCCTTCCTTTCTGTTACACTCATTATACTTTCAAATTCGGTCATTAGCAAGCATTTTCATCCTATAATATTAGCCAAAATTTCCTACTGTTTTTTGTTAATCAGTCACAATCGGTCATTTTCGTGTTTGTTCGTTCAAATCCAATCGTACTTACATCCATTCAGTCAAATACTTATTCAGGACTTACTCTGATTCCGGGCAGCTTCAGCTGACATCTGACCGGGGTGAGCTGCAGCATCCAAAGCAAGGAGGTGATTCCTCTGCGGAATCACCTCCTTGCCGTATCTTCATATCCCAATATCCCCCCTAGGGGGTTCCATTCTGTTAATTTCAGCCGTATACTCTAATCATGAATTCACTACTTAGCTTATAGAAAAAACCGCTGCCCCACTCAGGCAACGGTTTTTTCGGTATTTCCATCAAATTTATGATTCCTGTTTGCGATTACCTGTTGTCTTGAAAATGCCGACGCATTAGCGTGACATCAGTCCTGTGAAACTCACTCCGTTGTTCAGCAGCTTTAATTCCTTCTGCTGCTGCTTCTGTTCACGATCAGAACCAGCCGCAGAAGCTGAAGGATCGCAGAAAACAGCGCTGCTACATAAGTCAGTGCTGCTGCCTTCAATACTTTTGAGGCACCCTTCAGCTCATCCGCATCCAGGATCCTGCTGTCCCCGAGAATATTAACGGCTCTCTGTGATGCATCAAATTCAACGGGCAGAGTGATCAGCTGAAAGATTACAACGAAGGTAAACAGCAGCACACCGACTCTTGCAAGACCAGTCTGTCCAAGAATCAGTCCCAGAATGATCAGCGGCCAGGAAAGCCAGGAACCGATATTTGCCACAGGTACGGAAACAGAACGCAGCTTCAGCGGTGCATATCCCACCATATGCTGAATCGCGTGACCGCATTCATGCGCCGCCACTCCGATAGCAGCCACGGATCGGGAATTATAGACTGTATCAGACAAGCGAAGCACCTTCTCATTGGGCGAATAATGATCTGTCAGATTACCGCTGATCCGTTCAATACTGACATCGTAGATCCCTGCATCATGCAGAATCATCATTGCCACCTGCTGTGCAGTCAGCCCCTGCCGGTTGAGCACTTTTCTATAAGCATTGAATGTACTGTTCACATTACTGGATGCAATTCCACTGATGATTGCACCAATGATCACTAAAATATATGTCGGATCCCACCAGAACATATATGTTCACCTCCCTTTCATAATCATGTCCCGTTATGAGGCAGCTTACCGCCGGCGAAACGGCAGCCTGCCGCCGCTGTTAGATACAGCGTAATTCGGAAATCGTTTTAATTTTGTAATACTACATCTCCGGATGATAAATTTCAAGTATTCCACGAAATTTTTCATCAATTATTCATAATATAGGTTACAGTTCACGGGAAATTTGAGTAAGGATGCTGAATCGTCGTGTCTTGCACGTAAGAGGCAGCATCCTTACTCAAATTTTGCCCGGGAAAGGGGAACCGCCCCTTCATGAGCAGTCCAGGCTGCGTCAGCAGCAGCTTGAGCCGCATAGCGGCGGGGACTGCGAATGATGGGGCGGTTCCCGTGAACTGTAACTAATATGGAAGTTTTCTCTGACTGAGATAAAAACGGAGATACATTCCGCCGCAGGGCAGAATATATCTCCGTACTGTACGATCATATACTTCTATGTCAATCAACCGTTGATCTGCGGAAGTGTTTTGAAGCTTTCCTCCAGATCGGCATCAGACGGGATGAAATCTGTCATCTCTCCATTGTTGAATTTTTCATAGGCAACAAGATCGAAGTAGCCGGTTCCGGTAAGTCCAAAGAGAATCGTCTTCTCCTCCCCTGTCTCCTTACATTTCAATGCCTCATCGATTGCTGCGCGGATGGCATGGCTGGATTCCGGTGCCGGAAGGATACCTTCCACTCTTGCAAACTGAGTAGCTGCCTCGAATACGGAGGTCTGCTCCAGGGAGATCGCCTCCATATAGCCATCGTGATACAGCTGAGAAAGAACAGGACTCATTCCGTGATATCTCAGTCCTCCTGCATGGTTTGCAGATGGAATAAAATTGCTTCCCAGCGTATACATTTTCGCCAGAGGGCAGACCATTCCTGTATCACAGAAATCATAAGCAAATTTTCCTCTGGTAAAGGACGGGCAGCTTGCCGGCTCTACTGCTATAATTCTGTAATCATTCTCCCCCCTGAGCTTCTCCCCCATAAACGGAGAGATCAGGCCTCCCAGGTTGGATCCGCCGCCTGCGCAGCCGATAACGATATCCGGTTTTACACCGTATTTATCCAGAGCAGCCTTTGCCTCAAGACCGATCACACTCTGATGCAGCAGAACCTGGTTCAGAACAGAGCCAAGAACATACCTGTAACCTTCGTTTGTAGTAGCAACCTCTACTGCCTCAGAGATCGCACAGCCGAGACTTCCCGTGGTTCCCGGATGATCAGCATTGATCTTCCTGCCGATGGCTGTATCCATGGATGGAGACGGCACAACACTTGCGCCGTAGGTTCTCATTACCTCTCTTCTGAACGGCTTCTGCTCATAGGAAACCTTTACCATATATACCTTGCAATCCAGATCAAAGTAGGCACAGGCCATGGACAGGGCGGTTCCCCACTGTCCGGCTCCTGTTTCAGTAGTTACGCCCTTCAGTCCCTGCTTCTTTGCATAGTAGGCCTGAACGATCGATGAATTCAGCTTATGGCTGCCCGATGTATTATTTCCCTCGAATTTATAGTAGATCTTCGCTGGTGTGTCCAGTGCCTTTTCCAGACAGTAGGCACGAACCAATGGGGAAGGTCTGTACATCTTATAAAAGTTCTGAACCTCCTCCGGGATATCAATGTAGGCGGTATCATTATCCAGCTCCTGTTTGATCAGCTCATCACAGAATACAGGGCGGAGATCCTCGTAGCTCATAGGCTCTCCGGTCCCGGGATTCAGCAGCGGTGCCGGCTTATTCTTCATATCAGCGCGAACATTATACCACTGTTTGGGGATCTCATCCTCTGAAAGATAGATTTTGTAAGGGATTGTTCTCTCTTCTGCCATGGGTATCCATCCTTTCTATCCCTGTCAGGGATTCTTATTCTACTGTTGAAACTCGTATTTATCTTAGTAAGAAGACTCACTTACTCCTGAATTTCTACCATCTCAATTTCGAAATTCAGCTCTTTTCCAGCCATCTCATGATTGGCATCCAACGTGATGGTGTCCTCTGTCTTTGCTGTTACTGTTACAGGGAACGGCTGTCCGTTCTCATTTGCCAGGTATACACGCTCCCCGACATTCAGATTTTCAGAACCGGGAAGATCTGCAATCGGAACAGTAAGAATTGCGTTTGGATTCGGCATGCCGTATGCCTCCTCTGGCATCAGATGAATGCTTACCTTCTCGCCAACCTTCATATTCACTGCAGCTTCATCAAAGCCTTTGATCATCATGCCCACTCCGCTGATAAACTCCAGAGGCTCACCGCGGTCATAGGAGGAATCAAACTGAGTTCCGTCATTCAAAGTTCCTCTGTAATGAACCCGAACGGTTTTTCCTGCATTCTCACCCTCATAGATGATCTCATAGCTTCCGCCTCCGCAGCCACCGCCGCAGCTGCTGCATCCTCCGCTGCAGTCTCCTCCGCAGCCCTCTCCGTCCTCATGATCATGATGATCACAGTTCACTCCGGAATTCACCAGCTCGCCTCTCAGATATGCCTCTACAGCCGCATCCGCATCACCGGACTGGCCTGCCATCACTTCAATGCCTGCCTCATCCAGAGCTGTCTGGGCACCTCCGCCGATTCCTCCGCAGATCAGGACCTGAACATCCCTCTCTGCAAGAAGTCCTGCCATTGCACCATGACCGGACGCGTTCGTCAGGATTACCTGTGATGATACAACCTTATTATCTTCCACTTCATAGATTTTAAAGGATTCTGAATGTCCAAAATGCTGAAAAATCTGTCCATCTTCAAATGTTACTGCAATTTTCATAGCTACCTCCTGTTATTTTGACGCTTACAGTGTACACGCCTGAAGCTGCTGCTCCTTTCAAGTCGAGTTCGGAGCCTGCAGAAGCGGGCGTCTTCTCAACTTAGATAAATCCATCCTGTACTTCACAGCTTTTCAACATCTGCAAACGGTCATCTGCCATCAATTATAGCAGAATATTGAGAAGAAGGCGACCATAATCCAATAATACCTGATTGTTTCACAAAAGGGTGTTCACGGGGCAGCAGGAGATACGCATGCTGGCTCGTCATGCTGGCATGTAAGAGACTGTATGCGTATCTCCTGCTGTCTCGGGATCGAGGAACCTCCCATTCATAAGCAGTCAGGCTGCGTCAGCAGCAGCTTGAGCCGTGTAACGGCGGGGACTGCGCATGGATGGGAGGTTCCCCGTGAACAATGATCAATGATCGGAACTGTAAGAAAGGACATTCACATAAGCGAATGCCCTTTTCATTGGTTTTATTTTTTTTCTATTTTTACTGCCTCATATCCCAGCTGATCGATGGTATTCCTGATCAATTCCGGATCTGTTGGCTTGCTGCAGCTGACAACTGCCTTCTTCTTACCAAGGTCCACTTTCACGGAAACACCGTCCAGTTCATTCAGATGCCGCATTACGCTGTTTTTACAATTTTCGCAATGCATCCCTTCAATCTGTACATCATAGGTTTCAATAACCGGAGCATCCAGCTTTTTTACCTTTACCTTTTGTGTAGTACCCCCGCAGCAGGATTTTTTTCCGCTGAAGCGAAGATAGGTATGACGCACTGCAGGAACCAGAATTACTACGAGAATAACAATCAAAATAATATTTTCCATTATTATTTTACCTTCCCTTTATCGGAATCACATGTCCGGGAGCATTGTCCGGCCATGGGACATCCGATACATTTCGTACCTTTTTTCTTTTCTTTTACAATGTAGAACATCGCTGATCCAATGATCAAAGCAAGGATCAGGATTACAATCATATCAACCATACCCATACTATTTCCTGTACTTTCTGATAAACTTAGTGAAACATGTTTATGAGTTTCGTAAGCTGTCTCAACAGTCACCACTTAGACACGCATATCCGTATGTCTCGATGTACGTGAAAAGGGAAAGTGAAGGTCCGTCAGGACCTCCACTTATATTTTCTGAATATCAATGTCTTCTTATGAAGCCAGTTTGTATTCCTCTGCAAAGGATCTGTTGCCTTTCATGATCAGGTACACAATGATTGCTGCAAAACAAAGAACTGCAATCAAACCACCGACAAAGCCAGGTGCCAGACTTCCTGTTGTAACCAGAGTACCAATCTGATTTACAAGGAAACCTACTGTATATCCGGCTCCCAGCTGGAATGCAATCGCTCCCCAGAACCATTTCTTACTCTGCATCTCAGATCTGAGTGCTCCAAGAGCCGCAAAACATGGAGGCGTATACAGGTTGAACATCAGGTATGCAAGAGCTGCAACCTTTGTCATGCCCATTACAGCTGCTACACTGCTTCCGCTTCCGATCAGTTCGAACTCCTCTGTATCAATAAAGTTGGTAATTACATATACAGTTGCAAGAGTACCGACTACATTCTCTTTCGCAATGAAACCGGTAATAGCTGCTGCAGCAAGCTGCCAAGCAGCAAATCCTACGATTGGAACAAGCAGTACTGCAAACGGTCCGGCGATTGCTGCAAGGATAGAAGTATCTTCCATTCCCTCTTCTACGACCTGAAGAGCCGGTGTGAAGGACTGCATGATCTGAACAACTGTGTTGCACACAAGAATAATGGTTCCTGCTTTTACAATGTACGCTTTACCACGAGAAAGCATAGACAGCGTTGCAAATTTCAGACTTGGTATCTTGTACTCAGGAAGCTCAATGATAAAGAATGATTTTCTGTATTTCACTCCGTTGATGGCCTTGATCATCAAAGCGCCAAGAAGAATCAGAAGAATTCCCACAAAATACATCAGCGGTCCTACCCAGTTTGACTCCGGGAAGAATGCACCTGCAAACAGTGCAATAACAGGAAGCTTTGCACCACAAGGCATAAAGGTTGCCAGCATAGCTGTGGAACGACGTTCTCTCTCATTACGGATGGTACGGCAAGCCATGATCGCCGGAATACCGCAGCCGGTTCCGATTACCATCGGAATTACAGATTTTCCGGAAAGACCTACACGTTTGAAGATCGGATCCAGAACTACTGTTGCACGAGCCATGTATCCGCAGTCCTCCAGAAGAGCAATCAGGAAATACATAACCATTACAAGCGGAAGGAAACCTACTACAGCGCCAACTCCTCCGATGATTCCATCAACAACAAGAGCGTACAGCAGCGGATTGGCATTCTCAAGCATTCCTCCGACCCATTCCTGGAAGGTCTCAATCCATGCAACAAGATAATCTGCGATCCATGTTCCCAAAGTAGACTGTGAAATATAGAATACAAGGAACATAATGGCTGCAAAAATAACCAGTCCGGAAACAGGATGTGTCAGGATATTGTCAAGGGTATCACCAAAGTTCTTCTCCTTTGTCAGCACCTTACGCTGCTCAACCTCTTTTACCAGGTCATTCACATATGCAAAACGTTTCCTGTCAGCCGCTTCAACAGCTGCTTTATCCTTCAGATCGATGTCTCCCTGTACGTAAGGAGCTTTCTGTCCCTTACCTTCCAATGCAGCCGCTGCCTCTACAACTGCCTTCAGTCCCTCTGCTGAAGTGGCTGTTGTTTTGATTACAGGACAGCCAAGCTTCTGAGACAGTACCTTCTCATCGATCTTTGTATCTTTTTTCTGGTTCAGGTCACTCTTATTCAGAGCTACAACAACCGGAACACCAAGCTCCAGAAGCTGTGTAGTAAAGAACAGGCTGCGGCTTAAATTGGTTCCATCAACAATATTGATAATCGCATCAGGATGCTCATTCCTGACATAGCCGCTTGTAATACTCTCCTCTGAGGTAAAAGGTGACATGGAATAGGCCCCCGGAAGGTCTACAGCGATCAGTTCCCCGGAACCACTCACATACTGACTCTTGATCGGGCTTTCCTTCTTGTCAACGGTAACACCCGCCCAGTTACCGATTTTCTCATTGCGTCCGGTCAGGGCATTGTACATGGTAGTCTTGCCGCTGTTCGGATTACCTGTTAACGCAATTCTCATAACTTCCTCCTTCATGATACAGTTTAGATTTGATTTGTAACTATATAAACAGTTACCTGTATACATCCTCTCAGCTCGTACTTTTCTTTTCAGAAATAAACCTTCATTAGATTTAACTAACTGTACAGGATTAAAAAAAGCGGTTTCCCACTTTTTTTGTTAATATTATTCTGCAATCTCAATAACAGAGGCAAGATTTGAATCAACATTGTACCGACCGTCCTTAATTGCCAGTACAAGATTTCTTCTCTTTCTCGCTACGACAGTAATAGGCTCTCCGCTATAGCATCCAAGTGAGAATAAAAAAGACTTCATGTCCTCATCATCCGTATGGATCTCTTTGATGATTACCTCTTTGCCAGTATCAACATCATTCAATGTCATGATCTACACCCGCTTTCTATAGATTCATACTATTAGTCTCTTCTAATCGTTATTACTTTAACTCATTATTGGTTAGATGTCAACAACCTTTGCAATGTTCATAAAAACAATAAATTTCTCTCTATATTCAGTATCCCTTCTGCATTGACGGGATGTCTATTGTTCTATTGCACTTACTACTAATAATAGTTACTTTATAGCAGACCAAGCCAATTCTCAGCTTTATCTGTAAATTTTGCTGACCGACAGCCTTTATTACCAAACATTAAATTAGCAAATTCTAATTAAGGTTCTCAGTTCCTTCAGTTAGTTATAGCATGTTTTCTGCCATACATACAAAAAGAGCGTCCACCGGACGCTCTTTTTGTATGTATGGCAGAAAACAATCCCTCCCGGCAATCGCCGGGAGGGACCTCATCACCATTTTCAGATCTGACAGGTCCGTTTGTCGAAACATACAGAAGACCCGCTCTCTGATCAGTATTTATTTTTACAGACCAGCCTGCTCCAGCAGTCCCGGAATCTTAGACTCCCATCCGAGAGACATGATATGAACACCTTCACAATATGGCTTACACTCTTTGATGATGCGGGCAGCAATCTCAACACCGGTGATTCCGGCTTTTGTTTTCTCTTTGTCTGCCTTCAGCTCTTCGATCATTTCCTCAGGTACGTGTACACCTGCAACGTTTGCGTTCATGAAACGGCACATGCCAACGGATTTCGGAATAATGATTCCCAGCTGTACCGGTTTTCCGAACTGTTTTGCCTTCTCCATGAACTCGATGAATTTTTCAGGCTCGAATACAGCCTGTGTCTGGAAGTACTCAGCACCTGCTGCTACCTTTCTTTCCATCTTCATCAGCTGCGCATCCACAGAATCGCTGCATGGAGAAACAACCGCGCCCTTTGCAAAGGACGGTGCCTCACCAACGATCGGATTTCCGCCAAGATCGGTTCCCTGCTCCATAAGACTCATGGCATGCAGAAGAGAAACAGAATCCAGATCGAATACCGGTTTTGCCTGCGGATGATCGCCCATCTTGGTGTGATCACCGGTCAGTGCCAGAACATTGTCAATACCAAGAGCCGCTGCACTGAGCAGATCAGACTGCAATGCAATACGGTTTCTGTCACGGCATGCCAGCTGGAAGATCGGATTCAGCCCTGCATCCTTCAGGATCTTGCAGGTTGCCAGTGATCCAAGTCTCATAACGGAAGACTGGTTGTCTGTTACATTGATGGCAGCACATTTGCCGAGGTATTTTTTAGCCTCTTCTACCAGCTCATCAATATTGATTCCCTTTGGCGGGCCAACTTCTGCCGAAACTACAAATTCACCCTGTTTAAACAAATCTGTAACTTTCATATATCTATCGCTCCTAAACTATTATTCTATCATAACTTCCCATACCTGCTGCTCCATGCATGAACAGCCTTTCATTCGAAGTTACCTGTTATGATTCCTTACACTCTTTCGTTGCTTCGTCAGTAGCAAAATTATGCAGTTGTGTAGGGAATTTCAGAACATCCAGACGTCCCATCTTCTCGAGACGACGGTATATACGCTCCCATCCGCATTCCATGCAGGAATCCACTTCACATTTTCCATCCTTTGTTCCGCCGCAGGGTCCGTTCACAAGACTCTTTGAGCAGGCGGTGATCGGACAGATACCTCCGGTAAGATTCAGGAAGCACTCTCCGCACTGGCCGCAGTCAACCTCAAGCGGAGTTACACCCTGGAATCCGGGCAGCTGAATCGTATCACAGGCTGCACATACCTTTTTATCCTCGAGGAACTCAGCTACTGTCTGCACGCCGACACCGCAGGAGAATACCAGCACCATATCTGCTGCCTCGATCTCTGCCAGGTGACCCTTCAGACGAAGCTTCATATTTTCCGGATTACAGATGTAATCGGTTGTAAAAATCCCTGTCACTTTTCCTTCTGCCGCCATCTCCTTCTGGAGTGCTGCAGCTTCTTTTTCAGGAAAACTGATTTCCTTGCATCCATGGCAGTTGATAATGAAGACTTTTCCATCCACCAGCGATGCAATGGCTTCTCTTTCTTTTAACGTAGTAATTAACATTTTTTCTTCAACTCCATTACCATATTTTTGCCAACACCAATTTTAGCTACCAGCGGAATCTTGGAAGAACAGATATATTCGCAGCAGCGGCACTGGAAGCAATCCATAATATTGTTATCCAGCAGTGCCTGTGCATTGCCTTCATCTGCATACTTCGCAAAGTTCATAGGAGTCAGTTCCATCGGGCAGACATCTGCACAGCGTCCGCACTTGATACATTCTACTGTCTCTGTATGATCTGTATCAATTGCAATGATTCCGTTAGAACCCTTGATGATCGGAACTTCAGTATCTTTCAGCTGGGCACCCATCATAGGTCCGCCCATCTTGATCGTTACGTCTTCGCCTGTTGTACCGCCGCAGTAATCGATAATATCCTGTACATTGGTACCGATCTTAACGATGTAGTTGCCGGGGTTCTTCATTCTCTCACCGGTTACGGAAACAACACGCTCTACCAGCGGCATGCCCTTCTGGATCGCATCGGAGATGGCCTTTGCAGTACTTACATTGCTGACAACAGCGCCCACATCAGCAGGAAGCTTTCCGCTCGGTACCTGACGCTTCATGACTTTCTTGATGAGCATCTTCTCAGCGCCCTGAGGGTATTTTGTTTTTGCCACAACAACCTCAAGGTTGTCACAGCCGGCAATCTTAGATTTCACCAGTTCTACTGCATCCGGTTTGTTATCCTCGATCACAATAACACCCTTGGGAGCATCAACAGCCTTCATGATCGCCTTCAGACCGAAGATCACATCATCCGCAAACTCAAGAAGAACACGGTGGTCAGCAGTCAGGATCGGCTCGCACTCGCAGCCGTTCAGAAGAACTGCATCGATCGGTTTGCCCGGTTTCAGTTTTACATAAGTCGGGAAGCCGGCACCGCCCATTCCGGTGATACCTTTTTCACGAACGATATCTACGATTTCATCTACACTCAGCTCGTCCAGAGATTTATTCGGCTGAACGGATTCATGCAGTGTATTCTGTCCATCAGACTTAATAACGATAGACTCAACGCCCGGACCTTTATTCGGATGTGTATGCGGTCCGATCTCAACAACGGTTCCGCTTACGCTGGAATGTACATTACAGCTGATAAAGGAAGGAGCCTCAGCAATTTTCTGACCAACCTTAACGGTATCGCCAACCTGCACAACGGGAGTCGCAGGAGCGCCTACATGCATAGAAAGAGGAATGATCACAGTCTCCGGCTCCGGGAATGTCTTCAGAGAAATATGCTCAGAATACTCTTTGCGCTCACATGGATGTACGCCGCCGTAATAGCCGTCAAATCGGCCTTCGCGGATGGCAGAAACATATTCTTTAATTACATTGACGCCTGCTTTGGAATAGTCACGAACCTGAACAGGCTGAGAGCGGAACTCGTCCAGTCTGCCCTGCTTTGCCAGACGTGCATTGATTTTCTCCCATGCGCAGTCCTTCTTGGGATCGATCTCACATTTTCCGTCTTTTGCACCGCCGCACTGTCCGTTGATCAGGCTCTTGGAGCAGTCAACGATCGGACAGATACCACCGGTCACATTCAGATAACACTGTGCACAGGCGCCACAGGTTTTCTTTGTCAGGGCCATTCCATGATGACCCACATAATTCAGGGAATTGGTTGCAGTGAAGACCGGCTTGTCTTCTAATTCCGCAACAGTCTGCACACCGAGACCGCAGGAAATTACAACGACATTCTCAGTTCCTTCCGGAATGAGCCCTGCCAGCTTTCTCTCTGTCTGAACGCTGTTGCAGAGGAAATCCACTTTAGCTGCACCTGTAATGGTCTTTCCTTCAGCAAGTTTTTCAAACTCAGCCAGATCCGGTTCTTCGATGGTATCAAATTCCTTGAAGCACTTGTTACAAGCAACTACGAACAGGTTGTCTTTTCCTTCTAATAACGCAGCCAGCTCGTCGTTACTTTTCAACACATACTTGGTATAATTCACCCACTATCACCTACCTATACATTTTGCTTTGTTGAAAGCTTCCGATAACTATAAAAATAGTTACAGCTCCGATACGATTTCTGCATCCTCTCAGGTTCCCGGTTCCGCACGAGGACACAACATCGCCTTATTCTATGCAGATGTAATTATATCATAGTTCACCACAAATCGTCCAGTAATTCGGGTATTTTCTCATATTTTTTTGTTACTTTTATACAATATTGTATTTTTAATTGTACAATTTTAAATTATACCTAAATATTGTCCATAATTACACTAAAGTGCAGGTGATCGATTCCAAAGGCGGATGAATGCCTTCCCGTGAACCGGCAGAAAATCAGAACCGAAGCGCAGCCGAGCAGAAGAACGGATCATGGAGATTCACAAGCAACGGCAGAATTGAAGCTGAGAACTATGAGAAACACGCTTTGCGAGTTTCTCAAGTTGTCGCGACAGTCGCCATATGGACATGCAAGCATGTCCGCATGGCTCATTGTTCGCGCAAATAAAAAAATCTGCCGAATCAGATCACACATCTGATTCGGCAGATTTCTAAGTCATAAGTAAGTTCAATTCGAATTCTTCATGAACCGCACTTCTATGATGTACCTGCGTTAACCGGAAATCAAATCATTGAACGGTACAGGACCAACCACCTGATCTACAGAATAGTATACAACTACAGGATAACCAATTTCCATATAATAGAAGATCTGCTCCATGGGTGCATCGGGTATATTGACACAGCCGTGGCTTCCACTGTCAATATAATATCCGGGAATTTCATAGTAGGACGCACTCTGCCATCTGGCATCGTGCAGACCGACCTGATCATTGAAAGGCATCCACCATTTGGACCAGGCATTGGGGAATGTAGTAAAGTTCCAGTCATTCTTCTTTCCATCAATCGCCCAGACGCTTCCGGAAGGTGTGGAATATCCCTTCGTATCACTTCCTGTGATAACAGGCGTACTGGTGATCAATTCTCCGTTCCAGTACAGCCACAGAGTCTGGGTTGAGATACAGATCTCCACATAGCTGTTTCCGATGGTATTGCCGCTTCTGTCCATGGCTGTATAAAGATATATCGGTTCTGTTACGATCGTCTCTCCTGCATCGATAAATCCAAGCAGCTGATCCACTGTTGCATCCTGATCGATACAGTAGCCGTAGTCACCGCCTCCCTCCAGCGTGATCGTTACGCCATAGGAGGTAGTAAAGTCCTTTGCCAGGCCAAAGGTATCGGTCTCATAAGCCATATTCCTTACCCAGGCAGCAGCCTGATCCCGGTCAACGGAAACCGTACCGTCCTCAGCAGATACAAACCAGTTAGCCAGTTCCGCCTTCTCCAGATGGAACTGCACATCCACGAAGTCATAGGTAACGTCCGCAGCAATCATAGAATTCAGATTATCGATCCTCGCCAGCAGTTCAGGATTATCCTGGCGGATCGCAGGCTCCGTATACAAACCCGCCGCATCCAGATCCAATGTATTCTCATCGGTAAGAACTGCTTCCTTTACGGCGGCAATCACCGTCTCCTGATCGATCAATGCTCCCTCTTTCTCAGCCTGTGCTGTGAAAGCATCTCCGGTCAGAACCGGTACTGCATTCTCCGGTTGAATGATATTCTCCTCTTTGAAGCACTGAAATTCACGCACAAGCGTTTCCAGCTTTTCTTCAGAGTACGTAAAATCATTCTCTATCTCATAATTCTTTTCCCCGGAAACCTTCACAAACCAGGTATTAATATTCTGCTCAGACAGAATCCTGTCTATCTCACCGGAATCAGTAAACAGAAAATCCATATCTTTACCGATCAATGTATCCTCCAGACCGCCTCTTTCTGACACTGTCAGCTGATAGTGATCCATCTCATACTGCAGTTCATCCTTCGCCATATCGGCAGTCATATTGGAGCAGTCAACTCCGTTGATCATCGTACCGGAAAACAGATGGTCTTTATAATATCTGCGTCCGGTACCATATCCCGCAGCAAGTGCGATCAAGGCAACTCCACCCACTGCAAGACCTGCTATTGCACTCTTTTTCATAGTCATCCCCCTGGAAAATTTATTTCCGGCACCTGTTCGATTCAGAACGGTTCTTATAAAGCACACAAACCACCGAACTTCCCGAACAGATCCATATTACCTTGTAATCCAGACTTGATTATAACACGTTGCAGTTCAAGAAAAAAGAGAGAGTTTTCTATGCTCGCACAAAGAAAAAACTGTACTGTGAACAGTAAACAAAGAACGGCATGTACCGCTTGAAGGAAGCACATGCCGTTCTTTTGCATCGATCTGCCGAAATTACCTGAACTGGAACGCAGACTGTCCGAGACAGCTGATAAAATCAAAGCCTTCATCAGTCAGACCATCCCCCAAACCCTGAATTGTTTTCCGATCACTCTATACACAAGGGGCTGATCCGTTCTGCGTTCACATTGAAATCACTATATCACAGATTAGGATATTCTTCCAGTAACAACACGTTTGCCATATGCTTTTTCAGCATTCTGCACAAAGGGAATCATTCTTATATCATATACGCACAAAAACAAATCCGTATGTTCAGGAGGGGATATTTACCTCTCTCAAATCAAAGTTTTTTATATAAAAAGACCTCAGATTACTATCTGAGGCCTGAAAACAGGGCTACAAGGATTCGAACCTTGAAATGACGGAGTCAGAGTCCGTTGCCTTACCATTTGGCGATAGCCCTATGTCACAACGGAATTTATAATACACCTTCCCTGGAAATAAATCAAGCACTTTTTACAGTTTTTAGTCACTCCTAAGTTATATATGCAGGGTCAAACAACCCAACAGCCAGTTTGGACTTATCCCTCTCATTGCTGTTCACATAACGTTTTATAATTCACTTATGGTTCAGTTACTTCATTGTTGTCAGTGCATAGAATGCAACTGCGCTTGCAGCAGCAACATTTAAAGAATCCACTCCATGAGCCATTGGGATTTTGACGGTGAAATCACATTGTTCCAGCGTACTCTCCGGCAGTCCTTCCCCCTCATTGCCCAGAATCACAGCCAGCTTATCCACCTCTGATATAGCAGGATCAGAAATAGAAACAGAGCAGTCGGTTAATGCCATGGCACAGACTTTAAATCCTGCCTTATGCAATTCATCTACATAGCTGTAACGTGAATTCCTGTCAGTGCTCCCGATATGCAAAGAATAATCCCTGGAAGGGGTATATCCGTCGAAGTAGGTCCAGGGAATCTGGAAAACGCATCCCATGGACACTCTGCCTGCTCTTCGATACAGAGGGTCGGAGCAGGTAGATGTCAGAAGTACGGCATCCATATTCAAAGCTGCTGCAGAACGGAAAATTGCTCCAACATTGGTCGGATTCTCCACATCCTCCAGCACCGCAATTCGTGTTCTGTCTGCCGGAGTTGATTCCAGCAGCTCTGAAAGCTTCGGGAGCGGTCTGCGCCTCATTGCACTGATCATCCCCCTCGTCATTGCAGTACCGGTGACAGCTGAAAAAAGTTCATGCTCACAGACATAGACATGGAATTCTCTCCTGCTCATCTCGGACAACATTTCTGATATTTTTTCAATCGTCTCCCAGGCGTCTTTGTTCAGATGGTTTTTCTCCGCAAGACAGGACACAGGCTCATATCCTGCCTGCAGGGCTCTGCGGATCACTTTCGGGCTTTCTGCAATAAAAAGTCCTGTCTCAGGCTCAAAATAATGAAACAGCTGATTTTCGTTTAATCCGTCATACATCGCCAGATCTTCGCGGTATACTTCTGCTTTAAGTGAACTGATTTCAATCAGCCGAATGTTCTCATATTCTCTCATCATGTTCAATCCATACTTACGCTTTACAAAAGCTGAGCCACCAGACGAAGCATCAGCTGGCCGAAACGCAGTGATTTAGATCTTCCTGTATGGTACACCTCTGTTACCTCCTCGCACTCCCCGAAGGTTCTGTCAAAGTCCGCTTTAATATCCTGCACCGCCTTGCCTCCATACAGGAAGCAGCCGTTTTCAAAGTGATGGTACAGGCTTCTGTAATCCAGATTGATCGTGCCGCAGGTTGCCATCTTGTCATCTGCCACGCACATCTTTGCATGAGTGAAGCCGGGTGTCCATTCATAGATCCTTACCCCGCACCTGGCAAGTCCATGATAAAAGGATCGGGTCACGCTGTATACAAGTTTCTTATCCGGAATTCCCGGGGTAACGATCCTGACATCTATTCCACGCTTTGCAGCAAGTGTCATGGCATGGCTCATCTCATCTGTAATGATCAGATAGGGAGAGGTAAAATAACAGTAATGTTCTGCTTTATTCAGCATGGATATATATACTTCCTCTCCTACCTGCTCCTTATCCATTGGTGAATCCGCATAGGGGGTTACAAAGGAGCAGTTATCTTCTTTCGATTCGTCCACAGGAATCTCACAGCTCAGATAGGGTGAAAAATCAGCGTCATCTGCATCGAAGGGACTCACAGCGTTCCACATCTCCAGGAACATTGCAGTAAAGTTTTTCACAGAATTACCATGGATCTCAATTCCTGTATCACGCCACATGCCATAGGGATGCGTAATATTAAAGTACTCATCGGCCAGATTGAAGCCGCCTGTAAAACCGATCTTCCCATCCACAACCGTAATTTTCCGATGGTCTCTGTTATTGAGAAAGATTTTTCCGCCCAGATCTGCTGCTACCGGATTGAAGACTCTGCATTTTATTCCCATGGACTGCATCTTTCTGATAAACTGTCTGTTATCAATAAAGAACAGACTTCCAATATCATCATAAAAAAGCCTGATCTCCACTCCTTGTTTTGCCCGTTCTCTGAGCACAGCCTCAATCCTGCTCCATGCCACCTTATCTTCAATGGCGTGATACTCCATAAAGATAAACTGCTCTGCTTTACTCATGGCGGAGAGCTGAGCCTCCAGTGCATCCTCCGCCTTTGGATAATATTTCACCTCATTATTCCTATAAGTAGGATAAAAGGCATATTTCTTCAGATATTTCGCTATGCTGGCTCCGGCAGGATCTTTCCCGGCAAATTCCTCCAGCACATCCTCATTCTCATCCAGCATGGGGAAGATCACCTCATCCACTGCTTCGAAGCGCTTTCTCATCCGTTTGGTCATACCATCCATACCAACAAGCAGATAGGTGACCACTCCCATAACAGGAAATGCCAATATCAGAATGATCCAGGGCATCTTCATGGAAGCTGTTCTGTACTGAGAGTAAATGCCCAGAACAAGAACACTGCCCAGAATTCTGGTCGCGTAGTTTAACAGGATAAAATATTCATTCAGCTTCAGAAAACTCTCTATCAGCAATGCCGTAGCTATGAACACAGCCGCGGCCACAAACAGCAGCCTTCGGACTCCGTTTTTCCTGAAATCCTTTTTCTCTATTGTTGTTTCTGACATAATAATCATTCCCTCCGTTTCCAATCATAGTATCTGCAACGAGGAAAAATGTCAATGAAAGGAACCACGATTGTGAACTAATAAACAAAAACAGGCCGCAGTATATGTCATATAGTATCACATATACTGCAGCCCCGTTTATCGGAATGATCTGCTGTAAATACTCTCGATCTATTTGCTACCTGCTGCATCAGTCTGCGAAATAGATATCATTGTAAAATTCGATTTTTGCTGTTTTCATATAGGGAACTACATAGAGCGAAGCAAGACCTAACGTTGCAATCGCAAGAAGGATCCAGCCGATGAAGGACAGCTCCAGAAGAAACAGTCTCATCTTATTACCGTTCATCAGCCTTCTGCTCTCTCTGATTGCATCCATAGCAGTCAGCTCACTGTTCCTTGCCATCAGATATTCTGTCATTGCATAGGAATAGCCTTTTATCACACCGGGAATGATGAAAAGAAGGGTCCACAGAAGAAGGAAGATTCTCTTTACCAGGCCCAGCAGGAAGTTTTCCCCGAAGTTTTCTTTAAATCCCAGAAACAGATCCCGGAATTTCGGTGTCTCCCGATCCGTATCCTTCACATAGATCCCTTCAATTCCCACACTGAGTGGACCGCACGTAATCAAACCGCCGAATGGAATCACTGTAGAGATCATGTTTAAGGCGTTTCCGGCAATTACTGCCAGAAGACTCGTTCCCAGATTTCCTTTCAGACTTTCTCTTGCACTTGCTTTTATTTCACTGAAATTTCTTTTCATATTGTTCACCCTCTTTTCTTTATATGGAACGGCATTTTTATTGCCTGCTCTCTGCTGTTTTTTGATGGTGTAATCTTACAAAAACAGTCTTTCAGAAAAATTGGATAAACCTTAACATAACCTTAACAAGAACAAGAAATAGTAAGAATCACTGATGAATGATTATGTCTCTTCTTTTGCAAACAGAATACAGGTTCCGCTCTTATGATAATACTCGATCAGATCCTCCAGCTGTTCTCTTCTTACAGAAAAATAGGAAGACAGACAAGTCAGGCAGCGACAATCCTTCACGGATCGGGAAATCAATTTTCGATTGAGTGCAACCTCGTCTCCGGAGAGTGCGGAGCTGCATTGCATACATGCTCTGATCATGACATTCCCTTTGGCTTCATTCTAACTATTCTGCATCCATGAGCAGGAATCTGTACCGTCATATATTCCCTCTTGATACCGATGCTCTGATGATCCAGGCAGTCATATACGTCCATACCATATCCCGCAGCTGATGACAGTCCCATATCCCAGAAATTCAGGGTAACATTTGCTTTACTGTCGCCAAAATTGAAATATCCCACTGCATACTCGTTATTACTCAACGGTTTTACCAGAATAAAGGAATCCGGCGATTCATATACATCCACCTGATAAGCGCTTCTGCATTCACTGTCCTGATTGATCGCAATCAGATCAGCATTCATAAGAATGTTTCCTGCTTCTTTGGACAGCTCTCTTACATCGCATCCAATGATAAGAGGAGAATTCATCATGGCCCAGAGTGCAAAATGTGTCTGATATTCTGCCTCTGTACATCCTCCCATTTTTGTCTCTGGATTAAATCCTCCGCCGTTCATTCCCACCACAAGCATATCCATATCGTTGAAACAGTCCGCACTGCCGAATGCCTGCAGTTCCAGCTGAGATGATACAATCGTCTCAATAGAGTTCCAGCTGTCCTGGATATCAACTGTAGATCGGAAGGTATGTGCTCCGGTCGAACGGATCCAGCGGTGAACATTTTCCGTTCCCCACTGACAGGCTGCAAGAACAATATCTCTGCCTGTACTCCTGAGTGCCATACTCATTCTTCGATACAGCATTTCGGTGCCCTGGGATCTTGGTCTGCTGCAGTTGTCATACTTCAGATAATCCACGCCCCATTCGGCAAATTGTGCAGCATCCTGAAATTCATGTTCAAAACTTCCGGGGTATCCCGCACAGGTTCGTGTTCCGCAGCAGGAATAGATTCCGAATTTCAATCCTTTTTCGTGCACATAATCAGCCGCGGCTTTTATTCCACCGGGGAATTTTTCAGGATCAGGAACAAGATTTCCCTGTGCATCTCTTTCCTTCATGCTCCAGCAGTCATCAATGATCAGATACTCATAGCCTGCATCCTTCAGCCCGCTTTCTACAATTGCATCCGCGGTCTCCCGGATCAGTGACTCATTGATCTTATCATAAAAAGTATTCCAGGAATTCCACCCCATGGGAGGTGTTGGACATATCATAGTTTCTCTCATTTCTCTTCTCCTGTGTCTGCCTGCACCTTTACATAACAGTATTCTGCTCTTTCCTGAATGCTGCCGGACTTAACCCGTAAGCTGCCTTAAATATTTTTGAAAATGCCAGCTGATCAGGGTAACCGACCTTCTCGGCAATATCTCCGATTTTCCGGTCTGTTGTCTGCAGCAGTTCACAGCTGCGTCTCAAACGAATTTGTTTAATATATTCCTGAATGGATCTCCCGGTCTGCCGCTTAAAAAGAGTTGTAAAGTAAGATCTGGTGAAACCAACATATTCGATCACATCGGCAACTCGTATCGTCGAATAATTATATTGAATAAACTCAATTGCGCGCTGCACATAGACTTCAGGTGAATATTCATATTTTTTTACCTGACTCACTCCTGCCGCAGCAGTAGATTCCGGTGCGAGTGCCAGGAATTCAAGAAGGATCCCTTTCCTTCGGAGATCATTGATATAATTCATCTCCGGTTTTTCATGCATTCTTCGGATCAGTGAAAAAAATTCCTCTGCCTCCTTCGCGGAATCCAGACAATAAATCCCGTCGCCGAATCCAATCTCATCAGACAGTCGTCTTGCATCAGTTCCCTTATAGGTAACCCAGCAGTATTTCCAGGGATCCTTTTCGTCCGCCTGATAATAAGCATATTCATTATCCTTCAGCAGAAACATCTGACCAAAGCGGGGATATAATATCTGGTCTCCGATTTTAAGAATCCCCTTACCCGAAAGAATAATATGGAGATGATAGCAGTCTCTGACTCCATCTCCATATACAACTCCCGGATCACACTCTTCCATTCCACAGGAGATCAGGCATATATCTCCCTGCTGATCATGGTCATATTCCAGACAATGGTAATATTTATTTCGTTCCATCGTATCCGTATGTTTCATAACATCCTCCCTCGATCTCGTCAGACAGAGCAGAGATTGCATTCACAGCAGCCTGATCTGCTCTGACTGTCGTTCGATGTGATTACGTACAGCTCTCTACCGCTAGTATACCGTAATCTTCCGAGGGGGAGTAAATTATTCTTTAGTTTTCTGATGCAAGAATGTCATTCATTTTTTCAGCGATGTCCACGCAGGTCTGTTCCATGATGGATGGATCCTGCCATGCAGGTACCAGATCTGTAGTAAATGCACCCTCCCACTGAGTAGTGTATCTTGAATATGGATGCTGAATCAGTGTTCCGTTCTCTTCCACCTCAAGGAACGGTGTCAGATCCATGCCTTCAAAGGCAGCTACGAAAGAATCTGAACATCCCTTGAATGCTGCCATGGTCACGCCATACTCAGCCTGTTTTTTCTGACCTTCCTCAGAACCGAATGCAGCTACAAGATCATATGCTGTCTGCGGATCAGCTGTATTTGCTGCAATCGCCCATCCAAGACCATTATACAAAGAGATTCTTTCTCCTGCATCGCAGCTTCCGTTTCCGTTCTGATCCGCATACGGAATCTGTGCCCATGCATAATATTCTGCATTTTCACTCTGATAGAAGGTATTCACCATCCAGGAGCCCTGAAGCATCATACCTACCGTTCCGCTCAGGAACAGGTTGTCAGGATTGGATTCTGTCATAACATCCTGCGCCGGCATAGAAGGAATCAGTTTATCACCGATCCATGTCATAGCTTCGATTGTTTCCTCACTATCCATACCGGATTCTGTCTTCTCCTCATTCAGCAGCTCACCGCCAAATCCATAGATCAGATTATAATAGCCGTCCTGACCGTCGTCTGTGTTCATTGCAGTTCCAAATACACCGTCGTCCTTGCCTGCCTCAGTAATCTCGGCTGCCACTTCCGCATATTTCTCCCAGTCCCAGTCATCAGTAGGATATTCAATACCGTATCTGTCGAAAATTTCTTTGTTATACAGAAGAGCAATGGTATCATGATCCTTAGGAATTGCATACTGCGATCCATCATACTGATATAATCCTACGATGCCGTCATAATAATTATTCATATCCATCGTCTCATCAGCGGCTATGTACTCATCCAGATTCAGGAGAACATCTCCTGCCATGTATTTTTCTGCTTCATTGATATGCATCCAGAACACATCCGGAAGTTCTCCGCCGGAAGCACCTGCCTCAAGGAGGGTCCAGTACTCTGTCCATGTGATTACTTCAATGTTTACCTTCACGCCTGAAGTCTCAGACCACTCATCAGCAATTCTCTGAAGTCCGTCCAGCTGGTTGTTGTCCCATATCGCAGCCTGTAATTCATCTGCAGATGCTGATGAATTTGCCGTTGATCCGCCTGATTGTGCAGAATCTCCGGATCCGCATGCAGAAAGTGAAACCGCGATCATTGCTGCTAATCCAAGTGCTGTTAATCTTTTCATCTTTTTTCCTCCATCTTTTTTTATGTTGAATGTTGTATTTCTTTTGTTGAGATAATCTTATCATTTGCAAAAAAAAAGAACAGATTTCCATGTTCTTAGAATATGGAAATTTGTTCTCTTTGTTTCCGATATTAATAATTACGCTGCAAAATAGATATCATTGAAAAACTCTGTTTTTGCTGTTTTCATATACGGAACTACATAGAAAGCAGCAAGGCCAAGGGTCACACCCAAAAGAAGTGTCCATCCGATGAAGGAAAGGTTCAGAAGAAACAGCCGCATTTTATTGCCATTCATTAATCTTCTGCTCTCTCTGATGGCTTCCATCGCGGTCATTCCCTGATTTCTTGCCATCAGATATTCTGTCATTGCATAGGAATAACTTTTTACAAGACCCGGAATAATAAAGAGAAGTGACCACAGGAAGATGAAAATACTCTTTACCAGTCTCATCAGAAAGTTTTCTCCGAAATTTTCTTTAAATCCATTGAACAAATCCAGAAATCTTGGTTTCTCCTGATCCGTATTCTTTACGTAAATCCCCTGAGTTCCTACATCAATAGGACCTGAGATAATCGTTCCACCAAAGGGGATGATCGTTGCAACCATGTTGATGGAAGTTCCGGCAACCTCTGCCAGAAAACTCGTTCCCAGATTTCCCTTCAGATTCTTTCTTGCACTTGCCTTGATTTCGCTGAAATTTCTTTTTGTCATGTTCTTAATCCTCTTTTCTTTTTTATTGAACAAACCTTTGTGATTTTGTTCTTTGCTGTTCTTGATGATGTTATCTTACAAAAACAGTCTTTCAGAAAAATAGGATTAACCTTCATATAACCTTAACTTTATTCCTCGGAAAACAGCAGTTCAGCAATATGATACCCCTGAACTCCCCCTGTCTTTAAGCCTTCCAGACAATAGTGGCAATAGCAGATTACCTCTCGTGTTTCATATTGCCTGCAGTATTCTTTCATGCGTTCAGTCTGCTCCTCTTCTGTATGCGGAAGGAAAAGCCCCTCAATATTCTCCTTATAGTATTTGGGCGCAAGCACAGGATTTCTTGGAGGCTGAGGACGCAGAAGACTGTTTCCGCAAAAGTCCGTCTTCTCAAAGTTCTTTTCCACCTCTATAGCTGTGATATTCATTCTCTTCAACAGCTCTCTGACCGCATCCTGCTCCGTTCTGCGATGTCTGGATCTCCAACAGTCCTGTACCGACATAGTTCTGCCTTGAAAATCAGGATACGCAAAGGTGTGATCCTGTAAAATCAATTCCCATAAGGATCTTGCCTCCACTTTCTCAGCGGTTTCCTCCACAATATTGCTGCAGTTGTGGCAAAGAGACCATGCAGTGTCGCCAGGTTTCCAGTGTGCAGTATCTGCTAAAGCTGACCAGTCGCATTGATAATCCTCCGGCATCCTTTCGGTGAATTCCTTTAATTTATATTTTGGTGTACAGCACCGTACAACCTCCATCTGATATCTGTCAGAGATATAATTCTGAATGCGTCTGCTGAGATTCGGGAACTGTGAAGTGAATACACAACTTGCAATATAGTAATCCATATAATTTTTCCTTTCTTACTCCTCGAAATGAGCCCACTATTAGGATATATCGTCTGAAGTACGAATGCAAGTGCAGTGTGTATTCAATATAACTACGAGAAACACGCTTATTACTGTTCTCGAGACAGCCGCCATATGAACATGCAAGCATGTCCGCATGGCTTATTGTTCGCGCAATAAAAAAAGAACCCCGTTGGGATTCTTTTTTAATAGCGAGAGGGGGATTTGAACCCTCGACACCACGGGTATGAACCGTGTGCTCTAGCCAACTGAGCTATCTCGCCATATTCTGTTAAAAATGGGGCCTACAGGGCTCGAACCTGTGACCCTCTGCTTGTAAGGCAGATGCTCTCCCAGCTGAGCTAAGACCCCATATTTAGAAAAGCGACCCGGAACGGGTTCGAACCGTCGACCTCCGCCGTGACAGGGCGGCGCTCTAACCAGCTGAGCCACCGGGCCGTTCGCTTGAAGGACATACCTTCAAAACCGCATATATATTGTTAAACATCTTTTCTCATGTT
>JAUNAJ010000021.1 GCA_030527645.1 Lachnospiraceae bacterium | reverse complement strand
GATGTGTTTTACTGTTCAGTTATCAATGTTCGTCGTTGTCGTCATCAGCGACAGCCATATTAGAATAGCATTTTCATTGTCACTTGTCAACAACTTTTTTATTTTATTTTTGTGCTGTTTTACTCAAAATCAATTGGTAAAAGCGACAGCTCAATTAGATTATCACTTTCAGACATAGAAGTCAACAACTTTTTCAATTTTTCATCTAATTCCTTCTGTATTCCCATATAGAAATGTGCTATCATTCTGATATGTAACCGCCAAAAGATTCCATACGCCATTCATTTATGAGGGGGAATTCAATATGGATCAGAATCATCCTGCATATCAACCATTTTTCTTCAGCAGAAGGACATCCCTTGTTGCTAAAGGCATTGCTTCCATACTTATGCTGAATCATCACCTGTTTTTCTGCTGTCCGGAATTAATGGAAGAGTATTCTGTCTCTTCTGTTATTTTCTCCTACGATCATATGATCAACTTCAGTTCTATTTCAAAAATCTGCGTTGCTGTATTTGTATTTCTAACCGCATATGGAACCACGGCAGGCGGTGGAATTGAAAAGAACGATCTTTTCCGACGATTGAAAAGGCTTCTTTTTTCCTTCTGGGTTATTTTTGCCTTTTCTATTCTCACCTTCCCGTTGCGAAGTGATAAACTCAATATCTACCTTCCCCATGGAAAGTTAATGAGCATTGTCTATATGCTTCTCGATGCCTGCGGTCTTTCCAGTCTGACCGGCACACCACTATACAATGAAACCTGGTGGTATATGAGTCTGGCCATTTTTTTGATTTTTCTGCTGCCTGTAGTAATTGCACTATATGATAAGTTTGGAGTCAGTATCCTCGTGGTCAGCCTGTTTATTCCCTATGTTCTTCCTGTTCAGGATGGCAGCCTCTACCTGTTTGTTGTTGTACTGGGAATTTGGGCTGCACGAAGCAATTACTTTCATATTCTTAAGGACTGGTCCTCAAAGCATTCGATCCTGCTTCCTGTATTAGGATCATCTTTTCTTATTTATATCCTTGGCAGAATCCGTCTGACATTGCTGCTTGCTTTCTGGACAGATGCCCTAATGGCCTTATTAGTTATCACACTTGTATTTCTTCTGGTTGACTGTACTCCACTGAAACTGCGGGGACTGGCTTTCATTGGAAATCACAGTATGAATATTTTTCTTGTGCATACATTGCTTTTTGAGTATTACTTTACAAAATGGATCTATGCGCCGGGAAACTGGATACTGATCACGCTGCTTCTCCTTGCTGCATCCCTGCTGGTATCCATCATTCTGACACCAATCCAGAATACTGCACTGAAGTTCGCAGATCAATTGCACAGGAGAAAACAGCACGTATGAATCTGTGGAGCACACCTTACGTCACGTACTCCATAATTTTATCGCCTGTCGCTATCATCGCTTGCTTCATTTATTATTTCGCAAAAAATGCTGCTGCCGAATACATTCGTATGCATCGACAGCAGCATTCTTTATGATCTGAATTCATTCACCACTGCGGGAAAAGTTCCTGTTTGGCGCATTCATACACTTATACAAACTTCACCGCAGTTCCGTATGCAATGACCTCGGCCGCACCCTGCATAACTGCGGCTGAGGAATATCTGATATTAACGATTGCATCAGCGCCAAGCTCCTCTGCCTCAGCCACCATTCTCTTGGTCGCAAGAGCTCTGGCTTCATTCATCATCTCAGTATAGGCTTTCAATTCTCCGCCCACAAGTGTCTTAAAACTCTGTGTGATATCCCTTCCAAAGTTTTTTGACTGGATCGTGCTTCCCTTTACCAGTCCGAGCATCTCCAGATTTTTTCCTGAAATGTAATCAGTATTTACTAAGATCATCTTCTTCACCACTCCTTATCTCATTAATTCTCTGTATACATACATAGATGCTGACTGCACCTAATGCTGCCGGTATGATTCCCAAAAGGGCGGCCCATTTATCAGGGATTGCTGCAATAATGAATCCAAAGTACACTGTATAGTAGATTACCAATAGCACAGTGATCACAATCGGAGCAATCATTTTTTTCCTGTGCTCATCATTCCTGTCCATGATCGATCTCCTCCTCTCTCTTTAGACCGCATGAGAAGTTTAATACTCCGGCATAATGATTGCGGCAATAATATAGACAAGTATTCCGCTTCCTCCGCCCAGTACAAACAGCAGCCAGACCAGTCTTACGATCGTTGGATCAATATCAAAATATTCTGCGATTCCGCTGCATACGCCGGCGATCTTTCTGTCATTTCCCTTTGTCAGTCGTTTCATACTTTACCTCTTTCTTAACATGCTCGATGGAACGATCCATCGGTTTCATCCGATAATCCTCATTCTTCAGCGTTTCCTTCGAAACTGAGGTTCGTGATGAATATATCATACAGTATGTAAAGAAAATAATACAGACTCACTGCGGCGAAATATCCTTTTCTATTTTGCGTCCTGTTACAGTTCACGGGGTGAACTGTAACACGCTTCGCGATGCACACAGATTGCGCTGACGCGCAATCTGGCGCTGTAATCCTCGGGTTTTCATGCAGAAACTGCATGAAAACACCTCGCGGAACATTACCCGTGCCAGTAACTGCGCCCTTTATTGTTCATATGCTGCGTATGGATAGGTGGCTTCACATGCCGCCCACCTGAAAAATCATGATCCGTTCTCTGCCATCCCCTGTTCCGAACAGATCCTCACAGGATATCTCATCTACAAAGTTCAGGGTATCCTCCAGCATCAGGCTGGCAGCATATTCGTCTGACGGATAATAGAAAAAGAGAAGCATCTCACGTGGATTCCCATAGTAAGAATCAGATATTTTAAGCAGCACAGACTCCAGGACCTCCACGGAAAAGGGATTGAAAAAGTAGATCCGGTCCACCTCCGGAGGAATTCTGTGATTTACTGCATTTTCGCAGACAAAGTCCGTTCGATTTCCTGAGACTGCCGTTTCTTTGTTTTCTTCTGCACAGAGGATCAGACGCTGGTCGTAATCAACACCGATCGATCTGCAGCGGGTCTGATAGGAAAGAAAAAATCCCACTCTCCCTTTTCCGCAGCCATAGTCCAGAAGACAGTTATTTTTCCGGATCCAGCCCGCATTCGCCAGCCGTTCCAGCACCGGATAGTCCGTTGGCTCATAGGGAAAATTCACCTGGTTGGAAATGCTGTCATCCCTTCCTGTTGTCTTGATGCACAGAAGCGCATCCCATTCTTCGGCTTGCTGCTTCTGCCTCACAGATCCGCTTCCTCATAGAAGTCTGTCCGGAAGGCTGCATTGATCTCTGCAATCTCCCGTTCACCATTGATATAATCCCGGTACATATCCCAGAGATCAATATCGCAGCCGTCGTTCACCTCATCCTCGGGAACCCAGCTTCTGATCAATGCGATCCGTTCTTCCTTTGTTGTATCCTTTATCAAATAGCCGGACATGTTGTCACTCCTTATCAAATCCGATGCTTTCGCCCCCTGCTCTGCAGGCTGTTAATCATCAGATTTTTGAATCGTTTCTTTCCAACATTCTACCACATCTGCTGATCACTGAACAGAAAAAAAGACGCCCGCCTGTCTTTCGAGAAACAGACGAACGTCTTCTATTTTTGTAATCCTGATTCTGGTCGATATTACGGCAGTTAAGCCGCTGTAAATCCAAGAATCAGATATGCTGCCACTGCCAGCCCTCCGCAGATCAGCGCATATGGAATCTGCGTTTTCACATGATCGATATGATCTGCAGCCGCACCGGTAGATGACAGAATCGTTGTATCAGAAAGCGGGGAGCAGTGATCTCCAAACACGCCTCCTCCTGCAACTGCTGCAAATACCGCAACTACGATTGTTGTCAGTTCGCCTCCGCTGAAGGAAAATGCCAGTGGAAGTGCAATCGGCATACAGATTGCAAAGGTGCCCCAGGAGGATCCTGTTGCAAATGCCATCACTGCAGCAACAACGAAAATCAATGCCGGCAGATAATGCGGCTTCATGAAATCCTGACAGATAGAGATGATGTAATTAGCTGTACCCATCTGGCCGCTCAGATTATTGATCGAGTAAGCCAGTGCCAGCAGAACAACTGCAGGAAGAGCACCCTTAATACCGTTCATCAGAGTTTCCATCACATCCTTAAAAGGAATTCCCTGGATCAGCATGCTGATGGTCATGAAGATAACCACGTAGGTGAATGCTTCCATGGTTTTTGCTGAATTCAATCTTACATATGTAGTAATCGCAATTGTGATAATCATCAATACAGGAAGCAGGAAGTTCAGGAACACCCTCGGCTTGAATCCCGGATAGGGCTCCATGCTGGTAAGTTCCTGGCTGGCCAGAGGAGTAGAGCCGTCTGCTACCAGTTTTCCCTCCTCCATTGCACGCTTCTCAGCCTTTTTCATCGGGCCGAAATCTTTAATGATTCCTGATCCGATCAGGCCAACAAAGATCACTGCAAAAATGGGATAGAAATTAAATTTGATTGCCTTCAGGAACAATGCGGATCCATCCGCATCGGTTGCAATATTTCCCACACCTACCGCCAGGCCGCTGAGATAGGCTGCCCAGCCGGTGATCGGAACAAGAACACTGACCGGAGCAGAGGTGGAGTCTGCAATATATGCAAGCTTCTCACGGGAAATTTTCACTTTATCCGTAATGCTTCTCATGGTCGTTCCTACAAACAGAGGGCTGAAGGAATCGCTGAAGTATACAAACATACCCAGAACCCAGGCCATCAGCTGCGCACCTCTTCTGCTGAGCTTCTTGTCATGCACCCATTGAGAAAATCCCTGGATCGCTCCGGTTCTCTGGAAGTATGCTACCAGAATTCCTATCATCGTATTCAGCAGCATGACCCAGGAAAAGCTTGTGGTGCCAAGACTTTCCTTTAACAGAGTAGGAAAGCCCAGAAGCCCCTGACCTGCCAGCAGTGTTCCTGTCAGGCAGGCCACCGCCAACGATACGATCGTATTTCTTGTCACGAAGGACAGAACGATCGCGAGAATTGCCGGGATTACCGATATAAACCCCATGTTCACTAATTCTTCCATCTTTTCATCTCCTTTTTCTTTTTATGATACCTGTTCAGAGCCTGTATTCGCATGACTCAGTACAGTTACCATTTTTTTAACTATTCAGAAGGTTCTAAACGACGCTCAGCCTGTTTTCTTTTTTATCCTCCTGAATAGTTGTCATTTTTTTAAATAGTTATCGGATCTTGTCACCGTCGCAGGAGGAGCCGGATCCAGATTCTGATCTGCAATGTCCATAACATCCTCCGGACGGATCCAGGGACGATTCTGCAGAGCACTGGTCTCCTCGTGAGTCAGATATCCCTTATAGGCGGTCATGCTTCTTCTCAGGAATCCATCTCTTCGGCACGCTTCCTCCACACCGAGATTCAGAATATTTCTGAAATGCGGAAGCACAGATGCTGCATAAGCCACGGATGTGGAATTGGCAATCGCACCGGGGATATTGCTGACGCAATAATGAACCACTCCCTCTTCAATATAGCGGGGATTCTCGTGTGTGGTTTCATGGAAGGTTTCGATCACCCCTACATCATTGCTGATATCCACAATTACAGAACCCTTCTGCATGGTTTTCACCATTTCACGGTCGATCAGATGATCCGTTCTGTCCTTTGGCCATTTGACGCAGTTCAGCACCATATCCGTTTCAGGAAGCAGCTTTGCTATATTTTCCTTTGTAGAGAGCATCGTATTGACCTGTTCATGATACTGACGGGTAATGCTTCTCATGGTTCCGATATTGACATCCATTACTGTAACCCAGGCTCCCAGTGCATGGAGTACAGACAGTGCTGCCTGTCCAACAAGACCGCCTCCAAGGATCAGCACCTTCATACCGGGAGCTCCGCCCAGTCCGCTGACAAATTTTCCCTTACCTCCGTTAATAGAGAGCATGGACTCCAATCCCATCAAAGCACCCTGTTTTCCGGCTGCCTCGCAGTTGGGAGAGCCATAGCGGTGAGAATCCTCCGCGGTAAATGCAATACACTTGCTGTCCAGCAGTGCCTGCACCTCTTCCGGATGTGCAGCGGGATGGATACAGGTAAACACAATCTGATTTTCCCTCAGCATCCCATACTCGCAGGGTTCAAACTCTTTCACTTTTGCCAGCAGATCACTGCGCGCATACATTTCCTCTGCCGTGTCAACGATTTCAGCTCCCATTTCCAGATATTCTGCATCCGCAAAGCCCGCCTTTTCTCCGGCTCCCTTCTGAACCAGAACCCTATGGCCGTCTGCTTTAATCGATGCAACCTCTGACGGTGTTGCAATCACGCGGTACTCTCCGTTTTTAATGTCCTTCAGCACACCAAAAACCATTCCTTTGTCCTCCTTATGTAGTCTAATAATTTCGAAACGGTGATATCCGTTACGCAGTTTCTTTTATCTCCGAAAGAAATCAAAGACACTCATATCTGCAATGTCCGCAGATATGCCTTCCTGTCTTCCGGAATCAATCGGCTCTCCCGTGCTTTCTGAATTGCTTTGTTATGCACCCAGGGATCCAATGTCCCAGCCTCGATCAGCGGCAGGGTTTTCTCATACTGCTTCGTTAATGCTGTGGCAAAATACCAGGCATTCATCATATCCACATAGTATTCTCCGCTTTTCAGCTCTGCTGCCATTTCCAGATGCTCCGGCCGGAATTCCTCATCCAGATAATAATAATGCAGCATGCCGACCGCATATCGTTTCGTATATGTCAGATCACTGTGAATCCACTTGCAAACGTATGGATACAGTCGCTCCCGATTCTTCTTAAATGACTTCGGTCTCAGCTGGTCACAGGTCGCCCAATTATCAATATACGGGAGGAATTCCTCCACACGGCGAAGGGTCTCCTCATAATCCTTCAGATCCGAGATCAAAAATGCATGAATTTGATTTTCCTCAAAATATGTATGAGGCAGGCTGTCCATGAACCGATCCGCAAGCCCCTCTTTTTTCAGGTTTTTTGCATAGTTTCGAAGTTCCGGAGTTCGTACGCCGATAAATTTCTTTTTCGGAAGATTGGGGATCAGTCCAGCATTGAAATCAAGATATTTTAAGTCCCGATGGTCCTGCAGCCATTTACGGATCCTGTATTCAAAATCCAGAAGGGCATAGATACTTATGTCGCAGATACCCTGATTATTTCTGTCTGCACTTCGGAGAGTTCCTTCATAACGAAGACCGCAGGATACCATTACTTTTCCGGAATTAGGATTATTTACATCATGTCTTGCAGACAGCCTTTTCACCTGGACTTCTTCAAAAAAGAAACGGATCAGGGCATGCAGAGCCTCACTGGTATAGCCTCGCCTCCAGAATCTGTTTCCGATGCAGTAGCCAACCTCAATTTCCTCTGTTTTCTCCAAAACCCGAACTCCCGAGATTGTACCCACAGGTTCATTCAGCTCTCTTGGCACGATTGCCCATTGATAAAAAGTATTGTCACTATACCTAGCAATCCATTGATCCAGAACCGCTGCTGTTTCCTCCACTGTATCCACAGCCTGCCAGGTCAGGTATTTTGTGCACTCCCTGTCACTCTCAAAATTGCGGAAAACAGGTTCGTAATCCTGCTCTGTAAATGGTCGAAGAATCAGATTTTTTGTCTCAATTAATACTGTTCCCTGATGAATCATATTTTCCTCACCTTTCTACATCGGCTCTTCATACAAGCAAAGTCTGCTCCCTTCTGCTGCGTCCTACACCTCTTTCTCTCTGCGGATCACAAGGCCGGCGGCGATTCTGCTGGAGCGCTTATGCTTCTCGCGATTCGCAACATACAAAAAGCCAATCACACTGAATACCACAGCTCCGATAAAATTCACAAACAGATCCTTCATGGTATCCAGAATTCCTATATCCAGATAACCGCCTGTAATCGTATAGCTTTCTCCGGAAGCGGTATGGATGATCGTATCCGTGATATTCTTTACCTGTACCACCGCACCGGAATTATTCGGATCCAGTGTTACGGAGCCAAACTGGCTGACAACAAAATCCTTCTGCATATCAAACATAAAAAACAGATCCATGAAGCATTCAAAAAACTCCCAGAGCACACCGACAGTCATGGAAAAGCAGAAGGCAACCATGGCCAGATAGGCCGGTGACAGCTTCATCCGGCTGCTGCGCCTGTTCAGAAGATCCACAAGAGAGAATCCTACCACAGCGCACAGGAATCCGTTCATGGTATGAAGCATGGTATCCCAGCCCGGAATGATCACATAATAATGGTTAATTTCTCCCAGAATCTCAGCCGCATAGATAAACAGATAGATGATATTTTCAAAAATCGCCGGAATTTCTATGTGCAGCGTTGTTTCGAATACAGATGGAAGCAGAAACAGTACAAGCGACAGCACACACAGAAAGGCACTCTCATAGTTCCTTGTAAATAAACATCGAATCAACGTGACGATCACAAGAGCACGAAGTACAGAATAGACCAGAAAGGATTTTCGATCTTTTTTTATTTGTTCAAAAAGTGCTGCAAAATACTTTCTCATAGCTGTTCCTGTTCTTCCTCCGGATACTTCATGCCCCATTCTTTTCGGATGTCCGTCATGATCCGCATGACATCCGCCGTATACTCCCTGCACAGGCAGTCTGCCTCACCTGATACGGCAGCTTCCATATCCTGCACCTCGTACTCCAGGGCCTTTGCTGTACTTCCGGCAGTGATCACTTCCCGACGCCCGTCTTCGGTCCAGGTAATGACAGCTTCCTGTCCCCTGGGATATTCATAGAACTCTACATAGGCACGATCAAAGGACAGAAGCCCCCTCTTCGGCTGCTTGGAATGCAGGGAAATGATCGCAGCTGCCATCTCCTCCTCCGGATTCTTCAAAAGAATGCCTGCCTCTTCATCCACTCCGGTTTCGGCATATTTTACCTGAGACAATACCTGATCCGGTGCCGAAGAAAGGTAATACCGGATAAAGGACAGGGCATAGACTCCGATATCCAGAAGTGCTCCGCCTGCCAGCGTTCTGTTAAAGAAACGATTCTTCATATTATATTCTTTATAGCTGCCGAAATTCACCTGGATCAGATTCAGCTTTCCGAATGCACCGGACTGCATTTTTTCCTTCAGCAGCTTGTGGATCGGCATATGATACAGGGTCATAGCCTCTGCAAGGATCACATGATGTTCCTCTGCCAGCCGGTTCGCCTCCTTCAGTTCCTCTTCATTCAATGTGATGGATTTCTCGCACAGCACATGCTTTCCGGCCATCAGTGCCTTCCTCAGGTACTGAATATGGGTATTGTGGGGTGTTGAGATATAGATGATATCCACATTCTCATCCTCAAACACCTCATCCAGGGTTTCATATACCTTCTCGATCCCGTACTTTTCGGCAAATGCCTTCGCCTTGTCATAGGTTCTGTTTGCTACAGAATACAGTCTTCCTCCCTGTGCCTCCAGTGCCTGTGCCAGCTCATTGGCAATGACGCCGCAGCCTACCGTTGCCCAGTTATATCTGATCATATTCTCCCTCCTGTCTATGCGCATCAGTTCAGGACTTGTCCTCGAGTCAAGCCTGACTTGTAAGGGTGGTTTTTCGTTACTATTCGCAGGTATTGTTCTGCGTGATGTTTTGTTGTCATCGTTTTATCGTTTTCTGATCGCCGTATCAAAGAATACAAAGTAATCCGGTCGATGTCTGGACTGGGTCCACTCGAACATCACTCCTTTTGAATTATAGGTCTGGCCGGTCACCACTGACACAAAATCATAATCCACCAGATCCAGGTAGATGGAATCCGCCGGGGTCGCTCTCTGGGAATTGATCTGCCGGTTGCTGGTAACGATCACCATCTGCAGCTCATTCTCCAGATATTCATAGATTGAGCGGGATGCAATCTCCTCTGTCAGTCCCGGTGCCTCCGATTTCAGCAGCATATTGATATCCAGAATCACCGGCTTTCCGTCAAGCTTCCGAACTCTTTGAATATAGTAGACCTCTGCACCCTCCGGAAATCCGGTTTTATCTGAAATCCTGTTATCTACGATGATCTCAGCAAAATGCACCACCTCCGTGACAGCAGGCAGGTTCTGACGCTTTGCAGATTCTGCAAAGGTTTCAATTCCTCCTATAATAAATGCCGTCTGCTTCACAGGTGTATAGATCACCTGCACCCCTTTGCCGTGAATACTCTGGACATAGCCTTCCCTTGCCAGCATGGCGATTGCTCTTCGGATGGTATTTCTGGAGCATTCATATTCTTCTGTCAGCTGATGCTCTGAAGGAAGCATACTGTCCCTGGGATATTCCCCTGACAGAATTTTGCCTTTCAGAGAGTCATAAATCTGTTCAAACTTTGCAGCAGGCATACTTACTTGTACCCTTTCCTTTCCGATTCACTGCTGTATCACTTTACATTATGATAATACAACTTGTATCAACAAGCAACAGAATTTTAATCTTGTTTAAACAAATTTTATTTTTATTATTGACATGTTCAAACAAGTATGGTATAACTAGATCATCAAATGAAGCTTGTTTAAACATGCTTAAAGCAAGTACAGCAAGAAGCACTTTAGAAAAAGGAGATGCACAATGGGTAAGTACACAGAGGATTCGAAGCAGCTGCTGAAGCTGATCGGCGGCAAAGAAAACATCGGTGCGGTATCACACTGCATGACACGAATGAGATTTGTTCTCAATGACGAGAGCAAGGCAGACATCAAAGGAATCGAAGCCATGAAGGTCGTAAAGGGCACCTTCACACAGGCAGGTCAGTTCCAGGTAATCATCGGCAACACCGTTTCCGATTTCTACAATGACTTTACAGCCGTTGCAGGTGTATCCGGTGTTTCAAAGGATCAGGTGAAAGCCGCAGCAAAGAAAAACCAGAATATTATTCAGCGGATCATGACAAACATCGCCGAGATCTTTGCTCCGATCATCCCGGCCCTGATCGTCGGTGGTCTGATTCTGGGATTCCGTAATGTGATCGACAGCATGTATATCTTCCAGGGCGGACACACCTTAGTCGAGTTAAGCCAGTTCTGGGCAGGCATTGACAGTTTCCTGTGGCTGATCGGTGAGGCGATCTTCCATCTGGGAATTCCGGTTGCAATCTGCTGGTCCGTTACAAGAAAGATGGGCACCACACAGATCCTCGGTATTATCCTTGGTCTGACCCTTGTATCCCCGCAGCTCCTGAATGCGTACTCGATGGCAGGAACTGCTGCAGCTGATATTCCGAAGTGGGATTTCGGTTTTGCACAGGTAAACATGGTTGGTTATCAGGCACAGGTTATTCCTGCAATCCTGGCAGCATTTACACTGGTATATCTGGAGAAATTCTTCCGTAAGATCACACCATCCGTTATCTCCATGATCGTAGTTCCTTTCTTCTCTCTGCTTTTTGCAGTCATGGCAGCACACTTTGTACTGGGACCGATCGGCTGGGCAATCGGGTCTGCAATCTCCGGCTTTGTATATGCAGGTATCAGCGGAAACTTCCGTGTAGTCTTTGGAGCAATCTTCGGTTTCTTCTATGCACCGCTTGTAATCACAGGACTTCACCATATGTCCAATGCCATTGACATCCAGCTTGCCAATGACTTCGGCGGAACCATGCTGTGGCCGATGATCGCTCTTTCCAATATCGCACAGGGTTCTGCAGTCCTTGGCATGGTATACCTGCAGAGAAAGGATGAGGATGCGCAGGAAGTAAATATCCCTTCCATGATCTCCTGCTACCTTGGAGTTACAGAGCCGGCAATGTTCGGTGTAAACCTGAAATATACGTTCCCGTTTATCTGCGGTATGATCGGTTCCTGCATTGCAGGCATCATTTCCACTGCCATGAGTGTAACTGCTGAATCCATTGGAGTCGGCGGTCTTCCGGGAATCCTTTCCATCCAGACACCATCCATCCTCGGATTTGTGATCTGTATGGCAGTCGTAATTGTTGTTCCTTTCGTTCTTACAGTAATTGTTGGTAAAAAACAGGGCATCGACAAAGCTGCTGCTCAGGCTGCAGCAGACCGCGAAGCTGAGAAAACAGAAGCCGCTGCAATCGCAGAGGCACAGGCAAATGCTGACGTACATGACATTGCCGCTCCTTTATCAGGTGAGGTAATTGAACTGTCAGAGGTAAACGACGGAGTATTTTCCGCCGGAATGATGGGAGACGGAGTTGCCATCCGTCCAACCGGCGAAACTGTTGTAGCTCCCCAGGATGCTGAGGTAAGCGTAGTAATGGACGGCTCCTTCCATGCAGTAGGTCTCACACTTGCAAACGGAATGGAGATTCTGATCCATGTTGGTGTGGATACCGTAAACATGCAGGGTAAAGGCTTCCGGTGCCATGTACAGGCAGGCGACAGGGTAAAAAAAGGTGACAGGCTGATCACCTTCAGTAAAGAGGAAATCAAAAAGGCCGGCTATCCGGACACAACAATGGTTCTTGTAACCGATGACAATGATGTGCAGAACATCCGTATGAAGGCTGGCTTCACAGCCGAGGCTGGTAAAGAAAACATTATGGAGTGGTAATCTCCGCAAATCCAAAAAGAGGTATGTATCATGAACAATTTCAGTAATAAAACAGTTTATCAGATCTATCCCAAGTCATTCTGTGACACCAACGGTGACGGCATCGGTGATCTTCCGGGTATTACAAGCAAGCTTGACTATTTACAGAATCTGGGCGTGGACTACCTCTGGATCACCCCCTTCTTCCCCTCTCCGCAGAATGACAACGGCTACGATGTAGCTGACTATACTGCAGTGGATCCGCTGTTCGGTACCATGGAGGATCTGGAGGAGCTGATCGCAAAAGCAGATGCCCGGGGCATCGGTCTGATGTTCGATATGGTCTTCAATCACACCTCCACCGAGCACGAGTGGTTCAAACGGGCTCTTGCGGGAGAGGAAAAATACCAGAACTACTACATCTTCCGCGATGGCGAACCGGACACTCCTCCCACTAACTGGGAATCCAAGTTCGGCGGCAATGCATGGGAATATGTCCCTCATTTAAAAAAATGGTACCTTCACCTGTTCGATGTCACGCAGGCAGATGTAAACTGGGACAATCCACAGCTTCGTGAGGAATTAAAGAATGTGATCCGCTTCTGGAAAAATAAGGGAGTAAAGGGCTTCCGCTTTGATGTGGTGAATCTGATCTCCAAGCCGGAAATCCTGGAAAATGATTATGAGGGTGACGGCCGTCGTTTCTATACTGACGGCCCGCACATTCACGAGTATCTGCATGAGCTGGTTCATGACACAGGAATCGCTGATATGATCACAGTCGGTGAGATGTCCTCCACCGCCCTGGAGCACTGCATCCGCTACTCCAATCCGGAGAACGAGGAGCTGGCCATGACCTTCTCCTTCCATCACCTGAAGGTGGATTATAAGGATGGAGATAAGTGGGCGCTCCAGCCAACAGACAGAAAAAAACTGAAGGATCTGTTTGAGACCTGGCAGACAGGTATGTCCGACGGAAACGGCTGGAATGCTATGTTCTGGGATAACCACGATCAGCCCAGAGCCATCTCCCGCTTCGGCAGCGATACCGCATACTGGAAGGAATCCGGCAAGATGCTGGCTACGGCTATCCATATGATGCGCGGCACTCCTTATGTATACCAGGGTGATGAGCTCGGCATCTGCAATGCTCACTTTACAGACATTCATCAGTACGTGGATGTGGAAAGCATTAACTACCACGACATTCTGCTGAAAAGAGGCCATTCCGAAGAGGAGACCATGCACATCATCGCTGAGCGCAGCCGTGACAATGGCAGGACTCCCATGCAGTGGAACGGATCAGAGAATGCCGGCTTTGCCGCCCCCGGTGTAAAAACATGGATTCCGATTCCGGACTTCAAACGCGAAGCCAATGCAGAAGCAGAGCTGCAGGATAAGGATTCTATATTCAGCTTCTACAAAAGGATCATTGCCCTTCGAAAAGAAAAAGAGATCATTGCAGAAGGAGACATCCGCTTCCTGCTGCAGGAGGATGATGCCGTTCTTGCCTATACCAGATCTCTGGAGGGGCACAAGAGTCTTTACGTTTACTGCAATCTGACCGGTGAAGTGCACAGCTGCCCGCTCGCTTCCGAAGTCCGGAACAAAACTGCAGATCTCCTGATCAACAACTACAGCGACGCTGTCTGCGACAAGGAAGCAATAACATTAAAACCATTCCAGGCAGTTGTATTTGAAGTGTAAGTTCAGCCTGTGCAAGTTTCCGTAGTATCTTACCCAATGGCAACCTTTTTCAGAAATCCCACCCATATAAAAAAGAACGTCCGGAGGACGTTCTTTTTTATGAAATTATCCCAGACTTCCCGGCATTCGAAGCAGCAGCTCCTCATCCACCACAGCTCCATTCGACAGATATCTTCTTGGCACCCGCTTGCTGATCGAGCAGGTCAGCTCATAGGGAATTGTTTCTGCAAGGAGAGCCATTTCATCAATGGAATTCTGACGTCCGAAGATCTCCACCTCGGAATCCACATCCACATCCGGACAGTCAGACAGATCGATCATACACATATCCATGCAGATCCTTCCGATCTGCTTCGCAGGACCGTCCTCTGTCAGAACACTCCACTTATTCGAAAGATACCGGTGGTAGCCGTCTGCATATCCAATGGGAAGAACACCTACACGGGTAACCTTGTCGGTCACATAGGTTCCGTCATAGCTGATAAAGGTTCCGGGCTGATACACCTTGATCGTGCTGACTACAGACTTCAGGGACATCACGGGAAGCAGACCCAGCCGTTCTGCATATTTGCCGTATCCGTAGAGAAGAAGTCCCGGACGCACCATATCCAGCGCAGTCTCCGGATAATTCGCCACAGCCCCCGTATTGGCGCAGTGTCTGATCTGAAATTTCCTTCCCCAGACTGCCTCTACGCCTGCACATACCTTCTGAAACAGCTCAAACTGGTGGCGAGTGTAATCTACGGCAAATTCCGAATCACCGTCTGACATGGCAAAATGTGTAAAGATTCCTTCCACCTCCAGATGATCCAGCCTGCAGGCTTCCACAATACCGTCCACACCGCCGGCAAATCCCTCATCATCCACAAGATAGCCCAGCCTTGACATTCCTGTATCCACCTTGATGTGGCATTTCAGAATACCGCCGCATTCCAGAGCAGCCTGCTGGTATTCAAGCGCCTTTGCCTTGCAGGTAATGGTCTGCGTCAGCTTGTAATCAATGAGATTATGGATCTGCTCCTTGGGCGTATGTCCGAGAATCAGAATAGGAAGACTCACCTCATTTTCCCTCAGCTCCATGGCTTCATCCACGCTGCTGACAGCAAGATAATCCGCTCCCAGCTCCGTCAGCTTCTTTGCCACCTGTACGGAACCGTGTCCATAGGCATCCGCCTTCACAACGCCGAGAAATTTAGTTTTTTCTCCTGTCTTTTCCTTCAGTTTTTTATAATTGTTCTCCAGAGCATCCAGATCAATTTCTGCCCAGGTTCTTCGCAATGTTGAAATCAAAAAATCACTTCCTTTGTTGTAGTAAAGCAGTTATTTCCATAAGAAAGTCTGTATACGGGATTCGCATGCAGCACCACTCAGGATATTCAATTGCTTTTGTATTTCATTGAAAAGTATAGCAGACTTCTCCGGTAAAGTCTCTTAAAATTTCTGTGACTATTCCGAACCTGCCAACTAATGGCTTTTCTGTTTAGAAGCAATTCAATTTGTGATAAGATAGAAAAAAACAAAGGAGGCGCATACCTGTATGGGAATCTATAATTTTTACGCACCAACTGAAGTTCTGTTAGGCAAGGGGGCTGAAAGTGAGACCGGCCGCATGGTCAGAAAGTACGGCGGAACCAGGGTTCTCCTTCATTACGGTTCAGGCTCCGTAATAAAAAGCGGACTGCTGAACCGGATCAAACAGTCTCTGGAAGAGGAAGGCATTTCCTATGTGGAGCTTGGGGGCGTTGTTCCGAATCCTCACCTTTCCAAGGTATACGAAGGAATCGAACTCTGCAAAAAAGAAGGCGTTGATTTCCTTCTTGCAGTGGGAGGAGGATCCACCATTGACTCCTCCAAAGCTATCGGCTACGGACTGGCTGAGCCGGACAAGGATGTCTGGGAGCTGTATGACAAGAAAAGAAAGGCAGCGGGATGTCTTCCGGTTGGAGTTGTCCTGACTATCGCCGCAGCGGGCAGTGAGATGAGCGACAGCTCTGTTATCACCAATACAGAAACCGGCGAAAAGCGCGGTTACAGCAGCAACTATGCAAGAGCCAAATTTGCTCTCATGAATCCCGATCTGACAAAGACACTTCCTGATTATCAGACACAGGCAGGATGCACGGATATTATCATGCATACCATCGAACGCTATTTTGTACAGGGTAACTGTATGGAACTGACCGATCAGATTGCCGAGGGACTGGTTCGCACGGTGATGCAGAATGCCCTGATCCTTCATCAGGATCCTGAGAATGAAAAGGCAAGAGCCGAAGTCATGTGGGCCTCCAGTCTCTCTCATAACGGATTGACCGGTATCGGACATGACACCAAGGATTTCTCCTCTCACCGTCTGGAGCATGAGATGGGCGGAATGTTCGATGTGACCCATGGTGCAGGACTGGCAGCAGTCTGGGGCAGCTGGGCACGCTATGTCTATAAAGAATGCCTGCCGCGATTTGTTCGCTTTGCCGAAAAAGTCATGGACATTAAGAGAACCGATGGCATGGACGATGAGCAGTTTGCCCTTGCCGGAATCCAGGCAATAGAGCAGTTCTTCCATCAGATCGGAATGCCCGTCAACATGAAAGAATTGGGAATCGAGCCAACAGAGGAGCAGCTTCACGAGATGGCCGCAGGCTGCAGCAGAGCTTCCGGCGGAAAGCTGGGAAGCGCAAAGGTGCTGGTCGAAGAAGATATGTACAACATCTACAAGATGGCTCTGTAATCGGAACACGGGGACGGTGCTGCTGTTCCACTTTGGGACAAGGGACAATGCCGCCCTTCTATTTTGGGTCCATACAGTACAAAAACCCCGGCGGATATTTCATGAGGAAATATCTCCCGGGGGTTATGTTATTAATTTTTCGTATCTAATACTCATATTTCTGTTTTTACACTTTCTTACAGTACATCGTCCATATATACACCAAATGCCAGAACTGCGGCAATCAGTGCTGCGATTGTCAAATTCGTCATCATGTGCAGACCCTCCTCTTTGTTCTCTGCTATTCAGTATCTCCTGATTCATACTCTCTGAATGTACGCTCCGGCTACCAGGATCGCTGTCATTACTGTTACAATTGCAAGATTCATCATATTCTTTGTCCTCCTTGATTTGTTCAGGTTGTGTTCCTTTGTTGATATTATAATATCCAATATCTGCCTGTAACTCTATATCATTGCAGTCATATAATTGCACCATTACGACAAAACAAACCTTTGACAATCCTGTTTGTTCCATCTGTATTACTTATTGTCGTTATTGTACAAGTACGTGAATAAACTATCCTATACTCTGTCTCATACAGAAAAAACCCCGTACAACTGCAGTAAATTCTGCATTTGTACAGGGTTTTTTACTTATCAGATTTCCATTTGACAAAACTGTTTCCATCCTGCCGCAATGAATAAATTGACGAATCATCAATCTATTGTTTTATATTTTTTTCGTCATTCTAGTGTCTGTTCTGCTTCGAGCATATCTTCTGCAGACTCTGCTTCCGCACCCGGCAGCCGGCAGGTGCGTTTCATTGCCACGGAGCAGGCAAGGTCACCTATGACATTGCAGCAGGTTGCTCCCGCATCTGCAAGAATATTAACGCTGACATACATACCCATGATACCTGTCGGAAGACCTGCAATGGCTGACAGTGCCGCAAAGGTTGCAATCGCACTGTTGGGAACGCCGGGTGCCCCGATACTGAGCAGAGTATTGCTTAACAGTACAACAGCCAGCAGACTGTACGGAATCGGGGTGCCTGTGGCATTTGCAAAGAACACGATCATAAAGGACATCAATATGGATACTGCATCCATATTAATGGTGGCTCCCAGAGGAAGGGACAGTGAGGAAATCTCATTGGGCACTCCCATTTCATCCGTACATCTCTTGCTGATGGGAAGGGTTGCGGAGCTGGAAGCAGTTCCGAATGCATTAAGTGCAGCCGGAAGGATCGTCACAAAGAATGTCTTCAGGCTGAAATGTCCCAGCCCCTTTACAATGATCACACCGTACACAAGGAAGATATATAGTGCATAGGTCACATAGAGAATGATCATGACCTGAGCCAGAGATAGGATGGTAGCCAGTCCATTGGCATGGACTGTGCCTGCCAGAGAACAGAACACACCAACCGGCGTCACATACATAACAGCGGACACAATTGTTACCGCAATCTCATTCACTGATTCGCAGAGTGTCAGGAACGGATCTGCTTTCTTTCCCAGAGCAAGGCATGCAATACCGATAATAATAGCAAACACCAGCACCTGCAGCATATTTCCTTCTACAAAGGATTGAAAAGGATTCGAAGGAATCAGGTTCTTTACGGTATCCAGAAGGTTTGTGAAACCAACTGCCTCGATCTCCGCTTCCTTCATTTCAATCGATACACCGGATCCGATATTCAATGCCTTCGGCAGCACCAGACCGATCAGACTGGCAAACAGTGTGGTACCTACGTAATACAGAAGTGCCTGTCCACCCACCTTACCGGTTGCGGTAACACTGCCGATTCCTTTGATTCCCACTACCAGTGAGCAAAATACCAGAGGATAGATCATCATAGTCAGCGCATGCAGATACAGGGTACTGATCAGACTGGTAACCGGCTCAAGCCAGGATGGCATAACTACCCCGAATACTGCACCAAGTACAAGTCCGACCAGAATCGCAATACTCAGTGTAATTGCTTTCTTATTGGATGACAGGTGTATATTTTGTTCCTTTTTCATCTTTCATACTCTCCTTTAAAACTACAGTTTACAGATAGGAATTATTATAATTAGTATCTGTAAGAAATGCAACTGGAACATGGGGACGGTGCTGCTGTTCCGCTTTTGCGGAACGGCAGCACCGTCCCCATGTTCCACTATCAGATAAAATCACCGTAGCTTGTTTCGGCACTGTGAATACCGGAGGCTTTATAAACAAAGTCCACAGCCTCGCTGACAGTTACGCTGTCTCCCTCGATCCAGTTACTGTAATACAACCTCGTTTCGTCGAATACTGAGGTATCGATTTCCGAATTTGCAGCCAGCAGCACCAGAATTCCTGCTTCATTCAGGTGCTTTACCACCTCTTTGGCCGGTTCGCCGGGAGCCGGTGCATACAGATAGGTATGACGTCCCCGGATACTCAGCTCCTTCTCAACCTTCTTTACAAATTCCTCCGTGATTCCCTTCTTTCCAATCGGGAACTCCACCGTAACGGAGCGCTGCCCCTTCCAGAGACTTCTGGTCTCTCTGTCAATAGAACTGCTGACACCGCTGTCATCGGCAAGAAGCTCTTTTACCACACCACAGGCAGCTGTACTGTTTGTGACACGGTCGATCAGGATCAGCTCACCAAGCGTCTTATGATCCCGGAAGCGATCAGCCACAATGCTGTCCGCAAGAATGATCTCACAGACAGCGATCTCATTCTTCTTCAGCGTATCAGCGGGCTTTTCCTCTCCGGTATTGACATCTACCGTATAAAGAATTCTGGAAACGGTGCCCGGAATCTGCTTTGTACCAAGCTTCACGAAAAAGTTTTTCTTTTCCTCCAGCTGCACATCGTCCATCCACAGAATAGAAGCCTGCACCGCATTTACAGCTTTCACATCCGCATCAACAGAAAGCACACAGCCTCTGGATACATCCACTTCCTTGTCCAGTGTGATCGTAGCCGGCTGCCCCGCAGCGGCTTCCTCTACCTCCTGAAAGCCCACATGGATGCTCTTTGCATGCGCCTTCTCGCCGCTGGGAAGGATCAAAATCTCATCTCCCTTCCGAACAGAACCTGTCTCAATCTGTCCCTGGAAGCCTCTGAAGTTATGATTGGGACGGCAGACACGCTGCACCGGCATGTAAAAGCCCTTCTCCTGATTGTCCTCTGTAATATCCACCTGCTCCAGATACTCCATCAGCACCGGACCCTGATACCAGGAAATATTCTCGGAGCGCTTTGTCACATTGTCACCCTCTGTGGCTGATACGGGAATGATCACAATATGCTCCAGGTGGAGAGCCTCTGCAAGCTCCTGCACCTGAGAGCGGATCTCCTCAAACCGCTCTTTGCTGTATCCTACCAGATCCATTTTGTTAACTGCGAATACAAAATAGCGGATTCCCATCAGAGAACAGATCCTGGCGTGGCGCCTTGTCTGAACCAGCACTCCCTGCTTTGCATCGATCAGGATCACCGACAGATCTGCGAAGGATGCTCCCACAGCCATGTTTCTGGTATACTCCTCATGACCGGGAGTATCAGCAACGATAAAGCTTCTGGCGTCCGTCGTAAAGTAACGATATGCCACATCGATGGTAATGCCCTGCTCACGTTCTGCCATCAACCCGTCTAAAAGAAGGGAATAGTCGATCTTGCCTTCGCGGCTTCCCACCTTAGAATCCAGCTCCAGGGCCTTCTCCTGGTCTGTATATAATAATTTTGAATCGTATAATATATGTCCGATCAATGTGGACTTTCCGTCATCCACACTTCCGCATGTGATAAATTTTAATAACTGCATCCTGTTGTCCTCCTGCGACCGCTTAGAAATATCCCTCTCTCTTTCTTCTCTCCATGGAGCCTGCTGCCTCATTGTCGATCACCCGGGTGGTCCGCTCACTGGAAACGGCACTCAGTGTCTCCTCGATAATCGCATCCAGCGTATCCGCGTCAGATTCCACACCGCCGGTAAGGGGATAGCAGCCAAGAGTACGGAACCGTACCTTCTTCATCCGGATTTCTTCCCCTGGAAGAAGACGCTCTCTCATACGCTCATCATCCACCATGATGATGTTGCCGTCCCGCTCCACCACCGGACGCTCCTTTGCAAAATACAGGGACGGAATCTCAATCTTCTCCCGCTGGATATACTGCCAGATATCCTTCTCCGTCCAGTTGGAAAGAGGGAATACACGCACCTCCTCACCCTTAAACAGACGGGTATTGAACAGCTTCCACATCTCCGGTCTCTGATTTTTCGGATCCCAGGCATGCGCAGAGTTTCTGAATGAGAAAATCCTCTCCTTTGCACGGGATTTCTCCTCATCCCGACGACCTCCGCCGAAAGCAGCGGTAAAGCCGTATGCATCAAGTGCCTGCTTCAGGGCCTGAGTCTTCATAATATCCGTATAGGCAGAACCGTGGTCAAACGGGTTGATCCCCTGTGCCACCCCATCCTCATTGATGTATTCCAGCATCTCTAAACCGTATTTCTTCGCAGTGGCATCGCGGAATTCAATCATCTCTCTGAACTTCCATGTGGTGTTCACATGCAGGAAGGGAAACGGCGGTTTCTCCGGATAAAATGCCTTCAGTGCCAGATGCAGCATAACAGAGCTGTCCTTTCCGATGGAATACAGCATCACCGGCTTCTCACATTCTGCAGCTACTTCTCTCATAATATAGATAGCTTCCGCCTCTAATTCATCCAGGTGGGATAAATTGCTCATTGACTTACTCCTCCTAACTCAACTCTCAGTATTGATTCGCTTCCTGCGTATTTGTTTCAATGGTCTGCGTGATTCCGGAAGGGTCTGTCACCGTCCATTTGCGAAGAGCTCCCTCCTCACGAATGGATAAGGTGCTTCCCCTGCCTCCCATATCAGCTCCCAGAAAGAAAAGGATCGCACCTTTTTTGCATTCCTTCAGGCAGGAGGTGCAGCCCCAGCAGTCCCGCTCTCTTTTAATATATGCCTTTCCTTCTCTGAGCCTGATCAGATTGCCCGGGCAGACCTCTGTGCAGCGGCCGCATCCGATGCAGTTTTCTGTTTTGATTGCGATACTCATACACTCACCTGCCCTTCTGCGTCTGCTGCCTGAAAAAAATGCAGCGGAGAGCTGCTCTTCACCAGGTCTCTTTTGATGATCCGAAGCTTCCCGTCTTCCATTCTGGAATTCACGTACAGCTCCCAGTCCTTATCTGTCTCCGGATAGTCTGCATTCTCAGCAAAGCTGTGCCATCTGGTCTCCTTTCTTGCCCCCAGGTGAGCGATCAGGCAGAGACATACCGTCAGCCGCTCCCGGATCTCGTAGATCTGCAGCAGATCATCCGGATCTTCTGCCCTCAGCCGGTTCAGAACCGGAAACAGTGCACGGATCTTTTCCTCTGCCAGTGCCAGCTCTGTCTCGTTGAACTGATAATTCCTGCTGATGCCGCCGGCATACTGATCCATGACCTTCTGCATGGTCTCCTCCAGCTGCTCTATGTCAAGCAGTGCCTCCGGATTCCGGAAATACTGCTCATATTCAAAAATCTTATCTTCAAATCCCTCCTCCGGAAACTCCGGAAGAATCTCTTTGTTATCCTGCAGAAGCTGCAGATAGACAGCTGCCGATTCTGCAGCGATCTCGCCCTCCGCCAGTGCACCGGTCACATACTTCTGCGGTGCTCCGCCTGCCACATCTCCGGCAGCATACAGACCCCGGATGGTGGTAGACCGGTCTGCATCGATCCAGTAGCCGCTGGCAGTGTGTCCGCCTACTACATAGGGCTCTGTACCTTCAATCTCAACATTCTGTTCCGACGGTCCCTTTCCTGCCTCCAGCCACTTCAGCGTCTGACTGGGTGCCATGTTCAGGTATGCCTTGTAGAGATCCATCTCCTGCTCCTTTGTGATCTCATCGGTCTTCAGATAGCAGGGTCCCCGGCCCTCCTGATTCTCCCTGGTGGTACCGTAGCACCGTTCGCAGGTCGCAATTCCGTACCGGTCCTCATAGATCTCTCCCCGGGAATTCATCTGCTTTGCATGGACACCCTGGGCGATTGTGCCGGTTGGAGCAATGGTATCCTTGCACCGGAGAGCGATAAACCGCATCTCAAAGGTGGTCATTTCCGCTCCCGCATTGATTCCCATGGCATAGCCGGCACCTGTATTAAAGGGCGGATACCACATCTTGTGTCTCGAAAATCCTGGATTGTTCGGACGGTACAGCCCTGCTGCTCCTCCCGTGGCAATGATCACTGCCTTTGCCCGGATCTCATAAGCCTTCTCTTCATTCACGCTGAAGCCGTAGGCACCAAGGATCCGGTTGTCCCTGACAATATAGTCGGTAATATTCACATGATTCAGAACCTGCACCCCCGGCTGCTCCTGTGCCGCCTTCGCCAGGATCGGCTTGATGTTTTCACCATTGATCTTGATATTTCTGTTTCCTCTGGTGACGTATTCACCGTTTTCATCCTTCAGGATCACAAGACCCTTTTCCTCCAGCACTGCCGTCACATGATTCAGTCTCTCTGCCAGTGACAGCAGCAGGTCTTCTCTTACGATCCCCTTGGCATCCTTTTTGCAGTATTCTGCATAATCCTCCGGTTTTCTTCCCTTCGTAATATATGCATTGATGGCATTCACACCGGCGGCAAGACAGCCGCTTCTTTTTATATTCGCTTTCTCAGCAATCAGGATCTGACAATCGGTCTGCTGTCCCAGGGTATAGGCGGCAAAGCATCCTGCCGTTCCCCCTCCGATGATCAGAACATCTGTCTGAAGTCGTTCCTGTTTCATACGTTCCTCTCTCCCCTGTGTAAGATTAGATTCAGTGCACATCAGATATAGGTATAGTTTTCACTGATCAGCACACCGTTCTGTGCATAGAAGGTAATATCCCCCTTCAGCACATACATGGAATGGATGAATACATTCACATGCTCCCCCGGCTCCACCAGCGGTTCATTCAAGGTTCTTCCTGCGATGATCTCCTGATCCCTCACCCGAAGAGTCACTTCAATGGCATTTCCCCGGAAAGCTGTTTTCAAAACCTCACCATCCTCTGTGGTGATGGGATATTTGCACAGTTCATTCTTTTTCGTGACAGATACATACTCCGGCCGGATCAGGGCAGTCAATCCCGGCTCCACATGGGAGAAGCCCTTGAAGCTTCCCGCATCCGTCAGCTCACTGGGTCGGCCGAGAAACTTCGCAACAAATGCAGAATGCGGATTCTGATAAATCTCCAGCGGTGTTCCGATCTGCTCTACCCGACCCTGATTCGTGATGATGATCTCATCCGCCACCTCAATGGCCTCATCCTGGTCATGGGTAACGAAAATGCTGGTAATACCCACCCGGGAGATCAGCTCCCTCAGCCAGGATCGCAATTCCTGCCGCACCTTGGCATCAATGGCGGCAAAGGGCTCATCCAGAAGCAAAAGCTGCGGCTGAATGGCAAGGGCTCTGGCAAATGCCACCCTCTGCCGCTGGCCGCCGGACAGCTGATTGGGATACCGCTTTTCCATTCCCTGCAGCCCCACCAGCTCCAGCAGCTCCTCCACCCGGGCTTTTATATCTGCCCTGTTCCATTTGGCGATTTTCAGAGGAAAGGCAATATTTTCATACACTGTTTTATAACGGAACAGTGCATAGCTCTGAAACACGAACCCGATGCCCCTTTCAGAGGCCGGCGTATCGTTCACACGCTTCCCGTCAATGAGGATATCCCCCGAATCCGCCTGCTCCAGTCCTGCCAGCATGCGGAGAATCGTTGTCTTGCCGCTGCCGGATGGCCCGAGCAGTGCCACCAGTTTTCCTTTATCAATTGAGAAGTCTACATCCCTTGATGCATGATACTCTCCATAATGCTTATTGATCTTACGTAATTCCACGTAAGCCTGTTCTGCTGTACTCATAGTTTTTCGTTTCCTTCCTGATGATGACCATCCTGCGTATCCAGCCTTACCCGTGGATCCTCCGCTATTGATGGATTCCCTCCTGATTCTTTCCTCCTCTGTGCTCCAGAATGTTGCGCAGAAGCAGCACCAGAACCGCCAGCACCACCAGAATGGCCGACATGGCAAAGGCTCCCGTAAAGTCATAGCCCTGGTACAAAAGCTCCACGTACAGCGGCATGGTGGTTGTCAGTCCCTGCAGATGTCCGGACAGGACCGATACCGCTCCGAACTCTCCCATGGCTCGTGCCGCACAGAGCACAACACCGTACAGAAAAGCCCAGCGGACATGGGGAAAGGTAACCTCCCGGAAGATCCGGAAGGTGCCCGCACCCATCAGTGCAGCTGCCTCCTCTTCATCCGTTCCCTGTGCAGACAGCACCGGGATCAGCTCCCTGGAGATAAACGGGAAGGTTACAAAAACCGTAGCAAGGATAATTCCGGGAACTGCAAACACAATACTGATCTTCCACTGATGGAGAAGCGGATAGAGGATGCTTTTCCTTCCATAGGTCAAAAGAAAGATCAGACCGGCAATCACCGGGGAGATGGTTAAAGGCAGATCGATCAGTGTAGAAAGCAGCTTCTTGCCTTTGAATCGATACTTAGTCAGTGTCCAGGCGGCAAACAATCCGAATACACTGTTGATCACCACCGCAAACACCGATGCCTCCAGAGTCAGCAGAATTGACCGGAGTGCATTGCTGTCCGTAACTGCTCTCACAAACACGCCAATGCCTTCTCTGAATGCCGTAACCAGCACATAGGCCAGAGGCAGGATCAGCATGATTACAAGAAATGCTGCTGAGAGCAGAATCAGGAACCATTTCACCGGTCCTCTATTATTTCTTAATTCCATAGAAACTCCTTTCGTATCAGCGTCCCTTCACAACCTTATCCGTGTAGCTCTGCAGCAGCCCGTTCACAAAGAGAATGGCAAAGGCCATAAGAAGCATCATCAGCGCAATTGCTGTAGCTCCCGGATAATCAAAGCCCTCCAGCTTCGTCATGATCAGAAGAGGGGTGATCTCCGTCTCATAGGGAGTATTTCCTGCAATAAAAACAACGCTTCCGTATTCTCCCAGTCCTCTGGCAAAGGCCATGGTAAATCCGGCGATCAGTGAAGGAAGAAGCTCCGGCAGCAGCACGCGAGCGAAGATCTGACTGTTATTCGCGCCCATGATTCCGGCTGCCTCTTCAATCTCCGGCTCCAGCTTCTCCAGAACCGGCTGTACGCTGCGGACCACAAAGGGGATGCCGATAAAGATCAGGGCTATGGTGATTCCGAACCGGGTATAAGCCACCTGAATTCCGAATCGGGAAAAAAAACTTCCCACCCAGCCTTCCGGCACACACAGATGCGTCAGTGCAATGCCTGCCACCGCCGTGGGCAGTGCAAAGGGCAGTTCAATGATTCCATCCATCAGTTTCTTTCCGGGAAAGTCATATCGTACCAGTACCCAGGCAATGATCAGCCCCATCACAGCATTCACAGAGGCTGCGATCAGAGAGGTCAGAATGCTGACTCTGTAGCTTGCCAGCACCCGCTCCGAGGTCACCGTCCGGAAAAATTCTCCGGGACTTAATTTCGCTGTGTAGATGATCAGAGAACACAGGGGAATCAGGACGATCAGCGAGAGCATGGTAACCGTTACTCCCAGTGATATGCCAAATCCGGGTATCACCTGTTTCTGTTTCGTTTTCATATTTTTCTTTGTCATTTTCTGTTCCATATTGTGTATCCTCTTAGGCCATGTACATGACCATCCGCATCCAAACCTTACTCATACAGCTGGTCAAACAGAGCACCATCTGTAAAATGCTTCTCATTGGCTGCATCCCAGCCTCCAAAGTACGTGATATCGGTAAGATCCACTGTGTCCACCAGCCATCGCCCGTCTTCCGGAATCTCAGTCAGTGTCCTTTCCGATCCCTTCCGGGTAAACTGCAGGGCGGTCTCCTGATCTACCGGTCGATAGAAGTTTTCCCCGATCAGCTTCTGCGCCTCCTCAGAGTACAAATAGTTGAGGTAGGCCGCTGCTGTCTCTTCTGTACTATGTTCATAGACCACCGCATCCACCACTGCAACAGTGGGCTGGCAGAGGATCGATGCCGACGGGATCACAATCTCAAATTCTCCCGGGCGTTCCTCCAGAGAAAGAAATGCTTCATTCTCCCAGGCAATCAGCACATCCCCCTGTCCGTTCTCTACAAAGGAGGTGGTGGAGCCTCTGGCACCGGAATCGAGTACCACCACATTCTGATACAGACTGCGCATGGCCTCAATAATTTCCTCCTCAGACAGACCTTCCCGTTCAAAGCTGTACCAGGCAGCCAGATAATTCCACCTTGCACCTCCGGAGGTTTTCGGATTGGGAGTGATCACACCCACATCCTCCCGGAGCAGATCACTCCAGTCATTGATCTCCTTCGGATTGCCTGCCCTCACAAGAAAAACGATGGAAGAGGTATAAGGGGCACTGTCACTGGGGAACTCCTCTACATAGCCGGGATCGATCAGCTCTGCATCCCGGATGGAATCCACATCGCCCTCCAGTGCAAGTGTCACCACATCAGCCGGCAGGCCGTTGGCCACCTCCAGTGCCTGTTTTCCCGAACCTCCGTGGGACTGTATGATCCGGATCGTTTCACCGGTCTCCTCCTCCCAGTACGCTGTAAACAATTCGTTGTATGCCTCATATAATTCACGGGTGGGATCATAGGATACATTCACCAAAGTATTGGATGAACCGATTCCGCTGCAGCCGCTCAACATGCAGGTCAGTCCCGCCAGTAATACCAGAGCTTTTCTTTTCATTTTTTTGCTCTCCTTTCCTATTATTCCCATTGGTTAAGTAGGATATTAACAGGACAAAAACAGCCTGTCAACAACATTCCTACATGTTTTTGATTATATACACTATTTTCCCAGGTGTTTTTAGGTTATTTTTACCAAAAATGGAACACGGGGACGGTGCTGCCGTTCCGCTTTAGCGGAACGGCAGCACCGTCCCCGTGTTCCATTTTCCCTGCTCCATCAGGGCTGATTACCGCATTCTCCGTCCGTTCCCCGCAGGATCCCCAGACCGTGATCCAGGGAAGACAGAATATATTCCAGACTCTCCCGTACAGCCTTCGGACTGCCGGGAAGATTAACGATCAGGGTCTTTTTCCTGATTCCGGATGCTGCCCTGCTCAGCATGGCTCTCGGTGTAATAGAAAGGGAATAGGCACGGATCGCCTCCGCGATTCCCGGCGCCATCCTGTCGCAGACTGCCAGTGTTGCCTCCGGAGTCACGTCACGCTGTGAAAAACCGGTGCCTCCCGTGGTCAGGATCAGATCCAGCTGCCTCTGATCTGCCAGCCGCTTCAGCTGTCTCTCGATCCTTCCCTGCTCATCCGGCAAGATCATCGTTTCCTCCACCACATATCCCTTCGCTTCCAGCATCTCACAGATCAGAGGACCGCTCTTGTCCTCCCGCAGACCCTGAGAGCCCTTGTCACTTAAGGTGATAACTGCCGCAGTGAACGGCCGGTCTGCTGCCGGCGGGATCAATGTGATCTCGTCACCGGGACGTACCGTACCGCCCTCCAGAACCCGGGTGAATACACCCTCTCTCGGCATGATGCAGTCTCCCACCGCATGATAAATAGCGCAGTGGCTGTGACATTCCTTGCCGATCTGTGTCAGTTCCAGCAGCACGTCTCCAATACGGAAGCGGCTGCCCACCGGCAGAGAGGAGAAGTCGATTCCCTCTGCCACAATATTTTCTCCGAACGCACCGAACTCTACCTGCGCTCCCTTTGCACGGAAATCCTCAATTTTCTGAAATGCAAGAAGACTCACCTGTCTGTGCCAGTTTCCGGCATGAGCATCTCCCTCGATTCCCCATTCAGGCTTTACAACAATCTCAGCGACCTCCGTTTTTTGAATTCCCTTGCGGTCACTGGTACAAACTGCTAATACCTTCGCCATACTTATCCCCCTATCTGAACCATCTGTTTTACTTCTGTAATGCGGGACAGCGCCTCAAAGCAATGCTGCGCCGGTTTCATGGAAACCGCCTTCTTCAGTCCCTCCTGAAGCAGGATCCTGCGTGTCTCCGGACCTGTCTCCTCCTGTCCGCCGCGCAGCAGCTGCCGCAGATCCACTGATTCATCATAGCACAGACAGGGCTTGCATTTACCCTGTGATGTCAGACGGATGCGATTGCAGGAACCGCAGAACCGGCCGTGCACCGCGCTGATAAATCCGATACTTCCCTGGAATCCGGGAATCCGATAGTATACAGCCGGACCGTTGCCGTGTTTCTTCGAATCGGACTGCATATCCGGATACTTCGCCTGCAGCTGAGACAGCAGTGTTCCGTTGTCCACAGCCGTATATTTTTTTCCGTAACCAATGGGCATCATCTCAATAAAACGTACATCCAGCGGATTGCCGGCCGCCAGTTCCACCAGCTGCTCCCAGCTTCCGTCGTTATACCCCGGAATCAGAACCGAATTGATCTTCAGCGGAATATTGCAGGCTGCAGCTGCATGGATCCCCTCCAGAACATCCTCCAGACGATCCTTTCCTGACAGACTGGCATACTGCTCCCGGTCAAGAGAATCCAGGCTCACATTGATGGCATCCACACCATTTTCCACTAATTCCGGAAGATACTGCTTCAGCAGAATTCCATTGGTGGTCAGTGTCACCTGCTCAATGCCCGGAATTTTCTTCAGCTTTCCGATCAGCTCGGGACAGCCCAGACGTACCAGCGGCTCTCCGCCGGTCACCTTTAATTTTTTTATTCCGATGTCCGCGGCAGCCTGACAGATCTCTTCGATTTCCTCAAAGGTCAGAATCTCACTCATCTGATTCAGTTGGATATCCTCCGGCATACAGTATCGACAGCGCAGATTGCATCGATCCGTGATCGACACACGCATATAATCGATATTTCTTCCATAGAAATCTTCCATAGTGCCGCCTCCTTACTTTCCGAACCCGCAGTTCGGGAAGGTACAGACTTTGCAGGAAAGGCACAGACCGCCTTCCCCAAGACGGTCAATATCATCCTTGCACAGTACTTCTCCTGCCATTAAACGCGGAAGCACCAGATCAAAAATCGTCCGTTTTGCATACATAACACATCCCGGCAGTCCGATCACCGGAATCTTTGTATCCCCGTAATAAGACAGCAGGAACATGGCACCCGGAAGCACCGGTGCACCATAGGTAATGATCTCGGCTCCGGTATTCTTGATAGCCAGTGGCGTACGGTCATCCGGATCCACGCTCATTCCGCCTGTACAAAGGATAAAATCAGCCCCCTGATCCAGCAGCTTCCGAATCGCTGCAGTGATCATCTCATGGTCGTCACTGCAGATCTCATGTCCCACCAATGTCGTATCAAATTCAGACAATTTGTCCAGGATGACTGGTGTAAAGGTATCCTCGATCCTTCCCTTATAGACCTCGCTTCCGGTGGTCACAATTCCAACCTTCTTCTTCTGATAGGGAAGGATCCGGAAGATCGGCTCTCCGGCTCCGGCTTCCTTAGCCCGCTCCATTTTCTCCTTCTCAATGATCAGCGGGATCACACGGGTACCGGCAATTTTATCTCCTTTTTTAACAGGGAAATTTCCATGCCGGCTTGCGATCATCATCTCTCCCAGTGAATTGACCCGGTGCAGCTTCTCGGAATCCACCTTCAGAACCCCGTCACACTCGGCGATCAGCTCGATTTTTCCTTCCTTGATCTCCGAGGGACCCATATGCTCCCCCTTGCAGATCTCATATAAAATCAAAGCCGCATCATTCTCATGCAGCATATTTTCATTATTTTCCCAGATATAGATATTCTCCTTGCCCACACTGAGCAGCACAGGAATATCCTCTTCCGTAATGATATGACCCTTGCGGAAGACCGCATCCTTCGTCACACCTTTAATGATCTGTGTAATGTCATGGCACAGCACCTGTCCCACGGCATCCTCTGTTTTCACTAACTTCATTCCACTTCACTCCTCCGCTTTTGTCTTCCCTCTCATCCTCTCGAACCTGATAGTACCCGCCTTCTGAAGAATCGAAATTTTCCTCACCAGCGATACAGGAATAGCCCTTGCCGGTACACGAAACTCTTCCATCGAGATCAACGACCCTCTCCCGCTTCACTCAAGGCACATGCAGGCAAAAAAATAATGAGAACAGTACCTTCATACTATTCTCATTATTCTATCATACGGAAACAATTTACACAACAATCGGACATCCACCCGATGTTAACTATACAAACTACACAATTGTACCGGCAGAGGCTGACTCCCTTTGAACTCACAGGCAAGTCCTGCTGTTAACGATCTTTCGCTTAGACATGTACATAGATCGATCGCTTAACTGTGCGGTTCGGGTTGTAAGTTTTACGATTGGAAAATCCATCAGCTGCTCTTTCATCTGCAGAAGATCCGTCTCACCAGCCAGCAGAACAGAAACCTCCCATCCTCCTTCGGAGTCCTCTGCAATAAAATCCACCACCTCGGGGATGCGGAACAGAACCTCATCCAGCATGTACAGACTTTCTTTCTGATTCATCCTTCTGACACTGTCCAGCCGCTTTACTATACTCCCGCAGGGGCAGGGCCCAGAAAGTATTCTTGTATGATCACCGGTCCTGTAACGGATCAGCGGCTGTGCTTCCATTCCTATGGTCGTGATCACCAGCTCTCCCCACGTTCCTTCCTCTAATACATGGCCTTTCTCATCCACAATTTCTGCAATCACATGATTTTCCCGCAGGTGCATTCCTTCGTGAGCGGAACAGCAGATTGCTCCTCCCAGTCCCATTTCTCTGGACCCGTAATGAGGCCACAGCCTGTTATCCAGAATTTCTTCTATTGCAGCTGTTATCGAAGCCGGGCAGGCATCCCCGGAAATAAGAGCACGTTTCAGACTTCCCTTTCCGCACATGCGAAGCATCGACAGAAGTGCAGCCGGCATGCCCACATAGGTATCCGGCATGTCCTTCTTCAGGATTCCCTGCAGCTCAGCATAGGTCCGGTCAGTTCCCGCCTTCAGCGGTCTCGCACCAAGGCGCTGTACTGCTTCTGCGATCAGCTCTCCCAATCCGAAGGGACCGGTAAACGGCATGGCGATCATCGTTACACTTCCCGGAAAAATAAACTCTCCCAGTCCCGCCATAAACAGCTCAATCGTATGTTCACAGTCATTTTTCGTATAGAATACCCGTTTGCCGGCTCCGGTCGTTCCGCTGGTTTTCTCCGATATGACCTTCTGCACCTCCCCCTGGGAGCAGATCAGCATTCTGCCGCCCTCCTCCGCCAGATCCGCTGCGGTCGTAAAAGGAAGACTGCACAGCTCATCCAGCGTATCCAGATGCTCCGGCAGTTCCCGGTAAAATCCGTCCCGCTGTTTTTCCCGGGCGAGAAGACGATTCAGCTTCACAAGCTGCAGCTGCTCGATCGTCTCTCGTGTTACCGAGCTGATATTTTCCTGTTTTCGGATCAGCGCATCAATATTGGATCTTTTCATTTTCTGTAAAGATACGTTCCTTTCTGATCCGTCAGATTATAGGCACAAAACGGAACCATTCCGTACTCCGGATCCATTTCACATATATAGCAGCGTTTCAGGCGGTCCAGATCCAGATTCCAGGCATCCTGGAAAATCATTCCTGATACGGCAAAGGTTTCCCGATGCAGTTCCAGCAGAAACTCATCAAAGGCGTCTGTCTGCATCAATGCAGCTGCAGACTCCTGCTTTGAAGAACCGGCTCCGGGAATCACGGAAGCTGCATCGAAACTCCACTGCCGCTCCACAAAGGTACGTGAATCGTCACTGGTGGTACAGCAGCAGCATTCGGATCGTTTTTTCATTGCCTTCAGCTTCCCATCTCTTACACGATAACTGGCATGAAAGGAGCAATATGGATTTTCTGCTCCGCCGCCGGAAAAATCAGAGATCTGCAAGGCTCCCTCCGTCTGTTCCTCCATCAGCCGAAGCATGCGGGGAATCGTGATCGGCATATCCGGCCGTTTCTGATCACAGCGCCCGAAATAGCTGATGGGCTGAAAATGTACTCCTCGCACATAAGGCATGTGTGACAGTGCAAACCGCAGGATCTCACCGATCTGGTGATCATTCACTCCCGGTGCAATGACCGGTACCAGCGTAATGCCAAGACCCGCCTCAGAACAGTTCGCAATGGCCTGCTTTTTATAGTCCAGAAGCGCACGGCCCCGAAGTGTCCTGTATACCTCCTCTGTTGTACCGTCAAACTGCAGAAAAACTGTATTCAGACCTGCATCCTTCAGACTCTGTGCATACCCCTCTTCACAGGCAAGACGCATCCCGTTGGTGTTCAGCTGGAAGAATGTAAAGCCTTTCTTCCTGCCTCTGCGGATCAGCTCCGGCAGATCCTCCCGCAGGGTCGGCTCTCCTCCGGATAACTGAATATTAAAGGGACCTCCATGCTGCATCAGAAAATCATACTGCTGATCCAATTCCTCCAGAGTTGGTTCCCTTCGGCTCCCGCTGCCTGCCGAGGCAAAGCAGACCGGACACTTCAGATTACACCGCCCGGTTACCTCCAGCAGCATACAGCAGCCCTTCCGCTGATGCTCTTCACATAACCCGCACTGACGGGGACAGTCGCCGCCTTTTTTTTCCGGATGTACCGGCTGCTCCGCAGACAGATTTTCCCTTCCCCAGGCAGTATAGGAAGACGCACTCCCTTCCCAGATCAGTGTACGGAATTCTCCGTGCTTCGGACAGTTTTTTTTCAGATAAACTCCCGTTTCATCTGCCTCCTTCACCGCCGGAAGCACCTTCAGGCAGATCGGGCACACGCTTTGTGTATTCCCAAGCAGTTTCATGCTTCAATGATCCCTCTTTCTGTCAATATCTCCATTACCTTCATATAGGTCTTTGCAATCAGCTCCGGACAGGTATTCATAATTACATTCCAGTTCAGGTTATCTGTAATATATCTGCAGTCTGAATGACCGTATTCCGGTTCCGTTTCCTCCCGGAACCACTGCACCAGCTCCTGCACAGCCGGCTTCAGCTGAGGATCCTCCATATCCTCGGGATCTCTCTTTCCCAGAAAGTAGGAAATTGCACAGGCACCTCCCGTCAGACAGCCGCAGGAATCACCACTGTACCCGATGCCTCCTCCAAGGCCTCCCATGGTCTGAACGATCTGCGGCTGTTCTTCACCGATTGTTTCCAGCATCATGATCATGATCATCTGGGAGCAGTGATACTTTTTTTCGGATAATTCCGCTATTTTTTCATATAGATCCATCGTTCTCCCCCTTTCCTAAAATCAATACCGTATACCTCAGTTTTTTTCCTCTGCACTTCTCAATCAGAGAGCCATACTCCCTGCAGCACAGTGTATCGTTCCATATAGATTCGATATAATACTGCTGCCACAGCTTTGTAATATCCTGCCTTTCCAGTACCGTGTACCCTGCCCGGACTGCCAGCTGTTCCAAATCCCCCGGATCCAGATCCGCCAGCAGCAGAAAACCGCCCTGCTTTAACACACGCCATGCCTCCTGAAGCGCTTTCCCGGGATTCCCGCTCACAAAAAATGCACATTGGCTGATACAGAGATCCACACACTCCGAATCCATCTGCAGGTCAAGAAAATCCCCCTGCCGGACGACAGGATCTCCGCCCGGTAATTGATCAATTCCAAGCGCCTGATATCCCAGCTCCCGAAGAACATGTACAGTTTCACCATCTCCGGCACCCAGATCCAGGCAGACTGCACCGGAGGGAAGCTGAATACGACTCAGCATATGCAGCGTCTGCTGGCGCCCGCCGGGGTGCCGGTTCACTTATCCTCCAGTGCCCGTTCCACGGAAAGCACCTTCCCCAGGGCTAATTCCTCGGGTACATATACAAAACCGCACTGCGGGCAGACCGGAAGTTCCACAGGAAAGCCATTTTCCAGATACATGAACTTCGCTTTTCCTTTTATAAGGGGAATGCCGCACTTCGCGCACAGCAGCTTTCCCTCAGGATCAATCGAATAATAGGTTCTTTCAACTGCCATTACTGTCCCACTCTCTTTGTTATACTCATACGATGGCTGTAGGCACGATGCACCAGATAGCCGGTTTCTGTTTTTGTAAACCGAACCCAGAACGTCACATTGCCGAGACGGCTTCTGGCAATCAGTTCCCCGGTCTTGCCATCCAGAACAGCCTCTCCGGAATGATGAAAATCCTCCAGCACCTGTTCCGCATCACTTTTCAGTATCATTCGAGCATCCATCATCTGCACAGCCTCATCGGTATAGGTGACAGTGTACTCTTTCTTCTCTATCATAGTTTCCTCATTCCAAATATATTTCAGCAATTCCTGCTTCAGCTTGAGCCGATTGTATCGTTTCTCACTGATATCCGGCACCTCACTGGCCTGAACAGCATACAAAAGCTCCAGAATATGTCTGGAAACGTGCCCCTCCCGTGCAAATCGATCCCTGCAGGACATGCAATAGGTCACATAGGGTGCCTCCGACCGTTCCAGGCACTGCTCTGCCATCTTCTTGGCAAGCTCCTTATTTGCATAGGAAGTAAGTCCTCCATAGCCGCAGCAGGGAGACAGATCTCCGGACAGCTCCGTTTCCTGCACGGAGCATCCGATCTGCGTAAGAATTCTCCGAATGCTTTCCTGAACTTCCCGGTCACCTCTGGCTCCGCAGGAATCATGAACAGCAACCGGCATGCGCATCCCCTTTGCAGACTCCGGCAATCCAATTCGCTCCAAAATCTCCCAAATACCGATCACCTCGCGCTCCGGCCGGGAACGCAGCTGCTTCATACAGCTGGGACAGCCGGCAATGATCACAGGATTTCCCAGTTTCCCAAGCTCCTGATCCAGCTGTTCATTGACCTGTGCGGTCATCTCTGTCTGTCCTGCCCAGGCACTGATCGCCCCGCAGCACCCCAGCATCAATGCCACACCGCCATCCACACGCTGACAGAGATCCTTATAAGCCGCCTCAATCACCGCCGGAGCAATCGCTGATGCCTGACATCCCGGGAAGAAAACATAGCGGCACTCCTGACATCCCGGCTGTTTTCTGGATAAAAAGGCTTCTGAATTAGAAAACAGCATATCCAGAAGGGCAAATTCATGGGGTGCCATAGGCATCTTGTCAGTAGATACCATATTTTCCCTGGCCGCCCTGCACACATGCCCCATATCAAATCCGTTGGGACATGTAAAGGTACACTGACCGCACAGGGAACAGGAATTCATGGGACGATTCATCTGGTGATCTCCCATGATGATCTGTGTATTGTTATAAATTTCCCTTGCCAGCAGCCCGGGATGTTTTTTATACTCCTGCAGGTACACACAGCTCTTCATGCATTCCTCACAATGACATCCGATACAGCGTTTGGCTTCCCGAACGGTCTCCTCTTTCGTGTATCCTGCCTCTTTGCAGGGAACTCTGCAGGATCCCTCAATGCCGGCCAGATTTGTATACAGCGATGTATCTGTTCCAGTTTCCGGTGAACGAGCCGCACGGGGAGACAGATTCTGGGCAAGACGGTCAGCGGTCAGAGCAGCCCGCTTTGCTGCAAATGCCGCCTCCATCACCCCGGCAGCACAGCCGCTGATGACACCGCTTTTCTCCCTGAGCATAATCTCCGGATCCGCCTGCTCTTCAGGGCTCAGAACAGCTGCCGTTTCCTCGGATGCACAGACAAGATCCGCCGCAGCCGCCTTTTCCTGCATAAACTCCTTCGTCAGCACACAGGAAAATTCGAAGTTCAGATCCATACTCTTCAACCTGTCTGCTTCCCTGTCACAATCATCGGCGGGCAGCATGGGGGCGGCGGCAGCAACATAGTCCCGATAGTCCTGTTCCTCACAATATACAGTTGCCGGATACATCTTCTTCTCCAGCTCGCCCGCCAGAAACAGGGCAAACAGTCCGGAGCCGAAAATCACTGCTGTTTTTTTCTTTCTCATACGAAAGACACCGCTGCGCTTTGTACGTTCTCCATAGCGCACAATCGCCCGTTCCACCTCTCTGACGGATATGCCGTCACCAAGTTCACAGAGCTTGCAGGCCTGTTCACAGGGTGCTTCACAGCCATTGCAGAGAAGCAGAGGGAAAGGTGTCACCTTCTCATACAGTGCCAGTGCCTTCTTAAAATCCCCTTTTGCCGCCAGAGCAAGCATGGCCTTTGTATCTACCTTAAAAGGGCAGGCAGCCACACAGTACGCAGGCTGTTCATGAACACACAGTCCCAGCATCTGGTCCATATCCTCTTTTGACATACGGTTCACATGGTAGACATGTGTGGATCCCCGTTCTTTAATATATGCCATGCCAATCCTCTTTTCTATTCAGGACTCACCGCCATCGGAGGATCTCCCTCCTCTGCAGACGATGAGAATCCAATTCACTCTGCCCTCTATTGCTATACTACAAGAGGGGAGATATTTCCTCTCCCCTCCAGCATACCATATGATTCAATGAATGTTGATTACTTTTCCAGTTCCTTCAGAGCAGCAAGTACTTTGTCGGGTCTTGCAGGAATCCGTGTGATACGTGCACCGGTTGCATTGAAGATCGCATTCAGGATTGCCGGATGCGGTGCATCCAGCGGAGCCTCACCGCAGCCCGCAGCACCGTAAGGGCCGCTGGGACGATAGGTCTCATTAAAGTGCAGCTCGATATCATCCGGTACGTCATTCGGATACGGAATACCGCAGTTTTTCAGAGAGGTATCATGGTTCAGATCCTCAAAATCCTCTGTAAGAGCAAGTCCGATACCCTGTACCAGACCGCCGTAGAAGTTTCCTTCTACCAGAAGTCTGTTCATAATGGTTCCCACATCGGCAACCGCTGTGAATTTCTCAACCTTTACCTTTCCAGTCTCTGTATCAACAGCAACCTCAGGCAGGAAAATAGTGTACATATAAGTAGCAAACGGATCACCCTGTGCTGTATCCTGATCGATCGGATGATCTGCACAGAAGGTAGTAACCCAGTTGCCCTCTACCTTTGTCGGAATGCCCTCGGCAACCATCTCATCGTAGGTACGGAAGGTGCCGTCTTCCTTCTTCATTGCAGCTACAAGGTTTTCAGCAGCTAGGCGGCAGGCATTTCCCGTCATGACCTGTGAACGGGAACCACCCGCAGGACCTGCATTCGGACAGGTCTTCGTATCGTTCATAACAAGGCGGATCTGCTCCGGCTTGATTCCTGCCTGACGCAGTGTCTCATGAGAAGATACCAGAACGCCCATGTCAGCACCCTGTCCGTGATCCTCCCAGGCAGAATACATGGTAACTGTTCCGTCCGGATTCAGCTCTGCAAAGGCATTGGATGTATCCACGCCGTCCAGACCGCAGCCATATACGCCGAGAGAAACACCGATACCGTATTTGATCTTTCCGTCAGAAGCAGCATTCTTCTCCGCCACACGCTTTTTACCTGCCTCATACAGCGGTCGAGCCTTCTTAAACAGATCCTCCTCACAATATACCTCCGGCGGATAACCGGTCGGAATCGTTGTATGCTCGGATTCCTTGTAGCAGTTCATCTCACGGATATCGAAGGGATCAATTCCCATCTTGTCTGCCAGAACATCAATGGCAATCTCAGAGCCCATAAAAGACTGTGGGGAACCATAGGCACGGAAGGCAGATCCCCAGGCATGGTTGGTAAATACAGTTGTACTCTTATTGCGGATCGAATCAATGCCGTATCCTGCTCCGGTAAACTGTGACAGACGCATGGTCAGCAGATCACCGAACTCAGAGTAGGGACCATGATCCACGTAGTTGTTGCCCCACATTGCAAGCAGCTTTCCTTTTTCGTCCGCTGCCAGTTTGATATTCATAAATGCAGGAGAACGCTTTCCTGTATAGGTAATGTTCTGATACTGATTGAATACCAGTGATACCGGACGCTCCAGAATCTTTGCAGCTGCACCGATCAAAGCCTCGTTCGTCGGAGAGAATTTATATCCGAAGGTGCCTCCTGCATGGTTCTGCACCAGTCTGAGCTTCTCCATCGGAACACCGATACCGTCAGCGATCATCGGCATATGCAGGTGAATACCGATGGATTTAGAATGAACGGTAACCATACCGTCTTCATCGATATATCCATATCCGCAGTCAGGCTCCAGATGAAGGTGCGGCTGACGTGAGCAGTAGGACTCAATTTCTACCTGCTGAGAATCCGGAATGCTGTCCCAGTCAAACTCCGGTCCCTTAATACAATTTGTTTCAAAGAAGTCATTCGGAATACCCGGATGGATCTCGGCTGCATCCGTTGCGATTGCATCCAATGCATTCATATAGGCCGGAAGCTCCTCAATCTCCACCTTCACTTTATCAGCAGCCGCACGAGCATGCTCCTCCGTATCAGCTGCTACAATAGCAATCGCATCGCCGAACTGGAATATCTTTTCATCACAGAGAACCGGCCGCTCGAAACCGTCTGTTTTATTATGCTTCGGGAGCATGACAAGGCCGTTGATCTTATTGGTACCGCCTGCTGCTTTAATATCCTTTGCTGTAATAACACGAACAACACCCGGCATTGCCTCAGCTTCCGCAGTATCAATACTGAGAATATTTGCATGAGAAACAGCAGCCTGTGTCAGAGCAAGCCGAAGTGTTCCCTCCGGCATCTTCAGTGCATCGTCTGCTCCGAAATCCCAGGTACCGGTTACCTTCTGCGCCGCAGACGGACGAATATAATTTGTTCCCACGATGGAATCGCCGGTCTGACGGAACACAAGATCCTCTTTTGTCTTCTCGCCTCGAAGAACCTCAGCTGCTGCCATTGTTGCATCGATCAGAGGCTTATATCCGGTACAGCGGCAGAGATTGCGCTGTTTATGAAACCAGTCTCTTACCTCCTCGCGGGTCGGACTTGGATTATTCTCAAGCAGCACCTTTGCAGAAATGATGAATCCCGGTGAACAGAATCCGCACTGCGCACATCCGTATGCCATCCAGGCCACCTGAATGGGGTGCATATCAGAGATCGTTCCCACACCTTCAATAGTAGTAATCTCTGAATGATCCGGCACACGGCTCATCTTGTAGATACAGGATCTTGCAACTTTACCGTTCAGAATTACATTGCAGGCACCGCAGTGTCCCTCACCGCAGCCGATCTTACAGCCGGTAAGAAGCAGATGCTCACGCAGCACCTGAGCCAGGGTCTCATCCTGATCCAGAATAAGAATCCGCTCCACTCCATTGATCTTTAACGTTTTTTTAATCATGCACATTCCTCCTTACTTTCAGAATTCCCTACTTTTCCTTTTGTCCGTGTGTCCCGCAGGGATCATGATCCGGCCCTCTGCCGGTCAGATCCTTCAGCTTTTCCACTCCTTTCACAGAATAGAAGGTAATAGATGAGCTTGAACCGTCAAGATTTTCTCCGGAAAGCTTCAGTACATTGGCATTCTCATAGAAATCAATGGGAAGCGTCCGCCTGAACAGCTGCCCCGTCCGTTCATCCTTTACTTCTATTGTTACTTCATGAGCAGTAATTTCAAATAATTGATCCATTATAAAGCTCCAAATCAAATAATTTATCGTATAATCTAATGTTATCATGCATAATTACGAATCTTCAACATATAAATAAATACTATTCGCATAAAAACCGTGCTATTTTCTCAAATCAGTGCTATACTGTTGTTAAATTTACACATTTTGTGTAATCACTTGATCATAAACCTGGAGGTATATACATGAGGACTGCCGCTTTAATTACAGCCGCCGGAAAATCCTCACGAATGGGTGATTTTAAACCAATGCTGCAGATGGGAACCATCTCCATCGCCCAGCGTGTCATTCATAACTTCAGACAGGCAGGCATCAGCAAAATCGTCATGGTGACAGGCTACAATTCCGAGATTCTGGAGCATCATCTTGCTTCTAATAACATTGTATTTCTGCGAAATGAACAGTATGCCTCTACACAGATGTTCGACTCTGTAAAAATCGGTCTGGACTACCTGAAGGATAAGGCAGACACGGTTCTGTTCTCACCGGTAGATGTACCGCTGTTTACTGCTGAAACAGTAACGAAGATGCTGGATCTGAATCAGCTCCTTGTGACCCCCTGCTTTCAGGGCAGACCGGGGCATCCCATTCTGATCCGGTCTGAGCTGATCGAATCAATATTGGTTTGGGTGTCAAAAGTAGACTAGCCACCCTATAGCCTCTCACCGCATGT
>JAUNAJ010000020.1 GCA_030527645.1 Lachnospiraceae bacterium | reverse complement strand
TCAACGTGGACGGTGTGCGGGAACATATCAACCGGCTGCACCTGTTCCAGGCGGTACCCGCTGCTGCAGAGGATCTTCAGATCTCTTGCCAGAGTTGCGGAGTCGCAGCTGACATACACGATCCGCTTCGGTGCCATGCGCACCATGGTTTCGAGAAGTGCTGTATCACAGCCCTTTCTCGGCGGATCTACTACGATCACATCTGCATAGACCTTCTGCTTTTTATAAAGTTCCGGAAGAATCTCCTCTGCCTTACCCACGTAAAAGTCTGCATTTTCAATTCCGTTCAGCCGTGCATTGACCCGGGCATCCTCGATGGCCTGTGGAACGATCTCCACCCCGTAGACCTTTTTTGCCTTCTGCGCCAGAAACAGGGAGATGGTTCCGATCCCGCAGTACAGATCCCAGACTGTTTCATTGCCTGTGAGTCCGGCAAACTCCAGCGCCTTTCCGTACAGCTTTTCCGTCTGCAGCGGATTCACCTGGTAGAAGGACAGTGGAGATATCTGATACCGGATGGTCCCGATGGAATCAACGATCCAGGGCTCTCCCCAGAGCAGAACAACCGTATCTCCCATGATCACATTGTCTCTTCTGGTATTGGAGCTGAAGGTAATACTTGTCATTCCCTCTACAGAAGTCAGCCTCTGCACCAGCTGATCCGCCCTCGGAACTGAAGCTCCGTTGATCACCAGGCACACCATCCACTGTCCGGTGCTGTGCCCTCTTCGGATCAGGCAGTGACGGATCAGTCCCTTTCCCGAGGTCTCATCGTAAGGAGAGATTCGGTATTCCTTCATCCAGTCCAGCAGAATCGAGAGGATCCGTTCGTTCCCCTCTTCTCCCAGCTGACAGTCTGTGCAGGGGATAATGGAATGGGTCCGTCCGGCATAAAATCCGGCAATCAGGTTTCCTTCTTTATCCTTTCCTATTGGAAACTGGGCTTTATTCCTATAGCGGACCGGTGCCTCCATGCCAAGCACCGGCTGTACCTCCGGATCCGTAAAGCCGCCGATCCGGGTCAGATTATTACGAACCTTCTCCTGTTTCCAGAGCAGCTGCTCCGGATAGGACACGGCCTGCAGCTGACAGCCTCCGCAGGCTCTTGCATTCCTGCAGAAGGGCTCTGTCCGTTTATCTGACTTCTCCAGCAGCCTCATAAGTCTTCCGTACCCGTACTGCTTCTTGGCTTTTATGATCTTGATCTCGGCAAGATCCCCGGTCACGGTATCCTTCACAAACAGGGTATAACCGTCCTCCGTTCTGCCGATTCCTTCTCCGTTCAATCCCATATCGGTGATCCGCACCGTCAGGATCTCATTCTTCTGATGTGCCATCAGAGCTCTCCTGTCTTTCGAATGTTTGACTCAAAGAAACGATTGTATCCCAGCCATTCTGCATGCGGGTCCGCATGCTCAAACAGCTCTGTCAGGGTCTCCATCTTTGCATCCGTATTGTCTGCCAGATTCAGAGCAACTGCCTCTGCCAGTGCCGGTTTTTTGGGCGAACCGTATTCCAGCTCTCCGTGGTGTGCCAGAATACAGTGCTTCAATTCCTTTTCCAGCTGCTGCGGGAAGCCCTCGATTTCCCGTGCCGCATCATGGATCATTTCGGCACCGATCATGATATGTCCCAGAAGCTGACCGTCATCGGTATAATCATTTACCGGAAACTGCGCGATCTCACGAACCTTTCCGATATCATGAAGAATCGCAGCAGTAATAAGAAGATCTCTGTTCAGGACAGGATAGACCCTTGTATAAAACTGACACATCCTTGCGACGCTTAAGGTATGCTCCAGAAGACCGCCCACGAATCCGTGATGCACCGTCTTTGCTGCCGAGGAAGTTTTGAAGCTTTTGATAAATGCCTCATCCCGGACAAAAAACACCTCCAGCAGCTGCTTCAGACATGGATTCTGAATGCTGTTGACATACTTCATCAATTCTGTATACATGTCTTCTATGTTATAACGGCTGCAGGGCAGATAGTCCGCCGGATCGTATTCTCCCTCAGAGACCTTCCGTACTCTGCGGATGGAAACCTGCAGAGAACCGGCAAAGCTGTTAATATCCCCCATTACATCGATATAATCCAGGGCATCGAACTCATCGATCCCGCTGGAGTTCGGATCCCAGATCTTTGCATCGATGGTTCCTGTCTTATCCTGGAGAATCACATTCTCATAGGCTTTTCCATTTTTTGTCACTGCTGACTGACGGTGTTTGCAAAGATAGACACCCGCTACTCTGCCGCCTTCTCTGAATTCTTTAATATACTTCATACGTTACTTCCTTCTATCAATATCATATTACAGGTTCCACGGATGGAACGCATATCAGCTGCAGAAAATGACCACCTCATATTCTGCAGCTGAATTAATAATGCACTATTTTGTTTCCGGTTTCAACCGGAAAGTGATCGATTCATAGGTTTCTTTGCCCATCCGCATGGCATCCACCTGCACCTCTGCCCCTTCCTGCAGAGCTGCAATGACCCGCCTGTAATCCCGAAAACTCTTCAGTTCCTCGCCATTTACCGCAGTAATGACATCCAGTTCCTTGAGTCCCGCATACATGGCCGGGGATTCCTGCTCCACCTCCGTTACAAGCACACCGCGCGGAATGCCTGCCGAATCACTGATTGCCTCAGTAACAGTCTGCCCTTTGATTCCGATCCGGATCTGCGGTACCTCATTGATCAGATCCTCAATCAGAGAGCTGAGCTGCTTCACAGGAATTGCTGTAACCAGCTGACACTCACCAGAGCTGATATTCTGATTCAGGAAGCCTACCACCTCCCCCTGCAGATTCACAAGGCAGCCGCTTCCCGAGCTGCTGCCGGCCATATCGGTAACGATCACATTGTAATTCACATCCCAGAAACTGATTGTATGATCTGAAGAAGTGACAAAGCCATATTCCAGACTGTCCCCCAGTCCGTGGATGCTTCCAAGGGCGATAATGGGAGTTCCCTGCTGAAGGGTACTGTAATTTCCAAGAGAGGCAGTACGAATCGTATTCCAGGTACTGTCTCCGATCTCTGACCGGCTGATAGAGAGAACAGCAAGATCCGTCTCAGGATCTGAAGTGACAAATTCCGCATTGACCCTCTCACCGTCACAGAAGATCACCTGGATCGAATCAGCCTTCTTCAGACTTCTGTTTTCTGCGAGACAGTACAGGGAGGAGGAGGATTCTGCTACCAGCAGACCGGACAGGGACTGACGGTTTTCGTAATCATGATTAAAATAATCCAGATTGCCTGTAACCCCGATCACTTCTACCATGGAACATTCCACATTTTCTGCAACAGCAGCCATCTCCTGATAGATCCGGCTGTAGTCCTCGAGAAAATGCTCTTCCTCTTCTGCCGGTTCCTTTACAGCTTCCCCGGCATTCTCATCGGAAGTATGTTCAGCATCCTCAATGACCTCTTCTCCGTTCTCCGCTCCTTCCGAAAGTTCTTCCTCACTTTCTTCTTCAGAGGAACTGCTGATTCCGGCGATTTCAACCTTCTCAGAGCCGTTCAGACTGCTGCCCAGCAGTTTTTGAAACCAGGGAACAGACACTGCAAACAGCAGTGCTGCCAGAAGTCCTGCTCCCGCAGCCATGACTGCAGTGATCAGGATCCGTCTGATCCAGACTTGTCTGTCTTCCGGTTTTTTCTTCCTTGTTTCCTTTATAAAATAGTATTCATCATCACTGCCGGTTCCGTCTTTCGGCTTGTTCTGAAAATCCTGTTCATTCAAATCTGCCATACCAGAGCCCTCAATTAGCCGTTACAGTTCAAAGTGTGACCAGTAACAATCAGCCTGCGGTTAACGAAATCATTTTAGCAGTAAAGTATGAACAATTTATGAATAGCCTGTTACAGTTCCCGAGAAACGCAGCCCCGTTGACAGTTTATTGAGGATTTTCAAGTAAAATTCTTTTCTCTTAGAGGGTTTTGCGTTAAAATACAGGATGGATAGGTGTGACGTTATGCGAACAGGTACGATATGACCCGATACACCTGTCCATTCATACCTCTCATTCAGAGGTGAATACAATATAAAGGAAATTACTATGAATAAAAAAGCACTGAAAACTCTTGAATTTGATAAGATTATCGATCTGCTCACCGCAAGAGCCACCTCCCCTATGGGACAGGAGCGCTGCAGGAAGCTTCTTCCCTCTGATTCGCTGGGAGATATACAGACCATGCAGAAGCAGACGGCGGATGCATTGTCCTGTCTGTTTAAAAAGGGCAGCATTTCTTTCGGAAGCGTAAAAAACATCTACCCGATCATCCGCAGATTGGAGATTGGCAGTTCTCTGAACAGCTCTGAGCTTTTGCAGATCGCCTCTCTTCTGGAAAACACTGCAAGGGTAAAGGCCTATGGAAGAAGGGAAAGCGACAACGAACAGGCCGATTCTCTCACTGTTCTTTTTGACTCTCTGGAGCCTCTCACTCCGCTCTCCACGGAGATCCGCCGCTGTATTCTGTCTGAAGAGGAGATCAGCGACGACGCCAGCCCTGCTCTGAAATCTATCCGCAGAAATATCCGCGGCTGCTCGGACCGGATCCACAGTCAGCTTTCCGGCATGCTCACCGGCTCCATGAGAACCTATCTGCAGGATGCGGTGATCACTATGCGGAACGGCAGATACTGTATTCCCGTTAAGGCCGAATATAAAAATCAGGTCTCCGGCATGATCCACGACCAGTCCTCCACCGGCTCCACGATCTTCGTAGAACCGATGGCGATCGTAAAGCTTAATAATGAGATTCGGGAGCTGGAGATCAGTGAAGCAAAAGAGATTGATACCATTCTTGCTGCGTTGAGTGCCCGGGCTTCCGGCTATACGGAGCTTCTCCAGTACAATCTGGAAAATATGACTGAGCTGGACTTTATATTTGCCAGGGGCAGTCTTGCGATGGATATGAATGCTACTGAACCGATTTTTAATACAGAAGGGATCGTACAGCTTAGAAAGGCCCGCCATCCTCTGATCGACAGGAAGCAGGTGGTTCCTATTGATCTGACTCTGGGAGAGGAATTTGATCTGCTGATCATCACCGGTCCCAATACCGGAGGCAAGACTGTCTCTCTGAAAACCGTCGGACTTCTTACCCTCATGGGGCAGTCCGGTCTGCATATTCCGGCTCTGGACCGTTCCCGGCTCTCTCTTTTCACTGAGGTCTATGCTGATATCGGTGATGAACAAAGCATTGAACAGTCCTTAAGTACCTTCTCTTCCCATATGACCAACACAGTCTCTTTCCTGGAGAAGGCTGACGAGCATTCTCTTGTTCTATTTGACGAGCTTGGAGCAGGTACTGACCCCACAGAGGGTGCTGCTCTTGCCATTGCGATTCTTTCCTTCCTGCATCGTCAGGGGATCCGTACCATGGCAACCACGCATTACAGTGAGCTGAAGGTCTATGCCCTCTCCACACCTGGCGTAGAGAATGCCTCCTGCGAGTTTGATCTGGAAACACTCCGTCCCACCTACCGTCTGCTGGTGGGTGTGCCGGGAAAAAGTAATGCCTTTGCTATTTCCAGTAAGCTGGGCCTTCCGGAATATATCATTGACGAGGCAAGGCAGCAGATCAGTGAGCAGGATGAATCCTTCGAGGATATGCTGACAAGTCTGGAGCAGAATCGGATCGCCCTCGAGAGAGAAAAGGAAGAGGTGGCACGCTACAGGCAGGAGGCGGAATCTCTGAAGAAGCAGCTCGCTGACAAGCAGGAGCGTCTGGACAGCCAGAAAGAAAAAATCCTGGCAAAGGCAAACGAAGAAGCACGCACTGTTCTGCAGGAGGCAAAGGATTACGCCGACCAGACCATGCGCGATTTCCAAAAATTCGGAAAATCCAATGTTTCCGTGAAGGAGATGGAGAAGAAGCGCTCCGATCTGAGAGGAAAGCTGGATAAGACCCGTTCCAAAAACACCCTTAAAGCAGAGGCAAAGCCGAAGAAGCAGCTGAAGCCGGGCGATCTCCACATCGGTGATTCTGTTAAGGTCCTGAGCATGAACCTGAAGGGAACCGTCAGTACAAAACCGGATTCAAAAGGTTTCCTGTTTGTACAGATGGGAATCATCCGCTCCAAGATCCATATTTCTGATCTGATGCTGATCGATGAGCCTGTGATCACCGGCGGCGGTTTCTCTAAATCCAGCTCCGGCAAGATCAAGATGGCAAAATCCTCTACGGTTCACACCGAGATCAACCTCCTTGGAAAAACAGTGGATGAGGCCATCGCCGAACTGGATAAATATCTGGACGATGCCTATCTGGCTCATCTGCCCAGCGTCCGTATCGTTCACGGAAAGGGCACCGGTGCGCTTAGAAAGGGTGTACAGAATTATCTCCGAACCCAGCGCATCGTAGAAGAATTCCACCAGGCAGCCTTCGGAGAGGGGGATGCCGGCGTAACGATCGCTACATTCCGGAAATCCTGATTCAGGTCAACTGCGTAGACGTTTGACTGGGCAGATCACAGATCCGCTGTCTTACGTACGATCCGGCTGACATGTACCGATCCGATTCTGTGCGCAGGCTCGATTTATTAGTAAACAGGAGTATTACATTATGGCCAAACAAAAAATACTGATCGTAGATGATGACAATAACATTGCGGAGCTGATCTTTCTGTATCTGACGAAGGAATGCTTCGAATGTATGATCGTTAATGACGGAGAAGCCGCACTATCTGCATGGTCCTCCTTTCAGCCCAACCTGATCCTGCTGGATCTGATGCTGCCGGGGATCGACGGCTATCAGGTGTGTCGGGAGATCCGTCAGAAATCCAATGTCCCGATCATCATGCTGTCGGCAAAGGGAGAGGTCTTTGATAAGGTGCTGGGGCTGGAGCTCGGTGCTGATGACTACATGATCAAGCCCTTTGATTCAAAGGAACTGGTGGCAAGGGTAAAAGCTGTGCTCCGGCGTTTCCAGCCGGCTGCAGCTGCGTCCCCCTCCGGAAATAAGATGGTGGAATATCAGGATCTGACGATCAATCTTACGAACTATTCAGTTGTATATATGGGAAGAACCATTGACATGCCGCCGAAGGAGCTGGAGCTTCTGTATTTTCTGGCTGCATCACCGAATCAGGTCTTTACCAGAGAGCAGCTTTTGGATCATATCTGGGGCTATGAATACATCGGTGACACTCGTACCGTTGACGTCCACATCAAACGGCTCAGAGAAAAGATCCGGGATCATGCAAACTGGTCCATCAGCACAGTCTGGGGAATCGGCTATAAATTTGAGGTCAGAAACACATGAAACGAACTCTTTCATTAAAGTTCATTCTGAGCTTTGCTGCCGTAATCCTGATTTCCTTTCTGTTCACCTCCACCATAGGCTCACAGCTGATCGAGAGTAACGTTTTGAAAAGCAGCAGCACCAGGACCTACGCCCTGGCAGGTAATCTTGCAGACCGGCAGGCACTGAATTACTACCAGAGCGGCAGTACGCTGTCAGACCTCTATGATGATCTGAAGTCTATTGCTGCAGCGGAGAATGTCCGGATCTGGCTGATCGACCCATCCGGAACGATTCTGCTGAATACAGATTCCGCTCTTACCAACAACAATGAACAGATCGAAGATTTTGATCCGATCTTATTGGGAAGCTCCTATTACACCGTCGGCAGTTTTTTCAGCTGTTTTCAGGAACGCATGGTGTCGGTGATGGTTCCTGTAACATATAATCTGAATCTGCGGGGGTATGTGGCGATCCACTATCCCTACAGCGCCGTTATTGATCAGCGGGAATCTCTTCTTCTGACCTTTTATATCGTTGCAGCAGGAATTTTCCTGATTCTAGCTGTATCTCTGATTTTTCTGCTGTTCCAGATCTACGGCCCGCTGCGCAAGATCACCCTCGGTGCGAAAGAATATGCATCCGGAAATCTTGCCTACAAGATTCCTGTGAACAGCGATGATGAGCTGGGATATCTTGCCAACACTCTGAATTACATGGCATCGGAGCTTGAAAAGACCGGAGAATTCCAGAGGAAATTCATTGCGAATGTATCCCATGATTTCCGGTCTCCCCTCACCTCGATCAAAGGCTATATAGAGGCAATGCTGGATGGAACCATTCCTCCTGAAATGCAGGAACGATATCTGAAGATCGTTCTGAATGAAGCAGAACGACTGAATAAGCTGACTGCTGAGATGCTCACTCTCAATAACCTGGATAATAAAGGCTTTCTTCTGAACATTACAAAATTCGATATCAACCAGATGATCAAGAATACAGCCGCCTCCTTCGAGGGAACATGCACCGAAAAAAAGATACAGCTGGAGCTGCTTCTTACAGAAGAGACCATGCTTGTCTCTGCCGATGTCGGCCGTATTCAGCAGGTTTTGTACAATCTGCTGGACAATGCCATCAAGTTCAGTCCCCAGGATTCTTCTATAGAAATCGAGACCACCGTCCGACATGAAAAACTGTACATATCTGTGAGGGATCATGGTGTTGGGATCCCGCGGGAGTCCATTCAGAAGATCTGGAACCGTTTCTATAAGATCGATGCATCCAGAGGAAAAGACAAGCGGGGAACCGGACTGGGACTTTCCATTGTCCAGGAGATCATTCAGGCCCATGGACAGAAAATTGATGTCATCAGCACGGAGGGTGCCGGCACAGAGTTTATCTTTACATTAAAGCTTGCTGACAATTGAAAAACAGCCCTGAGAAAGTGATCCAATCGATCCCTTTCTCAGGGCTGTTTTCCTTTGCGTATATTCCGATCAAGCAGATTATCTCACCGCCTGAGGGGCGGGGCATTCCCATACTGATCTATACACGATCTGCGGATTATCACAGTTTCCACTGATATTCTCTTAATTCACCTGTGCCCTGCATATGATCAAAACCATGCTGGCGAAGAGCTTCATACAGAACGATGGCAGCAGAATTACCCAGATTCAGAGAGCGGATCTCCTCCAGCATGGGAATTCTGATACAGCTTTCCTGATTCTCATAGAGAATTTTTTCAGGAATTCCTGCACTTTCCTTTCCAAACATGATAAAGCAGTGATCCTCAAAGGCGACCTCTGTATACATGCGGGGAGCCTTTGTAGTTGCATAATAAATCCTCGCGCCGGGATTTTTCTCCAGAAAATCCTGATAATTGACATATGTCCTTACATCCAGTTTTCCCCAGTAATCCATTCCCGCCCGTTTCAAATGCTTTTCACTGAGGCTGAATCCCAGGGGCTCAATCAGGTGCAGGCTTGCGCCTGCTGCAACACAGGTTCTGCCGATATTCCCTGTATTAGCCGGTATCTCCGGCTCAAGAAGAACAATATTAATATGTGCCATTCTGTTCTCTCCTCTTCAGAGGACTTTGGTTTTCAAGGCAAGCGCAAGCATTATTCCGCTGCCGCAGCTGCTTCCTCTGCTTCCTCCTGTTTTTCCGAACTGGTCTTTGCATCGGGATACTTCAGTTCAAGACGACCCAATACCTTGTTCACTTCATCGATCTCATTCGTAGCAATTGCCTCGGATAGCTGCAGGATTTCATCCTCCGTTGCTCCCATGATACCAATGGTATAGACCATCGGAGACATCCTGTAGCTGGATCTGGACAACAGTTCTCTGCTTACCAGCTCGCCGTTCTGGTATGTCAGCTTGTAGGCTTCTGCCTCGACACCATTACGTGGATCACTGGTCTCATAAGCGCCTACTTCCTCAGTGGCATCCAGTTCAAACTGATAGGTGTACTCTTCTTCCTCCAGGATCACTGATTCAAAATCAATGGATCTGGCAGGATCTCTTGTCTCATGGCCATAGATTGAAAATGCAACCGTTCCGCCTCCCGCATATCCCTCGATCAGAATCGGACCATCTGTATTGTTCGTGAAAATCAGGTCCTTTGTATTCTCTGCAATGGCAGCATCCAAAGACGGTGCAATATAACCTACCACCATGGAATGAGGAACTCGCTCGTCAATCTGCAGCTCGGCCCGGAGCACAGCGTTGTAGAGGGTGGATGAAATCTGGCAGACACCGCCTCCGATACTATCCACGATCAGCCCCTGCTCATAGGAGTGAGCGGATTGATATCCCTCCTCTGCCGTGAACGGCTCCAGCAGCGTACAGATTGAGATCGACTGGCCCGGATACAGCAGAAGACCGTTGATTTTTGCTGTCCCCACTTCGATATTGGTGCTTCTCTCCTCCTCTGATGCATCATAGGAAGTAGCAAATGTACCCAGCAGATCCTGTACCATAGACAGCGCTGCCACCTCATCAGAGATATCTCCCTCCTTCACAGCCAGGTTCGTGCTTCCTACGCCTCCGGTCCACTCACTGTTCATATAATTTACCAGCTTTTCCACAGAAGGATCCTCATCCACAGTCATTCCGTTTTCACCCGGGATGACTGTAAAGCTGCCGTCCTCGTTGTGAACCAGCACGGAACCGCCGGTACCCTCACTGAGAGCAGGCGTTTTTTCCTGGATCACAGCACGGACCTGTTCTTCGGATACCTCATATGGAATATCGATCACATAGGCGCCATAGGACAGAATATAGCTGTTATCCTTGTACTGCTGTATCGCGGAACCGCTTTTTCCAAACGCCAGCGCTTTCTCTGCAAGGGAATCATCCGTACAGTGCAGCCCCAGTTCTCCTGCAGTCACAGTCACTGACAGCCCATTGGCATATAAGGTGATTCTTTCCTCTGCTCTCACTGCAATATCCTGATTGATCACTTCTGCGATCTCTTCATAGGTTTTTCCTGAAACGTCGTGATTGTTGATCCATACTCCCGAGGCAGCTGTCTCAGGTCCCTCCTCAGCAGCTTTTGTTTCTTCTTTCCCGCAGCCGGACACCGTCAGGACCAGCAAAGCCAGCAGCAGCGCCAGAACTGCCGGTAACATCTTTCTTTTGTATCTATTGCTATTTCCTGTTTTCCTCATCAGTCCAACAAGAACTCCTTTCTCAGATCATTGCACTTAAAAGCATGGGAACCACCATCATAAACACAAGAATAATGGCAATCACACCTGCTGCTATTCTTCTTCTCTTATCTCTTTTATTCATCAGCACACTCTCCTTTATTGTTACAGTTCACGGGGTGAACGGTAACCCTATATTTTCATTCAACCGGAACAGCCTCTGTAACATCAATCATACGAGCTGAGCCGTCCAGCGGATTTCGAGCTTTATAGTCAAATAATAGCACAGTGGTTTTTGGCTGTCCATGCTTTGAAGCTTTGCTTTGCAGGAACTCAAGATGGGTCATGGAGCGGAGCTGCTTCCAATCGTACCGGCTGTAAGCCGGCAGATACGTCCGCTGTTCCTCCTCCCGTCTGAAAAATGCTCTTATCTGCTCCTTCCACTGTTCCTGACTGCCAGCCCATGCGGGACGGCTCTTGCAGTTTTCTCTTCGATAAAGATCACAGATCATTGCATTGCGGATCCTTTCCATGGGTTCCGCCTCCACCGACCGCTCCTGCAGAAATTCCAGCAGGATCTCATATCGTCTGTACCGCGTATGGCTCATCCGAAGGTAGCCTTTTCCTTCGTAGAATTTTCCCAGTTCTTCAAATAGAGAAAACGGATCGGTGAACAGACATTCCAGCTGTTCGATCGTTTCACGGAATTGTCCGCTGTTATAATGGACCTCGACCATCTCCTCAACCAGCTTCAGATCAAGAATATCCCGATAGGAGAGCCATTTCGTAGAAAGCACCTCATAGGGCTGTTTTCTCTTCCACAAAATCCCGTATTCCTCAGCCTTCTCATACATGTAGGATCCCCTCAGCACCTTCAGAAAGCCCAGCTGCAGCTGCTCCGGATGAAGGCTGTAAACATCGTTAAAGGATGTTTGGAACCGCTTATAATCCTCAAAAGGAAGCCCGGCAATAAGATCCAGATGCTGGTGCACATTTTCAGCTGCCATCACTGCCTTTACATTCTCCGACAGTTCCTTAAAATCTACCATTCTGCGAATCTCCTTCAGGGTCTCCCGGCAGGTAGTCTGTACACCGATCTCCAGCTGGAAATATCCCGGACGAAGCCCGGACAGCAGGCTGATCTCCTCCTCATCCAGCAGGTCTGCACCAATTTCAAAATGGAAGTTTGTAACACCGTTGTCATGATCCCTCAGATACTCCCATATCTCCATGGTATGTTTCTTTTTACAGTTGAAGGTACGGTCGATAAATTTTACCTGAGGAACCTTGTGATCCAGAAAGAACTGAAGTTCCTTCTTCACCAGTTTCCAACTTCTGAACCGAAGAGATTTTTCTACTGAAGACAGACAGTAGCTGCATCGAAAGGGGCACCCCCTGCTTGTTTCGTAATATAAGATCCGGTGTTTAAATCGTTCCAGATTTTCATAGGGAAAAATCAGTTCATCCATAGAGAGCGGCTCCCGGTCCGGATTGCTTCTTATGCTTCCATCGTCATCTCTCCAGGTAATTCCGGCAACTCCCACCGGCCGCACCGGTTCGTTTTTGATAAAAGAATCTGTCCAAATGCCGCAGAGCTCCGTAAAGGTTTTCTCGCCCTCTCCTCTCATCACTCCGTCCAGACAGCAATATTTCTCAAGAATCTCTTCCGCCTGCCAGGACACCTCCGGTCCACCTGCCCATATCCCGGTATTCGGCAAAATTCCGTGAAGGTCCGTCAGCAGATCAAATACCTGCTCTGCATTCCATATATATACAGAAACGGCCAGTATATCCGGCTCCTCCTTTACCAGTTCCCGAAGGATCTCATCCTCCTGCTGATTGATGGTAAACTCCTTCAATACGGTGTGATATCCTTTGTTTTCCGCGTAGGACTGCAGGGAATAAACTGCCAGATTTGAATGAATGTATTTTGCATTCATTGCCATTAGAACTATTTTCATAACCATCTCCCGTGCGGCCGCTGCTTTATTCCATTTCCTCTGCGATTTCAAACATCATCGCGCTGATTCCAATTCTCTGTTTACAGTGTTTCTCACAGCGGGCACAGCGAAGACAGTCATCCGCCTTCTTCTCCAATTGATCGTACAGAACTTTTGTTTTCTCGAAACCTTCCACCGGAAGCAGATTATAGATTTTGAAAACCGCGGGAATATTAATTCCTACGGGACAGGGAATACAATCGCAGCACTCTGTACAGGGGATCAAAACATCTTTCATAGACTGTTCTCCTTTCGAGCCCTTTACTGTTTTTTTCAAGACCCTTTACCGGATGCGGAGGGAGTCTTTTCGATTTAGAAAAACTATGAGAAACACGCTTTGCGAGTTTCTCAAGTTGTCACAACAGCCGCTATTGGACATGCGGGCATGTACGCATGGCTCGTTGTTCGCGCAAATAAAAAGCACCGGTTTTGACCCCGATGCTTAATTGAAAGCGCGAGACGGGATTCGAACCCGCGACCCCAACCTTGGCAAGGTTGTACTCCACCCCTGAGCCACTCGCGCATATCAGTGCTGGTCCTGTGAACCAACAGTGATATATTACTACTGTTTTTATACTCTGTCAAGCGAATTATTCTTTTTTTCATCTGTCATCACAGTGCTGCTGTTCAGGAGATCAGAACCACACTGATCAGATACTGTTCGGGCTTGTACTGGCTGACAGGAACCGTGTTCAGGCGGATCAGATCCAGCTCCAGCCATAGTTCCTCCCCCGCTGTCATTAGATTTGCAAACAAGGCACCAAAGGCAAGCTCATGAGCTTCTGAAAGGCGGTCATGGGATTCGCCTGCTGTATAGATATGAATACAGTTGTCATATACTACAAATCGCCAGGGCTGACTGTTCCATATGGACGGCGCCATTCTGCCCGCTTCCACCATCTGACGCATCCAAAGTCTCGGCTGTTCACGGAACGTACAGATTTTCCCCAATGGCATTCTGTGTGCATCCACCATTTTTCTGGTATAGGCTCCTTTTGCTCTGCCAAATGCAAGTGCAGCAACCGCCTTTTTCCCGTTTTTCACTTTCTGACTTTTTTTCAGATGAAGCTTCCTCACGAAGCAGGTACCAAACCCACGTGTACAGAGGTACAATGCCATCTGCTGCATCAGATAACCGATGTTCATCATGCTTCTCGATGTGTTCTCCGAATAAAAAATCATATAATATGGAGCTCTGACTCCCAGAAAGCCTGAAACCGGATTCCTCCCCTTGTGATTATCCAATACTGCAAAATCAGTCTCGATATTCCCAAACAGATTTGTAACTTCTGAGAAGTGTCTGCCTATTCTGTCCAGTTCTTTTTCCGGCAATTCACCCATCGTAAACGATCGTACACTTTTTTTCACCTGAATTGCTTCATAAAGATTCATAACCTGCTCCTTTGAACTCTTCCCTTCAGAACGTCTGCCGGGAACCTTCTTTTCAGCGACAGTTAAATAGTAACATAGAACGTTAAAAAAAGCCATTCTGACAGTTTCCTGTCGGAATGGCTTTTACTCTTACTTTGCGTAATCTGTTACTCGACTTTCGCGAATCACATTTACCTTAATCTGTCCCGGATATTCCAGCTCGTGTTCAATCTGTTTTGAAATATCACGAGCCAGCAGCACCATATCAGCGTCGCTGACCTGCTCCGGCACAACCATAATACGTACTTCTCTACCTGCCTGAATAGCAAAAGATTTTTCAACTCCCTTGAAGGAATTGGTAATATCCTCTAATTGTTTTAATCTGTTAGTGTATGTTTCCAGTGTTTCCCTTCTTGCACCCGGACGTGCAGCAGAAATAGCATCTGCAGCCTGAACGATGCATGCAATCAATGTCTGAGGCTCTACATCACCGTGATGTGATTCCACAGTATTGATTACCAGTGCAGACTCTTTGTACTTTCTGCAAAGATCCACACCGACCTGAATATGAGATCCCTCAACCTCATGATCAATAGATTTACCGATATCATGCAGTAAACCGGCACGTTTTGCCATTCTGATATCGAGACCAACCTCTGCAGCCAGCAATCCTGACAGCTGTGCCACCTCGATGGAATGCCTCAGTGCATTCTGTCCGTAGCTGGAGCGGAACTTCATACGGCCAAGAAGTCGAACCAGTTCAGGATGAATACCATGAACGCCTACTTCAAGACATGCAGCCTCTCCTTCTTCACGGATCATTGTATCCACTTCGCGCTGTGCCTTCTCCACCATCTCCTCAATTCGGGCCGGATGGATACGACCGTCTACGATCAACTTCTCCAATGCAATTCGGGCAACCTCACGGCGCACCGGATCAAAAGAAGATAATACCACTGCTTCCGGAGTATCATCGATAATCAGATCCACTCCGGTAAGAGTCTCCAGAGTACGAATATTTCGACCCTCACGGCCGATGATTCGTCCCTTCATCTCATCGCTGGGAAGCTGGACAACAGAAATAGTAGATTCGGAAACATGATCTACCGCACACTTCTGAATTGCTGTTACAACATAGTCCTTTGCCTTACGGCCGGCTTCCTCCTTTGCCTTGCTTTCCAGCTCTCTGTAAAGCTTGGCAGTGTCAATTTTCACTTCGTTTTCAACAGATCTTAACAGATATTCTTTTGCTTCTTCGGAGGTAAGACCGGAAATTCTTTCCAGTTCCCGTACTTCCTGTGCATGTAACTCGTCGACTTTCTTTTCTTTCTTTTTCAGCTCTGAATCACGGCCATTCAGATCGTTCTCACGTCTCTCAAGAGCATCTGCTTTACGATCCACAGATTCTTCTTTGGAGAGGACACGTTTTTCATACTTCTGCAGTTCGGATCTTCTTTCCCGATATTCCTTATCCTGCTCGTTTTTCACGCGCATGTTTTCTTCCTTGGCTTCTAGAAGAGCTTCCCGCTTCTTTGTTTCAGCGGTTTTTAACGCCTCATCAATGATGCTTCTTGCCTTCTCTTCCGCGGTGCCGATCTTCTCAGCATCCTGCTGCACTTTTTTTGCAACTGCGGTTCTGCCTGCTAAGGGAACTGCAATAAGTACGGTAACGATCACTGCAACAACCGCGACAATCGCACAAAGAACAACTGTCGGCATAGCAGGAGTACCTCCTTATTGTTTTTTTGCTATATTGAACAATATATGATTGCACAACTACAACAAATCAATTCTAATCTTTTTTCGTCACTTTGTCAATCGACCGAACTAAAATTAATGGGAACTATCCGTTACAGTTGAGTAATGCCTATTCTAACTCGTCAGGCTCCGAATCGGCACTATTCTGATACTCTCGAAGCGCTCCCCAGACCAGTGATACGGCAAAGCCTTTCCTTCCCAGATATCCTGCCGCTCTTCTCAGCTCTCTCTCGTCCATCCTATGGGGCATCCCATACCGTTTTCTCAAAAGCTCCTCTACGATAGTTCGTTCATCCGTCTCCAGCAGCTCCATGGCCGCTTCAATAGAAGCCTCGTCCACTCCCTTCACAGACAGCTCTCTGCGGAGAGCTGACCTGCTTTTTCCGGATCCCCTGCTGAGAACATAGCCTTCCGCATATCTGGTGTCATTCAGATACCCGTAATAGCTGACATAGTTCAGAGCAAAATCCACCGCATTCGGCTCATAACCACAGCCTGACAGCCGGTCTCTCAGCTCCTTCTCTGTTCTGGGACGATACAGCAGAAGGTTCATTGCCTTGTTTACTGCCGGCTTCCATATCGCAGGAATTGAAGACGGGCAGGAGCGGGATTCGATCCCGTCTCCTGCCCGGTCAGCTGTCTCAATTTCCCGGATCTGCTTTCTCAGCAGTTCCGCAGCTGCTGCTTTGTCAACTGTGCTGCTCATTCCTCGTCTGCCTTGTCAGCAGACGCAGCTGCTGCCGAACTCGGGGCTGCAGGAACTTCGGCGGTCGGATCCATACCATAGGCCTCGCGAACCTTATTCTCAGCCTCAGCCAGCACCTCCGGGTGCTCTCTCAGATACTGCTTGGCATTCTCACGTCCCTGACCGATCTTACTGTTGTTGTAGGCAAACCAGGCACCGCTTTTCTGGATTATGCCCAGCTGAGATGCCAGATCCAGCACATCGCCCTCTTTGGAAATTCCCTTTCCGAACATAATATCAAATTCTGCCTCACGGAACGGAGGAGCCACCTTATTTTTTACGACTCTGATCCTTGTTCTGTTTCCGATTACTTCTCCGCTCTGTTTCAGAGCCTCAATCCTTCTTACGTCGAGACGCACGGAAGAATAAAACTTCAGAGCACGTCCGCCGGTGGTTGTTTCCGGACTTCCGAACATTACACCTACCTTTTCACGGAGCTGATTGATAAAGATCACGATACAGTTTGTCTTGCTGATGGCAGCTGTCAGCTTACGGCATGCCTGAGACATCATTCGTGCCTGAAGACCCACATGAGAATCCCCCATGTCACCGTCAATCTCAGCCTTTGGAACAAGAGCCGCCACAGAATCCACGATCACAATGTCAACTGCACCGGATCGAACCATGGTTTCTGTGATCTCCAGCGCCTGCTCTCCGTTATCCGGCTGGGAAATGTACAGATTGTCAATATCTACACCGATATTCTTGGCGTAAACGGGATCCAGCGCATGCTCTGCATCAATAAAACCGCAGATTCCTCCTCTCTTCTGTGCCTCTGCCACTATGTGAAGGGCAACCGTTGTCTTACCGGAGGATTCCGGTCCGTAGATCTCCACAATACGTCCCTTGGGTACGCCGCCCAGTCCCAGTGCAAGGTCCAAACTCAATGAGCCGGTTGGGATGGTTTCCACATTCATGCTGGTCCCGCCGTCACCCAGTTTCATAACGGCTCCCTTGCCAAACTGTCTCTCGATCTGTCCGAGAGCTGCATCCAGAGCCTGTTTCTTAGCATCATTCGTTGTTGCAGCCATTTTCTGATATCTCCTTCTATGTATGATCTTACGGTAACTATTCAGAGCCTGAATAGTTACATCTTATGCAAGCTGTTCTTTACGCCTTCAAGAACAGATGTTCGTGTTTCTGAATCAATAATAGTACATCCGGCTCTTCTTGTCAACTGCAAAACACGAACAATCTTTGTACAAAGAGGTACATGCAAGTTCTCCCTGAACGGATGAACAGCAGCGTACATGTACCTGTTCAGGGGATCCGCTTTCAAAACAAAGAGAACATCCGCCGGATGTTCTCTTTGTTTTGAAGCTTGTAACAGTATGTAAAATACGCTGATCATCAATATCCGATCAGCCAGTCATACAGCTCCTGGTACTGTTTGGCAGATGCTCCCCAGGAGAAGTCTGCGGCCATGGCCCGATCTGCGATCTTATTCCATTCCCGTTTACGATCATAGTAGATACGCTCCGCATAGCGAACCGTACCCAGCATTTCATGCGCATTGTAATTGGCAAAGGAGAAGCCGGTTCCTGTTCCCTCATATTCATTGTAGGGCTGAACGGTATCCTTCAGTCCGCCCGTTTCACGCACGATCGGAATCGTGCCATAACGAAGACTCATCAGCTGGCTCAGGCCGCAGGGCTCAAACAGAGAGGGCATGAGAAATGCATCACAGGCAGCATAGATCTGGTGGGACAGTTCCTCTGAATAAAAAATATTGGCAGATACCTTACTGTCATATTTCCATGCAAAATGACGGAACATATTTTCGTATCTTTCTTCTCCCGTTCCAAGAATGACCAGCTGGATATCGTCCTGGCAGAGTTCCTCCATCATATAGGCAATCAGGTCAAAGCCCTTCTGATCGGTCAGACGGGAAACAATGCCGATCATCATTTTCCCTGCATCCACCTCCAGACCAAGCTTTTTCTGAAGCTCTGTCTTATTCACCTTCTTCTCCCTGCGGAAGCTTTTTGCATTGTAATGCCTGAAGATCATAGGATCATGCTCAGGATCGTAATCTGTATAATCGATTCCGTTCACGATCCCCCGGAGATCCTTGGCTCTTGCCTGCATCAGACCGTCCAGTCCTTCGCCGTAGAAGGGCGTTTTGATCTCCTCTGCATAGGTATTGCTTACGGTAGTGATCGCATCGGCATAGACAAGACCACCCTTCAGAAAGCTTCCATCACCCTTGAATTCCAGCTTATCGGGGGTAAAATAATAATCGGACAGACCGGTGATATTCTTCATATCGGACATCGTCCATACCCCCTGGAACTTCAGATTGTGAATGGTCATGACAGATTTCATACCGTGATAGAATTCATTGCCCTGGAATCGCTCATTCAGATATACAGGTATCAGTCCGGTCTGCCAGTCATGGCAGTGGATCACATCCGGATGAAAATCGATCAGAGGCAGCATGGACAGAACTGCCTTGGAGAAAAATGCAAATTTCTCCAGATCCCAGGGCATTCCGGCATAAGGCTTATCACCGCCGAAATGATCTTCATTATCAATAAAATAAAAGGTGATCCCGTCCTGCACCAGCGAAAATATGCCTACGTACTGATCTCTCCAGTTCAGATCCATGTAAAAACTGGTTACGAACTCCATCTGCTCTCTGTACTTCTCCTTGATCCCTGCATAGCGGGGAAGCACTACCCTGCAGTCAAAATATTCTCGCTGAAACTCCTTTGGCAGAGATCCCGCCACATCAGCCAGACCTCCTGTTTTTATGAACGGCACGCATTCAGATGCCGCAAAGAGTATGTTCTTCATTCCTGTATTACCTCCTAATTTCTTCAATCTGCCTCTTTAGCTCTGCTTCTTCGTCCACTGCGTTCATCAGCTCCAGATGCTTCAGGAACCGTTTTCCGGGGTGCGCTCCCAGGAAACGCGCCGCGGATGGATTCTGAGAAAGGGATGTCATGAAATATCCCAGCATTTCCCCTTCTCCCAGAGCTTCCTCAAGAAAGGCAAGTGCCCGTTCCACCATTGCGGACAGACCTGCTGCCTCCTGCTCCAGATCATTTTCTGCCTGAGCAAGCCGGTTTTCAAGGAATACAAGTGCCTCCGAAGTGTCCCCGGTTCTTCTTCCTCGCAGCTGATACATACAGTCATTGTAAAAAACAAGCACTGCTTCTTCTCTCTTCCGTTCCTCCTCGGAGATCAGCCGGTGTTCATCCCGAATGTGCAGCGCATTGTCAAACTGTTCAAGAAACTGCTCCAGCAAAGGAACAGCCGCCATCTCCTTCCGGCGATCTGCACTCGCTCTGATCTGTGACAAAACCTCCTTCCGGCGTTTCAGGAATATATGCTCCTGTTCGTAGCTTCCCGCCAGGCGATGAAGCTCTGACAGAAGCATCTGAAGGATACTGTACTGTTCATCCGGCATGGCACTTCCCAGAAGCTGCTGCTGTCTTACAAGCTCTGTCTTCTCCAACGTGCCTGCAAGAATATTCTGGGGTGCATATTCCTTTTTATATCCGGTATACATCTGATAATAGGCAGCAAAGTCGGAAGCGATCCTGCTGCTGTGTATGTATTCCTGAATGACCGGCAGAGTAATCGGCAGTTCTTCCTCTTCATAGGCTTTCAGAAGGATGGACAGATCTTCCCAGCCTCTTGCTGTGACAAAATCCCGATCCCCTCTGGATTCTTCTATATAGTAAAAATTCTGAGTCTTCGAGGAAAGGTAGGAGAGAATTGCACTGTGCACTCCCGTCAGGGATGCATATCTTTTCCACACGGGGAAATCCACTTCAACGGTGATACTCTTCACCCTGTCCAGAGTAACTATATCAAACATACGTGCCGAACGGTTATACTCCGGCGGATTTCCTGCCGCCACTATGATCCAGCCCTCAGGAACGCGATGGGTGCCGAAGGTTTTATTCTGCAGAAACTGCAGCATGGTGGGGGTCAGTGTCTCAGACACGCAGTTAATCTCATCGATAAAAAGAATTCCCTCCGGATTTCCGGTCTGCTCGATGCATTCATAGACAGATGCGACGATCTCTGACATGGTATACTCCGTCACGGAGACCTCTCTGCCTCCGTAGGTTCTCGTAGTAACAACCGGAAGACCTACCGCACTCTGCCTGGTATGATGCGTGATCGTGTAGGATACCAGACCTACCTGACAGGCTTCTGCAGCCTGACGCATGATTGCTGTTTTTCCGATTCCCGGCGGACCGATCAGCAGGATCGGTCTCTGATGCACCGCCGGAATTCTGTACTGTCCCTTATCATTCTTAGCAGTATAGATCCTGACAGTACGGATGATCTCATCCTTTGCTTCCTGAATATTCATGATTTATTCCTCCAGCTTCAAACCGAGGTTCAGACGAATTCCCCACTCCGGTATTTTCTGTTTTTCATAGAACTGATTCAAGAAAATAAATGCTGTCTCAAATGACGGCGGATCCTTCGGATAGACTCCGTCACCGTCCGTAAAATAGAGCAGGGCTTTCAGATTCAGCAGCTCCTTCTCATCGATCAGCTTCTGCACCAGTTCAAAAACAGGCCGAAAATCCGTTCCTCCCAGTCCCTTTATTGTTACATGATCCATATAGTCCTGGAACTCCTCCCGGGAATGTACCACCACATGCTCCTGAATGGCAGAATCACACTGGATGATATGGACATGCATTTTTTTAAAGAAATTGCCGCTCTCAGTAAGGATCGACCAGGTTTCCTGCAGAAACTGCCGGACGATCCTGCCGGAGCAGGAACCGGATGTATCAATGGCGATCACCATCTCATCCAGCTTATGGACCTCTTTATATTCCAGGGGCTCAATCAGAACAATGTCCCTGTAGTGATTCCGGCTGTACCAGTAGGGCAGATAGTCCATACTGTCAAGATCCAGCTCTACTTCCTCCTGGCAGACCATGAATTCCTCCAGAAAGCTGCGGTAATCGTAATCACTTTTTTTCCTGACAGCTGCCTTCTGGCTTTTTGATCCTGCCTGATTTCCTGCCCGGTTATGCTCTTCTCCCATCTGAGGATTCCATTCCTTCCGCAGATGTTCCCATTTCTCAAGAAAGGCCTTTCCGTCTCCCTGCGAGCTCCGGCCTTCTTCCCCGGACTGACCCTGCATTCTGAAATCTTCCTCCTGTTTCGGCCGGTACACGATCCATTTGCAGTGATCATCCAGCCTGTACAGTTCCTCCAGCTTCTTCAGCTGCTCCATATTCGGATACTGTTTCATGAGAATATCATACATGGCCTCTGTACCTGTCCAGTGCCTGGGAAGCTTCAGCTCCTTCAGCAGATAGCTGCGGTAATCGGCTCCGGGGCGCCCCAGTCCCCGAATATTCCAGCTGTCCAGCATGCGTTCCACGGTAAGATCGCAGGCAAGATTCCAGTGCCTTTCACTGCGCCCGCGCATCAGCAGGGGATGCAGATACATATTGTGAAGGATCAAGTGCAGAAGAATCCTCTCCAGATCTCCGGCACTGCACCGGAAGGTATCCAGCAGAAATTCCGGCCTGTAAAAGACCGTAAATCCGTCACAGGCAATGGTATCGATCTGAAGCTCCGGCCGAAAATCAAGTCCCGACAATGCCTCTGACAGTCCGGGCAGCTTCATTCTGAGATTTTTTATCGTCAGTTTCCAGACCCTTCTGCAAAGCTGTTTCTCTGCCTCATCGGTGTTCTCCGCAGCAGACGCTTCTTCAGTCTTTACTTCGCTGTCTTTCCCGACTGTCTCTGACGAAACGGATTCGTTCCTGTCGGCTTTTTCAGACATACTTCCCGATTCTTCTGACTGAACGGAAGTATGCTCTGCTGCATCCTGTTTCGGCTCAGGTATTCCCGCCGTCACCAGCCAGGACCAGATCTCCGTCTCCCTGCAGGTAATGGCAAGCTCACGATAGCTTTCCAGATACTGTTCCTCCAGCCATCCCATTTTTTTCAATTCACGCAGGCGTCCCAGATCTCCGTTTCGAATCAGATACTGGACCGCGGGTCTTTTTCTCCAGATCAGATAGCGGACGAATTCCTCCCGCACCTGATCGGAAAATCCCGCTCCGGGACGAAGCAGTTCCAGCGCCGCTTCCAGCTTTTGTGCTTCCCTGCGTGCGCTTGTAAATTCCTCATAAACATCCTGTTCGTCTCTCATGGCAGAATTCTCACAGATATCTCTTCACAACAGCTGCATCTGATTCATAGGGAACGGATCTGCCGCCTATTTTCTGGGCATGCTCACTTCCCTTTCCCAGAACAAGAAGAACAGCAGGCCGTCCCTCTTTCCTGATCCTGTCTATGGCTGTTTCAATCGCCTTTGCCCTGTCCGGAATACATTCCCAGCTGCAGCGGCTCTCATCCATATGTGCAGCAATCTGTGCACAGATTTCCTCCACCGTCTCGGATCCCGGATCATCTGCGGTCAGATAAGCTCGAACACAGGATTCCGAAGCAGCTTCTCCCATATCCCCCCGTCTATTAAGGGCCTTATCTCCGGGACATCCAAATACAACTGTCTTTTCTGCGCCCGGAAACTCCTTGTCGGCTGATTCAAAAATTCTTCGAAAGCTTAATCCGTTGTGGGCATAATCTACAATGACATGAATGTTTCCGTCCTCACTGACATACTCCTCCATACGTCCGCCGACCTGTACCTCGGCCAGAGCCCGCTGCATATCGGAAACCTCAAACCCAAGCACAGTGCCGACAGCGATCGCCGCCAGGGCATTCTCCACATTAAAGAGACCGTGCATGGCCAGTGTGAAGGGTTCATCAAAGCTTTCGGTCTTTACACGAAAAACGATTTTTCCCCCGCTGGTTCCAATATCATATGCAGCCACATCCGCTGCCGGATCTGTTCCGAAGGTCACCACCTGCTCCGCTGCCTCAGCCGCAGTCCGTATCTCTTCATAGTGGTCGGCATTTCTGTTGATCACAGCAGTTCTCACCTGGGAAAACAGTGAAAGCTTTGACCGGAAATAATCTTCAAAATCCGGATGCTCTACCGGGCTGATATGATCCTCGGAAATATTCAGGAACACTCCGATTTCGAAGGGAATTCCCTGTACACGATGATACTTCAGCGCCTGACTGGACACCTCCATGGTCAGATGTGAGATGCCGGAATCCGCAGCATTTCTGAAATGCCTGTATAGTTCCATGGATTCAGGCGTTGTAATGCTGGAGCCTTCCCGAGTTACCCCGTCGTACACCTCCACTGTGGAAAGGAGTCCGCTCTCGGGTCTTCCTTTTCGTTCCATTGCCTGATCCATCAATGCCTTCAGAAAATATGCGGTTGTGGTTTTTCCCTTGGTGCCTGTCAGCGCTGCAATGGTAAGCTCCTCATCCGGTGCACAGTAAAATTTTTTCGCCAGCAGCGGCATCGCCTCTCTGATCTCCTGCACAAGCAGGAAAGGAATACCGGGGATCTCATAATCCGTTTCGCTGACATAGCCCACTGCCCCCTTCGCAAGAGCATCCTCCAGATAGGCTTTCTTAAATGCAGCTCCCTTGCATACAAAAAGACAGCCCGGCCTAACCTTTCCGGATTCATAGGTCAGCTGCAGTATGCTGCAGTTCTCATCCGGATCACGAAAGGAGGTCAGCTGTCCGCTGTCTTTCAGTAACTGCCTGTATTCATTCCACGTATATTGAGTCATATTATTCTCCTGAAGATGATTGGTATTTCTCTTAAAAAATGATGCAGAAGTTTCGAATACCGGCTGCATCAGTCCTTTATTCCCTTCATTGTAGCCGATTGCGTCAATCTTTGCAAGAAATGTGCATTTACAAGAAGTTTTCCATTTGCTATAATACCAAAAAAGAACAGTAGTTCGGACAAGTATCCGACAGAATGCACGTCGCTCTTGTGATCACGCCCCTGCAGAAGCGGGTGTGATCCTACTGCCATGAAAGGAACAGTGTATGGACCATTTTGAATTAGTATCGGAATATGCTCCTACCGGCGATCAGCCCCAGGCGATTCAGAAGCTGGTGGATGGTTTTCGTGCGGGAAATCAGTGTGAAACGCTTCTTGGAGTTACAGGCTCCGGCAAGACCTTCACCATGGCCAATGTGATTCAGCAGCTGAACAAGCCTACCCTGATCATTGCCCATAACAAAACACTTGCTGCTCAGCTGTACGGTGAATTCAGGGAATTCTTTCCTCACAATGCTGTGGAATACTTTGTGTCCTATTACGATTATTATCAGCCGGAGGCCTATGTCCCCTCCTCCGATACCTATATTGCCAAGGATTCCTCCAGAAACGATGAGATCGACAAGCTCCGTCTTTCTGCCACTTCTTCCCTGATTGAACGGAGGGACGTGATCGTAATCTCCAGCGTATCCTGCATATACGGTTTGGGAAGTCCGAAGGACTATGAGAAAATGGTGATCGCACTGCGTCCGGGGATGCAGAAGGACCGGGATGATGTGATCCGCGAACTGATCGACATCCAATATGAGAGAAATGAGATTGATTTCCACCGCGGCACCTTCCGGGTACGGGGCGATGTACTGGAGATCATTCCTGCACAGGAGACGGATATTGCCGTCCGTGTGGAATTCTTTGGTGACGAGATCGACCGGATCCTTGAGGTGGATGTTCTGACAGGCGAGATCCGCAGTTCTCTGAATTACTGCGCTATTTCCCCGGCTTCTCACTACGTAGTACCCATGGAAACCATCCTGCAGGCAACGAAGGCCATTGAGCAGGAGATGGAGGAGCAGGTGACCTTCTTCAAAAGTCAGGATAAACTGCTGGAGGCACAGAGGATCCGGGAACGCACCAATTTCGATGTGGAAATGCTCCGGGAGACGGGCATCTGCTCAGGCATTGAAAATTACTCCCGCCATATGTCCGGATTGGAGCCCGGTCAGCCTCCTTACACCCTGATGGATTTCTTTCCTGATGATTTTCTGATCATCATTGATGAGTCCCACAAGACCATCCCTCAGATCGGTGCTATGTATTCTGGCGATCAGTCCCGAAAAACCACTTTAGTGGATTACGGCTTCCGTCTTCCCTCCGCAAAGGACAACCGACCACTGAATTTCGAAGAATTTGAGGAGCGTATTGATCAGATCCTGTTTGTATCCGCCACTCCGGGCGTCTATGAAGGAGACCATGAATTGCTCCGCGCGGAGCAGATCATCCGTCCCACAGGTCTTCTGGACCCAGCAGTAGAGGTACGGCCAGTGGAAGGTCAGATTGATGATCTGATCGGGGAGATCAATAAGGAGGTGGCTGCTCATCACAAGGTGCTGATCACCACGCTGACCAAGCGTATGGCAGAGGATCTGACAGATTACATGAAAGAGGTGGGGATCCGGGTGCGCTACCTGCACTCCGATATTGATGCCCTGGAGCGGACAAAGATCATCAGGGATATGCGTCTGGATGTATTCGATGTTCTGGTTGGAATCAACCTTTTGAGAGAAGGACTGGATATTCCGGAGATCACACTGGTAGCAATCCTGGATGCAGACAAGGAAGGCTTTCTTCGTTCCTCTGTCTCTTTGATCCAGACCATCGGACGAGCCGCCAGAAACTCAGAGGGACACGTCATCATGTATGCAGATGTGATCACCGATTCAATGAAGGTTGCTCTTGAGGAGACTGCCCGCCGCCGGAAAGCACAGGAAGCCTACAATAAAGCCAACGGCATTACACCAAAGACCGTTCAGAAGAGCGTCCGAAATCTGATCAGCATCTCCAGAGATGTGGCAGAGACGGAGCAGCGTCTGGAAAAGGATCCGGAGTCCATGTCTCTGAAGGAACTGGAGAAGCTGGCAAAAAAACTGGAGAAGCAGATGAAGGCCGCTGCTGCGGAGCTGAATTTCGAGCAGGCTGCAGAGCTGCGTGACAAGCTTCTTTCCCTGAAGGAGCATATGCGGGACGCAAAAAGTCGATAGCTGATTACAGTTCTGCAATCAGCTTCAATGCCTCGTCCAGCTGTATGTCCTTGTCGCTGTCCGTATCCATACTGACCTCCACATCAGGCGTGATACCCACTCCGTGGATATTGTGTCCATTCGGAGTAAAATATCTGGATACGGTCAGCTTCAGATAGCTTCCGTCAGACAGCCGATACGTATCCTGCACAATTCCTTTACCATAGGTGGTCTCCCCCACAATGGTTCCCACCTGATAATCCTGAATTGCACCGGCAAAGATTTCTGCAGAGCTTGCAGTATCGGCATTCACCAAAACTACCAGAGGAATCTCAATGGATCCGATTCCGTCACTGGTTCTTTCTGTTCGCTTTCCGTTTTTATCCTCTGTGTAGACAAGCACACCTGAGGATATGATCTGACTTAAGGTATCGCAGGCACTGTCTACCAGTCCCCCGGGATTGCCTCTGAGATCAAGAATCAGTTTTTCCATTCCCTGAAGCTGCAGCTCACCATAGGTATTCTTAAACTGATTGGAGGTAACGCCGGTAAATTGGCTGATGCTGATATAACCAACTGTTTTATTCAGCATTTCTCCCTCCACATAGGTCTGCTCCAGTTCAGTCATCTCTACAGAAATATCAAAGCTGTCACTCTCCCCTTCTCTTCTCAGTGTCAGTATTACGGTATTATTCTCAGAGGACTGAATCAGTGTGGAAACCTCTGCAGTAGTCATCCCTTCCACTTCTTCTCCGTTCACTGCCAGAATCACATCTTCTACCTGTATGCCTGCCTCTGCAGCAGGGTAGCCCTCCTGACATTCAACGATCACAATCTCCGATTCATCCTCGCCTGCCAGAGCAATTGAGATACCAATTCCCATATAAGCGCCCGCCTGCTTCCTCTGATACGAGGCATACTGTTCCGGCGTATAATAGGTGGAATATTCATCTCCCAGACCTGCCACCTGTCCAAGATACATATATTCCGTCTGCGTCAGTTCATCCACTTCATCCAGATAGTAATTCTGAATCATTCTCTGAATTTCTTTTGATTTTCTTAATGCCTGCAGCGTTCCCGGCTTCTGGGCATATCCGCCTACCGGAAGAGCCATAGATACAAAATAAATCACGGCTACAATTCCCAGCCCTGTCAGAAGACCTCTGATAAAGCTCAGTTTTTCCCTGGTTTTTTTTACTTTCTTTTCCATTAAACTCCTTCTTATCTAGATAGAATGATGAACAGAAAAAGGGGAACGCACAGCGTTCCCCTACTACTCACTTCTGTATTGCAGCTTCCGCAGCTTCTATTACACCTTCAGGTGTCTTCTGATGGTAAAGATAGAGCCAAGGAAACCAATTCCCATACCAAGGATCAGACCGACAGGAAGCAGAACGGAGAATACGGATGATGCAGGAAGCAGTCCGTTCATAAATCCCTCCAGAACACTGAATCTTGTCAGTATATAATTTACAGCCTGATGATACAGGAAATACAGTGCCACCAGAGGAATGATCGCACCAATCAGTCCAAGAATGATACCTTCCAGAATAAACGGAAGACGTACAAATGTGTTGGTGGCTCCGATCAGCTTCATGATACCGATTTCTTCTTTTCGAACAGAAATGCCGACTGTTACGGTATTATTGATCAGGAAAATAGATACTGCAAGAAGAATCAGGATTACGATAATTGATATAGTAGCAATCAATGTATTTACAGTACTCAGGGTTTCTGAAGCCTTCTGAGACTGATTGACCATACGCACACCGGTGAGACCCTCGATATAAGAGACCAGTTCATCCTGATTCTCAATCTCGTCAACATATACCTCGTAGTGCGCGGAATTGGCAAGAGGATTATCCTGATTATTTCTGAATCCCTCTGCTGCACTCTCATTGCCTTCAAAATATTTCTCTGAGAAAGACTCCCAGGCCTCATCAGCAGAAACATAATTCACTTCTGTCACTTCTTCTCTGCTCCGGATCTGCTCACCGATGGAATCCATGGTTGCCTGATCCAGATTTTCCTCAAAGAATACAGTGATACCAACATTGTCCTCTACGTTTCTCACAATATAATTGAAGTTCATCAAAATTGAGAAAAACAAACCGAACAGAAAGATGCAGGCGGTCATTGTTGCAATCGATGCAATGGAAAACATCCTGTTTCTTCCGATATTTTTAATTCCCTGGCCGGCGCTGTAGCCAATCGTACTAATCCTCAACGTAAACACCTTCTTTTTCGTCGCTGACTATGACGCCTTTCCTCAAGCGGATCACACGCTTTCTCATCTCATTTACAATCTCTCTGTTGTGGGTTACCACAAGAACCGTGGTTCCTCTTGCATTGATTTCCTCAAGAAGACGCATGATCTCAATGGAATTCTTCGGATCAAGGTTTCCTGTGGGCTCATCTGCCAGCAGAATGTCCGGATGATTTACCAGTGCACGAGCAAGAGCAACTCGCTGCTGCTCTCCTCCGGAAAGCTCTTTGGGTTTGGAACGGTACTTATTGGCAAGTCCAACCAGTGTAAGCACCTCGGGAACACGCTTTTTGATAATGCGGTTCGGTTTCTCAATGACACGCTGGGCAAATGCAACATTTTCATAAACATTCCTGTCCTTTAACAGGCGGAAATCCTGGAACACAACACCCACGCCGCGTCGGTACTTCGGAACCTTTCGTCTTGGAAGCTTTGAGAGATTCGATCCGTTGACTGTAACGGTACCGGATGTAGCATCCAGTTCCTTCAGCAGAAGCTTGATCAGGGTAGATTTACCCGAACCGCTGTCTCCAACAACGAATACGAACTCGCCTTTGTCAATGTGTAAGGTCATATTGCTGATCGCAGGCTGCGCCTTGGGATCATAACTCTTACTGACACTGTCTAAAGTAATCATTCTATTCCTCCATTTTTTTCTGAAGACAAATCAAATTCCGATGCGGTCAGAAAAAACCGACCAGCTTTAGAAATCCATTGTCTCCATGTATTTCATATAGCGAACTACCATCAGGGCAATCTTGAAGGTGATCGCATCCTCAAACACGCGGAGATCCAGACCGGTACTTTTCTGAAGCTTGTCCAGTCTGTACACCAGTGTGTTTCTGTGAATATAAAGCTGTCTGGATGTTTCAGAAACATTCAGATTGTTTTCAAAGAATTTATTAATGGTTGTGAGAGTCTCCTCATCAAAATCATCCGGAGATTTATTGGCAAAAATCTCCTTGATAAACATCTTACACAGCGGGATGGGCAGCTGATAGATCAGACGACCGATTCCCAATGAGCTGTAGGCAATAATATTCTTCTCTGCAAAGAAGATTTTTCCTACATCCAGTGCCATTCTTGCTTCTTTATAGGAACGGGATACTTCCTTCAGTTCATGAACGATGGTGCCGTATGCAATATAGGTTTTATCATCGTCCTCCAGTCCGACAGCATCCAGGATCGATGCAGCAATGCGATTTGCCTGCGCATATCCGTCCCCGGGAGCCAGTTCTTTCACAACTATGACGCTTTTTTCATCCACGGCTGTGATAAAGTCTCCTGTTTTGCTGCCAAAGAGAGTTTTTATATTCTCAATGGAGCCCTGATCCTTATCCGGTCTTGCTTCGAGAATAAATACAACTCTCGGTGCTTCTGAATCAATGCGCAGTTTCTTGGCACGATTGTAGATATCCACCAGAAGAAGATTATCCAGAAGAAGGTTTTTGATGAAGTTATCCTTATCAAAACGCTCTTTGTAAGCAGTCAGAAGGCTCTGAAGCTGGAAGGATGCCATTCTTCCCACCAGATAACAGTCATCCTCATCGCTTTTTGCCACCAGAATATACTCAAGCTGATGATCATCATACACCTTAAAAAAATGATAATTCTTAATGGTCTGTGTATCTGCCTGAGACTGGGCAAACGCCGCTATCTCTGCCTGACTTAATTCTGAATCCGAGAAGGTAGACACCAGAACCTTTCCTTCTATGTCATGAACTCCGAGCTCAGCCTTCGTAATATTTTTTAAACCTTCAATTGTGCTTTGCAGAATCTGGTTTGATATCATTTTCCCTTCCTCCATGGTATAATTTCCGCAGCTATTCAGCCGGATCTATACAATCACCCTCTAAACAGGTACTATAGATGCAAGTTTATGGTTATTTTACACTAAATTACACCAAAATGGAAGATTAAAATCATGCATTTTCATCATTACGGAACTTCGCAGCCAATCTCTTGAAGCTGTTTTTCTTTAACAGCAGCCCAAACCAGCTGTTTTTCAGCCCGGCTTCATTCTGGATCTGGATCTGTCCGCCCAGACTGAGCCAGATCTTTCCATTGATTTTTTCCCTGTTCTCCAGCAGAAATGCTGCCTGGGAAGAACCATTCAGACCGCTGAGGATTACATCCGCACCGCTGCCGTTGATCTCATTGACGATCCAGTCCTCTGAATGCTCACCGTCTTTCATTTCTGAAGCCGCGCCGCAGACACGGATATCCGGATATGTTTCCTTCACATAGGTCTCCAGCGCTTTTGTTTCCTCATTGCTCTCCCCCAGAAGGAAGAATGTATAGCTGCCGGTGATCAGTTTCCAGAATAATCTGGCTATGAATTCATTTTCTTCGGTCTGTTCATAAATCTGACCGGAACTGATTCCCGCAGCCTCAAGCACCTCTGTCTCACCCACGATGCTGAGATCCAGCTGTTCCAGATATTCCCGCTGAACAGGATCCTGCGCTGCATCCAGCAGTGCATTCATTGTTATGATGCCCACAGTACTGATCGAATCAGTCTTCAGGAATTCCATGGTACGCTGCATTGCATCATTCACAGTCATATGGCCAATCTGAATCCCCAAAACATTTATTCTGTCATCCATTGATGAAACTCCCCTATTTGTCCAGAATAGTCTATAGTATAGCAGAATCCTTATGAAAATGCAACTCAGGCACAAGAACGTCCACCGGACGTTCTCTTTGCATGCATGGCAACAGAAAAGGGGACATGTATCATGCCCCCTTTTCAAATCATTATAACATATTATCTGAACTTGTCAAACCTCAAACATGAGATCACCGTAGGATGGCATTGGCCAGAATTTCTTATCCACCATTGTTTCCATTCTATCAATAGGATCACGGAGTGCCTTCATGGCCGGCGCCACCTGGTCATGATAGAATCTGGCTCTTTCCTCACCCTCCGGCAGCTCCAGCACCTTATCCTCAAGACGACTCAGTTCCTTCAATGCCTTCTGTGCCTTGATCAGCTCACTGCTGATCTCCTCCAGCAGCTCTGTCTGAACAGATACCAGATCCAGACCGGCGGTTCTTACTGCAATGATAGAATCCGCTAACGTTTTCGTATAGCTGATCACTGCAGGAATGATCTGTTTTGCTGCAATATTGATCATGGCTCTCGCTTCAATATTCAGTGTTTTCGAATAGTTTTCGTATTTTACTTCCTGTCTGGATGCAAGCTCTGTTTTACTGAATACTCCATACTTCTCAAACATTGCCACATTGCAGTCTCTTGTAAGCTCCTGTACCGCATCCACCATGCAGGAAATATTAGGGAGACCACGTCTGGCTGCTTCCTCCACCCAGTCATCAGAATATCCGTTGCCGTTGAAGACAACTCTTCTATGCTCACTGAAATTCTTCTTAATCAGCTCATGCAGCGCCTCATCAAAGTTTTCCGCCTGCTCCAGCTCGTTGCAGGCCTCATCAAAGGCCTCAGCTGCAATGGTATTCAGCACGACAATGGACTCCGCAATGGAATCCCTGGAGCCCACCATACGGAATTCAAATTTATTTCCTGTAAAGGCAAAGGGAGAGGTTCTGTTTCTGTCTGTAGCGTCCTTATTCACACCGGCAATGGTGCTTACTCCCATCTCAAGCTTTCCGCCCTTCAGGCTGTGGGTAGCATTTCCCTTGGAAACAAACTGCTCCACCACATCATCCAGCTGCTCTCCCAGGAAAACAGAGATGATTGCCGGAGGGGCTTCATTGCCTCCCAGACGATGATCGTTGCCCGGATCAGAAGCCGATTCCCGCAGAAGCCCTGCATGCAGATCCACTGCTTTCAGCATACAGGAAAGAACCAGGAGGAACTGATTGTTTTCATGAGGCCGCTTTCCCGGATCAAGAAGATTGATTCCGTCATCTGTGTTTAGAGACCAGTTATTATGTTTTCCGGATCCGTTAACTCCGGCAAATGGCTTTTCATGAAGGATACATTTCATCCCATGACGTCCTGCCACCATCTTTAATGTCTGCATGATGATCTGATTATGATCCGCAGCCACATTGGCCTCTGCATAGATCGGCGCAAGCTCATGCTGTGCCGGAGCAGCCTCATTATGCTGCGTCTTTGCGGAAACCCCAAGCTTCCACAGCTCGATGTTGGCATCCTTCATAAATGCACCGATCCTCTGGCGCAGTACTCCGAAATAATGATCGTCCATCTCCTGTCCCTTTGCAGGACTTGCACCGAACAAGGTGCGGGAGGTATAGACCAGATCTTTTCTCTTTCTGAATTTTTCTGCATCAATCAGGAAATATTCCTGCTCCGCACCTACAGAAGGAACTACTTTTTTGGAGGTTGTATTTCCAAAAAGCCGGATCAGTCTCAGTGCCTGCTTATTGATCGCCTCCATGGAGCGGAGCAGGGGAGTCTTCTGATCCAGCGCCTCACCTGTATAGGAACAGAAAGCAGTTGGAATGCACAGGGTAGCACCAGCGGCATCCTGACGGACAAATGCCGGGGAGGTGAAGTCCCAGGCCGTATATCCTCTGGCTTCAAAGGTCGCCCGAAGACCACCGGATGGAAATGAAGAGGCGTCAGATTCTCCCTTGATCAGTTCCTTGCCGGAAAAACTCATCAGCACCTTGCCGTTCTCCTTCGGAGCAGTAATAAAGGAATCGTGCTTTTCTGCCGTAAATCCGGTCAGCGGCTGAAACCAGTGTGTGAAATGTGTGGCGCCCTTTTCAATCGCCCACTCCTTCATCTCATGCGCAATCACATCGGCTGTTTCAAGATCCAGCTCTCCGCCTTCTCTGATAACGGTTTTCAGTTTTGCATATACTTTTTTCGGAAGACGCTCCTGCATCACTGTATCATTGAATACATTTTCTCCGAATATCTTTGCAACATTTACATAGTCACTCATGTTTTCAGTTCCTCTCTGTTCATATTAAAATCTGGAGATATCAGTTGAAGCTGATAAAATTCAGGCGGCGTCTCTTATTGAAAATATCTGCTGAGACGTACTCGCCGCCTCTCTCTCCATCCAGCGTCCAGGCTACCGGATTTTCACAGGTGAATAAAACGCGTTCTGTCTGGAATCGCTTAACCAGGTGCGACTCTGCTCCACCGAGAAACAGTGCCGATACGATTTCACTGAGCTCCACAGGATTCTTGGGAGTGCTTACAAGGGTCACCTCCAGCAGTCCGTCGTCCAATTCAACATTGCCTCCGGTAAGTCCCTTTATACCGCCAACGGATTTTGCGTTACTGACCATTCCATAAGTAAAATTTCCCTCTACGGAAAAATCAGCAGATTCGACCTTCATGTGAAGTGACGGAATATTCCAGACCTTTTTTGCAGCCTCGACAATATATGCCATATGACCTAATGTATTCTTCAGATTCTGATCGGTTTCGTAAGACACCTCTGTAAACATTCCGAAAGCAGCAACATAAACGAAGTTCTTATCATTGAATCCGCCAATATCGCAGGGGAACAGTGTTCCTTTCACAATTCTCTTTGCCGCTTCGAGCATATCCTTTGGAATAGAGAGACTGCTGCCGAAATCATTGGTGCTGCCGGCAGGTATATATCCGATCGGTACATCCGAATCCGCCTCCATCATTCCGTTTACAACTTCATCTAACGTTCCATCCCCCCCGCTGGCAACCACTATATCATAGTTTTTTCCATAATCTCGGGCAAAGGTGCCTGCATCACCGGAACACTGGGTCGGATGTACCGTAACAAAATATTCTGCCTTGGTAAATATATCAATAATCTCCGCCAGATGTGTGCGAATCATTCCTTTTCCTGATTTCGGGTTATAGATGAATAACATTTTTTTCATAAAGGTGCTCTCCAAATCGTTCACTTTAGTCTTACAGATCTTCCATACGGATGATAGGCTTATTCTAACAGATTTCAAAAAAACCCGCCACTGTAGTGACGGGTTTTTCAGTATTTTTACAAAATCTTCCGATTAAACAAGCTCAATCAGAACTTCCATAGCTGCATCACCTTTACGTGGTCCGATCTTAATGATACGGGTATATCCACCATTGCGGTCTGCATATTTTGGAGCGATCTCATCGAACATTTTTGCTACCATGTCAACTTCTTTGGTATTTTTCTTTCTTCCTTTATTGGAAGCAGGAACCTCAGTTACAGGGTAGAAAACCTTCAGCATCTGATGACGAGCATGAAGTCTGGAAGGAAGATCTTTTTTGATCTCTTTCTGAACTTCCTCGTATACAGTTACTTTCTTTCCATCTTTCACTTCTTTGACACGCTTGCCGTCTGCGTCCTTCTTAGCAACTTTAGCTGTTACGGTAACAGTCTCAAAATTGTCCTTCTCGCGTACTGCAAGTGCGATCATGCCTTCAGCGATCTTGCGGATCTCTTTAGCTTTAGTCTCTGTTGTACGGATTTTTCCGTGATACAGAAGGTTTGTAACCTGATTTCTCAGAAGTGCTTTTCTCTGATCAGATGTTCTTCCTAATTTCTTATAAGATGCCATTGTATATTTCCTCCATTCGTGGGACAGAGCTCCCATGCTTCTTTGGTCTTACTGGGACTCCGCCATAGTTCCATTCAGGAATGAAGCACCACGCTTCTTTGGTCTTACTGGTGCTCCATCTCTTATCATTACGTGATTACTGCTCCTCACCGGGGCTGAGTTCAAGTCCCAGTTCTTTCAGCTTTGCAAGAACCTCCTCGAGGGACTTGCGTCCAAGGTTACGGACCTTCATCATATCGTCCGGTGTCTTGTTGCAGAGTTCCTCTACTGTATTGATACCGGCCCGCTTCAGACAGTTGTAGGAACGAACAGACAGCTCCAGTTCATCGATATTCATCTCGAGAACCTTGCCCTTCTGATCATCCTGTACCTCAATCATAACCTCAGCAGTCTTTGCATTCTCAGAAAGATCGATGAACAGTTTCAGATGCTCACTGAGTACCTTTGCTGCAAGGCTGACAGCCTCATCAGGATCGAGAGTACCCTTGGTGTACACATCCAAGGTTAATTTATCATAATCTGTAATCTGACCGACACGGGTATTCTCTACTGTCAGATTTACACGCTCGACCGGTGTATAGATCGCATCAACAGCAATCATTCCGATCGGTGTATCGTCTGACTTGTTCTTATCAGCACTTACATAGCCGCGTCCCTTTGTAATAGTCAGCTCCATGTAAAGTCTGCTGTCTGAACCCCCGTTCAAGGTAGCGATCACCTGATCCGGATTCATAATCTCGATATCCGCATCCACCTGAATATCAGAAGCTCTCACAACTCCTTCGCCTTCGAATTCAATGTAAGCAACCTTTGCTTCATTGGACTCACTGCTGTTCTTGATTGCAAGATTTTTCAGATTCATGATGATCTCAGTCACGTCTTCCTTCACTCCCGGGATGGAACTGAACTCATGAAGAACACCATCAATTTTAACCTGACTTACAGCAGCACCCGGCAGAGAAGAAAGCATGATTCGACGAAGAGAATTTCCAAGTGTCGTTCCATAACCACGCTCGAGCGGCTCTACAACGAATCTACCGTACTTCTTATCTTCAGATATTTCTGTGATCTCAATTTTAGGTTTGTTAAAATCAAACACTCTATGCCCCTCCTTTTTGGGAAAAATGAAAACTGAGGGTTATCCAGCCAGATTATTTAGAATACAGCTCGACGATCAGCATCTCATCAACAGGTACGTCGATTGCCTCACGTGAAGGAACCTCTTTCACAGTACCCTGCAGAGTCTCCTGATTTACATCCAGCCACTCAGGAACAAGACGAGCGCCTGTAACCTCAAGGATATCTTTGTAACGCTGAGATCCTTTTTTGTTCTCTTTGATTTCGATCACATCACCGGCTTTCACCTGATAGGACGGAATGTTTACAACTTTTCCGTTAACGGTAACATGCTTATGATCAACGATCTGTCTTGCCTCTTTACGTGTTCTTGCCAGTCCGAGACGGAAAACTACGTTGTCCAGACGAAGCTCCAGCATAGCCATCAGGTTTGCACCTGTCTGTCCCTGCATACGCTCTGCTCTGTCGTAGTAGTTACGGAAAGGTTTCTCCAGTACGCCGTAGATGAATTTAGCTTTCTGTTTCTCTCTCAGCTGAAGACCGTACTCAGAGATTTTTCTGCTGGATCTTCTCAGCTGACGAGTGGATTTTTTATCAATTCCAAGATATACAGGATCCAGACCAAGGGATCTGCATCTTTTAAGAACCGGTGTTCTATTTACTGCCATTATTGTGACCTCCTGTTAAAATTAGACTCTTCTGCGTTTTGGTGGGCGGCATCCGTTGTGCGGAACTGGTGTTACATCGCAGATGCTTGTTACTTCAAGACCAGCTGCTGCCAGTGCACGAATTGCTGCCTCACGTCCGGAGCCGGGTCCTTTAACGAATACGTCTACACTCTTAAGGCCATGGATCAGTGCTGCCTTTGTAGCTGTCTCTGCAGCCATCTGAGCTGCGTAAGGAGTAGATTTTCTTGAACCTCTGAAGCCCAGGCCGCCGGCGCTTGCCCATGAAAGAGCATTGCCCTCGGTATCAGTCAGAGTAACAATTGTATTGTTAAAAGATGACTGAATGTGTGCCTGACCGCGTTCAACGTTTTTCTTGACACGACGTTTTGTCGTTTTCTTTGTAACTTTAGCCATAATAAAAACTAACCTACACTTTCCAATTTATGTAAATATATGTTTCTGAGAATAAGGTGATCCGCAGATTACCTTCATCTGCTCAAGCAGCAGATCTATTATTTCTTCTTGTTAGCAACGGTTCTCTTCGGACCTTTACGTGTTCTTGCATTGGTCTTTGTTTTCTGTCCGCGAACAGGAAGTCCTTTTCTATGTCTGATTCCTCTGTAGCATCCGATCTCCTGCAGACGTTTGATGTTCATTGCGATCTCACGTCTCAGATCACCCTCTACAGTCTGAGTCTGGTCGATCACTGCAGCGATCTTTTTCACTTCATCGTCTGTCAGATCTCTGACACGTGTATCAGGATTTACTCCTGCATCTTTAAGAATACGCATGGAAGATGTTCTTCCGATTCCGTAGATATAGGTCAGACCGATCTCTACGCGTTTGTCTCTTGGTAAATCTACACCGCTAATACGAGCCATGTACTTTTCCTCCATTTACAAATTTAATATTTTCCTAATTGGGATGCCGGTATGACGCATCCAGCCGCTTTTCGTCGGCCTTTCTCTTTCCGATCCGGAAAGAGTATTAAGCAATATTATAAGGGATGTCACGCTCTGGCGATCATCCGCCGGAGGGTTCCTGACGCAGCCGGTCAGGTCTCACTTTATAATATTAACAGTACATAAACACTCAGGTTTTTGACGGATTAACCCTGACGCTGTTTATGTTTTGGATTCTCACAAATGATACGGATGCTTCCTTTTCTCTTGATAACCTTGCATTTCTCGCAGATCGGTTTAACAGATGCTCTTACCTTCATGTGAATCCTCCTTTCTTGAAGCTGTGCTCAATTTTACTGTTCCCGCTGTCCGCTCTCGGATGGGTTAGTCCTGCACAGTACCTGCAACATGGTCACTGCATAAAAACAGAGCGCACAAACGTACGCTCTAAAGTATACCACCCAATAACCTGTTTGGCAAGAAATATTTTTTGTTTTTTTTCATATGCACTGAAAGCAGTATCGATCAGTCCTCTGAGGGATGCTTCAGTTCCCGGGTATTCTTTTCCACCTGTTTTCTCGGAATCATAATCTGATGTCCGCAGCCCAGACATTTCAGGCGGAAATCGATTCCAACCCGAAGGATTTCCCATTCTGCGCTGCCGCATGGATGTGCTTTCTTCAATCGAACAATATCTCCAACCTGATAAACTGTCATGTCATGCATCCTTTCTCCGTTTTTCAGAACTCGTTTGCAATTCCTCTTACCACCAGCCTTGCGGTCCCCTCGCTTGCAGCACAGGTAGACAGTGTCACAAGCCTGCTGTCCTCTGTAATCTCCGGCAGATAGCTGTTTTGAATGCCGGATTGAGCAGCGATCTCCTTCTCATAATTCAGAAAGTCCTCTCCGGCTTCCTCAAACAGAGTGTACACACTGCTTCCCGCTTCAGTATAGCAGATATCCGCCATATAGTACATTGTCTCCCCCTCTTCTGTAAGGATCCAGAATACAGGATTCTGCAGATACAGATCGTTTTGCAGGAGAAGCTTCAGTTTTCCGAACATGGTCTGATTCTTCATGCTGTGACCGTATATGATCGTATGCGGATCCTCAAGAGGGTTCTGATTCTCCGCTTCAACAAACAGTGATCCGGCAAAGTTTGCTGCTCCCTCGAAGGTACGATGGAGATACCAGTCATTGTCATCCCCCTGTACAACCGGATAGCTGAGATCCAGAACAGGTATATAGAGCCAGCATACCAAATCCGAATTGATCGCTTTTAACGAAGCAAAATCAACAGCAAGCGGTGCCTGGGCTTCTGCAGCAGAGCTGTCATTTTCCCCAGTCGAAGCCGTGCTGTTTGCAGAGTTAGTGCCCGGTATTTCTTCTCCGGAGCTTTTATCGGCGCCATCCTGCTTTCCTGCAGGATCTTCCTGCGGATCCCGCTCTATTGTGTAGCTTTGAAGAATTTCATACTCTTCCTCACCCTGCTTATACTCCAGTGATATAGAGATAAGCTTGTATAACGAAAATCCCATTACAGCAAGACAGAGCATGATCAAAATCGGAAACAGGCAATTTCCTCTTTTTTTTTCTGAAACAGGTTTTCCCATGACTTCACTCCTTCCGTTCTCTTCCGGCCAGTTCATCAGAATTATAATAAGCAGTCTGTTCTTTGTCAAGAAATCTGGTTTTTTTGATTTTTGCGTGGTATTATTACTACAACTGTATAGCAGGTGTCAAGATAGAAAGGAGGAGTTAATGGAACTAAAAACAGATGGTTTAAAACGCAGAGAAAAGATTCTTTCTATGCTGGAGAAATCCGAAGGACCGATTTCCGGTACCGCCCTATCCAAAGAGCTTGGTGTAAGCAGACAGGTGATTGTTCAGGATATTGCCCTTCTGAGAGCATCTGATGTCAATATTGTTTCTACCCCCCGCGGCTACATTCTGTTCCAACGCGACCTGCAGCTTTTTTCCCGCCGATATAAAGTAAAACATTCTTCTTCGGATCTGGAAAAGGAGCTGAATCTGATCGTGGACCAGGGTGCTGTGGTGGTTGATGTGATTATTGAGCATCCGATCTACGGTGAACTCAGCGGCAGCCTGAATCTAAGCAGCCGCAGGGATGTTCAGGCCTTTCTGCAGCGAACCAGAGAACAGCAGGGTATTCCTCTTTTGGAAATGTCAGGAGGGATACATTTCCACACAGTTCAATCAGATCAGGAGGAGGTATTGAATGAGATCAGTTTCCGGCTTAAGGAAGCAGGATTTCTTATTGATTAACTATGCTTACGAAAAAAGATATCATATATATAGAAGAAACGGCTCAATCCCTTCAGGAAACAGCTGTATCACACCGCAGAGCCCTGCATAGAATTCCTGAAACCGCATGGCACGAAGAAATGACCACTGCGTATCTGAAAAAAGAGCTGGAGAGACTGGGATACAGGATAATAACCGGATCAGCTGCAGCGGGGCATTCCACCGGATTAGTTGCAGAAATCGGCAGCAATGATGAACTGAAGATCGGACTCCGATTTGATATTGATGCCTTGTCTGTGACGGAATCGAACTCTGATTCTCATAAACCCGCAGCTGAGAGCTTTCTCTCAGAGAAAGAAAATTGCATGCATGCATGCGGACACGATGGTCATATGGCGATCGGACTGCTTACAGCTCGCATCCTGGCTGCTTACAAGCACAGGATACAGGGCACCGTTCGTCTGCTCTTTCAACCGGCTGAGGAGGGCTGTATGGGTGCTGTGGAGATGGTGCGCTGCGGTTGGCTCTCTGATCTGAATTATTTTATGGCTGCACATATTGTTGGAAGAGAATACGGTCAGACTGCCTCAGGTCCGGCTGATTGTGTCTCTGCTGTGACCGGCTCCCTTGCCACCACAAAGATCAACGTATATTTCAATGGAAAGTCCTGTCATGGAGCATGTCCGGAACATGGGGCTTCAGCTATCTCAGCCCTTTCTAATGCAGTTTTGTCCCTGAATGGCATTCCTCGCAGCAGTGAAGGCTCCACTATGATAAATATCGGACGGATCTCTGGCGGTGAAGGACGAAATGTTGTTGCCGGTCATGCTGAAATGGAGCTTGAAGTCAGAGGTAATACAACTGCATTAAATCAATACATGGAGGATCAGGCACTTCGTATTGTCTCATCTGCAGCTGCCGTGTACGGATGTACTGCTGAATCCTTTATTACCGGGAAAGCACCTTCTCTGGTAAGTTCCCCGGAGTTTCATTCTCATATCAACGCTGTATTAAAGCAGTGCTCCGGCATAAAAACAGCTGTTTCCGGTGAATGCTTCAGAGCCAGTGAAGATGCAGCCCTCATGATGGAAGAAGTAAAAAAACACGGCGGCCAGGCTGCCTTCCTTCTTTTTCCCACCGATACAACAGCTCCTCTTCACAGCAGAAATTATGATTTTGATGAAGGTATCCTAGGTAAAGGGGCTGCTGTTTTCAGTTTGATCGTTTTAGATCTGCTGCTCAGTTGATTTCATGCCCATATGGCTTCTCGCCGTATGTAAATCAATAAAAAAACACAGCTAAAAAGCTGTGTTTTTTTAGAGGCGTCGACCGGATTTGAACCGGTGGATACTGGTGTTGCAGACCATTGCCTTACCACTTGGCTACGACGCCGTATTAAGTTAAGTGACTCCAACGGGAATCGAACCCGTGTTACCGCCGTGAAAGGGCGATGTCTTGACCGCTTGACCATGGAGCCAGAACTCCCCGAGTTGGGCTCGAACCAACAACCCCACGGTTAACAGCCGTGTGCTCT
>JAUNAJ010000007.1 GCA_030527645.1 Lachnospiraceae bacterium | reverse complement strand
GGTCCTCGCTGGTTTCTACAGGACAGGTAGCTACTACTTCGATTTTACCTTTCCACTCACCGTGCAATCTTAAAGACTCTTTTGCGTAATCCATGATTTTCTCCTTTTGATTAAAATTGTTATTTGCAGCTGTCCGGAGTCATGTGACCGATCAATCGGAAGATTGGATCGTACACTTTCATGAAGGATCTTTCCCTTCAAGTGCAGACTCGAACAGGTACATTACTTTATCATTCGCTGCAGTTACTGTGTGCAGATCGGAAGTGTTGCACCTCCGAAGGGCATTGCGATGACCTTTGCGTCCGGACCGTATTTTGCCATGCAGTCATCGAAGGCCTTCTGTGCGGAAGGCTGCGGATTCATGAAGATGCTGCGTACAAAATCATCCTCCATCTCGGAAACCAGATCAATGGACGCATACTCCAGGATCATGGCAATGGCAGCCGCTTTATGTCCGCCCAGCTGGAAGTCTTTTCCGATTCTGACAACCATCTCATGGGAGGTCTCGGACTGAACCAGCCACTCCTCAAACTTCTTGCTGCCCAGGCCCTCATTGCAGGCACCGATCAGAATGATGGTACCTCCGTCCTTTACGGCATGCTTTGCATTGTCCAGTGCTTTCTGGGTCTGGTACAGGTTGGCATCCTTCGGTGCTCCGCCCTGAGAAACAAGAACGATATCCGCTTTCTCGGGAATGTTCTTTCTGTACATCTGATCCAGATAGGAGCAGGCCACTCTGTGTGCCTTTACACTGTCGCCTGCCGTACAGAAGACAATCTTCTTATGCTCATCCAGCACAGCGTTCACAATGTAGTGGATACCGCAGATCTTTCCTGCCTCTTCAATATCCTCACGGATGGGATTGCCCTCCAGCTTGCCTGCACAGGCATCGTTGGATACCATCATGCTGTGGTTAACCTGGATCGCCTCCGGTGTGGATACACCCGGCATGATTGCCTTGGCACCGCCGGAATAGCCGGCGAAATAATGGAACTCAACATTGCCAAGACAGATCCGGAAATCCGCCTCTGCAACCACTCTTGTGATATCCACCGGTGTTCCGTGAGCCGTTTTGCCCATGTGGACACAGTCGTTGACATCACTGTCTACACATTTCACTTCCCTGTAGGCTCTTTCGCCAACAAGATGGATCATCTCTTCCTCTGTCTGGGTTCTGTGGGAACCGAGTCCAAAGACGATCGTGATATCCTCTTTTGCAACGCCTGCCTCATACAGTTCATCCAGAACAGACGGGACAACGTCATAGCTGGGAAGGGGCCGGGAGATATCACTGGTAATGATCACGACCTTCTGCCCGGGTTTCACAGTATCTTTTAATTTCGGAGCTCCGATCGGATTTTCCAGGGCATATTTCACAGCCTCTTCTCCTCTTCTCGCATGCTCCATCGGATTAGACATCAGAACATCCATAAGATTCTTCTCCGGAACCTCTACGGTCTGTACGCCCTTTCCGTATCCAAATTCAAGCTTCATATTTAATGTCTCCTAGTCGGTGCTGTTCACAGGAATCTGTCTTGCAGGCAGATTCCACATCCCTTGAACAGGCTCCTGAAATCAGAACGTTTTTGCTGCGTGACGCAGTGCTTTTACTACAGGAAGCTCCTCGCCGGTCAGGAAACGGATCAGTGCACCGCCGCCTGTACAGATATAGGAGATCTGCTCCGTCTTGCCGTATTTTGTGGTAGCTGTGATAGAATCACCGCCGCCGACAACAGTATACGCCTCTGTAGCGCCCAGTGCATCCCATACTTCCTTAGTACCTTTCTCGGTTGCATCAACCTCAAACACACCCATCGGTCCGTTTACGAATACTGTTTTTGAGGTCATGATGGTCTCCTTAAAGATCTTCATGGTCTCTTCTCCGATATCCATTCCATTGAAGTCTGCAGGGATCTCACCGATCTTATACTCTTTGCGCTCTCCGCCTTCCATGGTTGCCAGATCCACCGGAACGATGATCTTATCGCCGTATTTTTCCAGTGTTGCCTTTGATTTTTCAATGTACTCTCCGTAGCCGTGGTCTACGATAAAGTCCAGGCTGCTGCTTCCGATGTTCTCACCCTTTGCAGCAAGAAGAACCTGACCTACCACACCTCCGGCGATAACACGATCCGCACAGCCGTTGCCGAGAACGGTTTCCATCATCAGGAATGCATCGGAAATCTTGGCTCCGCCCAGAACGAAGGTACAGGGACGTGCCGGCTGCTCCATCAGTTCGGAGATAACACAGTACTCTTTCTCAAACAGACGTCCCATAAAGGAAGGAAGTACATACTCAAAGCCGCAGAGAGAAGGCTGATCACGATGTGCAGCTGCAAATGCATCACACATGTACAGATCTGCCAGGGGAGCCAGTTTCTCAACCATCAGTGTTTTCGCCTGCTCTTCATGGCTCAGATGCAGCTTCAGTTCAAACAGTGTCTGTTCCTCTGATACGTAACGAACATTGTCAAGAAGAAGGATCTCTCCCTCTTTCAGATCTTTGATCATCTGACGGGCAGTCGGTCCCACAACATCATCGATCCACTTTACTTCCTGTCCCAGCAGCTCGGAAAGTACCTTGGCATGGGGTCTGGTACAGTAGAAGTTTTTGTACTCAATATCGCTTCCCTGATGTGCCATCAGCACAAGCTTTGCTCCCTTTTCCGTCAGCTCCTTTAAAGTAGGAACACAGGCTTTGATACGAACAATGCTGTTCAGTGTATCCGTCTCGCGATTCACCGGCTGATTCATATCCAGACGGCAGAGGATTGTTTTGCCCTTTACGTCAAAATCCTCGATTGTTTTAATTCCAAAACGCATATGTAATCTCCTGATCAAGTCGAATTTAAAAGAAAAAGGCGGGGCTGCCCAGCAGCCCCGCCTGACAGGCCTAAAGCAAATGCCTGATTATTTCTTTATCTGTTTTTACTTCAATCCTGCAGATTCGAATTATTTGAATCTTCCGATCTTGAGGTATTTGTTTGTCATAGCAGTTCCTTCTTCTCTGGTTGCCTGCATTCCGCATGCTGCACGGATTGCATCCATAGTCTCAGGAATTGTTACAGACTCCTGCGGGATATTGATTGCATACATGATGTCGTTGCCGGACTCAACAATGGAATCCTCCCAAACAGCGATCTCATACATATCACCGCGGCGATTTCCAAGATCACGTGCATATTTGAACATGGATGCATTGCCCTTGAATCCGTCATCAATGCGTACCACGCGGATACGAGGATGTTTCTCGAATGCTTCCAGAGCCATCTCTTTTGTGATCTTCTCTTTACCTGTTGCCAGAACAGTAATGATATGTCCGTGTGTTACAGGTGTATGAACCAGAATACCTGTTGCATTTACATGAGGCATGATGGTCATAAGGTCAACAGCCTGATGAGTCGGAGCTTTCTCCATCATCAGAGCATTGGTCAGTCCGCGGTTGTAATCACCGGGATCTGCGAAACGACGGATGATTGTGATCGCAACCTTCTCAATGCCGTACTCTCTGTCAAGACAGTCAACGGTACGAGTCAGTCCTGTTGTATTGCAGGATGTCAGTTTCAGATAGTTTTTGCCGATACCCTTCTCATAGTTTGCATATCCATGGAAGAATACATCAGCTACTGAGTTCTTCTCACCGCCCTGGAATACTGCTTTAACTCCAAGCGGAACATAGTATTTATCCTTATTAGCCGCACCAACGCCTGCCGGTGAGGAATCGAGCATGATATCTACATTCTTGCAGAGTTCCTCAAATGTTCCTGCTACAGGGATTCCAGCCTCATCGAATTTAGCTTTGTCAGCACCGTCTACGAGATATACTTTGTACTCAACGCCGTTTGCGCCGATCATATCAGACTCTTTCAGTGCACGAAGGGAAAGTGTAGGTGCCAGATCCGCAATTCCTACCAGCTCCATATCCTCACACTGTGCAACACCGTCTGCAAGTCTCATACCGATTGTACCGTAACCTGCCACTCCTACTCTGATTTTTTCCACTTGTTTTTCCTCCTTGATGAATGAAAAATATCACACACAACTAAAAATTTTTCCAATACTCTCTGACCGTCCGCAGCAGCAGACCGGTCAGCACGTATAACCTAATTATAGAAAGCGATTCCCAAAAAGTCAACAGAGTTGTATCAGATTTGCTGAATTTTTTCCAACAATTTCAGTAAAGTTTTTGAATAATTAAAATTTTAACGATAATTGCAGTACACTTAATTCCTAAAACTATGTTTCCGCTGATCTCCTTCCCCAAGCCTGAGAACGTCCGCCGGACGTTCATTTTGCATTGCTGCATGGCTTATTGCTCGAGTAAATGAAAATCAAAAAAAACGTCCGCAGACCAATGCCGCAGACGTTTTTGCCCTCACAGAAATGGATACTCCTGATCGAAATCATTCTTTTTTGCAAATATAAGATACTCTTTCGCTCCGCACTCCCGATACTCCCGGAGGCAGGCCTTCTCGCATCCGCAGATCACAAGAATCCGGTCGTAGGTTTTCTGCAGATCGACCGTTTCAAAATGATGCTCCGGATACCGCTCCCTGTACGCCTTATATGCAGCTCCTCTTTCATAGGTCGGGTTGCAGCCGCCGCAGAATTTTACACCGATCTCCATGCCTACTCCTCGTCAAACACTTTTTTTCCTGCCAGAATGGCTTTTGCCATATCCAGAAGTTCCTGGCTTACCTCCTCCTGCAGCTTTACCGCCTGCACCTCAGGAAGATGTGCCATCAGCTCCTCCTCGATCAGGCTTTCCAGTGTATATTTTGCTGAGGGGCAGCCGCTGCAGTGACCGGTGAGGCGCACATACACGATTCCATCCCTGTATTCAGCAATATCCACATTGCCCTCATGCTCTGCCAGCTTCGGCCGTACATATTCGTCCAGGATCTTTTCTATTTCCTGTACCTTCTGTTCCATACTCATTGGTTTTCTCCTGTTATCTCAGTGAAAAAGGGACCGGTCACAAGACCGGCCCCCTTGATGTTTTTTTCCAAAAAGAGAATCTGACTCTTATTTGATGCCTGCAAGCTTCTTAGCAAGCTCTTTCTTCATCGGCAGGTTGCCCTGACGGGAGATCATAATTCTCTGTGCCTGCGGAGATCCTGCACCGTGCATAGACTCTGTTCTGTATCCTACTGCAGCGGTTCCGAGGCAGAGGTTCTCGATGAGTCTCATGACTTTCATACGATCCTCAGTAGAAACACCGTCGATACCCTTCAGATATTTCTCTACCCATGGTCCTGTTACTTCACCCTTAAGGTCTGCCTCTGAAGGAGCTGTTACGAAGATACCGCCGGCGATATCCTCTGCCAGACGAGCGATCTCATACGGGAAACGTGTAACATTCTGCTTACATACGTTTGCAAGAAGCAGGTTGATCAGATAGCTTCCTGAAGCTGTCGGAGCACCCTCTGCTGAACATGCAATACCACAGCAGTACAGTGTCTCATTCAGATGCATCATCTCAATGAGTTTGTCTTTTACATGAGAAGCCTTAGCTGCTCCGTTGTACTCTGCTGCCAGTGCAGTAGCACCGATCAGGACATCACCTACACCAACCTTGCATCCGCCGTAGGACTGTCTGTGGTAGCCTGCAAAACGCTCTACCAGCATTCCTGCGAACTCATTCTCTCCGTTCATGAAGATTCTGTCGTTCGGAACGAATACATGATCGAAGATAACCAGAGCCTCAACTCCGCCGTACTCAGCATTACCAACATCCAGTGTGGTATTCTCGGTTTTTCTTGTATCACAGGACTGACGTCCGATGATCATCAGGATACCCTCTGTATCGGTAGGTACTGCGAAGGAGATTGCGTAATCCTTGTCATCCGGTCCCATAGCGATGGTAGGCATAACAATGACTTCCTGAGAGTTGATGATACCTGTCTGATGAGCCTTTGCTCCGCAGACAACTACTCCATCCTCACGTCTCTCAACAACATGGAGATACAGGTCCGGATCAGCCTGTGCATGAGGAGCCAGACCACGATCACCCTTAGGATCGGTCATAGCACCGTCAATTGTAAAGTCGTTCTCACGGCAGTACTCCAGGAATTTTTTGAAGTTCTCATGGTATTTTGTTCCGTATTTCTGGTCGATCTCGTAAGTAGTGCTGTACTCTGCGTTGCAGGCATCCATACCTACACATCTCTGGAAGCAGGCAGCTGTTTTCTGACCGAGCATTCTCTGCATTTTTACCTTGTTCATAAGGTCTGTGGTGCTGCGGTGAATGTTCAGGAAACGGTTGATCTTTCTTCCGTCCTCAAGAGTTACTGTCATAAGATCCTCGTACTCAGGATCCTGTGCATAATCATAGGTTGCTCTTACAGAGTTCAGTGAAGGTCTCAGAATCGGATCGTCCACAACATTCTCCACCTTTTTTCCGAACATATAAACCTGAAGGTTCATCTTACGCATGCTCTCAATATACTGCTCACCAGTCATTAATGCCATGTTTTTCTTTCTCCTTTCAAACATTCAGCGATACTTAAAAACAAAACAATCTCGGATTTTCTCTGTTCTGTTTTATGTAATTCAAATAATAGCAGAAGTATTTTTTTATTTCTTTCAACTTCTTGCGAAGTATTCCGAATCATTCCATCGGTCAGATCCTGTCATATTTTCATTCAGGTCGGGACTTCCCGGCTGAAACGGATCATTTTACCTCGATGCCCATGACCTCATCCTTGAAGATTCTCTCATCCATCAGCTTGAGATCCTCAGCGATGATCGGCTTGAACTCCATCTGATCCAGAACCTGGGTCTGAAGATCAATTCCCGGTGCGATCTCGATCAGAGTAACACCCTCAGGACGAAGCTCAAATACAGCTCGCTCTGTTACGTAGAGCACCGGCTGTTTTACCTTGTTCGCATAGTCACCGGAGAAGGTGATCTGCTCAACCTTGTTTACAAATTTCTTCTTTGCACCCTCGTTGGTGATCACCAGCTTGCCGTCTGCACACTCGGTTTTCAGACCCTTCGCTGTCATGGTTCCGCAGTAAACAACCTTCTTTGCATTCTGCGTAATATCGATGAATCCGCCTGCACCTGCAAGGCGAACACCGAATTTGGATACGTTCAGGTCTCCGTTCGGAGCTGTCTCAGCCAGACCCAGGAATGCAATATCCAGACCGCCGCCCTGATAGAAGTCAAACTGAACATTGTGAGGAATGATGCACTGTGCATTTGCAGCAGCACCGAACTGGGTTCCGCCGTATGGTACACCTGCAATAGAACCAGCCTCAACGGTAAGAGTCATCTCATCGGAGATACCCTCCTCAGCAGCAACATTGGCGATCTTCTCCGGAGCGCCTGTTCCAAGGTTTACGATCGCGTTCTTCGGAAGCTCCATTGCTGCACGGCGGGCAATGATCTTCTTTGCATCCAGCGGGATCGGAGGAATTGCATCTACAGGGATACGATACTCGCCTGTCAGAGCTCCGTCGTAAGGAGTTCCCAGACACTGCATGTTCTCTTCCTCTGTTCCAACAACAACGCAGTCTACATAGATTCCGGGAATTGCAACCAGCTTCGGATCCAGAGATCCTCCCTGAACGATCTTCTCTACCTGTACGATTACCTTTCCTCCGGAGTTCTTAGCAGCCTGTGCCATTGCTGTTACATCCAGCGGTCCGATCTCTCGATGTACGGTACAGTTGCCGTACTCATCGCAGTAGGAGGCGCGAAGGAAGGTCACATTGATCGGGAAGCCCTTGTAAAGAAGTCTTTCCTCTCCCTCGATGTTGATAACTTTAACGATATCCTCTGTGGTCTTGCTGTTCAGCTTTCCGCCCTCAATACGAGGATCGGCAAAGGTATTCAGACCAACATGTGTGATGGTTCCGATGTTATGAGCAGCGATGTCACGGTACATATGGGAAATAACACCCTGAGGAAGATTGTAAGCCTCGATCTTGTTGTTCAGAGCCAGCTCACCCAGTCTCGGTGCACGGTCCCAGTGACCGCCGATAACTCTTTTTACCATTCCCTCATGACCATAGTGATCTCCGCCTGTTCCGTCACGATGTCCCTGACCTGCTGCGAAGAACAGTGTCAGATCCTTCGGATGTCCTGTCTCCAGGAATCTCTTCTCAATCGCCTTGGACAGTGTCTCAGGACATGCACAGCTTACGAAACCGCCGGTAGCGATGGTGTCGCCGTCCATTACTTTTGCAACAGCTTCTTCAGCAGTTACAATCGATACTTTCTTCATTATGAAATCCTCCTCCTGTTGATTCTTCCTGTTTTCACTTTCAGGATCGCCGCCTCTCTGTCTGACAGAACAGCAGCAATTTGTATCATAAAAATGAATCTATTCATTTCTATTTTGATTTTCTGTTTAAAGATCTCTCTTTCACCTGCAGCTCTGCTGATCTGCAGCGTTCTATGCATTCCTTTATCTCTTATTGCTTGCTCTCCAGATCTTCATGGCTTCCGCCTTCCGGATCAGCTCATCTCTGAAATCAGGATGTGCAATGTTGATGATAGCCTCTGCTCTCTGCCAGGTACTTAAGCCCTTCAGATTTGCCTTGCCGTATTCTGTCACCAGGAAATGCGTATTCGTTCTGGTATCCGTTACAATGGAGCCTGTATCCAGTGTGGGCAGGATCCTGGACTGCAGCTGTCCGCTTCTGTCCTTGAAGGTGGAGGAACAGCAGATAAAACTCTTGCCTCCCCGGGACAGATAGGCACCCATTACAAAATCCAGCTGACCGCCGGCACCGCTGATGTGCTTCACACCCGCTGACTCTGCATTGACCTGACCGAAGAGATCAAGATTTACCGCATTGTTGATCGACATGAAATTGTCGATCTGCGACACGGTTCTTGCGTCGTTGACCCAGCCTACAGAAGCTCCGTAAACCTCCGGATTACGGTCAATATATTCATACAGTTCAGAGGAACCTGCTGCAAATGCAAATACCTGCTTGCCGGGAAGGACACTTTTCTTCCGACCCGTAATCTTTCCTGCCTTTGCCAGCGCCACATAGGCATCCACATACATTTCCGTATGGACGCCGAGATCTTTCAGATCAGACTCCGCGATCAGTTTACCTACTGCATTCGGCATTCCGCCGATTCCAAGCTGCAGGCAGGCACCGTCCGGAATTTCTTCAAGAATCAGCTCAGCAACCGCCCGATCCACATCAGACATGGGTGCGTCGCTTCCGCCCAGAACACTCATGGGCTCATTGCTGCTCTCAACGATCATATCCACCTTGGAGATATGGATCCGGCTCGCGTCCGGATCGCCGTAAACATATGGACAGTTTGTGTTCACCTCAACGATCACGATATCTGCCATATCACAGATGGCCTTTGCATGAGACGGATTCGGACCAAAGGAGAAAAATCCCTCTGCATCCATGGAAGAAACGATCAGCATGGCGATTCGCGGCTTCCTGGCATCCTCCATATCGTAGTAATATCTGGGAAGCTCCGAGTAGCGGATCGGTCCATAATAGGCAATCCCCTTCTGGATCGCCTTCCTCTCAATGCCGCCCATATGCCAGGAATCGAAGGTAAAGTGTTCCTTTGCATTCTCGACCTTAAAGATCTCGGGCTCACGAAGCAGAACGCCGCCGCGGACCTTGACATCCGTCAGCTCATCGGCTCTTGCTGCCAGTGCAGCATCCAGTGCAAGGGGGGTTGTGGCACACCAGTTATAGTCCACCCAGTCACCGGATTCAACAACCTTAACGGCCTCAGCTGCCGTGGTCAGCTTCTTCTGATACAATTCTTGAAACGTCATAGTTCCTCCTTAATTAGAGTTCAAACATACTTGACTTTATATTGCCACTTTTTTAACAGTAATGCAAGTTTTTTGCACGAATCCATGCAAAAATCGCCAATTTGCAACAACAAAAATACACATATGTCATAAAAATTCGGAACCATGAAAGCCGTACAGAAGCACTGGTTTAAAAGGTGACCCGAACAGTGCGGCAGTACTTTCGATCCGTAAAAAGGGGGATCACCGAAAACGGTGATCCCCCTGCGTTCTTTCTAAATAATAAAGAAACCGGATATTACTTACGTGCAATAGCCTTCTTAGCTGCTGCCACGATATCCTCTGCTGTCAGGTTGTACTCTTTCATCAGGAAGTTCTGATCTCCAACCTGTCCGAATCTGTTCTGGATACCAATCATCTCAACCGGGCATGCTTTTCCTTTTACAAGCTCGTTTGCGATTGCAGAACCAAGTCCGGTTCCAACCTGATGGTTCTCAGCTGTAACGATTGCACCGCACTCCTCAGCTGCTTTCTGAATGGTCTCAACATCCAGCGGTTTCCATGTGAACATATCAATGATACGAGCGTTGATTCCCTCTGCAGCCAGAGTCTCCTGTGCTTTCAGAGCCTCATCAACAAGGATTCCGGAAGCGATGATCGCTACATCATTACCCTCTTTCAGAGTAACTGCCTTGCCGATCTCAAAATCAGATCCGTCAGCATATACAGTTACAAAGCCTTTACGGATCAGACGCTGATAAGAGATCTCAGGTACATTGTACAGTTTCTTTGTTACAGCATAGGTCTGAGCATAGTCAGCTGTATCAACGATCGTTGCGTTCGGAATATTCATGTACAGACCGCAATCCTCGAAAGGCATATGTGTTCCGCCGTTGTATGCTGCTGTTACACCGGGGTCAGATCCAACTACGTGTACAGGAACGAAGGAATATGCTGCTGCCAGATAAGCCTGGTCAAAGGCACGGCGTGAAGAGAAGCATCCGAAGGAGTGGATCCATGTTTTGAATCCTGTAGAAGCAATACCTGCTGCTACACCCATTCCGTTCTGCTCAGCGATTCCTGCATTGAAGGTTCTCTCAGGATGAGCTGCCAGAAGCTTCTTGGTATTGATACATCCCATAAGGTCACAGTCAACGAATGCAACGTCCTTATGCTCATCCATCAGCTCCAGCATAGCCTGAACATAACCGTCACGGTTTGCTCTTTTATCTTTTTCATGTTTGCCAATTAATGTAAAACTCATCTTCATTATCCTCCTATGAATTACTCAGCCTTAACTGCAGCAAGAGCTTCCTCGGAAGCCTTGATTGCCTCTGCCCACTCCTCAGCGCTCGGCTGTGAAGAATGTGCTCCGGACGGCTCTGCGAATGTAGCACCTTTACCTTTTACAGTATTCAGGATAATAGCGGTTGGTTTCTCTTTTGTCTCATATGCTGCTGCAACTGCATCGTAGATCTGCTCTACATCGTTGCCGTCTGCCAGCTCGATCACATTCCATCCAAATGCATCGAATTTAGCTGCAAGACCTTTTCCGTGGCTCATGATGGTGTCAACTGCACCGTCCAGCTGCATCTTGTTGTTATCAACAAAGCAGATCAGGTTGTCCAGTTTGTAGTGAGCTGCAAACTGAGCTGCCTCCCAAACCTGTCCTTCATCAGACTCACCGTCACCGACAGCAACAAATACCTTGCTTGCCTTGCCCTGTGCCTTCAGTCCTGTTGCAGCACCTACAGCCTCAGAGATACCCTGTCCGAGAGAACCTGTTGTAAGGTCAACACCGATTGTTTTTGTTCTGTCTGTATGAGAAGGGAAGTTTGTTCCGTTCTGGTTCAGCTGATAAGCATCAGATACCGGATAGAAGCCTTTCAGTCCCAGAGTAGCGTACATAACCGGGCCTGCATGTCCTTTGGAAAGAACGAACAGATCACGATCCTCCCAGCGCGGATTCTTAACATCAACGTTCATGTATGCACCGTATGCAACAGCCATTGCGTCAGCCATAGACATAGATCCGCCAACATGGCCGAAGCCGCGTGCTCCAATGATTTTTAATGTTTCCAAACGAATCTCTGCTGCAAAAACACGAAGCTCATGCATCTTCTCTTGCTTAGTCATAATGATCCTCCTTAAAAGTGAATAGATGTATTCATGTATTTGATCAGATCCAACCCTCTCCGCATCAAACACCTTACTTCAGTATAAATTCTAATGAATTATCTGTCAATGAACAAATCTGGCATAAATTGAGACATATCCGACGGGGATGCTGAGTTCACGGGAAATCTCCCATCAATGCGCTGTCCCGCGAACAGTAACCTTATGCTTGACAAAATTCTTAGTTATAGTATACTTGGTTTTGCTGGTTTAGTTTTGCTAAACTTTTTGTAAGGTAATAAGGAGAGGCAAATTATGGAAATCGGAGAAAAACTCAGGGATCTCAGGAACCGGAACGGTCTGACCCAGGAAGAGCTGGCGGATCGTTCGGAGCTTTCCAAGGGCTTTATTTCCCAGCTGGAGAGGGATCTTACATCCCCTTCTATCTCCACACTGCAGGATCTGCTGCAGTGTCTTGGCAGCAGTCTGAGCGAATTCTTCCGGGAGGACAGTGATGATCAGATCGTCTTCTCGAAGGAGGATTATTTCGAAAAGCGGGATACGGAGCTGAACAATCTAATTCAGTGGATCATTCCCAATGCACAGAAGAACGATATGGAACCGATCCTCCTGACTCTGGAGGCCGGTGGAAGCACCTGGCCGGACAACCCGCATGAGGGAGAGGAGTTCGGATATATATTAAGCGGATCGGTCACGATTTATATAGGTACAAACACCTACACGGCGAAAAAAGGCGAATCCTTTTATTTCAAGCCTGAAAAGACCCACTATCTGCGATCAGCAAGAGGAGCAAAGCTTCTCTGGGTCACTACACCGCCATCATTTTAAGGGAGGAACTAGCTTTGGGAAAAAATTTAATCGATCTGACAGATATTACAAAGACCTGGGACGGGGTCTGTGTTCTCGACGAGATGAACCTGTCCATTAAGGAAAATGAATTTCTTACGCTGCTCGGTCCCTCCGGCTGCGGCAAAAGCACGACTCTTCGTATTCTGGGAGGCTTTGTTACGCCGGATAAGGGACGGGTGATCTTTGATGGAAAGGACATTACCAATGTACCTCCCAACAAGCGCAATCTGAATACCGTATTTCAGAAATATGCACTTTTCCCCCATATGACCGTGGAGGAGAACATAGCTTTTGGTCTTAAGATCAGCGGCAAGACCGATCAGTATATCAAGGATAAAATTGCCTATGCTCTGAAGCTTGTAAATCTTCAGGGATACGAAAAACGTAAGCCCACCCTGTTAAGCGGCGGTCAGCAGCAGCGTATTGCCATTGCAAGAGCGATCGTCAACGAGCCGAAGGTCCTGCTTCTGGACGAGCCGCTGGGAGCCCTGGATCTGAAGCTTCGTCAGGACATGCAGTATGAGCTGATCCGTTTGAAGAACGAACTGGGCATTACCTTTATCTATGTTACCCATGATCAGGAAGAGGCACTGACCATGTCTGACACCGTTGTAGTCATGAACCAGGGATATATCCAGCAGATGGGCACTCCCGAGCAGATCTACAATGAACCGGAGAATGCATTTGTTGCGGACTTTATAGGAGACAGCAATATCCTCGATGCAACCATGATCCGGGACGAGCTCGTAGAGATACTTGGCGTGAAGTTCCCCTGCGTTGATACAGGGTTCGGCTGCAGCAAACCGGTGGACGTGGTGATCCGTCCGGAGGATCTGATCCTCTCCGCACCCGGAAACGGCCGTATGGACGGAACCGTTACCTCCGTGATCTTCAAGGGCGTGCACTACGAAATGGAGGTCATGGCAAACGGTTTTGAATGGCTGATCCAAAGCACAAAATCCTATCCCGTCGGAACCGAGGTCAGTCTGGATGTGGATCCCTACAACATTCAGATCATGCACAAGCCTGCATCCGAGGATGAGAAAGCGGTGGCAATCGATGAATAAGCGTAAACTTCTTGCAGGCCCCTATTTGGTGTGGGCCGTTGGTTTTATTATCCTGCCTCTTCTGATCGTACTGTACTACGGTCTTACCCGGGCAGACGGCAGCTTTACCCTGGAAAATCTCACTGCCATTGCAGATCCCATTCACCTGAAAGCTCTGGGACAGTCTCTTCTGATTGCTCTGGGAAGCACTGTCATCAGTCTGGTGATCGCCTATCCCCTGGCCTATATCCTGAGCAAGCTTCAGTCCGGTCGGGGCGGCATTATGTACATGATGTTCATCCTTCCCATGTGGATCAACTTTATGCTCCGGGTGCTTGCTATCCAGATGATCCTGTCCAACAACGGACTGCTGAATGCACTGCTGACCTTCCTGCATCTGCCGGCACAGCATCTGATGTACTCAAGGGCGGCCATTCTCATCGGTATGACCTACGACTATCTGCCCTTCATGATCCTGCCAATCTATAACGCCATGTGCAAGATTGACCGGGATCTGCTGGATGCAGCCGCCGACCTGGGTGCCGGAAGGATTGTCACCTTCCGTCATGTAGTTCTGCCCCTGTCTCTTCCCGGAGTCATCAGCGGAATCATCATGGTGTTTATTCCCAGCATTTCCGAATTCGCCATTGCGGATATCCTGGGCGGATCCAAGATCCTTCTGATCGGAAATGTCATCGAGCAGGAATTTTCTTTGAGCAGCAACTGGAATCTCGGTTCAGGCCTGTCCGTGATCCTGATGATCTTTATCTTCATCAGCATGGCAGTGATGAACCGTACTGACTCACCGGAGGAGGGCCTGACTATATGAAACGTTCAAGAACCAGTCTTCTGGAAAGATGCTACGTGGGTCTGATCTTCTTTCTTCTGTATGCTCCCATTGTGATCCTGATCATCTGCTCCTTCAATGCCTCCAAATCCAGAGTGGTGTGGGGAGGCTTTACACTGAACTGGTATACACAGCTGTTTGAGAATGAAGAAGTTCTTTCTGCGGTCAGGACCTCACTGGCACTGACCTTCTCTGCAGCACTGCTGGCAACCGTTCTTGGCACCCTTGCCTGTATCGGACTGTCTGTAATGAAAAAGAGGACCCAGCAGGGCATCATGTCCGTAACCAACATCCCCATGCTGAATGCGGATATTGTGACCGGTATTGCCATCATGCTCCTGTTTACGCGATTCTGGAATCTGGGCTTCCTCTCCATGCTGGCAGCCCATGTAACTCTGGGCGTTCCCTACGTGATCCTGAACGTCATGCCGAAGCTGAATCAGACCAGCCGTCAGATCTACGATGCAGCACTGGATCTGGGTGCTTCCCCGGTCTATGCATTTATCAAGGTGGTCCTGCCGGACATCATGCCCGGCATCTTTTCCGGATTCCTGCTGGCATTTACCATTTCCCTGGATGATTTTGTGATCACCTACTTTACTAAGGGTGCCGGCATCAACACCATCTCTACGATGATCTACCAGCAGGCCCGGCGAGGAATCAATCCTGAGATGTACGCTCTGTCCACCATTCTGTTTCTGGTGATCCTGCTGGTGCTGTGGATCGTAAACCGGATCCAGGCGTCCAGACCACAGGAATCCAGAGATTAAAGAGGTATTGAAAACGAAAGGAATGCGTGACGTCAAATGAACAAACTGCAACTTTATAAAAGAAAAAGCATCCTCCTGCTGCTTGGCACTGCTGCACTTCTGCCTGCCCTTTCCGGGTGCGGAAGTTCAGCGGAGGCTGCTTCTTCCTCTGCTGACGACAATACTCTGATTGTATTCAATTACGGCGATTACATTGAACAGGAGACCATCGACCTGTTTGAGGAGGAGACCGGCATCACAGTGAAATACGAGCAGTATGTCACTCCGGAGGATATGTATACAAAATATTCCTCCGGCTCCATCGACTATGATCTGATCTGCACCTCTGACTACATGGTGGAGAAAATGATCCAGGCCGGGGAAACCCTTCCCATCGATACCTCTTCCATGGAGTATTACGACAACCTGGATCCGGTGTACCTGGAATTTTCCGAGGCCTTTGATCCGGGAAATCAGTATGCAGTTCCCTACTTCTTCGGAACGGTAGGCATCTGCTACAACACAGCCATGATCGAGGACGAATCTGCACCGGAGAGCTGGTCCGTACTGTGGGAGGAACAGTACAGATCCTCTATTGTAATGGAGAACAGTATGCGGGATGCCTTCCTGGTTCCGCTGAAATGGAAGGGTCATTCTCTGAATTCCACAGATAAAACAGAGCTGCAGGAAGCACTGGACCTTCTGAAGGATCAGAAGGAGCTGGTAATGGCCTACCTGGTGGATGAGACCAGGGATATGATGATTGCCGGTGATGCTGCTCTGGCTGTGATCTATTCCGGCGATGCCTCTGTAGCCATGGAGGAAAACGAGGATCTGGATTATACCATTCCCTCCGAAGGCTCCAACCTGTGGATCGACTGCTGGTTCATTCCGGACAGCTGCCGGCATAAGGAAAACGCCGAAAAATTTATTGACTTTATGAACCGTCCGGACATCGCTATGATGAACTTCGATTATGTCTGGTACGGCACTCCCAACCTGGCAGTAAAGGAAGAGCTGGATGAGGAGACTCAGGAGGATCCTACCGTCTTCCCTCCGGAGGAGGTGCTGGAGAATCTGGAGGTCTATAATTATCTCGGTGCCGAGATGGACACCTATTACAACCAGATGTGGAAGGAGCTGAAAAGCTACTAATCAATCTGTACATCCGGACAGTAAAGTGTTAGAATCAAAGGTAACTATGTTGTAATTTCTTTCTTTGAAAATACAGCACAGTTACCTTTTTCTCTTCATGAAATTTTTACTTCCATATTCAAAAATCTCGGAAGAGTACCTTGATTATTACAACATTTGAAGGAGGCCCCATGGGTAAGATTTTTAAATTTCACACCGATGTGGATACTGACCAGATCATTGCATCTCAGTATCTGTTATTCCCGACCATTGAGGAAATGAAGACACATACCTTCGAGTCACTGGATCCTGATTTTGCATCCAGCGTCAAGCCGGGGGATTTTGTAGTAGCCTGCGAAAACTTCGGCTGCGGTTCTTCCCGCGAGCAGGCTCCAAGCGTACTGAAGGCTCTGGGCGTAAAAGCAGTTATCGCCAAATCCTTTGCACGTATCTTTTATCGCAATTCTATCAATATCGGAATGCCGGTTATTGTATGCAAGGATCTCTATGACAACGTAGAAAGCGGCATGGATATGGAACTGGATCTGTCTGAGGGTGTTGCTGTGGTAAACGGTAAAACCTACACCTGCACCAAGCTGCCTGCCTACATGCAGGGAATTCTGGATCAGGGAGGACTGATCGCTTCACTGAATAAATAAATTTGAAAAGAGGACAATACGATATGGGAATGACCATCGCAGAAAAAATCGTTGCAAGAGCCGCTAAGGTAGATTCCGTAAAGGCCGGCGACATTCATACCGTTGAGCTGGACCGCCTGCTGAGCAACGACGGAACCACTCATCTCACAATTGATATGTATAATAATCTGAAGGATCCCCACATTGCCGATGTAAGCAAGCTGGTTTGGATCGTAGACCACAATGTCCCCTCCGACAGCCCGAAAACCGCTGCCTCCCAGAAAAAAATGCGTGACTTTGCCAAAGCCAACGGCATCACCTTCTATGAGGGTAAGGGTGTCTGCCATCAGATCATGATGGAAAATCATGTGGTTCCGGGAGAGCTGATCTTCGGTGCGGACTCACATACCTGTGCCTACGGTGCACTGGGTGCCTTCGGAACAGGTGTTGGCTGTACCGATTACCTGTACGGCATGGTGACAGGCCACAGCTGGGTGCTGGTACCGGAAACGCTTCGCTTTAACCTTACCGGAAAGCTTCCTGAGGGTTCTACTGCCAGAGACCTGATTCTTACCATTATCGGAAGAATCGGTGCCAACGGTGCCAACTACAAGGCAATGGAATTCGTCGGCGACGGCATGAAATCCTTAAGCATGAGTGACCGGATCTCTATCTGTAATCTCTGCGTGGAAGCAGGTGCTAAAACTGCTCTGATGGAAGTGGATGAAATTGCAATGGACTATCTGAAAGAGCACGGCAGAGAACCAAAGGCCTGCTTTAAGAGCGATGAGGATGCTGTATTTGCAGCTGAATACGATGTGGATCTTTCTGAAATCGTTCCGATCGTTGCAAAACCGCATTTTGTTGACAATGTAGTTCCTGCAAAGGAAAGTCTTGGTGTCCGGATCGATGAAGCCTTTCTTGGCTCCTGCAACAACGGTCGTCTGGAGGATCTTCGTCTGGGTGCTTCCATTATCAAAGGGAAGAAGGTAGCTCCCCATGTACGTTTCCTGGTGGTTCCGGCATCCAATGCTGTATACCAGGCAGCTCTGGAGGAGGGAATTCTGGATATCTTTATGGAGGCAGGTGCCATCGTTATGAATGCCAACTGTTCTGTCTGCTGGGGAAGCTGTCAGGGTGTGATCGGTGAAGGTGAGGTTCTGATCAGTACCGGAACCAGAAACTTCAAGGGCCGTGCAGGACACAAGGATTCCTTCGTCTATCTTGGATCTGCTGCCACAGTAACAGCCTCTGCCATCAAGGGCGAGATCTGTACAGCAGACCTTCTGTAATAATAAGCTGCAGTTTAACCATAAACTGTAACAGCGTGAAATCAATGGAATTGATTTCACGCTGTTACAGGCTCTGAATAGTTATATGATAGTAAAAGAAAGCGAGACTCAACATGGAAAAATTTACCGGAAAGGTCTGGCTGCTCGGCGATGATATCGATACGGATATCATCATTCCAACCGAGTATCTGGCACTGAAAACCGTAGAAGATATGAAACCTTATGCATTCTCCCCCCTCCGTCCGGAGCTTGCCGGTCAGATCCAGCCGGGAGATATCATTGTTGCGGGCAAAAACTTTGGATGCGGCTCCTCCAGAGAGCAGGCACCGGAGGTAATCAAGGCGCTGGGCGTACGTGCAGTGATTGCAAAATCCTATGCCCGTATCTTCTTCCGGAACTCTATCAACAACGGCCTTCTTCTTATTGAGAATGAGGAGCTTCACGATGCTGTTTCCGAAGGCGATACCGTTGAGGTAACAGTAGGAGAATCCGTTGTGTGCAATGGAACATCCTACCCTATCTCCTCTCTCCCGGAAAACCTTCTGGACATCCTGAATGCAGGCGGCTTGGTTAAGGCCATGCGCAGGCTCAACGGTCTTGAAGACTGAGAAAGGAAGGTAAAGAACTATGGGCGCAACCTTAATTGAAAAAATTGTACGCAAAAATACCGGTCTTGCAGAAGCAAAAGCCGGTGACATCGTAACCGTCAACGTAGACCGGGTAATGATCCACGATATCTTCATTCCCTTCGTTGCAGACAAATTCGAAGAAATGGGCTTTTCTAAGATCTGGGATCCTGACAAGGCCGTTCTGATCTATGATCATCTTGTTCCTGCCAGTCAGGTGGATGATACAAGACATTTCCGCAGAGGCGATGAATTCGCAGCAAAATACGGAATGAAGAACGTCCATCATTCTGACGGAATCTGCCACCAGCTGATGACGGAAGCCGGCTATGTGAAGCCCGGCAATATTGTGTTCGGAACTGACAGCCATACCACAACCTACGGCTGTGTAGGTGCATTTTCCACCGGTATCGGCTATACAGAGATGGCAAGTATCCTTGGAACAGGCAAGCTGTGGATCCGCGTTCCGGAGACCATTCGCGTCAATATCAACGGCACACTTCCCTCCAACGTCACCTCAAAGGACATTATCCTGACCCTGATCGGTGACCTGGGAGCTGACGGCGCCACCTACAAATCACTGGAATTCGCCGGAGACACTGTAAAAAACATGTCCGTTGCAAGCCGTATGACCATCTCCAATATGGCCATCGAGGCCGGAGCAAAATGCGGACTGTTCTCACCGGATGAAAAGACCGCAGAGTACTGCGAGATTGAGCTGACCGATGAGGAACGGGATCTGTATGGTGATGAGGATGCGGTTTACAGCCGTGTCATCAATTATCGCGCCGAGGACTTTGTTCCTGTTATGGCATGTCCTTCTCAGGTAGACAAGATCAATCCTGTATCCTCCCTGGAGGGAACAGAAATCGATCAGGTATTCCTTGGCTCCTGCACCAACGGACGTCTGGAGGATCTGCAGGCTGCTGCCGAGATCCTGAAGGGGAAACAGGTGGCTCCGTTCGTGAAGCTGATCGTTACTCCTGCCAGCCGCAAGATCTATCGTCAGGCTCTGGAGGACGGAACATTAAAGATCCTGTCTGAGGCAGGCGCCATGATCACTCACCCGGGCTGCGGTCTCTGCTGCGGACGCGCCGGCGGAATCCTTACTGATGGTGAGCGTGTAGTAGCCACCAACAACAGAAACTTCCTGGGCCGTATGGGTACCTCAAAGGTTGAGATCTTCCTGGCTTCTCCGAAAACTGCTGCTGCCTGTGCTGTGGCAGGAAAGATCGTGATGCCGGAACTGTAATAGATTGCGGTCGGAAAACATGTTCCATTGCCGATACCAGTCATCGGATCAAGTCGACATAGTATATCTCCCCTGTAAAATAATAAGAGACAGCAAGGCACCGTGCAGAATTGCACGGTGCCTTCCTTGTTGTCTTATAAGGTTTTAAACAAACGTTGTGTCCGATCCGGCTGCATCAGTTGTTGATCAGCTTCTCGTCCTCATTGTTCCAGCTGTACAGCTTACGAACTTCCTCACCGACCTTCTCTGACGGATGCTCAGCAGCCAGTCTTCTCATTGCGCGGAAGTGAGCCTGTCCGCCTGCTGCAGACATATCAAGCAGGAAGTCTTTTGCGAAGGTTCCGTCCTGGATGTCGGACAGGATCTTCTTCATAGCTTTCTTTGTATCCTCAGTGATAATCTTCGGTCCTGTGATGTAATCGCCGTACTCTGCAGTGTTAGAGATAGAATATCTCATTCCTGCGAAGCCTGACTGATAGATCAGATCAACGATCAGCTTCATCTCGTGGATACACTCGAAGTATGCGTTTCTCTCATCATAGCCAGCCTCTACCAGAGTCTCAAATCCAGCCTGCATCAGAGCACAAACACCACCGCAAAGAACTGCCTGCTCACCGAACAGGTCTGTCTCTGTCTCAGTTCTGAAGGTTGTCTCAAGAACGCCGGCTCTTGCTCCACCGATTCCAAGAGCATATGCCAGTGCTGTATCCAGAGCCTTTCCTGTAGCATCCTGCTGAACAGCAACCAGACAAGGAACACCTTTTCCTTCCTGATACTCGCTTCTTACAGTATGTCCCGGTCCCTTAGGAGCGATCATACATACATCAACATCTGCCGGAGGAACGATCTGTCCGAAGTGGATAGCGAAGCCGTGTGCAAACATCAGCATGTTTCCTGCCTCAAGGTTCGGAGCGATGTCGTTCTTGTACATTGCAGCCTGTTTCTCATCATTGATCAGGATCATGATGATATCAGCTTTTTTAGCGGCCTCTGCTGCTGTATATACTTCAAAGCCCTGTTTCTCAGCTTTTGCCCAGGATTTGCTTCCCTCATAAAGACCGATGATCACATTGCATCCTGACTCTTTCAGGTTCAGTGCATGTGCATGTCCCTGGCTTCCGTAACCGATGATAGCAATGGTCTTGCCATCCAGTAAGGAAAGGTTACAGTCTTCCTGGTAAAAAATTCTTGCTGCCATTTTATATTGTCCTCCATATAAAAATATTTATTGGTAAGAGAAAATTCCCTTATCTAACGTAATAAATGATTCTTCCCGAATTACAGATAGCGTACATCCTCACTTCCGCGGGACAGGCCGGTCAGTCCGGTTCTTGCCAGCTCAAGGATCTCATTGCCGTCCAGAAGGTTCAGGAATGCATCCAGCTTGGATACGGTTCCGATCATCTCAATGATCAGAGAATCCGGATTTACATCGATGATGTTGGCGCGGAAGATATCCACCAGACCAAGAATATTTCTTCTCTGCTCTGCGTTGGTGCGTACCTTTACAAGAATCAGCTCACGGTTTACGCTCTCGCCCGGCTTCAGAACCTTAATATCCTGCACATCCACCAGCTTGGCAAGCTGCTTTGTAATCTGCTCGAGAACCAGATCATCGCCCCGAACCGCAACTGTCATTCGGGAAAATCTCGGATCTGCTGTTTCGCCTACAGTCAGGCTGTCGATGTTATAGCCGCGTCGGCTGAACAGCCCTGCGATACGACTCAGAACACCGGCTGTATTGTCAACTAAAAGTGATAAAATACGCTGTTCCATACTATCATCAATCCTTCCAAATTATTCGAAGCTGCCTGTCACAGAAGGACGGAAGCTTGCATGTAACCTTAATTGTACACTTTGAAAATTTGTTTGTCAAACAAATTACACTCTTTTAACGTGATAAAGTGTTTTTCAATTATTACAATCCATGGTGCCGCTGCCTGCATACATCTCCACCAGGTGCAGCATCATCTGCACGGCCTTCTCCATTCCCTCTACTGTGATGTGCTCATAGGGGCCGTGGAAGGCATAGCCGCCGGTTCCCAGATTCGGACAGGGCAGTCCCATAAAGCTGAGACGGGCACCGTCTGTGCCGCCGCGGATGGGATTTGTGACCGGTGTGATATTTGCCTGAAGCGCTGCCATTCTTGCGTTAGTAATCAGATGCATGTGATCGCGGATCTGTTCCTTCATATTCCGATATTCATCGGTCCAATCCATGGAGACGGTCCCTTCACCGTACTGCTCATTCAGCTTTTGCATACAGTCTTCCAGCACCTTTTTCTTCTCCATGAGCTTCTCAAGGTCGTGATCTCTCAGGATATAGTTCAGCTCCGCCTTTGAAACATCGCCCTCAAAGGAGCAAAGGTGATAAAAGCCTTCATATCCTTCCGTATGAGCAGGTGTCTCCTCCTTTGGAAGCATGGCTGCAAACTCTGTGCCGACCAGAGCGGCATTGATCATAAAATCCTTTGCATCACCCGGATGCACATTGACGCCGGCAATGCGGATCACTGCGGATGCAGCATTGAAGTTTTCATACTCAATCTCGCCCTCTGCTCCGCCGTCCATGGTGAAGGCAAAGTCAGCGCCGAACCGCTCCACATCAAAGTGATCCGCTCCTGCCCCGATCTCCTCATCCGGTGTAAATGCCACAGGGATCCTTCCGTGGGGCATTCCGCTTTTCTGTACTTCCTCCAGCATGACCATGATCTCGGCAATACCTGCCTTGTCATCTGCACCAAGGACGGTTGTTCCGTCTGTGGTGATCAGCGTGCGTCCCCGTAGTGTTTTCAGATGCGGGAACTGCTTTACAGACAGTACACGTCCGCTGTCTCCCAGCGGCACATCCCCTCCGTCATAGTGGGGATGCAGCACCGGCTGCACCGGCCCCCAGGGAAAATCTGAAACCGTATCCATATGAGCGATCCAGCCCAGCGCCGGACGATCCTCATACCCCTCTGTGGCTTCCAGAACTCCATAGCAGTATCCGTACTCATCCACCTCTGCTTTCAGACCAAGAACCTCCAGTTCCCCCTTCAGCAGTTCCGCCAGCACCAGCTGCTCCCTTGAGGAGGGAACGCTTCCGCTCTCATCGAAGCTTGGTGTCGGAATCTTTACGTATTCAAGCAAGCGTTCGTATGCTTTCATATTGTTCTCCATTCTGCTGTTTAAAAACAGCTGACAGCCTTTTTCAAGTCGTGCTCAACAGACTTGAATGTTACCCCTGTTGTCCGTTTGCCTGACGGATCATGTCCTCGATCACAATATCATAGATTTCTCCCAGAGTATTGCAGTACTCAAGGATCTTCCAGGGCTCATTGGTGTGGAAATGGATCTTGACCAGATCCTCATCCCCTGCTGCGATCAGGCTGTTGCCTTCAAAATGCTCTGTAATATATTCGGAAATCGCATCCTCATCAAGATCCTCTTCTCGCCGATCGATCAGAAGCTGTGTGTCGTAACGATATGCAAACTGATCGTCTTCTGCATCAATAGAATGAATTGCCATATGCTGTATCCTCCTGAAATAGTTTGTATTACTGTTTGTTACTGTTTAGCATAGCTTGCTTTTACCCCTACCTACCATACCATAATGCTTCTTTCTTTGCTATACTTAACAGTATCAGCTTCTGATTATGGAAAGTTTACGGTTCACGGGGAACAGTAACGGAAATTATTCTGCCATCCCCGAGTGGAACGCGGGGACGGAGGTATCGTTCCAAAGCATTGGAACGATACCTCCGTCCCCATGTTCCAGTCCCCGTCGTTTCAGACTCTCAAAAAAGAAAGGAAGTCAATCATGACAGAATTCATAGATCTTCACGTTCACTCTACCTGCTCTGACGGTACACTTACTCCCGAAGAGCTGGTGCAGCTCTCTGCCGCAAAAGGATTACGGGCGTTTGCCCTTACCGATCACGATCAGGTATCCGGGATAGAAAGAGCCCGGAGGGAAGCACTGCGGCTTGGCGGCAGTCCGCAGGTCATTCCCGGAATCGAAATCTCCTCAGAGTGGCAGAATTCAGAGATCCATATCCTGGGATATGATCTGGATCCCGCACATCCTGCCCTTCAGAGCTATCTGGATGAATTTCTGAAGGAGCGGGAGGACCGAAACAGAAAAATGGCTGAGAAGATCACCGCTGCCGGCTGTCCCGTCACTGTAGAGGAGGTAACGGAGCGTTTTCCCGAAGCAGTTCTCGGAAGACCGCATTATGCCCGGATCATGGTGGAGAAGGGCTTTGTCACCAGTGTAGCTGCTGCCTTTCAGCAGTACCTGGGGGATCAGGGACCCTGCTATGTGAATCGAAGAAGAATCCCCTCCCGGGACGCAGTTCAGCTGATTCTTTCCTGCGGCGGCCATCCGGTTCTGGCTCATCCTCTGCAGTATGGATTCTCGAAGGATCGGCTGGAGAGCTTTGCTCAGCTTCTGAAGGACTCCGGCCTGGAGGGAATGGAATGTCTCTACTCCGGCTACTCTGTATCAGACAGTGAAAAACTGATGCAGCTGGCAAAACGTCACGGTCTCTTTGTTACGGGAGGGTCTGATTTCCATGGGGCGAACAAGCCGCAGATTGAACTGGGCACCGGCATCAACGGGAATCTGGCAGTGCCCTATTCCCTTCTCTCGGATGCCGGAATCTGTTGAATCAGCCTCTTCCGACAGGCACAGGCATCCGCTGAATCAGCTCAGTGAAGCAGACATCTGCTCATCAATCCCTGCTCATCCGCAAAGAAGCCGGACGGTCTCGACTTTTTCGTCGATACCGCCCGGCTCCTCTATCATTGTTACTTATTGTTACTTTCAGAGTGGAAATCCTCTTGTACGAATCAAGGACTGCCACTCTCCCGCGAACGATAATGGAGCATTATGGTTCCGCAGGAACAAACACTCTGGAATCCAGCGGATCCTTGGGAACAACTGCCCGTGCGGCAGCTTCTTCACAGAAATACTCCTGTGCGCTGAGAGCGGTCTTTCCACGTCTGTCGATCTTCTCGTAGCTGCCGTCCGGCAGCAGCAGACGCCTCTTCATGTTATCGGACATCTGGATCTTCAGGATATGGATCACATCCTCCTTGAGCTTCGGATCCTCTACAGGGAATACGATTTCCACACGCTTATCCAGATTTCTCGGCATCCAGTCTGCGCTTCCCATGTAGACCTCTTCATATCCATTGCTGTAAAAATAGAATATTCTCGCATGCTCCAGGAAATTTCCTACAATGGAGTGCACAGTAATATTCTCACTGACTCCGGGAATGCCTGTCTTAAGGCAGCAGATGCCGCGGACGATCAGATCGATCTTCACACCGGCTGCGGAGGCAGCGTACAGTGCTGCTATGATAGCGGGATCACAGAGGGAATTCATCTTTGCAATGATCTTTGCCTTCTGTCCCTTTTTCGCATTTTCCTCCTCCATTTTGATCATGAAGAGGAAACGATCCTTCATCCACAGCGGGGCAACGATCAGCTTATTCCAGCGGCTGGGTTCTGAATAGCCGGACAGCATATTGAACACTGCGGTGGCATCCTCACCTGTTTTCGCATCACAGGTCAGAAGACCGAGATCTGTGTACAGCTTTGCTGTAGAATCGTTATAATTGCCGGTTCCCAGGTGCACATAGCGGCGGATTCCGGTCTCCTCTCTTCTCACCACCAGGGTAATCTTGCTGTGTGTCTTCAGACCCAGCAGACCGTAGATGACGTGGCATCCTGCCTGTTCCAGCTTCTTTGCCCATGCGATGTTATTCTCTTCATCAAATCTTGCCTTCAGCTCTACCAGAACAGAGACCTGTTTTCCGTTTTCAGCTGCCTGCGCAAGAGCTGCAACGATGGGCGAATTGCCGCTGACACGATACAGTGTCTGCTTGATTGCCAGAACATCGGGATCCTTAGCTGCCTGCCGGACAAAATCCACCACCGGATCAAAGGTATGGTAGGGATGGTGCAGCAGAATATCACCCTTACGGATATTGGTAAAGAGGTCATCCTCATTCATCAGGGCGGGAACCTGTGCCGGTGTATAGGGCTGGTTCTTATAGCTTTCAAACCCTTCCAGCGAGTAGAGCTTCATCAGGAAGGTCAGATCCACCGGACCGTTGATACTGAAAATGTCCTCCTCCCGGATCTCAAACTCGTTCTTCAGGATCTTCAGCAGACGCTTGTCCACCCGGTCTTCCACCTCGAGGCGGATCACCTCACCCCACTGACGTTTTTTCAGCTGCTTCTGGATCTCTACCAGAAGATCTGCTGCCTCATCCTCATCAATGGAAAGGTCCGCATTGCGCATGATCCTGTAGGGACAGGTACAGACCACATCGTAGCTTAAAAACAGCTTCTGTATATTTTTCTCGATGATCTCCTCCAGCAGGATCACGGTAGTTCCTGCTTTGTCACCCTCCGGAAGGATGACAAAACGAGAGAGCACAGACGGTACCTGTACAGTAGCAAACTCCAGCTCTGCCGACTTGTTTTTCTTTTTCTTTCTGTCCTTACCTGTGGCTTTACTGAGCCAGTCTCCCTCCTCTTTTTTGGAAAGCAGGGCACCGATATTCAGGGTTTTATTCCGGATCAGAGGGAAGGGTCTCGCAGAATCCATGGCCATGGGCGTCAGAACCGGATACACCATTTCATCGAAATACCGGTCTGCGAAGGCTGCCTGCTCTGCAGTCAGCTTCTCATAGCCCCGAACCAGATGGAGGCCGATCTTATCCAGCGCCGGTACCAGCGAACGGTTATAGGAGGCATACTGGCTCTGCACCAGCTCGTGTATGCGTGCAGAGAGCTCCTTCAGCTGCATTTTCGGTGTCATACCTGCAAGATCAGGCTTTTCATAATTCGTATGGACCATATCCTTCAGGGATGCCACACGGACCATCACAAACTCATCCAGATTGGAGGAGACGATGCTCATAAACTTCATGCGTTCAAACAAGGCATTCTCTCTATCCTTTGCCTCTCCCAGGATCCGTTCATTAAAGCTGACCCAGGACAGCTCCCTGTTTCTGAAATATTCCGGGTTATCATATGTTTTCTGTTCTTCTGCCATCGCTTCTCACCCCTCTCTTCGTACCTTCAGCTCCGGACGTACCCCGAACACTTCACTGAAAAACTCCAGCTTCTCCCCGATGGTACCCAGCTCCAGCGTATAATCCTGACTGACATGCAGATGTACGGTCAGCTGCTGCTCCTTCCATACGGTCCGAATACTCTGAACCTTCTGCTTGTGGGACCGGTCCAGTGCATTGGCAACCCGAAGGATCGCCGTCAGCTCTGCCGTGATCAGATACTGCTTTTTGCTGAGACTGCTGTTTTCTCGCATCTCCTCATAGGCAGGAAATTCCAGAGTATTGTATTTTGTGATCAAAGCAACCATTTCCCGTTCCGCATGAGACAGACCGATGATCTCATTTGCCATAATAATGTTGTAATTGCTTTCGGGAACGCCGTTGCAGCTGATATATTTGCCTACCCCATGGAGCATGACAGCCAGACGCAGAAGCAGACGCTCTCTGGAGCCTCTTCCGTGCACCTTTTTTGCTGCATCAAACAAAGCGGTGGCCGTCATATCCATATTGTCCACGTGTGCCTTGTTTACCGCATAACGCTTGCCGATGTGCCGGCCTGCCATGTAGATATCATGGTCAAAGTCATGCTGCATCTTCATCAGCTTTTTCTGTTCTGCAAATTCATAGGCAAGACCTCTGACCGGATCCTCTCCGGGCAGCCAGACAGAGGATGCACCCAGTTCCTCCACAAAGCGATGATAAATGATTGCAGCCGGAATAATGAGCGATGCATATTCCTGGTTCAGACCGAAGTTTCTGCACAGCTCGGCGGGCGGCACATCTGCCAGCTTCTGATACCAGCTCTGGAACTCCTCCCGGTTCATAACGGAGCCGGACAGCTCCGGTTCTATGCTGCGGATCCCAGGCCAGGTGAACACATCACCTAGAAGGATCACATTCTCGATCTTCCTGTCCTTCAGATACATCTTTTTATAGCTGCTGATCTCGTTCTGGATATATTCCTCCACCAGGGTGGTATAATCCGTGGTTTCTCTTGCAATCTGTGACAGTCGTTCACGGATCAGCAGAATTCCGATCCGAATGTTCTGCGTATTCACCAGCGCGTTCTTATCAAAGAGAGAGATCTGAATACTGCCGCTGTCCAGATCCACAATAGCGGTTCCCTTTTCAATGCATGCGTTGAACCGTGATTCAATGGATGCCACTGATTTATAATTCAGGAAGCGCAGCTCTGAATTGCTGAGGATTTCCACATGAAATCCTGTCAGAAGCTGGATTTTCCCCAAAATAAACAGATTGTTCTGGGCCTGCCGCATGGCACTGCTGGCAATGACCCGAAAGCCGTCTGCCTGATATCCGTCAATGATCCTGCGGTAATCCAGCAGGATCTCGCAGAGGGCATCCACGGTAGAGGCACTGATCTTGCCTTCTGCAATTACCTCCTTGCCCAGCTCCAGCCGGTGACGGATGGTATCCACTCTTTTGATCCCCGTCTTTTTTGAAATTTCAAATAGTTCCAGTATGATATCGTAGGAACCGATATACACTGCAGCAAATGAAGTGATCTGCATGTTCCTCTCCTTTTTCCCGGTTTTTTAATAATTCCCCAATAACCTGACATTTGCCTCGGTGGCGATTCCCAGAAGGGCATTCTGCACTCCTGCCTCACTTAAATTGCCTTCAAAATCGATAAAGAAGCGATATTCCCAGGGCTTATCTTCGATGGGCCTTGATTTGATCCTGAACATATTCAGATCATTAAAGATAAAGTGTGACAGGATATTGTACAGACTTCCGCTTTCATGAGGAATCTCCACACAGATAGAGATATGCTTTGCATCCTTTCTGAATTCCATTTTATTCGACACGATAACAAAGCGGGTGGAATTGACTTCCCTGGTCATTCCGCCGTCCTGAAAAATCTCCAGTCCGTACAGCTCAGCAGCATATTTGCTGGCAATGGCCGCCTGTGAGGGATCACGATCCTCTGCAATTTTTTTTGCTGCCAGGGCTGTGTTCAGCATCTCCCGCTGCTGCCAGTGCGGATATTCCCTCTCCAGAAACTTTCTGCACTGTGCAAGTGCCTGAGGATGAGAATACAATGTAGTGATCTCCTCTGTCTTAGCTCCCGGCACCTTCATCAGTGTGTGACTGATCGGAAGGACCTGCTCACCGACAATATAGATCGGATATTCCGTCATCAGATCGTACACATCGGACACGCTGCCTGCAGTGGAGTTCTCGATGGGGAACACGCCCCAGTCCCGCTCTCCGGAGGCAACCAGCTCCATCGCCTCCTTCCAGGTGGGCACGTTGATAAATTCCATCTCCTTCTCAAAGAATTCCTTCATGGCAGCATAGGTATAGGCCCCCTCTGCCCCCTGGAACACCACCTTTTCTCCGGGAAATTCCAGTGAATCCTTCTGTATATAATTCAACTCCAGCGGTTTTCCGTTTTCCACCAGCAGCTGATACTGCCTTTTTTTGCTGATAGCAATCAGCTGACGAAACACCTCCCTTACACCCACGGCATTAAATTCCGTTGATGCAAGTGCCGACATGCCCTCCAGCACCTCTTTTTCGCGCTTCACATCCGCTACGGACTTGCCGCTCTCCAGCTTGGAAAGCGCCACCTCCTCGGACAGCGTCATTCTCTTCTCGAACAGACGAAGGATCTCCCGGTCCGTTTCATCAATTTCTGTTCTTATTCTTCCTAAATCGATCATGCTGTTTTCTTATCCCTGCCATTTCATTGATTCATCCATTTACTGCTTTGCTGAATCAGATGCTTCATCGAACCTGCCGCTGTCTTTACAGACATTCATCCTTTGACGGACCAGCTCTGTCAGTTCTCCGATATTTGACAGAGAACCGAAGGACAGGATCACATCCTCTCTGTCTGCGGCCTGATATGCCCGATCTACTGCATCCGCCAGAGAAGCACACACTTCTACGTCAGGATGATACACCGCTGCCATTTCCGCAAGCTGCTCTGCGGGCATCGCTCTCGGATTCCCCGGAGTTTCCACGGTAAAGATCCTCTTTGCTCCCGGTACGGTCAGACGAAGGATCTTGTCCACATCCTTATCCTTAAAAATGCCGATGATACAGAAAATGTTCTTTCCAGCAAAATACTGCTCCACTGAATCCGCCAGTTTTTCAGCTGCCGCAGGATTGTGCGCACCGTCCACAATAAAATACGGTTCCTTCGCAATACAGGTGAAACGTCCCTTCCAGTCTGCCAGCCGCATTCCCTCATAGATCTGCCGGTCTGTCAGCTGCAGACCCCGTTTTTTCAGCTCCTGCAGGACCGTCCATGCAGTGATGGCGTTTTCCTTCTGGACGCTTCCCGGAAGGGAGACAGCGATCCTGCTTCCCCGGTACAGAAACTCCTGTCCCTCCAGTGTATTGGACAGCACCTCTGCCTCCATCGGCTCTGCCTGGATCAGAGGAACCTTCTGTTCCACACATCTTTTTCTAACAGACTCCATCACCTCTTCCGGCTGACTGCCTGTCACGCAGATACATCCAGGCTTTACGATACCGCTTTTTGTCCAGGCGATCTCCCGGAGGGTATTCCCCAGAAAATCCCTGTGATCCAGACTGATGGAGGCCAGCACTGCTGCCACAGGCGCCGGGATCACATTGGTGGCATCTCCTTCGCCGCCCATTCCGCATTCCAGCACCACATACTCACAATGCTCCTGCTGAAAGTACAGAAAGCAGAGGACAGTTTCCAGTTCAAAGGGTGAAGGACAAGGAATCCCCCGCTTCTCCATTCGCTCAACAGCAAGGCTGATCTGCGCGGCCAGTTCTGTAAAGCGTTCATGACTGATCTCCTGTCCGTCGATCTGAAACCGCTCCTCATAAGAGTAGAGGGTCGGAGAGATATATCTGCCGGTTTTGTATCCGGCGTGGGTCAGCGTCGTCGATAGATACGAGAGGATGCTGCCCTTTCCGTTAGTCCCTGCGATATGGATGCAGCGAAGATCCTGCTCCGGATGATCCAGCTCCTCCAGAAGAGCCCGGATCCGGTCCAGTCCCAGGTGGATCTCCCCCTGACGTCCCTCCATAAAGGCTCTTGCTTCCTGATAATTCATATGTCTTTATTCCTTATGCTATAAGTTCTGATTTTGCCAGCGATCCGTGAAGTCGAACAAGTTCCGGCTCGCTGCCTGAGTTCAAGTCGCACTCCGTTTACTGATTCTCCCTGCCCAGCAGGTATGTAACAAACTGATGCGCCGTTCTTCCTGAAATACCGCCGTGGGACAGCTCCCACTTGTTGGCCTCCAGCCTCAGCTCCTGCTCCGGAAGATCAATGCCGGCCTTCCGGGCAAGCTGGATCACAATATTAAAATATTCTTTCTGGGTTGGTTTTGAATAATTGATGGTGACACCGAAACGATTAACAAGGGACAGCTTCTCCTCAATGGTATCGGACCGGTGGATGCCTGCCTTTGTCTCCATATCGTCTCTGTCGTTCCAGGTTTCCTTGATCAGATGTCTCCTGTTGGAGGTTGCATAGATCAGCACATTCTCCGGCTTCGTCTCCACACCTCCCTCAATGACAGCCTTCAGGAATTTATATTCGATCTCGAATTCCTCGAAGGACAGATCGTCCATGTAAATAATAAACTTATAATTGCGGTTCTTGATCCTTGCAATGACATTGGACAGATCCTTAAACTGGTGCTTGTAGATCTCGATCATACGCAGTCCCTGCGGATAAAACTCATTGACGATGGCCTTGATGCTGGTGGATTTTCCTGTGCCGGAATCACCAAACAGCAGACAGTTGTTGGCTTTTCTTCCTTCTACGAAGGCCTTTGTGTTATCAATGAGCTTCTTCTTCTGGATCTCATAGCCAATGAGGTCATCCAGCATGACCTTGTCCATATTGTTGATAGCAAGGAATCGGAGATCTCCGCTGTCATTGGATGCGATTCGGAAGGCCTTGTTCAGACCAAACATTCCCACACCAAAGTCCCGATAGAAATCAGTGAGAACGGTATAGAAGGTATCCACATCTGAGGCGGCAGCAAGGTCCCTGCTCAATGCCTGTACCTTCTCGCTGACATTCTTGTTATACATCAGCTCCGGTTTTCCGATGGCTGAATAGTTCGTGATCACACGGAAGCAGTTAATGCCCAGTTCCTCCTCCAGCCAGGAAAAATCATAATGAAACAGCTTCATAAATTCGCTGAAATCATTTTTCACAAAGATATTGACACTTCCCTCCTTTGCCCCTGTCTTCTCAGATGTCAGGGTGAAGGGGTTTTCATCGGTGATCAGCAGAAAGGTCAGATAATTCTGCCACAGATTTTCGTTGAAGGCATAGTCCGTAGACACCTCCAGTATTCTTTTTACCTGCTCGAAGCAGCGGGTGATCAGCTCATCCTTTGACTGAAGATGCTCTCTGGCATTTCTGCAGATCTCACCCAGCTGCATTACAATACTGTCGGAAGGCATGCTTCCGTAAACCAGCAGCTTTGAAACTATATGATTCATATTCTTCTCCTTACGTATCAATCTTGCTGTGATCATTCGTTCCCATAAAAAGTAACATTTTTTGTAACTATCCAGAGCCTGCATTCGCCTAAAATCAATTCCATTGATTTCATGCTCGCATGGCTCTGAATAGTTACCATTTTTTTACAAACAGGCAGGCCTGCTTTCGCCGGCCTGCCTGTTGATTATGTACATGCTTTTTCACATGCGGAATCCTTCCGATTTCGCCGAAAAACAGCATCTGAACGATCTCATTTGTTGCGGCGGCCGTGATATGCTTCCTCACAGTAACGGCAGCGATACACCTTATGCACCTCATCAGTCAGTACAAATACATGATCCAGCTCCTGCTCAATGGATGTGATACAGCGGGGATTCTTGCATTTGATAATGTTTACGATCTTCTTCGGCTGTTTCAGAGGACGCTTCGTGATCTCACCATTTTCGATGATATTCACGGTAATGCTGCTGTCATAGAAGCCCAGCACATCCAGATCGATATCCTCCGGTCTGCATTCTACCTTCAGAATATCCTTTTTACCCATCTTCTTGCTTGAAGCATTGGTGATGATTGCAACCGCACAGTCCAGCTGATCCAGCTTCAGGTCCTTATATATCGTCATGGCCTTGCCCGCAGTGATATGATCCAGAACAACGCCTTCCTCCATTGCACCTACATTTAACATAAGTTCTTCCTCCTTAAACGTGAAGCTCCAGCAGTGTCATGATCAGTGCCATTCGGATATAGACACCATACTGTACCTGACGGAAATAGGCCGCTCTCGGATCCTTGTCCACCTCTACAGAGATTTCATTTACTCTTGGAAGCGGATGCAGAATGAACATATCCTCCTTCGCCAGCTTCATCTTCTCATTGTCCAGAATATAGAAGTCCTTCATACGAAGATAATCGTCCTCATTGAAGAAACGCTCCTTCTGCACACGGGTCATATAGAGGATATCCAGCTTCGGAAGGGCATCCTCCAGCCGTATTACCTCTTCATATTCAATATTATTAGCTTCCAGCACATCCTCTCGAATATAGGAGGGAACCCGCAGCTCCTCCGGTGAGATCAGAACAAATTTCACATTGGAGTAGCGGACCAGCGCACTGATCAGAGAATGAACGGTACGACCAAACTTCAGATCTCCGCAGAGACCGATCGTCAGGTTGTCCAGTCTTCCCTTCAGTGAGCGGATGGTGGTCAGGTCGGTCAGAGTCTGGGTCGGATGCTGATGGCCTCCGTCTCCTGCGTTGATCACCGGAATATTGGAATGCATGGATGCAACCAGCGGAGCACCCTCCTTCGGATGGCGCATGGCAGCGATATCCGCAAAGCAGCCGATAACCTGAATGGTATCCGATACACTCTCGCCTTTTTTTGCGGAACTGGAATCAGCATCCGCAAATCCAATGACAGAGCCTCCCAGATTCAGCATGGCAGCCTCAAAGCTGAGGCGTGTACGGGTACTGGGCTCATAAAACAATGTGGCGATCTTCTTGCCGTCACAGACATGGGCGTATTTTTCAGGGTTCTTCTCAATGTCTGCTGCCAGATCCATCATCTGGTCCAGCTCTTCAACAGTAAAGTCCAATGGGCTCATAATATGCCGCATAGAAATGACCTCCCTTTTCTATTTAAAATGGCTCTTTCAACTGTATTTCATAACTCATGATATAACAAAAAAAATCAATTTTCAATCGGGATTTACCTGCCTTCCGGTTACAGTAAACAGTAACGCCTTTTGACCTCTGTTCACAGTTCAGCTTCCCTTGCAGCTCGTTCGATCACTGCTGCAAAATCCGCCCCGAAGTAGAAGGTCTCCTTTTCCTTAATACAGGTCTCGGCAAAATACATAAGGATGTGCTCTGCCTCTGCTCTCTTTTCCAGATCCTGAATATCCTGCAGTTCCGGCGATGGGCGATCCCCCATCAGAACCCGGAGTGTCTCAAGACCTGCTGCAGCTGCCAGATCCGGCATCATCTCTTCAAAATACAGCCGCTTAAAATCAGCCGCTTCGGTCTCCGGAGCATCTGCCAGAATATCAAACAGCTCGTCGTAGCTTCCGATCAGACCGTTTGCAAGGTCTGAAACCAGATCCAGACAGGAATCGCAGAAGTCATCCCTGCCAAATGCATCCTCAATCAAAGCATTGCCGTGGCACCAGCCCAGAAGGAAGGATACCAGCAGGGATGCTGCATCGTAACCGAATGGTCCTCTGTATAGTTCTGTGGGATAGCTGACCTCCAGTCTGCCTTTCTTCTCGATCAGACGATCTGAGGTCATACCATCATGAATCAGTGTTTTTCCATGATTCCCCAGATATTCCGCTGCCTCGGCAGCCAGTTCGGCCGCTCTCCCGCTGCGGTCTTTGTAGAGAGCAGGCTGCAGAAAGGGCGCAAAGGGGTTCTCCTTCGCCTTGTTTACGAATGCCGCATGGAGATTTGAATGTTTTATCATAGTCTCAGTCAGAGACCTTGCCAGATCTGATGGCAGTTCAAGGTCCGGTGTGTGCTCCCGCAGGTGCTGACCAAATGTATATGTTTCGGACATAACGTTCCTCCTGATTTTTCTTTTTTTGAATAAGAATCTATTCAGCATTGATCTTTGTTCATTATACGGGATTTTTATTTCTTTGTACACCTGTTGAGTCCCCGCTTCGTTGATCCGCCATTCTCCTGTCCACACAGGAATTTCCTCGTTTCCTGTGCCTGTCCTTCTGCGGGGTGGTTACAGTTCACGGGGAACCTCCCGTCCATGCACAGGATCTCCTTTTTAATGAATGGTGGTTGCGGATTCCATGAGCAGTAACTTATAATGATCTTGTTACAGAGTCAGAACCGGGCTTTGCAGAAATGTCCTGTAAAGATCCGGTTCTGACACTCTGAAATCCCCTGCAGAGAGGTTTTTTTAATCCATGAAAGAAACAAACACTTCAGAAACCACATTATTTTCAGATATACAGGTCTCTTTCTGTTCGGAAGGACAGTGGAAGCCCAGGCAGGTCTTCGGACCGGGCAGCCGTCTCCACCATCAGCTGTATGCAGTTCTTTCCGGCAAGGGAATCCTGCAGATCGGCAATGAGATCTATTATCTCCAGCCCGGTGATACCGTATTTATTCTTCCGGGAACCAGGATTTATCTGGAAGCGGATGAATATACCCCCTGGAAGCTTGCCTGGACTGCCTTCTCAGGAGAAGAGTCCGGCAGTTACCTGAGAAAAACCCTTTATCCATCTTCACCGGTCTACGGCTTACATGCACGTACAGAACAGCTTACTCAGTATTTTCTGCATCTGGTGGAAGTTTTTGAGCGGGAGAATTCACGGCCAATGGAGATTACAGGAGCACTTTTGCAGCTTCTCAGTTTCCTCGTTCCCTCTCCGAAAGCATCAATAAGGCGCGCTGACATTAAACAATACCACCTGGGACGGGCAAAAAAATATCTGGAAGAGAACTACTGCTATGATATCCGGATTCAGGATATCTCCCATCAGCTGGGAATTGACCGTTCCTATATCTACCGTCTGTTTATGGAGCTGGAGGGAAAATCTCCTACTGATTATCTGTTTGAGATCCGTATGAAGAAAGCCTGCACTATGCTGGAGGAAGAGAAAAATTCCGTGGCAGAAACAGCCTACACCTGCGGATTCGCAGATCCGGAATCCCTCACCTATCACTTTCTCCAGAGGCTGAATATGACTCCCGAAGATTACAGGTGGACTCATGTTCATCGCAATATCCTAATGTAAAAAAGCTCTCAGTTTACCTTATAAGATAAACTGAGAGCTTTCCTGTTATTTATTTACGCCGTTATATGTAATCCGCCTGCCTTAACAAACCCCATTTGCTTCAACAACAGATCACTTCAAGGCCTCATATACTGCTGCTACCGGCAGGCCGACCACGTTGTTATAATCCCCATGGATCTTCTCTACATGCTTTGCAAAAATCCCCTGAATTCCGTAGGCACCTGCTTTATCCATAGGATCTCCTGTGGCCACATAGGCGCGTATCTCCTCCTCTGTCATGGGAGATACCGTGACCTCTGTACAAACCGCAAATGTTTTCGTTCTGCTGACCTCTCCATCATTGATCCAGGCAAGTGTCACTCCTGTATACACCTGATGACTTCTTCCCTGCAGACTCCGGAGCATGGATATAGCGTCATCCTCCGAATCCGGTTTTCCAAGAATCTCTCCATCCTTTACTACAATGGTATCTGCCCCCAGAATCACTGCCTCCTCCTTGATGCTTTGTGCCACATCCAGGCACTTTTGGGAAGACAGTTCCATTACCATCTCATCCGGCGCTGTCTTTGTAATGATTTCCTCAACAGTGCTTTTGATAACGACTGGCTGCAGGCCGATCTGCTCCAGAAGCTCTTTTCTTCTGGGGGAGCCGGAGGCTAATATAATTTTCTTCATATCTATACATCCCTTCATATAAAAAGAGCACCTTCCGGTGCTCTTGTTTATTCACAGCAAGCAAAGCGATAAGCCGGGTTATGTCGTGTGTGATCATCTATCCAGGACTGCTGTTGCCAGCAGCCTCAAGCGACCCACCTGAAAGCGTGACGGGCAGCCACATAGCTTTCTGTTCGGTCTTGCTCCGGATGGGGTTTACATGTGCCCGCTCTGTTACCACAGCGGCGGTAGTCTCTTACACTGCCTTTCCACCCTTACCTGCATTGGCAGGCGGTTTATTTCTGTTGCACTGTCCCTGAAGTCGCCTCCGCCGGACGTTATCCGGCATCCCTGCCCTGTGGAGCCCGGACTTTCCTCACCTGGCCCCTTTCGGTTCTGCCAGCCGCGATCACATACCTTACTTGCTGCAACTTCATTAAGATAACATAATTAATTACGAAATTCAAGTTTTCTGTCTCTGATCCTGCCGCCCGGATCGATGCCATGACAAGCAGCATTATGCCGCCTCGAGGAGGGAGCCATTTCAGTTTGCAAAACAGTCTGCAAGATTTACAGTCTGAAGCAGCCGCCTCCCACAAACTCCCTTAAAATAGAATTATTCGGAATTGCTTCTGTTGGGATCGCTACAAAATAGTCCAGGAACTTCAGAAGACGCTTCGCCTCCTCGTGCTCCGGTGCATCCTCCGGAATCTGGTACAGGAAGGGTACCGCACTGAGCTTTAATACTGCCAATTCATAGATCAGTGCTGTGTTGAAAACAGCGTCTGCCTTCTCCTGATAGGGGAATATATTTTTCTCTTCTCCTCTTCTGACAGAGGGCCATCTGGCAATTGTTGAAGCTGCAGAGGTTCCTCTTGTTCTGTAATCCCTCACCATTCGGCGGATCAGCCGGCCGTCGGTGGTTGGAATGCGGTTATGATTATCAATGTTCAGCTGGGTCAGTGCACTGATATAGATTCGGAATTTTGACTCGTCCGGAAGCATAAAGGTGAGCTTATCATTCAGGCCGTGTATTCCCTCTAATACCAGAACATCACCATCCTTCAGCTGCAGGAAGTCTCCTTTGTATTCACGATGACCGGTTTTAAAGTTAAAGACCGGAAGCTCCACTTCTTTACCTTCCAGCAAAGATTCCATATCCTCATTAAATTTCTTGATGTCAATCGCTTCCAGACACTCGAAGTCATATTCTCCGTTTTCATCCAGCGGTGTATCCTCCCTGTTAACGTAGTAATCATCAAGACTGATGGGATGGGGCCGCAGTCCCTTGGCGCGAAGCTGTACAGAAATTCGTCTGGAGAATGTAGTTTTTCCTGATGAGGAGGGACCTGCAATCAGTACAAACTTCACAGTTCCCTTTGCAGCAATCTGCTCTGCGATCTCAGAAATTTTCCCCTCCTGCAATGCCTCTGCATAAAGAAGGGTATCCGTTACACTTCCCTGACAGATGGTATCGTTCAGATCACTGACTGTATTGATTCCCAGCATCTGTCCCCAGCGAAGAGTCTCAAGCTGGGTGTTGAACACCTTCGGGGATGGATTGAATGCAGGCAGAGATTTCAGATCCGGTCCGTCAGGCATCTGCAGAATAAAGCCCTCACTGTAGGGAATCAGCTCAAATACACCAAGAGAAGACGTATCCTCCATCATATATCCGTAGAAATAATCCGTAAATCCATCCAGTTCGTATACATTGATCAGGGAAGCTGTTCTATACCGAAAGAGATTGGCCTTCTTCTCCATGTAGTTTGCCTTAAAGTACTTTCTGGCCTCAGCAACTGACATGGAATACTTACGGAAGGGCAGCTTTTCTGCCACCAAGCGTTTCATCTCCGCTGCTGTTTTTTCAAGAAATGCTGCATCCGCCTTCACGCCGTTACCGGGCACAAAGTAGTAGCCGCTGCCCATGCTGTGGTGAAGGATGGTCTCTCCTGCAGCTTTAGCACCGGAAGTGTTTTTAATCGCAGTCAGCAAAAGCAGACACATGCTTCTTCTGTAGGTACGGAATCCTGAGGCTTCAGCTGCACTGACAGTATCTAGCACACAGTCATTTTCTGCCCTCTGAAACAGTTCCCTCAGCTGTCCGTTTGCCCGGACAAGGACGACCGGATATTTTTCATCCCCCGACAGGGAACGCAGAATCTCACCATAGGTAAGCCCTGACGGAAACACCTTCTCAGATCCATCTATCGTTACACGAATCATTGTATCAGTCATACAAATTCTCCTTTCTCTGTTCTTCCTCTCACATCTTCCTATCAAGTACATCACCCGAAAGGCTGCCCTCATTATTCTCAGTAATAATGCTCAGCGGACCGTATACGGGAATTCCGTCTTTGCTCCTGTTATCTCACAGTCGGGAAGCATTCTCTGCAGTTTTTCTCTCATAAATTCAATAAAGCAATATTCTGTTCCGTAATGGCCGGCATCGATAATACTGAGACCACAGGCCCTTGCATCAATTGCCGTGTGATAATCAATATCTCCGGTGATCAGTACCTCTGCCTTTGCAGCCAACGCAGCAGGAACCATGCTTTTTCCGGAGCCGCTTGACACTGCGATTCGCTGTACCTTCTGATCAGGATCTCCGTACAGAAGAACCGACGGAATCTTCATTCCGCTTTTCACCAGCTCTGCTGCCTCAGAAAGCTTCAGCGGTGCTGTCAGCTGTCCCGCCCTTCCGATTCCTTCCGGAACACCGTTATTTTCACCGGTCACCTCCAGTACCTCTGTATGAGTAAGTCCCAGCTGCTGCTCATTGAGATCCGCCATTCCCCGCACATCAAAGTTTGTATGCATGGCATAGTAGCTGATCCCCTCTTCAATCAGACGAATGATTCGTCTTCCGATAAAGGACTGATCATTCACCTGCTTAATGCTTCCGAAAATCAGAGGATGATGGGTGATCATCAGATCTGCTTTTGCCTGAACAGCCTGCTCCAGAGTCTCATCGGTCACATCCAGAGCCACAAATATTTTTTTGATCTCTCTGTCCGATCTTCCCACCAGAAGTCCGGGATTATCCCAGCTTTCTGCTGCCGAAACCGGATAATCTTTCTCCAGACGAAAAATAATTTCACTGCATTTCATATTAAGATTTCTCCTTGATGCCAAAAAAGACCGCATGCATCCCGGATGCCGAAACCGGTCTGCATACAGCCTTAGTTTTATCTGTAGTAGTGCAGAGCAGTTTCCATATACTGCACTTCTTTTTTCAGTTCTTCTGCCCTTGCCAGGCCCTTTTCTGTAGCTTTTTCCTCCAGACGCCGGATCAGATCTTTCGTCTGATCCAGATTTTTCTCAAGATACATCTTCAGCACCGGATGCCGTCTCATCAGCAGGATCCTGCCGAATTTCAAGGATATATTCTTTTCAATATCTTCTTCGGTATCAACTGTTATTTTTCCGTTCAATGTCGATTTGTCAGCAGATACGCCTGCAGCGGTTTCACTGTCTCTGCTGCAGTTTTCTCTTTCAGTATCTGACTCAGAAACCGCCTTGATAACAGGATAGAACTTCCCGTCCTCCAGCACCAGATCCTCATCCACAATGACAAATCCGATCTCTCCGAGAAAAGAACGAACACCCTCTGCATCGGACTGCGGCTCCAGAATCAGCTCACTGATCTCCTCCAGAAGATCCGGTCTTGCCTTCAGGATTCGGATGATCAGCATGCCGCCCATTCCTGCAATGGCCACGGACTGCACCTCATGGGACTTCAGCTCTGTCAGACCATCAGACAGACGAAAGCTGATTCGATCCTGCAGTCCGTACAGCTCCACATTCTGCCGGGCCCGGAGAAGCGGTCCCTCATTCACGTCCATGGCAATAGCCGAAGGAATCCTTCCGGTCTGACACAGCCAGATGGACAGATATCCGTGGTCACAGCCCACATCAGCAAGAATGAGACCGCTGCTGACACGGTCAGCAACGCTCTGCATCCGCTTTGATAAAACAAGTTCTCTGCTCATTAATCCAGATAGTCCTTCAGCTTGCGGCTGCGGCTGGGATGGCGGAGCTTTCTGAGAGCCTTAGCCTCGATCTGGCGGATACGCTCTCTTGTTACGTTGAACTCCTTGCCTACCTCTTCCAGGGTTCTTGCACGGCCGTCGTCCAGACCGAAGCGAAGGCGAAGTACCTTCTGCTCTCTCTCAGTCAGAGTACTGAGGACCTCCTCCAGCTGCTCCTTCAGCATGGTAAATGCCGCAGCATCGGCCGGCACAGGCACATTGTCATCCTGGATGAAATCACCAAGATGACTGTCCTCCTCCTCGCCGATCGGGGTTTCAAGAGAAACAGGCTCCTGAGAAATTTTCAGAATCTCACGAACACGCTCTACAGACATGTTCATTTCCTCAGCGATCTCCTCCGGAGTAGGCTCTCGTCCCAGCTCCTGCAGCAGCTGACGGGAAACACGGATCAGCTTATTGATGGTCTCAACCATATGCACCGGAATACGGATGGTTCTCGCCTGATCTGCAATGGCACGGGTGATTGCCTGACGGATCCACCAGGTTGCATAGGTAGAAAATTTGTAGCCCTTTCTGTAATCAAATTTCTCCACCGCCTTGATCAGACCGAGATTTCCCTCCTGGATCAGGTCAAGGAACAGCATGCCTCGTCCCACATACCGTTTTGCAATAGAAACAACCAGTCGAAGGTTGGCCTCGGCAAGCATTTTTTTTGCTTCCTCATCCCCCTCTTCCATTCTCTGAGCCAGACTGATCTCCTCCTCGGCAGACAGAAGGGGTACCTTGCCGATCTCCTTCAGATACATACGAACCGGATCCTCAATGCTGATACCCTCCGGAACGGACAAATCGATATTCTCCATATCGACTTCTTCTTCATCCTCCAGCTTGGCATCCTCATCGTTCATGATCAGAAGCTCTTCTGTATTGGTCTCATTTTCAGAAATCCGAAGCACATCGATGCCCTGTGCCTCCAGATACTCAAGTACCTTGTCCATCTGTTCATCAGTTACATTGGTATCCTGAAAGAACGTTTTGATCTCCTGGTACTCCAGCATATTTTTATTCTTTTTACCGCGAGTGACCAGTTCCTTCAGCTTTTCCAGGAATTTCTCCTGATCCATTTGCATAGACATACATACCCTCACTTATCATTTATTATCGCAACATTCAGAAGGTTCTGAACAGTTACAAACTGATCTATATCAACACCCGTTTCTGTCCCTCAGGATTCCCGCCCGCGGAAGCAGACAGCGAACTGTGCCCTGCAGAACCTGACATTCAGGTATTGATCTCAATTACCGGAAACTGAAAGCGCAGCTGCTCCAGCTCCTTCTTTTCCTGTACCAGCTTCTGCAGGCCTGCCAGGTCATTCACGGGCATTTCCGCAATTCTGGTGTTGATGCTGCTCTCCCGCAGACTGCAGACCACATCCCTCAGAGCTTTCTGCATGGCCTCCGGGTTCTCAAGCTCCAATCTTGCATGAAAGACGCCTGCCACCTCTGTCTGCGTCTCCCCGTCCTCGAAATGATCAATGATCCTTGCAGGACTGATCTCACCTTTCTCCAGCTGTGAAAAAAGCAGTTCCGCCACCTCACGGTACAGGGGATTGCTGAAATGCTCCGGCTTCAGATACGGTTTCAGCTGGGAAAGAATTCCCGGATAATTGCTGATCCAGGTCAGCATAAGCTTCTGTGCCTGATCGGCACCTGAAACTTTTTCGCGTTTTCGCTTTGATGTCCTATCCTCTCTCTGCTCCTGATAGGAGACTGCGGTCCCCTTCATGGCGAGCTTCCGGATCTGCTGCTGCAGCATCTCCTGTGATATACCATAGATCCGGGAAACACTTTCCACATAGCTGTTTCTTTCAATCTCATCCTCAAAGCGCAGCAGCCTCTCCGCAGTTTTATGAAAGAAATCTGTCTTCCCCTGCGGATCAGACATATCATACTCCTCATACAGCATACGGATCTCGAAAAGGAAACTGTTCTCCGCCTTCTCAAGCCGCTCCTCAAATGCTTCTCTTCCGAGAGCCTGAATGAATTCATCCGGATCCTTGTGGGGTTTAAGATCCACCACCTTCGTCCGTAGTCCTGCCGTCCGGAGCATGGGGATTGCCCGAAGAGCAGCCCGCACACCTGCACCATCCATGTCGTAGATGATCAGCACATCGTCCGTATAGCGCTTCAGAAGGGATGCCTGCTGGGAGGTCAGTGCGGTACCAAGGGAGGCAACCGCATTGTTAAAGCCTGCCTGATGCATGGAAATCACATCCATATAGCCCTCACAGATGATCAGATTCTTTTTTCTGGAGGATCGGGCGATATTCAGCCCATACAGATTCCTGCTTTTATCAAAAATCCTGGTTTCCGGAGAATTCAGATATTTCGGCTTTCCATCGCCCATGACACGGCCGCCGAAACCGATCACTCTGCTGTTGGCATCCATGATCGGAAACATCACCCGATTCCAGAACTTATCCGAGACGCCCCGGCGTTCATCCATCGAAAACAGACCGGATTCCTTCAGCAGCTCATCGTTATAGCCTTCTTTCTTCAGATACTGATAGAGACTGGTGTTGTACTTTCCGGCATAGCCAAGTCCAAACTTCTGCATGATCTCACTGCTTAAGCCCCTGCCCTTCAGATAATGCATGCCCTGCTCTCCCTGCGGAGAACGAAGCTGCGCATAATAAAAGCGGGCAGCCTTCTTGTTAATCTCAAGAAGCACCGCCTTTCGATCTGCTTCTGCCTTCGCCTCTCTGGAATATTCAATCTCCGGAAGCTGGATGCCGGCACGATCTGCCAGCGTTTTCATTGCCTCCTGAAAGGTATAATTCTCGTACTGCATCAGGAAGGTGATCACACTTCCCCCGGCACCGCAGCCGAAGCAGTAATAGATCTGCTTTCCCGGACTCACAGAAAAGGATGGTGATTTTTCATTGTGAAAAGGGCAGAGTCCAAAGTAATTGCTGCCCCTTCTCTGCAGTTTGACATACTGAGAAACCACGTCCACGATATTGCTTCTTGTACGCACTTCCTCAACCAGTTCATCGGAATACCGCATAGTTCGTGATCTCCTTTCTGTTATTAATATACTGCAGAACTTTTCTATTTCCTTTTTTTGTAAGATTTTTTTTGCACAGGATAAGGATAGCAGGAACAGTAACACTATTTTAGCCGGAACAGCTTAGTCCGATCTGCTCCGGCCTGATCATCATCGAATCACACCGTTCCTTCCACCCGGTTCATGTAACGCTCCCAATCCACCTCGACAGAGGAACAGCTCACCTCAATCCAGAAAGAATCGCCCATGGTAAGGGTTCCTTCACTGTCATCCCCGAACTCCAGTCCCAGAGAGACCTGCATTCTTCCTTCTTTCGTATCGGGTTTTCTCTCTGCAGAAAACAGATAGCATCCGCTGCACTGACGCAGCAGGTCATGTATCTCTCCCTCTGTCAGCAGCTGATCCGGTACCTCCTTCTGCAGCACACCGTCTGCATCGTAATAACGAAACCCCTCCTTCACAGCAGACAATACTTTTCCATTCACCAGATTGATCTGGGCTGTATCTGCGTAGCTGTCGTAAAATCTGGTGTTCTGTGAGTTGGAGCCCCTTACAATAAGAGCCTCTGCCTCCAGCAGGATCCTGCTGTCTCGTTCCTCAAATCGAAACACCTGCGCGTCCCGAAAGGAGAAATGCTCCAGCTCATTTACAGAATGAAATTTCATATAAAGCCTCCTAACCTTCTGCTCTTTCTGCAGTCTCCATGATACTATTCTGATGCCGGACTGTCTGTCCAAGCTCCCTCAGAGTCCGATCAGAAGCACCGATCCAGAATATCCTGATCCAGTCCCTTCTTACCGGTAAGCAGCCCGCAGACAAAGTACAGGATCCCCCCTGCCAGAAGTCCCCAGACAACTGCATTGATTCCTGCGATGCTGACCTTGTAATAACAGAATACATAGACAGCTGCCGCTCCAAGAGAGCTGAGCACCGCTGCCTGCTTTGTTCCCTTTTTCCAGAACAGACCGCCGATCAAAGGCCAGAAGAAGGTGCATTCCAGGCCTCCCATAGCAAACAGATTCAGAAAGAAGATGATATCCGGCGGATCCATCGTCAGAAGGATGACGGCAACGCCGAGAGCTGCGGTGAAGACCATAGAAAACTTTTTCACGTTCCTGTTATAGCTTTCCAGTTTTCGGGGATCATCCTTCACCACATAGTTTTTATACAGATCCTTAACAATGGCTGCAGATGCCAGGATCAGCAGGGAATCTGCAGTAGACATGACTGCTGCCATCGGAGCTGCCAGAAAGATGCCTGCCAGTCCGATCGGCATGATCTGCTGGATAATATAGGGAATGAAATAGTCCGATGTAGGCAGATCTGCCGTATCCACAAGAGCGCCCGCCCAGGTGCCTGCCAGATGCATCCCCACTATAACAAAGGAACAGGTCAGTGCGCCGATCCACATGGCACTGTGAAGGCTCTTTGTATCCTTGAATCCCATGGCACGAACAGCTGTCTGCGGAAGCCCCAGGGTACCGAAGCCCACCAGCACCCAGAAGCTGATCAGGGTTCCCGGCTTATAAACAGCAAAAAGGTTGTCATAGACTCCGGGAAGATTCTGCTGCAGTCCCGCATCAACACCGGAGAGACCGCCGCCTGCCTTCAGTACAAAAAACAAAAACAGAAAGGTTCCGATACACATCACGATTCCCTGAATCGTGTCCGTAATGGCAACCGCTGAAAAACCGCCGAAGGCAGTATACAGAATCACCACCGCACCGAAGATCAGCAGTGAGGTCTTAAAATCCAGACCGGTGATCGATGCGATCAGGGTACCGCCTCCGGTAAACTGACTGATCATCTGCGCCACGAAAAACAGAACCATCAGAATACTGATGACTATGACGAGCACATCGCTTTTATACCTGGCTTTTAAATAACCGACAATGGTGACCGAACCGGTTCTTCTTGAGACAATGGCCAGCTTGTTGCCCAGCACACCAAGGACGAGAAAGGTAACCGGAACCTGTACTGCTGCGATCCATGCCTGGGCATAGCCGTAGGTGAGACCTGCTGCACCCGGACCCGATACAAAGGAGCTGACTGAGGTATAGGTGGCCATTGTGGTCATTGCCAGTACAAGACCGGACATCCTTCTTCCTCCGATAAAGTATTTTTTTTCGGTGGAAAGTCCGGATTCCGCTTTTCTGCTGCCGTAAATTCCTGCGGCAGCATTGAATACGAGATACAGAATAAAGATTGTCAGAATGATGATCTGATTAGATGTCATATCAGCTGTTCCCCTCCTCTTCTTCATCGTACTCAAAATCAACAAACACCTTCTTCAGAAGGATCCTTACGCCGGCCAGGGCGATCAGAATCGTTCCGAAGACAGACACACTGAACCAGGCAGGCATTCCAAGAAAATACCAGCCGGTTCCGTTCAACGCAAATGCAGTAATGATGTGCCAGGCACAGCAGATTGCTGCAACCAGCAGTGTACCTCGGATCTCCCGCATGCACTGCCGATGCTTTTCTTCTTTCGTAAGTTTCTTCATTCTTTCTATTTCCCTTCCTGTTGAATCATAGGACAATTACATTCTCAGGAACCGCTGCCGATGCAGCCTCCTGAACGATCGTTCTCTCTATTGCTGAACAGATTTTGCTGCATCGGCAATTGCTCTGCCCATCACATAGGCTGCCAGCGGTCCGATCAGATTGATATCCCCCTTCACTTTTCCTGTAGAAACTGCATAGATGCTGTCACCGTCCGCCATCGTATGAACCGGTCGAATAGCTGCCGCATAGCCATTGTGCGCCATGGATGCAATCTTATTAAGAGCCGTCTTCTCAAACTCTGCATTGGTGACAATAATTCCAAGAGTGGTATTTCCGCTGAAAGACGGAGCCTGCTCATAGGCGGCATCAAAATAGGAAAGCGGAGATGCAAGCAGTTTTCCATCCGCTCCCTTTACTCCTGCCAGTTTTTTGTTCGTCTCAGGATCATAGATATCTCCAAGAGCATTGACCGCCACAAGCGCGCCAACCTGCAGATCTCCCATCGAAACAGCATAGGATCCCAGACCGGATGGCATGCAGAATTCCGGACCCCTGTACTTTCCGACGGTGCATCCCAGACCGGCTCCTACAGCTCCCTTTGTTTCCGGAACTGTATCCGGATCGTCTGCATCCAGACAGGCTGCATAACCCATGGCCGCATCCGGTCGAATGGTCATATCCCCCACCATCAGGTCAAACAGAGAGGACTGACATACCAGCGGCACCTTGGTGATTCCCACGTCAAAGCCGATTCCTCTCTCCTCCAGATATTTCATGACACCGCCTGCCGCATCCAGTCCGAAGGCGCTTCCTCCGGAAAGCAGAATCCCGTGAATCCCCTTTGCATCCATAACAGGATTCAGCAGGGGCGTTTCTCTGGAGGCAGGCCCTCCGCCTCTGACATCCACTCCCGCAGGTGTACATGCATCAAACAGCATCACGGTGCATCCGGTCATTCCCTCCTGATTTTCGGCATGACCGATCCGGAAACCTTCGATCTCCGTAAGCTTTATTTCTTTCATTACTGACATGATTTTTTTCCTCTCAATAACTATGAGAAACAGGCTTTGCGTGTTTCTCAAGTTTTAACGACAGCCGCCATATGGACATGCAAGCATGTAAGCATGGCTGCATGGCTCGTTGTTCGCGTAAATATGAAAAAAGCGCCTGCGGAACTTTCAGAGAAGCACCGCAGGCGGATTCACGTTCAAAAAGATCTCCACATCTCTTATTAGCGGTTCAGGGTTTTCTGAAGCGTTTCAGTAATAGCTGTTCCCACGAACAGACAGCTTGCAGCCTCTAATACAGCATTCACTGCCACCAGTGCTAGAAGCCATCCCAGAAAGAACAGTCCGCCTCTTCCGGTGTAACCGTAAGCATCGGACAGATAGTCCTGAAAAAACAGAACCATGCATCCGAGATACAGCACTGTGTTTGTGATAGGGGCCAGAACGCAGGACACTGCTGTTGCCAGGGATTTTCTCTTCACATGACGGCTGAGCCACTGATAGAGAAGTGCCGGCACCAGACCGACCATCACCCGCGGCACAATGCAGCAGAATGCCGTTGCAAGCGGCTTTGCACTGAAAAGCAGAGTACCGAAGGCACTCATGCCAAAGCACTGCATGAAGCTTGTCACACCAAATGCAAAGCCCAGGAATGCGCCTGCCTTTGCACCAAGAAGAACCGCTCCCACCGCCACGGGCACTACAATGAATGTAATCTCCACTGCACCGACACGAAGATATCCCAGCGGCGTAAATGCCATCAGAAAAATAATCGCAGTCAGAAGAGACAGTTCTGTCATACAGAGAACCTTAGATCTTGTTGCTACCATATTCAATTACCTCCTACTCATGTTCCCATTAAGGGATACACTGTATGTTCCCGGTTTTCGTTTCTGAACTGTCATGGATCCGGATTGAAAAACTTGAAATAGAAGCTGCCACTGCTGCAGTCTCCTTTTCAGACAGATTCACAAACTTTTAACAACCGAGTTCAGTGTAAAGCAGGAAATCCCAGAAGTAAAGAGGTATCCGAAAAAACAATTGTGTTTTTCCGGATACCCTTTTTTTACTTTACACCTGACTGCAGCCTTCTGAGCAGCAGCTCCGTTTCTCCGCCAAACAGATACGAAGCAGCGTTCAAACTAAGCGAAAACAGGAAGGGATGACGAATTTCAGGAAGAAATCTTCGGAACAGGAATCCCTCTGCTGCCCAGATCAGCACTTCCAGAACAGGAACTGCCAGTCTGTAACTGTCATATGAATAGTGCTGTCCTATCTGACGAAGAAGGACGTTCAGAAGCGGATTCGTAAGGGTATTTACCAGGAAGACAACCAGATATGCTCTCTTTTCCCGCAGGCCCCAAAGTGCAGCCACTGCATTCTCATAGACCAGAGTAATCAGCCATGCCCGAAGGATAACGAAGTATGGACTCATAATGTCTCCCTCTCAGTGATTTTTTTATCAACTCTGAATACAGCCATCAAAAGACAGGCAAGGGACAGCAGGGCTGCAAGGCAAAGTGCCCATACCGGCAGGGACACATCATGCAGGAGCAGATCAGGAAGTGTTCCCAAAAACAGCGCAAGCATCAGCATGCCAAAGGCGAACCCAGGATAGCCCTTCCAGCAGTTCGCCAGCAGCGTCAGTGTCAGGGGCATGGTCATATTGAACAGCAGGATGGACAGACACCCCATCAACGGACTATGAGCGGAAAACAGCACTGTCACAGCTGCACCTCCAAGTGAAAGTACAGAAGCGAAAGCTGCTCCCCATCGGTCTGCAATGATGCCTCCCAGAGCTTTACCCAGCACAATACAGACCACAAAGAGAAAACTCTTCAAAACCGTATCCTTCCAGTCATAGCTGACAGATTTCCCGTAAAAGGAGCGCAGGATCACCACCAGAAGGATCAGGATGGCTGACAATGTCAGAAAATCCACCTGCAGACTTTCCTCTCCCTCCACCGCAGAAAATGCCAGGAAAGAATGAGAACCTGCCCCTCCTGCCATCTTCCTTTTCCGAAGTGTAAAAGCAATCAGAATGCCTGCACAGACCAGCAGCGCTGCTGCCAGACCCAGCAAAAACATGCGATTATATTCTGTTCTCCAGAGTGTTCCCAGAAACACTCCCATTGCACCGGAGCTGATAAAGATTCCGGAGTCCGCATACCGCCCACGGGATTCCATCAGTATCTTTCTTCCGGCGCCTACATGGAACAAACCGTTTCCAACGCCCTGACAGAGCACGGTCAAAAGCCCCCATCTACTCAGAAAAGCAGGAAGTGCCGCAAGCAGACAGCCCAGGGCAGCCATAGAATCATCCGTATCAGTAAGATCTGCGAGCAGACCGATCAGTCCCGGCAGTGCAAAGGCAGTAAAATTGTACAGCAGCACCAGGAGGATCCAGTGCTCATGCCCTCCGCTAATAGGCATAACCTGAGCATACAGCCGGTAGATACAGGTCAGATCTACCAGAAAATGCATCAGCGTATATAGAGGCAGCCGCCGCCTTTCCCTGCTTAATGACATTTTTTCAGTACCGGGTTTTTATAACGGTATCGTCCCACGGTCTTCTTTCCGTACTGAACCGCTCCGCAGCGGATGCAGGCCATGCAGTGGATACAGCGTTCCTTCACCCATTTTGGACGTCCGCTCTCCATGATCATTGCTTTTGCCGGACATCGTCCCACGCAGGTACCGCAGCCCACACACTGATGATCCGTCCAGAATTTTTTCGTTTTTCTTCCGTGTGCATACAGTGGATACATAGCAGCAGTGAGCACTCTGCCCTTGCCGCTGCCTCTTGTATCATTGAGAATCCTGTTTTCCACCTTCATCCGGATATCCTCCAGAACCGGTGCAGCCTTGTCAAGTGCAGCCATCTTCTCCTCCTCTGTATCCGGCTCATACAGAAGAATGTAGTTATCCGGCATCACAACCGTCCATGCAGCATCCAGCTTTAGTCCGTTCTTCTCCAGCGTTCGTGCTGTCATATGTCCGGCTCCGGCAGCACTTCCTCCGCAGGTAAGAACTGCATAGGTGTAAATCGGAGTTCTGCTGAATTTCACCTGAGAGAGAAAGGCGTGTACGATGCTGGGAAGTCCTCCGAAATACACCGGGAACACAAAGCCTACGCTCTCCCTCTCTCTGATCTCATAGAAAAATTTCTTTTCCCATATACAATCTGTAATATTGTACAGGATCTCATCCTCTTTCTGTATGCGCATGGCTGCATCGAGAGAATTGCCTGTACCGCTGAAATAAAAAATCATACTGTTTCTCCTTATTCTACAATGAGCTCAGTCAATACATATACTCCGGAAGCATCCTCTGTCTGACTTCCATCATAAACAGAGATCATCAACTGCTCACAATTGTCAATGCTTACTGTATGATCCGTAGGCAGTGTTCCGCTTTCCATACTGAAGTAGTAAATACGAGTCCCGTCTGCATACAGTGTGAAAGTAACAGTTTTTCCCACATCCTCTGCAATTCCGGCTGTAAAGGATAAAGTCGTGAACTCTCCTTCAAGATCAAAATACGTTCTTGTCCCCAGCGCATCTCCTCCGTTTCCAAGACAGGTAAATCCATTATAATAATTCTCACCGCTCATTTTGAGAGTTGATTTAGCCGTATAAGAGTCCGGACGGCGGGAAGGCTGCATCAGTTCCAGCAGATAGCCGGATGTATCGACCTGTTCCTCATTGCTGAAGTGCATGACAATTGCCGCAATTGCCGGGGAGCAGAGAAGCAATGCCAGAAAGACGAAGGCAGCGATTACGAAAGGAGAACTTTTTTTCTTTACCTGAATCGTATCGTCAGTTGTCGCAGCTCTGCTTTCTTCTTCCCTGTTCATATCCGGCCTTCTCAGAGAAACTGTTGCATCCGGATCCTCAAAAGTAAGATATGTCCCCTGCTCAACTGCACGCAGCGCTGCATCCATCTCCTCAGCAGAGGCAAATCGCTGATTCGGATCATATGCGCATGCCCGCAGGACCAGATCCGCCATTGCCCCGGATGCCCCGCTCGGAGGAAGAAGCTTCTCTCCCCGCATTCTTCTGTCAATTGCTCTGCCGCGGGCTGCCGGACTCAGCTGATCCGCTGCTTCCAGAAACGGAAGTCTTCCTTCATTCAGAAGATAATACAGTACGATACCGAGAGAATACAGATCTGCCCTGTTGTCATAGACCAGGCCGGTCGCAACCTCCGGTGCCATATAGTTCGGTGTTCCCTTTTTAGAAAGACCATGGCTGAGCAGATCCATTTTCCGGGCAATACCAAAATCTCCCAGTTTAAAATCTCCGAATTCATTCACCAGAATATTCTCCGGTTTAATATCTCTGTGCATGATCCCGGTCTTTTCACAGATTTTTAACGCTTCACAAATATCACGACCAAGCTTGATCACATCCTTTTCCGTAAGCTGTCTTGTACGCCAGTAATTACCGAGAGATTCCAGAAGTTCCATTCGGATATATATATCCCAGCCTATGGATCCTTCCCTCTCAACGACTTGAAAATCTTCAATGGATACAATATTCTTAGCTGTTTTCAAAGACTCCATCAGTTCAATCTCTGCCACATAATCGCTGACAATTTCCTGCAGATATTTCCGCGTAGAATCAGCATCAAATCCTTCTGAATGAAGTGAATCAATCTCAGCAGAATTTGATGGTATTGATATGATTTTGATCGCTGCACGACTTTCAAATGTTGCAGTTCTTCGCACAGCCTTATATACAACTCCGTAAGATCCCCTGCCGATAGGATTTCCTTCCAATTCCCATTCCGGCCAGATCTTTTTTAATGCTTCCGGTGAAAACATAGTACCTCTTTCTGTTCTTGTTATCGATTCAGAAGTTTCTGAATGCTGTAATTCTTTGTGTCCTGCTTGTATGTATCAGAACAATGCCCTGTGAACACTGCAGAGGATAATCGTGATATTGTCCCGACCCCCGTTTTTCAGCGCTCTCTCCAGCAGACCGGCGGCTGCCCTCTCAACTTCAGCTGCCTGAAGAATCAAAGCTATTTCTTCCTCAGTAACCATATCGGTTAAGCCATCAGAACAGAGCAGATACCGATCCTTATCAGAATACTTTCCTTCTGCAAGATACGGTTCCAGGATCATCTCCTCCTCCGGAATTCCCAGATTCTGTGAAAGAGGCGGTTTCCTGCCGCTTCCGTAGACGTTCACTACGTGATCCACTGAAATCCTGGTCAGTTCCCCTTTACTAAACCGGTAAATACGGCTGTCCCCAATATTGCAGACAGTAATCCTCTTTCTGCCGAACACTATAAGAGCTGCAGTTGTTCCCATAGAGGCAATTCCGTTGCGGTCAGCAAATTCACAGATTTCTGCATTCGCATCAAAACAGAAATCTGCCAGTTCCTCCGACGGACGGCTGAATACAAATGAATCTGCAGTTTCCGCTGCAATGCGGGATGCGATTTCTCCGCATTCTTCTCCTCCCATGCCGTCAAAGATCCCGAAGGCCGGATCCTCTGTTGATGCTGCCGTACCGGCCATTGCTGCAGGATCACCGGGATTCTCCAGAATCATTCCATTACATAAAAAATTGTCCTGATTGATTCTTCGAATATTGCCAACATGACTCAGACAGGCATATCGTATTGTATAATGCATAACATCCTCCCGAATACCTTCATAGGATTTTCTGAACTGTTTTTATCCGGCAGCTCCATGCAGGCACTCGATCTGTCTGATCAGTCTGCATTGTTACAATGGATAAAAGGTTAATTCTTCCTGATCCTCCGTTAAGGCAATATATTCTTCTTCTGTGATTTCCTGATCGGATCCGTCCAGGGAGCTTCCGATCACATTTTCACCATCCTTGTCCCGGTAATACCAGATATTGCCAAGCTTCTGAAGCTCTGTCCCGGATTTCACGTAATATCCCGCTCCGGTTTCACCGGAATCGCTGTCTGCTGCGGCAAAAACCAAAGCCTTATAGGCATCAGCATATGCGATTGTTCCCGCAGCCGTACAATTCTTGATCTTCTTTACTTTACCGCTCTCAGAACAGTAAACGGAGAAATATCTGGTGTCATTCTGTACGGCACTGCTGATCAGTAATTCCTCTGATCCGTCCTGATCCAGATCGATCAGTGCATAGGATTCAGCAGGCGCATCCTCCCATTTCCACTTCTTCTCGTATGTCTGTTCCTCCAGATAAGCCGCATAGTCTCCCAGATTTTCTTCAGAGGAAACAGCATCGGTCTTTGTGTAGGTGACATTACCTCTGATAGAAACCTGAACTCCGTCAATAGAGATTACTTTTGTCACAATTCCTGATGCAACATTATTGTCCGATGCGTAGGTCTCCACCGCTCCTGCAGAGGCTAATGCAGCTCCCAGGGTAATGCAAAGGAGGAGCGACTGCAGCCTGTCGTAGGAATTTCTTTTGCCTGTCTGTATTGCAAAGAAGACAACTCCGACAATTGCAATGATCAGCACTACCAGCAGGATCACAAGCAGGATCAATACCGCCGGTATGGAACCTTTTGCATTTTCATCCTGGAGAACTACTGTCAGTTCAATGGTCTCGCCCGGTTCCAGTGCTGCCATCTGCATGGATGCGGATTGATCATCTGTAAGCACATAGCCCTCCGGGATCACCTGTTTCAGATGCAGATTTTCCACTGCAGTATCATTTGTATTTCTTACAGAAAGAGTAGACTCAATTTTTTCACCGCTGTCGTATTTATTTCTGTCTGTTTCCAGCCGTATCTCCAGTCCGTCCTGAAGGATTTCTTCACTGTCCACCGATGCCTGCGGAACCGGTACTGCTGTTGGCTCCGCGGTCGGTTCGGGAGTCGGTGCCTCAGTTGGTTTCGGAGTAGGTGTAGGTGTGGCGGTTGGAGTTGGTGTTTGTGTGGGTGTTGGAGCAGCTGTAGGTGTAGGAGCAGGTGTAGCATGGGCTTGATCATAGGCCTCCTTCGTCACCGTCTGCTTCAGGGATACCCAGCCTGACTGCCCGTTGTAGACAGTTTTTCCCCAGACAAACTGTCCGCCGGGATCTGAAGCCTCACCGGTTATATGCAGCACTTCTCCCTCGTAGATATTACAGTAGATCTGATAATCCATGCTCGGACCGGAACGCAGATACAGATAGTCGGTGCCATCCACCGGCTGCACCACTACATCCCGATCAACAGCTGTCCCGGAGCCGCTGTAAACAGAGTTTTCCACGTATTCATCCACATGTTTCAGTGACACCCAGCCCCATTTGCCGTTGTAATAGGTGTTTCCCCACCGGAACCCGCCGCCGGGATCCAGAGAGGTTCCCTTTATCTCCAGCACTGTTCCGTCATAAATATTACAGTAAATTTCGTAGTCCATACTCGGACCGCTTCTGTGGTACAGATACCCGGTACCATCCTTGGCCGATACCACAACTTTATAATTCGCTGACTGATAATCATACGTACCGTATCCTGCGTCGTCAGCAAGTACAGAAGCAGATCCCAGCAGCAGCAGACATACTGTCAGCAGAGCTGAAATAATTCTGCCTACTCTTAAGTGTCTCATATTTTGCCTCCCTCAATAGTTGTTGATCAAATCCCCGTTATCCATGATGATCTTGCAGTCTCTTCTCACGTTCTGAAGAATAAACCTCATTGCTTCCTCCGACACTGCTACGCAGCCCAGAGTTGGCATGTTTCTGGTACAGTGAAGAAAGATTGCCGACCCTGCTCCTGATACACACTCTGCATTGTAGTTTATAGACAACGAGTAATTATAAGATGGATCGTGCTCGATCAGATGTTCTGCAGATTCCCATTGCATCTCCACTTCATCTGTGGAGACAAACTGATTGTAGTACACAGAATTCACATCATCTACCCAGTAGTCATTCTCATCCACCACTGTGTAAGGAAATACTGTTCCGGGATCCGGCAGAATTCCGAATGCCATACCAAAACTGTAAATGCCGGGCGGTGTGGTGTGACTCCATTCATCGGTCTCTCCTACTCCGTTTTCTCCTACATATGCTGAAGTATGCAGAATCTCGATCCACCTTCCGTCACTCTCCTTATTCAGCATGGAAAGCTCTGCTTCTGTTCCAAATGCCTGTACAAGGATCAGCTGCTCATTCTCCTTTGCTGCATCCAGTTGAGCTGTCAGTGAAGTCCATTCATTTTCAAGTTCTTCATATTCCACCGTGAACTCCGCTTCTTCAATAAACTGTCCGTTTACATAGGCCTCTACTGCATAGGAACCGCTGTGCTTGTGACCGGATGCATCGAAGGAAGCCTCCCAGAAACCGTCCGCATTCTTCTCCGCCGTATAGGTTACCAGATCATCCTGCCTGTTTGTTTCAGACCAGACACAAAACCTGACAAGCTTTGTATCTGCATCCTCATTCTGAAGAAGGATGCGGCGCTTTCCCGCTTCTCCCTCAGAAACAATGGAAAGAAATTCCGGCTGCTGAGAATTATCCGAATCCTCGTCACTTTTCGAGGAAACAGCTTCTGAATCAGCGATCGTTTCCTCTTCCTCACTTATTATGGAACTATCCTGTACAGCAGATTCCACCTCCTCTGTCTGAAGCGATTCGGAAAGAATTTGCTCGTCCTTCGCTGACTCTTCTGTCTCATTTTCTGCAATTTCGGAAGTATCCTTCAATGACCTTGACCTCACCATATAGATTCTTCCTGCAATCGCAGGCAGGCTCAGCAGAGCAAGCAGCAGAATGACCAGAATTATTTTTAATGCCTTTCGCATGTTTGTTCATCCTTCCGTCAGTTTCCGTAGATTGTGATATCTGTGATACAGGTGTCATCCCAACTGGTTCCTTTATAAATATCGTCAATAATAAAGCTCATGCCGCCGGCACTGACTCCATCCGGGATTTCCACCCACTCAACCTTTTGCTTACCGGAGAATGTCACCTGACTGACAAAATCACCGATAGAAATTGTCATGGTCTTCGGGACTGCATTCGCTTTGAAATATTTCTCACTTCTCCAGTTTCCAAGCTTAAAAGCAATGTATTTCACCTCATGCGTGCTGTTGAACTGGCAGGAAACACTTTCTCCCACTCCGTATCCGGAAACACCCTCCTGCCAGCTGGTGTCCTCCCGGTCATCAAAGAGGCGCATAGGGCCGTTATCTGTGTTGGTCTGAGATATGGTTGAAGTCGCTGTTGCTGAAGCAACCGGAATCACTTTGATGCTTGACACAGACGGAATATCAGAATCCTTCAGGAGAACCGCCTCAGTAAGTTCCTCTTCCTCGACTTCTTCCTGAGATTCAGGCTCCTGATCCGTATCATTATCAGCTTCATCGTCTACAGGATCCGCCTCGTCATCGCTTTTTTTATTATCCGTGCTCTGCACTTCCTCCTCTTCCTGTTCAGCAATATCAGAAGTTTCTGATTCTGATGAAGCTGCTGCTGACATTTGAGAGGCAACGGTGTCTGAGGTCTTCTTATCTCTACGGATGTACCGGATTGCACAGACATCTGCAATGACGATCAGAGTGATCACAACTGCGATCGCAATGATCCAGCCGGATCTCTTTTTTGATCCGGAAGTATTGCCGCTCTCATTTTGTTGATCAAATCTTTTCAGCTGCTGTCCGTTGTCTCCCGGATACATGCGATTTGGCTGCGGTCTGCTGCTGTCGGAATACATCCGATCCGGCTGTCGTCTGTTTCCTTCGGGATTCATGCGATCCGTCTGCCGTCCACTTCCTTGGGAATACATCTGATTCGTCTGCCACCTGCTTCCTTCGGAATACATCTGATTCGTCTGCCACCCGTTTCCTTCGGAATACATCTGATTCGTCTGCCGTACATCTGTTCCATACTGACCCCTGCTCGGATCCACAGATCTGCGTATTCTGACGGTTTTATCCGGATCCATGTCGTCCACGATTTCATTCTGCTGATTGTTATCAGTATCGACAGGTCTTCTCATACGCACCGTTGCATTGGGATCGGTTTCACCAATGACCGTATCATCATTCATATTCCCCGGATTCGGATCCCTCTTCATTCGAACTGTCATGTTGGGATCTGTTTCATCCATCGTTCCATCCATCTCAACAGGATACTGCTGCCTTCGAATTTCTATCGTCCCGTTTTCTTCTGAATATTCAATCAGATTAATCTCACTAAGAAATTCTTCAGCCGATTCGTATCGACTTCCCGGCAGATATGCGCAGGCCCGAAGAATTACTTTTCCGAATTCTTCATCAGCATCACAGGGAGGCGGAAATCCCTCTCCCTGCATTCGCCTGGCTATTGCCTCCTGATGTCCTCTATAGGTGATGGGCTGCGGGGCCGCCGGCATTAACGGCAGACGATTCTTATTCATGAATCGATACAACACCAGACCAAGAGAATAAATATCCACAGAGTAACCATACGGTTCACCCTTATATACCTCCGGAGCCATATAGCTCTCAGTACCCTTTACAGACAGCCCGCTGGCTGTCTTAGCCAGTGTTCTTGCGATTCCAAAATCTCCGAGTTTAAAATGCCCCAGTGAACTGACGAAAATATTCTCTGGCTTTATATCCCGATGGATCATTCCCTTTTGATGGCAAAACACGAGAGCACTTCCCAGTTCCCGCCCCATTCGGAGTACATCCGTCTCATTCATAGGATACTGCTCCTGGTACTTCAAAAGCGGGGTGAGGAGTTCCATTCGGATCAATATGTCCCATCCGATTTCTCTATCATGCGGAATCACGATGTGATCCTCATAGGAAACAATCCCCGGATGACTCTTCAATCCTGCCATAGTCTGAATTTCCTGAACTGTATCCTCCATACATTCACGAAAATAACGAAATACTGCCTCTTCGCTCATACCCGTACTGCGAATCTGAACAAGTTCATCATGCGATGCAGGAATTTTAATAACCTTCAAAGCAGATTTTGTAGTGATCCCATACGAATTTTTCTGAATTTCAAAAACCTTTCCGCTGGCACCTGCTCCAAGTTCCCGAACGATTTCCCAATTCAGCATTACTTTTCTTCCGATTCTGTAGCGTTCTTCCATGTCCGGATGCTCCCCCCTATTTACTCTATCTGAATAAGAATTATGGTAATGTTATCTTTTCCGCCGGCTGCTAAAGCTGTCCTTGTCAGCTCCCGCACCTTTTCAGCTGCCGTTCCGGTCTTCTGCAGGATTTGAAGAATCTCGTTTTCCTCCACCTGATCCGTCAGACCGTCTGTACAGATCAGATACAGATCCCCGGCCTCAGCTTCAGAAACGGCTGTATATGGCTCAATCAGCATCTCCGAAGCGGGCAGTCCGATGTGCTGCGTCAGCGGATATTTCTTCCCTCTTGTATGTTCCCTGCCAAGCAGAACCTCCTTCAGCAGGCGTTCTGTATGTTCCATGTAAAGGGTCTCCAGCTTTCCATTACGAATTCTGAAAATCGGTGAATCTCCGATATTACAGATACCAAGACTCTTTCCTGATAAGAAAAGCATGGATGCAGTGGTCCCGATTTTAGCATGCTCTGTCTCCCTTTCCCTGCACACCAGTTCATTGGATTTCAGACAGATCTGTTCCATCGTCACCAGGGCTCGTCTGATATCTCCCGGCAGTCCCCCTCTTGCAGCCTTATTCATCTCACGAACGGTCAAATATGCAGCACGCTCGCCCATTGAATAACCGCCCATGCCGTCACACACACCCAGCAGCAGAGGTTTCTTTGAAGACCGGTGGCCTGTCAGCAGTTTTTCACTGCCCTTGTTCTCCTCCTCCAGATACCGTCCGAGAAAAAAAAGATTATCCTGATTCTTCTCCCGGATCTTCCCTGTGTGACTGAACGCACACATTGATAATGTAAAACAATTTTCCTCTATCATCAGATCAATGAACCTTTCTAATCGTACTCATCCCTGCAGAACCGTCGGGAAGGCAGCTTCGCACCGGTACAGCCCATAAATCAGACATGCGTATTCAGGGTACCGGTACATCTTATCCTTACAAGTATATCCCAATCAGGTATGCGAAGCAAGGAGGCAATACTGCCGGATAAATGGAACCAAAAAGACCACTGCATCTGTCTCACACAGATGCAGTGGTCAAAGTCAACAGCTCCATTCATCCAACTCTGCTGTCGGGTCCGATTCCACGAAGAGATTTCTGATAGATTTCCCAGGTCTGATCACAATCAAGATAAGGATCCAGATGCCAGTTTACTGCACCAAGTACGCAAATCTCAGTGGGATGGCTGCAGCAATAATCCGTTTGAAATTCTATCTCATTCAAACGAATCCATTCATCGTAAGCTGCGTTTCTCACAAGAAGGACACCGTTTTCATTGATCATGCATTCACGGTCTTTATACAGAAAGTGACTGAATGCAGGTATCTCCAGTCTCCTGTAAGCCATCATCTGTACACTCATACACTTCCCTCCTTTCCTGTTAGAATTCTCGAGAATCAATCATTCGCTCCAATTGTTCTCCACTATGTTAGTCAGTATATAGGATGGATATTACCAAATATACCTCTCATTTTTTATGATTTTGTGTCGAATTGATAATTTTTTTCAAAAAATATTAAAAGCTTTAAAAATTTGTTACAAATGCCTGCTTTTACGGCGGCTGAACTTATCCATCTGCACCTGATTATACCAGGAGAGAGTCTCTGCTTCTTTTCTCTGAAAGTGCTCAAGTCCTTCCTGTGTAGGTCTGATCCGTGATATTCTCGCTGCTACCAGCTCCAGACTGACGGACTCCAGAAGATCGCAGAGTTCTCCGATCAAAGCACATTCAACATCCTCTGACAGATGTGAGAGCTTGCAGATACTGATTCCGGTCCTCTGCTTTCCGTTATTCAAAGACTCCTCCAGAATATACTGCAGCTTTTCCTCCAGATATTCTGTCAGCCATTCCTTATTCAGCACAGGATCCCCGTCCTCCTCCTGCCTGTCAAGCAGCAGCTGCAGCAGTTTTTCCCGATCTTCGATCCGAACAGTAACATCCATGGAAATTTCCACATCCACCGGTGCAAACAGCCGCAGTTCCGGATCCACGGACTTCAGCATCTGCTCCATTACCTGTACCGAATTGGAGAGATGCAGTTCTATATGATCACTGAGATTGAACCAGTACATGCTGACCGTCTCGAATCTGCGAAACAGAGCAGATGAACGCTCCAGACGGATCCTGTGATCACCGCTTTCAAAAAACCCCTCTCTTCCGTCACTTAACTGCAGATAGGCACACTGTCCGCGGGGAACATGAAGTTCAAAATTCCCGGACTGTTCCTTTGTAAAATAATCAACCAGCATATTATCAGAAGCAGCAAACTGTAACATGATTCATCACCCTCAATTCATACAAAAAAATCATTCGACACCTTTGATTGAAGTAAATTCTGCAGGATATCGTATTGTAAGAGACAAATTTTTTAAGATGTAAGAACGAACGTTCGATTTATATTCAGTATAAATCACTGCGGCTTCAATGTCAACATTTTTTCGAACATATATTCTTGTTTTTTTGATACAGAGGTGTTACTGTGAACTGTAACGCAGAGATCACTGTTCATACAAAAAGCGATGAACAGCAGATCAGGCACTGCCGCTCATCGCTTACTTATTATACAGCATCAAACTTCTGCCAGAGACTGGATCCACTCTCCAACTGTTCTGGTGAGGTGCATTCTCTGTCCCATGAAACTGTGATTACTTGTTATCGCTTTATATTCTGCTGCACCATCAAGCTCCTTCAGCTTATTGTAAAGCGGACGCAGCATTTTATCCGGAGGTGCAACTGTATCCAGAGAAGCCTCCACCAGAAGGACATTTCTCTTTGCAAGCTCTTCGTATCGGTTTAACACACTCAGCTCCTGCTGATGGATCAGCGCATTCTCATACACTTCACCGGCGGACTCCATCTTCAGGCACTGACCTTCTGTTTCGATCATCAGAAACAGCTCCTTCTCCATATGATAGCGGAATGCCGCCCCGATATCATACGCTGCCATGGCAGCAACACCTTTGATAAAATCCAGATCCTTGGCAGCATTGAGAACAGACTGACCTCCCATGCTGTGTCCCACAAGGAAAATATTTTCTGTATCAATACCATATTGATCCGCAATCGCCGGATTGTGTGCCCACTTGGCAATGGCAATCAGGTCATCCTTCAGATTGGTAAACAGATACATTCCTTCACTTCCCCAGGCGCCGCGATGGTTCATGTGGATCACTACACATCCCATTCGCATCAATGCAAGCTCCAGATCATTGTTTGTGGTATAACCAGGAAAGCCGTGGGACATGATAACTGTGGGACAGGGACCAGGCATTCTCTTATCCGGTGTCAGCAGGTAGCCATACAGATGACAGCTGCCGCTGATGATACTCAGTTCAAAAATCTCCGGTGCCATTTCTGCAGAATCTGCTTCATACTCTGTAAACGCTCTTGTACAATCCATGTATCTATCTCCTTTTTCATTACAATTTCATCATAGTACATAATTCATACTTTTTCAATAGGATAATAGTAATTAACAGAGAAATTTCTTACCGGAGACACCGCTTACATCTCTGCGCCTTAGAGGAGGTGGATTGCTTATCTGCGTTCAAGTTTTTTTCTTCCCCGCAAAAGATAATATCCAAGAAACAATCCTTCTGCCACCACCCAGGAAACCGGATATACCAGCATGAGGGAATAAAACGTGCCGAAATACGGAACAGCATAGAACAGCCACGCCAGTCGAACGCCGCAGATTCCCCCTACCATGATCACTGTAGGTGCTGTAATCTCACCGGTTCCGCGCAGTACTGCAGACATCGTCTCGATTCCTGCATATGCAAGATAGAAGGGTGCAAAGCTTCTGGCCATCCATACTCCCAGTTCCACCAGTTCCTCATTATTATTAAACAGATAAAACATCTGCCGTGCAAATACCCAGATCAGAACTGCAAATACCGCTGTAAAGAGCAAACTCATGAATGTGCTCTGCTTCAGGCTTTTCTTCACACGATCGTATTTTCCCGCACCGTAATTCTGACCAATCAATGTAGTAACTGCAATTCCAAAAGTAGATACAACCATCCAGTAAACGCTGTCCACTTTGCCGAAAACTGCCCATGCCGCCACTGTTCTGGAACCGAAACCGTTTACGAAAACCTGCGTGATGATATTGGCAACAGAATACGTCATAGACTGCAGTGCGGCAGGCAGACCAATCTGAAGAATCCTCCGGCAGGCATATCCATCCGGCCGTCTCTTCCTTGCCTCTGCTGCCTTCATACGCTTCTCAAGCATACAAAACATCCACACCGCTGCAATACACTGAGCAATAACAGTGGCTGCTGCCGCTCCGCCGACCCCCATAGAAAACAGAAGGATCAGAACTGCATCCAGAATGATATTGAGCACTGAGCTCACAGCCAGCACAAGCGTAGGTGATTTCGCATCACCCAGCCCTCGCAGAATACCGGCCCCCATATTATAAACAACCAGTGCAGGAATACCGAAGGAATACACGCGAAGATAGATGATTGAATCTGTCATTGTATCAGCCGGGTTATTCATGATCTCCAGCATCCGGGGCGTGGCAGCAATACTTGCAGCACCAAGAAGCAGACCGAAAATCAGACCGATCACCATGGCCGTATCAATGGTTCGAAACAGTTTCTTCCTCTCTCCAGCTCCAAACAGCTGCGAGATCACCACATTTGCACCTGTTGCAAGTCCGGAATATAATCCGATATACAGGACGATGATCATATAATCCGTTCCGCCAACCGCCGACAGAGCTCTTTCCCCAACGAAGCGCCCAACCATCATGGCATCCACCATGCTGTACAGGGTCTGGATGAAACTGCCGAAAAGAAGCGGAATAAAAAACACGATCAGCGACTTCCAGATTGAACCGTCTGTCAAATTTATTTCTTTCTGTATCTTCTTTTTATACACCTTATTCATCGTTATTTCCCTTTCGCAGCCAAAAAGGGCTCAGCCAGAGGCTGAACCCTTTTCTATGTCTGCGGAAGATGGGACTTGAACCCACACGATCGCATTGATCACAAGATCCTTAGTCTTGCTCGTCTGCCAGTTCCGACACTTCCGCATATCTAATTAACACTCTCTCACCGAGAACAAATAAGATAATATCATCTGTTAACAGAAAAGTCAACTGTTTTTTTACTCTCCTGATACAGATTCCTACTGTCCTTATAGTCATACCTGTTCACAGGGACCTGCTGTCGGGTAAAGTAACCTGCATCAAAAGAACCGGGGAACGATGCCTGCACCATTCTCCGGTTTTTATCAATAGATCATCCGCGCTGTAATTGGCAGATTGCTTAATTTCCAGGATGCATCCTCACTGATATAAGCTGCGTTCATAGATATAGACCCTGTGTCGGATCCGTTGTTATAGGATCCTCTGTAGGTTACATTTCGATCCGCTGTTATCTCCAGTTCAATCGACTGCACAGAGGAATACTTCTCTGACACAGTCATGTTCTTCAGAAACAATGTAATCACACCTGAAGTACTGCCATTTCCCTCCAGTTTATCTACCAGCTCCTCATATGCATCCTTTACATCGCCTTCTTTTACTGCATCTTCCGAAAACAGGTCTTCGATCTTGGAAAATTTTTTTCCGTCAAGGGCAGCCTCAAGAATCTTCTTTATGTCAGCACCCGCCTGTTCACAAAGCTGCTCCACCGTTCCGGATACGGGAGCCAGATCAATATAATCCGGATCTGCTCCGCTTTCGCTTACATGCATCAGATAACGATAGGATTCCGTTCCTGATTCATTGACTTCCACCTGATATTCTCCGGTAAAAAGATAGGGGAATATAATATTCTTTCTTCCGGTGTCATTACCGTCACTGCTCTCATACTCCTCAGGTACAGCTTTACTGTTCAGGAACACCTCTGCCTCAGCCGGCACATTCAAGGTTACATCCTTAGTATACAGATTCGATGAGGTTACTTTCCACTCATCCCAGAACAGGAATTGTTTTTCTCCTGTTTTTGACAGCGTAATATAGGAATACTCAGGATCTGCACTTCCGACTTCACGATAAATAACCACACAGGTATTTCCTGCGGCAAAATCAAGAGCATCGGATGCCTGATCCGCCAAGGCTGAAGAATCCACGCCAAGCAGCTCGTCAATATCACCCAAAGCACCTGCGTATTGCCTGATACTTTCTGACACAACTTCTCCTGCGTTCACTACCTCCGCTTCTGAATAGTCAATTCCGCCTGTATCAGAGGCATGGGCATTGACAAACGCCTGCTTCGTCAGCAGTTTGCTGTTCGGAAATTCACAGTATTCATAGGCGGTGGACCAGTCACACTCTGCTGCAGCTTCCCAATACGCCAGAGCTGTGGTTTCTGCAGAATATTTCTTCTGCATGATCCAGCAGCTTGCAAAAATGAGGCAGATCGCTGCCAGAGCTTCCGCTCCGATCACAAATGCCATCTTGGGAACAGTCTTTTTTTTCGGAACGGAATAGTATTCCGGCTGTTCCGTTTCCATATAAGGGGGTTCATAGGGATAATTATCATAGGGCGGGCGATCCGGATATTCCGGATGATCATAGCCACGCTCCGGATATACATAGTTCTGCTGATCCTGCAAAGGAGCTCCGCATTCTCTGCAATAAAGAGAAGTATCCTCATTCTCTGTTCCGCAATTGATACAAAACATACATATCCTCCCTCTACTGATTCCAGCCCATGGAATTCTCAAATGCCTGCAGATTTTCTACATTTTGTTTTTCAATATTGCTGAATCGTCTTGCTACCACAGTCATATCGGATTCCTTTGCCATATTTTTATACCAGGAATAAGTATTGAAATAATCCCGATTCTCCTGCTTTGTAAACAGATATCCCCGTCGTGCATAGAGCTCATTGATCGCTCTTCGGCAGGTTGCCGCATCCGTTAGAGTGGATCTCATTCTGGCAGTTGTAATCAGAACTGTATTGCTGTCAGGGAACACAAATCCTGCATAAGGATCTGAACCGGATGAATTGCCGGATGAGGGAACTGCTGTCTCCGGCGGAGTCTCTGTATCTGACCGAGATGCTGCGCTGCCTGCTGTTCCTGTATTGGATGACCGGTAACTGACGGAGGCGTCTATCTCAAAATTCTTCACAGGATCCGCGGATCCATATAGTTCCTCATTTGATTCAAAATCAGCAGAGAGCTGTGCAGTGGTCTCCACTCCGGATCGGGAGGGATCTGTAAATAAGGTAAATACAAACAGTCCCATCAGCAAAAGATCTACGATTCCTGCTGCAATTGCTATCTTTTTCATACTATGTTTTGTTCCTTTCAGACCGGAATACCTTCGCCGCTGTTCCGCAGCTCATTTCTTATCCGGTTTCTGAAAAAAATGATAGCATTCCGCTGTTTGATTGTCAAATGATACCGTCACCGTACCTTCTGCATATGCGTTACAGTTCAGAAATCGCATCATAGCAATTTCCTGTATATGATGATATGATAATTTTTGACTGAATCAGCATCTTCTGCGGTTCTTATTCTGATGATGGAAGGGATTTTTTTATGTTTACCAAAAAACTTTTTTATACGAATGCATACCAAACCACCTGTACCGCATCGGTACTCGAATGCCGATCCTCCAAAAACGGCTTTGCGATCATCCTGGATCAAACGGTCTTCTATCCGGAGGGAGGCGGACAGCCCGGAGATATCGGATTCCTGAATGAGATCCCGGTAAAGGATACCCGGGAGGAGGGAGGCCTCATTCTTCATTACACAGAACAGCCGATGGAACCGGGAACTGCAGTCACCGCATCGATCAACTGGGACTATCGCTTTGATCTGATGCAGCAGCATTCCGGTGAGCACATGATCTCCGGTGTGATCCACCGCCGCTGGGGATATGATAATGTAGGATTCCACATGGGAGCCGATGTGATCACGATCGATCTTTCCGGAGAGCTGACCATGGCGGAGCTTGCCGGGGTAGAGGAAGAGGTAAATCAGGCAATCTGGAAAAATGATCCGGTAAAGATATGGGTGCCCTCCGAGGATGCACTTCCTTCTATTCCCTACAGAAGCAAAAAGGAACTGACAGGTGAAGTACGAATCGTTGAATTCCCGGAGATTGATATCTGCGCCTGCTGCGGCATGCATGTTGACCGAACCGGAGCCATCGGACTCGTAAAAATCCTGAACTGTGAAAAATTCCGAAGCGGTGTCCGGGTGGAACTGCTCTGCGGAAAACGTGCTCTGCAGTATCTCAGCAGCGTCAACGAACAGAACAGAGCAGTTTCCCGCCTTCTGTCCGCAAAGCCGCTGGAGACCGCAAAAGCAGTACAGCTCGTTCAGGCTGAAGTTAATGAAAAACGACAGCGGATCTATGCAATGGAAGAATCCATCTTCCAGGCAAAGGCGAAAGAACTGGAAGATGTAGGGGATGTTGTGGTATTTCTTGATGATTTTTCCGCAGACGGTGTTCGAAGAGCCTGTGATCTGATCCAGCACAGCTGCGGAGGAAGAGCCGCTGTCTTCTCCGGCACGGATGAGACGGGATATAAATATGCGATCGGGCTCCCGGGCGGAGATCTTCGATCCTTTGTAAAAGAATTCAACCTGGCACTAAACGGACGGGGAGGAGGAAAACCTTTCTTTGTGCAGGGCAGCGTACAGGCATCCCGCAGTGCGATCCGGGAGTATCTTTTAAAAAACAGTTGACCGGACCCCGGACAGACAGTATGATATTCTTCTCTAAAGAGTAACTATTCAGGAGGATATGCAAGAAAACAGTATTCAGAACCTTCTGAGCGCCCTTCCACCACGAACGAAAGGAAAATCCAGGTATAAATATATGAGCTATCGAGAAAGAAAACGAGCATATTTTCAGGAAAACAGCTGTCAGGACAGCTTTATCTGCAAAAACTGCGGAAAGCTGATCACCCCGGATGGTGCCGGTACCAGTCACAGAAATCACTGTCCTCACTGTCTGGCCAGCGTTCACCTCGATGATAAGCCGGGGGACCGGGCTGCCAACTGCGGCGGAATCATGGAAGCTGTCAGTGTCTGGGTCAGAAAAAACGGAGAATGGGCCATTGTGCACCGCTGCTCCAGGTGCGGGCATCTGGGATCCAACCGCATTGCTGCCGATGACAACCAGCTGAAGCTGATGTCCATTGCATTAAAACCTCTGGCACAGCCGGCTTTTCCCATTGACAATCTTCTGTCTGAAGCTGAGCCAAATGAAGAAAACGGAGAAACAGAACAATGACAGGCATACTTAAAAAATACGGCTTTGATCCACTTGGTGAGTATCCGGAACCGGAGGAAGGATACTACGGCAGAATCATTTCCCAGTCCAAGGGACTTTACAATGCGATTTCCGAAGAGGGCGAGCTTCTTTGTGAAATTTCCGGAAAAATGCGCTTTGAAGCATCCGATGCGAAGGATCTTCCCGCTGTAGGCGATTTTGTGATCCTTGACCGGGATACGAACGAAAGCGGCCATGCCATCATCCGAAGCATTCTCCCGAGAAAAAGCGCCTTTGTGCGTAATGCCAGCGGCAGTCTGAACAGTGCGCAGATCGTGGCGGCAAACATTGATCATACCTTCATCTGCACCTCCCTGAATCAGGATTTTAATCTGAAGCGTCTGGAACGCTACATTACCCTGACCTGGAACAGCGGAGCAGTTCCTGTGATCGTTCTCACCAAAGCGGATTTATGTGAGGATATCGATTCAAAACTGTCAGCGGTAGAGTCCGTCGCTCCCGGATGTGAAATTCTTCTGACCTCTTCCGTTGATGAAGACGGTCTGGAGGAGATCGAGCAGTTTCTGAAGCCAGGGAAAACCGTGGCACTGATGGGCTCATCGGGAGTTGGAAAATCTACGATCATCAACAGACTGATGAATGATTCCCTGATCCATACAGGGGATATCCGCAGCGATGACCGGGGACGCCACACCACGACCCAGCGCCAGATGTATCTTCTTCCTTCCGGAGCGATCCTGATCGATACCCCCGGTATGAGAGAGATCGGCCTGGTTAGTGAAACAGATGATCTCAGCCAAAGCTTTGAGGATGTAGAACAGTTTTTCGGCCGGTGCAGATTCAGCGACTGCACACACACTTCAGAGCCGGGATGTGCAATTTTTGAAGCCATTGCCTCCGGTCAGCTCTCGGAAAAAAGATGGAACTCCTACAACCGATTAAGAGCGGAATATTCCTTTGCCCAGGATAAAGCCGCTCACATGGAGAAAAAGAAAAAAAATCAGCAGGAACGCAGAGCGGCACGTAAAGAGATGCAGATACGAAAGCGAAAGAAATAACTGTATTCATGGCAGCATCCCCTCACAAATTCAAGTCGAACGCACGAGGCACCAAGGATGCAGCACCTGAAGAAAAGCAGAAAAGAACAGAGACCGAAGGAAATCTCCTTCAGTCTCTGTTCTTTTCTGCCAGCGTTCTCTCTAATGCAGCCTTCAATGCTCCGTTATGATTATTATCCTCTTCTGTAATATATCCGGCTGCCTTCTTTGCACTCTCTGAGGCATTTTTCATGGCATAAGAAAACTTCACTTCACGGAACATGGAGCTGTCGTTGTCGCTGTCTCCAAACACCATGGTCTCCTCTCTTCCGGCGCCGTACTCTCTCATCAGACTTCTTATTCCGGCTGCCTTTCCCTCTCCCGGAACACAGACAGCCACCCAGCCCCAGCCGGCCTCCATCAGATCCCAGTTCTCCTGCAGCTCCTGCAGCGGTCCTGCCAGCTTCTCCTCCACGCATTCCTGCATCGATGGATAGCCTTCATAAAAGCAGACAAAATGACAGTTACAGATCTGTTTCCCTTCAGAAATTGCTTCCTCAATATCCCTTACAAAGGCAGCAAGCTTCCCTCTTCCATGGCTGTGCAGTCGTTCCACAGTAAGAGGATCGGTATAATACTCCTCTGTTCCGGAAAAGACAAGTCCAATGTCCGGATCCCTTTCCACAAAGGAGATCAGATACCGGATATCCTCTTCCTTCCAGCAGTTCAGTACCTTGAAATTATTTCCGTCAAAAATCGTATTGCCATTGTCACAGGTGCCGGCCAGACGGTCCAGACGATCTCCAAACAGCTCTGCAATGGAGAAAAAGGTTCTTGCCGAAGCAATTCCGAGCTTCACTCCTTCTTCCTCCAGCTTCTGTCTGTACAGGTCAAACTCCTGCGGAAGCCGGCTGCTGTCATCCAGCAGCGTTTTATCAAGATCAAACAGTGCCAGTTTTATCATAACACATTCCTCTCCTCTACTCATTGGACTTCATCATACCAGATTCTACCATGAATGTAAAAGGAGATTCCCGAATGCATCATGCATAAGCAGCTTCGGCATTTAAAACTTCTGTATAGTCAGCCTCTGCAGCCGTATCCTCTTCCTCCTCCACAAAATAGTCATGGTCAGGAAGAAGATTGGTCATATTCTTCAGACAAAGTCCGATGGTGGATGCATTGTGGAGCAGCGCTGCCGTTCCGGGTGCTGCCAGACCTGCAATACCTGCGACCAGGATTGCTGCATTGAAGCCGATACCCACTACAGAGGTATTCTGCATACGCTTCATCAGTCTGTCACTCATTACCTTGATATCCACCAGCTGGTTCAGATCTGATCCGGAGATAGTGATATCGGAAATCTGCTGTGCAATATCTGCACCCTCTTTAATTGCAATACCAACATCCGCCGCAGAAAGTGCAGGAGAATCATTGATTCCGTCACCGATCATGATGACCTTGCGTCCTGCCGCTTTTTCCTTCTCTACGTAACGAGCCTTATCCTCAGGAAGAACCTCGGAATAATACTCTGTAATACCTGCTTCAGCAGCAATGGCTGCCGCGGTACGTTCAGAATCTCCCGTCATCATCACGATATGTTTAATTCCGACTTTTCTCAGATCCTGAATCACCTGTCTGGTCTGCTCCTTGATCGGATCAGCAATTCCGATCACTGCTGCAAGTTTTCCTCCGATTGCCATATACAGCAAAGAATACTGTGCAGGAAGAGCATCGATCCTTGCACGATCTTCGTCGGAGACGATCACCTTCTCATCCTCGAATACGTAGTGATAGCTTCCGATCACCACACGGTTCTCTCCGATCATGGACTCGATTCCGTGCGCTACAATATAGACTGCCTTTGAATGCATCTCCTCATGATCCAGGCCCTTTTCTGCAGCTGCACGAACGACTGCATTTGCCAGAGAATGGGGGAAATGCTCCTCCAGACAGGCTGCGATCCGAAGCATCTCATCCGGATCACCGTCTCCCGCTGCAAGCACAGTTTCCACAGTAGGCTGCGCTTTTGTCAACGTACCGGTCTTATCGAATACAATGGTATCCGCCTGAGCAATCTGCTCCAGATAACGGCCTCCCTTAACCGTAACACGATGACGTCCTGCCTCCCTCATAGAAGAAAGCACTGCGATGGGCATCGCCACCTCGATGGCACAGGAGAAGTCTACCATCAGTACAGACAGTGCCTTGGTAACATTCCTTGTCAGCAGGAAGGTAAGGACAGATGTTCCAAAGGTATACGGAATCAGCTTGCTTACTACTGCCTCCGCACGGCTCTGCTTAACAGATACCATGCTTTCGGATTCCTCGATCATCTTGACGATCTTGTCATAACGGGTCTCACCGGAGGTTTCTCTGACCTCGATGATCAGCTCACCTTCCTCAATAACAGTCCCTGCAAAGACAGAAACAGAACGGGTCTTTCTTACCGGAATCGCTTCGCCGGTCAGCGCCGCCTGGTTTACCATGGCATCACCCTCAGCAACGATGCCGTCCAGAGGGATCATGTTGCCCATGGTTACAAGAATGTGATCGCCGGCTTTGATCTGATCGATGTTCACCTGCTCCTGCACATCCCCCTCTACTCTCCATACCTTTGTGATATTCAGAGCCAGAGACTGTGCCAGGTCATTCACAGATTTCTTGAGAGTCCACTCCTCCAGAACCTCGCCAACCTCTGTCAGGAAGGTAATAGAGGCAGCCGTGTTGAAGTCTCCGATCAGCATGGATGCACCGATGGCTGTCGCATGTACAACCTCAGCACTGAACTCTCTGTGAAGCAGATCCTTCAAACCGTGATAGATAAACGGCGCAGCATTCTTAATAGTAAACACAGCACGTACCGGAGCAGGAAGGAACCATTTCTTTGCGTAATGCTTCAGCACCATGCCCCAGATCTGTTCTTTAAATTCCTCATTGGTGGCCCGGGAGGAGACCTCAGGAACATTCTCCTTTAATCGTTCGGACTTCAGATTCATCTTCCCAATGGTATCCAGGAGATTTTTTCTTCCGTAATAATACCGGACAATGACCTGTGCCGATTTCTGAAGAACCTTGACTGTTTCCACATCATCCCGTTCCAGCAGAGTGTAATAGAGAACATCCGCCTCTTCCGTTGTCAGTCTTTTTTTATCCAGCTGAAGACGGAAGCGGCCCCTGCTCTCATGTTCAATACGATATCTCATAATCTACACTTCCCTTCGGGATCAGTTTTCCTCTGCAGTTTCCTCTGTTTCATCCTCACCTTCGAACTCAGCAGCAGTCTCCTCGCCCTGCATCTCTTTCTCCTCGCAGGACTCGTAGTAACGCTCCTTGATCTCGTTTGCATCCGCTGCAATATCAGAAGCAGCGCCCTGGATCTTTTCTGCCTTCTCCATGATGCTGTCCTTAGCAATAAATGCTCCTGCAGTTACATAGCGGTATCCCTTCTGAGCAATCTTGCTTCCGAGAACAGAAAGACCAACGCTTCCTACCAGAAATCCACCAACAAATTTACCCCAGCCATTCTTAAACATATAAACTATCCTCCTAAATGTCATTAATTTTAATACCCATAGGGGTATGTGTTAACTGTACTATACCCCCTTGGGTATCATCTGTCAAGTAGTTATATTAAAAAAATCCTGCAGAAGCCTTTCTGTTACTGTGAGCAGTAAGAAAAGGCTTCTGCAGGATTTTTCAGTTTCTATACGATGGCTGTGTTTTCGAACCTTCTGAATAGGTACGCAGCTTGAATTCTCACAACTCCCAGTCTATCCTCTCGTTCTTATAGAAAAACTCATCATCATGCGGACCGATCTCCCTGAGCACACGGCAGGGATTGCCCGCTGCCACCACACCGGCGGGAATATCCCGGGTTACAACACTGCCTCCGCCGATCACTGAATTGTCTCCGATGGTGACACCGGGGACAATGATCACGCCGGCTCCGATCCATACATTCTTGCCGATATGTACATCCTTATTATACTGAAGAGCCTTCGCCCGCAGCTCCGGCTGAATCGGATGGTTGGCAGTGGCGATGGTCACGTTTGGACCGATCATTGCAGAATCTCCCACATAGATATGTCCGTCATCCACAATGGTCAGATTAAAATTCACATAGACATTGTTTCCAAGGTGCAGATGCTTTCCGCCCCAGTTCGCCCGGAAAGGCAGCTCAATGTAGCAGTTCTCCCCGCATTCTGCAAACACTTCCTTCATGTACTGCTCCTTCTCCTTTGCCTGAGAAGGCTTCAGCTGATTAAACTCCCACAGTCCGTCTCCAAGAGCGGACTGCTCCTTCATAATTTCCTCATCGCCGGGATCGTAGATCAGGCCCGCGGTCATTCTTTCATATTGCGTCATATAATGCCCCTGTTTCTCTTATAAACTGCGTAAATAGTTTTTTTAACACCCACATTCTATTAAAGCAAAAGATAAACGTCAAGATTCGTTTCCAATCACGTGAACGTTCATGGGAAACTTCGTATTCTCGTAAAAATATATTTTTAGTTTCGATTACGCCAATGAATATTTCATGTATAATATGTTTATCAGTTCACCTAATTCTGTTTCGGTACAATTGTAAAAGGATGGTGCTGCTATGATTTCATTGATCAAAGAATTCTGTGCGTCAATTACAATGAAAACTGTAAAAAAAATTTGTATCATCGGTCTTCTGATCTACATCGCTTATGCCTATCTCCTGATCAGAGCCAGAGAGGAAGAAAGAATGCTCTCTGAAAAGTATGCAGCCGAACGCGTGACTGCTCCAGCCACGTATCAGGAACCTGATCTTCCAGAATACACACTCCTCTCAAAGGGAGAATATACTGAGAATGAAAGACTTTGCAGATCTTACTATGTATCTGTTGATGAAGATCTGACTGATGATGAGCTTTATGCTGTTTACACCGATATGAAAACTGCGGATCTTGACGATGGATACTATCTTCGTACAGCTTATTTCTTTTCACCCTCCGCTGATACAACAGATGAGGACAGCTATGATATAGCCTGTCTGAAGCAAGAAACCTACGGTTATGCACCAACGGTTATCCGCCCATAAAAAAGCCCCGGCGGGTTGTCAGTACCGAGATCTTTTCCGGATGATGTTACATCCTCTGTAGCAAAAAGGGCTCAGCCAGAGGCTGAACCCTTTTACATGTCTGCGGAAGATGGGACTTGAACCCACACGATCGCATTGATCACAAGATCCTTAGTCTTGCTCGTCTGCCAGTTCCGACACTTCCGCATAGTTATTTTCTGTTCGCTTTCGAACAATACTGAGTATAGCAGTGAAATGCTTTTCTGTCAATCCCAAAGAATTAATTTTTATAATTTTTCCTACATTTGCAACAATTTTTCGCCCTACACTTTGTCGTGCGCTTTCATAAAATCTTCCTAATTTTTATCGGATTGTATTACGGTTCAACTTTGATACAATGAGGACACAAGGAAAAAAGCTGCATTACAGCAACCATTTACGGAGGAAAAACTACTATGAACAGAAGAGTGCGAATTGCGGAGATCATGCACATTGTACCTGAGGAGAAGGATGCTTTCCTGGATCGTCTGATCAATCCGGATGAGGAAACCCAGCAGTTTATGTGGATCCACGGCATCAGACGCCAGTATTTCTATGAGATGGGCGGAGACATGATCCTGTATGTATTCGGTTATCAGGGAGACAACTTCAAGAAGGATATGGAAGCACTGACTACTATTATGGCTGCTAAAGACATTCTGATTGCAAAACGCCGTCGTGATGTACCGATCCACGAGCTTACCACTACAAACTGGTGGGCACCGCTGAAGAAGGCAGGCTCCAATCTGTTTGATAATCCGCTTCCAGATGATGTGGATGAAACCGAGATAGAGGCAATGCTCAGCCAGGTTACAGACCGTGTGTCTGTAGGAACGTTTGACTTCGCCTATGACGAGGATGACTGGAGCGAATCTTCTCACTTCTGATTCTTTTAGATTTAATTCAATTGAAGCAATGATAAAAAAAAGGGGGTCGAATCTTCGATCTCCTTTTTGTCGATCATACAGAACAGGGGGACTGGAACAGGGGGGACGGTGGTATCGTTCCGTTTTACGGAACGATACCACCGTCCCCCCTGTTCCAGTTCATCATGCTTCACTCTTTCAGCATACTTCGGTAGAAGCAGGTCCGGTTTCCGGTATGACAGGCAGCACCGGTCTGGTCTACCTTTGCAAGGATCGTGTCGTTGTCACAATCCAGATACAGTTCCCTTACGTGCTGTACATGGCCGGAGGTCAGTCCCTTGGTCCAGAGCTCATTACGGCTTCTGCTCCAGTAGGTCATCATTCCCAGCTCCAGTGTCTTATTGAAGGACTCTTCGTTCATATAAGCCAGCATCAGCACTTCATTGTTCTCAGCATCCTGAACGATGCAGGGAACCATTCCGTCTCCGTTCAGTTTCATGTCAGCCCATGTAAATACGGATTTCAGCATATTCTATCTCCTCTTTCCTTATCTCAGCCTCAGAAAGCTCTGATTCCAGATCAAATGACTCCCTTTGTAGAAAGAACGTCTGTGATTCTCTCATCATAGCTGCAGGCCATATCCAGTGCCTTTGCAAAGCACTTGAAGATTCCCTCTGCCATGTGGTGGTTGTTTCCGGGCGTCAGCATCTTAATGTGAAGATTCATGCCTGCTGTATAGGAAATGGCATAGAAAAATTCCTTCACCATCTCTGTATTCATGTCTCCCATCATTCCGGGGGCAAATGTGCAGTCCCAGGAGAAGTAGGGTCTTCCGCCAAGATCGATCGCAGTCAGCACCAGCACCTCATCCATGGGAAGGATAAAATGACCGTAGCGGCGGATTCCCTTCTTGTCTCCGATGGCCTGCCTGATGGCTGTACCCAGGACGATGCCGGTATCCTCAATGGTGTGATGATCGTCCACCTCCAGATCTCCCTCCACATGAAGATCCAGATCAAACAGACCGTGGCGGGCGAATCCGGCCAGCATATGATCAAAGAAGCCCACACCGGTTTGAAGATCATACGTTCCTGTTCCGTCCAGATTCAGCCGCAGGTCAATCTTTGTTTCTTTTGTATCTCTTTTTTCTTCCGCAATACGCATAGATTACTCCTCATCCTCAAAACGAACGGCAATGGAATTGGCATGAGCGGTCAGCTGCTCGCTCTTTGCAAACTGCTCGATATCCTTGTGGATCTTTGCCAGCGCTTCTCTGGAGTAGTAGATGATGCTTGATTTTTTCACGAAATCATCCACGGATAACGGGGAGAAGAATTTTGCTGTACCGTTGGTGGGCAGGATATGATTCGGACCTGCAAAGTAGTCACCCAGCGGCTCGCTGGAGTATTCTCCGATAAAGATGGCTCCGGCATTGCGGATCTTCATCATTACCTCGAAGGGATTGGCCATGACGACCTCCAGGTGTTCGGAGGCAATGGCATTGGCTGCGTCAATGGCGTCTGCCACGGAATCGGCCACCAGGATATAGCCGAACTGCTCCAGAGACTTGCTGATGATGTCTGCTCTGGAAAGCTTTTTCAGATATTCGTCAATCTCTGCCTCCACCTGTTTACCGAATTCGGCACTGGTGGTTACAAGGATGGCGGAAGCCATCTCGTCATGCTCTGCCTGAGACAGAAGATCTGCAGCAACATAGTGTGCATTGGCGGTCTCATCCGCCAGAACAAGGATCTCACTCGGTCCTGCGATGGAATCGATGCTGACATTTCCGTACACGGCCTTCTTGGCAAGGGCAACGAAAATGTTTCCGGGACCAACGATCTTGTCCACTTTCGGTACCAGCTCCGTTCCATATGCCAGAGCCGCAATCGCCTGGGCACCACCCATCTTAAACACACGGTCTGCGCCGGCTTCCTTCGCTGCCACCAGAACAGAGGGGTTTACTTTTCCCTCTGCATTGCAGGGAGTTGCCATGATGATCTCGGATACTCCTGCTACCTTTGCAGGTACCACATTCATCAGTACTGAGGATGGATAGACTGCCTTTCCGCCCGGTACATAGACACCCACCCGCTCCATGGCAGTGATCTTCTGTCCGAGCATGGTTCCGTCCTCGGTGGAATTGAACCAGCTGTTCATTCTCTGTTTTTCATGATAACTGCGGATATTGACAAGGGCTTTCCGGATCACATCCAGCAGCTTCTCATCCACCAGCTGATAAGCCTCTTCAATTTCTTCTGCAGTCACCTCAAAGGTCGCCGGTGTCAGCCGGATCTTGTCAAATTTCTCTGTATACTCAAACAGAGCTTCATCCCTGCGCACTCTGACCTCAGCAATGATGTCATTCACCACTGCTTCGTATGTACCGTACTGATTGGGACTTCTTTTCAGCAGATTTACAAGAATATCATTCTTTGTTTCTTCTGTCAGTCTTACTGTTTTCATCATATCTTACAACTGGCACAGCACTCTGTGCCATCCTTTCTTCCTCTGTCATTTGTTCGGGACTCACATTCCTGTTCCCCTCAGTGGTCGAGGCTCCCGCCTCTGCGGGTGGTACGTAAAACAGGACCTGCTTAATTTTCAGACACCAGTGTCTTCAGCTTCTGGATCAGGTCTGTGATACGTTCGTTCTCCATCCGCATGCTCACAGGATTTACCACCACTCTGGCAGACAGGGGACAGATTTCCTCCAGTACCTCCAGACCGTTTTCTCTTAAAGTGCTTCCTGTCTCCACGATATCTACGATTACCTCAGACAGTCCTACGATCGGTGCAAGCTCGATAGAGCCGTTTAATTTGATCAGCTCTACTGTCTGGTTTTTCTGATTATAAAAGTAATCCTTTGCGATGTGAGGATACTTGGTGGCAACACGGATCAGCTGGTTGTTGTTCAGATACTGCCTGGCAGATGCCGGTCCGCAGACACACATTCTGCATTTTCCAAAGCCCAGATCCAGAACCTCGTACAGCTTTCTTCCTTCTTCCATAATAGTATCCTTACCCACGATACCTATATCGGCCGCACCGTATTCTACATAGGTGGGGACATCCGGTCCCTTGGACAGGAAGAACTTCAGCTTCAGCTCCTCGTTGACAAAAATCAGCTTCCTTGAATCTTTATCCTTCATTTCCTCACAGGTGATGCCCACCTGCTCCAGCAGTTCCAGCGTTTTGAACGCCAGACGCCCTTTGGTCAGGGCAAATGTTAAATATCTCATTATTTTATCAGAGTTCCTTTCTATTTCCTGCATGATCCTTATGCCGCAGCATCCGATTGCAGGTCCTTACCGCATTTACCTGTTACCGAGCGAATCTGTAAGAATTACTTCCCTTCGGTATACCTGCTGACATCCACCGGCTCCGTTTCTCCGGTGGCCAAATTGATGGCATATACCTCTGTTTCGGAAGCAAAGTAGATAATGCCTCCGAACTGGTTGCGTTTTCCGTATTCGCTGTAATCATCCAGTACATGACCGCTCTGGAAACGGACACAGGCTACCTCCATATCCTGCTTTCTGTGATCCGCTGCGAATCGAACTGCGAGACCTTCCAGATAGGCCGGATACAGCAGCATGGTCTTGATATCCTTCACAGGAAGCGTCAGCTTCTGACGGTCAATGGCATTCAGCAGGGAATCCACCTGTGTGACAAAACCGATCGCCTCTGCCTTTTTGCCGAATTTTTCCAGCAGATCATCGTAGCGTCCGCCTGTGATCACGGCATCTCCTGTTCCGTAGGTAAAGCCCTGGAAAATGATGCCCGTATAATAGCTGTACTTGCTCAGCATGCTGAGATCAAAGGTAACATATTTTTCACAGCCGTAGAATTTCAGGAGCTCGTAGATCTTCTCCAGACGCACCACCGCTTCCCTGGCTCTCTCATTCCCGGTCAGATCAGCGGCTTTTTTCAGAACCTCTGCCCCGCCGAACAGGCCCGGGATTTCGGAGATTGCCCTGCTCAGATCCTTTCTCAGATTCTGCTTCTCAATCAGCTCCTGTGCACCGAAGAGGTTCTTGATCTCCAGCAGCTGCTTCAGCTCTGCAATGGTATCCTCATCCAGCAGTGCCTCCTCTACAAGGGACTGGAAATAATTCACCTCACCGATGTTTACCTGGAACTCTGTAATTCCGGCGCGAAGCATGGTCTGTACTGCCAGAGCGATCACCTCGGCATCCGCCTCAACACTGCCGTCATTCAGCAGCTCCACACCCATCTGGGTACTTTCCTTCAGACGTCCCTGATAGCTGCTGTTATTCTGGAACACACTTCCGCTGTAGCTCAGGCGAAGAGGCATCTCCTCCTGATTGAAGTACATGGCTGCAGCCCGGGCAATGGAAGGAGTGAAGTCCGGACGCAGAACCAGTGTATTGCCTTCTCTGTCAAAAAACTTGTACAGATCCCTGGAGGGAATACTTCCCACCTCTCTTGCAAACACATCGAAAAACTCCATAGACGGTGTCTGAATGGACTGATATCCGTAGGAACGGAACAGCTTATCGATCCTGCGCTCCAGATATCTCTTCTTATCACATTCCACCGCCATTATATCCCGAACACCCTCCGGTGTATGAATAAATCGTTTCATTATAAAACTCTCCTGTCACTTTAGTCTGCTACTATATTACCATGATAAATTGTTTTGTCAACTGTTACCTGCAATTCAGATCTCTCTGGATCCCCTCCAGATAAGGGATCAGGATCCCCTGCCCGGGGTGCAGGAAAAAATCCGGATCCAGCTCCTGATATTTAAACCGTTTCAATCCTCCCTTTTCCGCCCGCTCTACGAAGGCAAGAAACTCTGACAGCCGAAGATAATAATAGCATTCCCGGGCTGAAAAGTACAACAGCAGAAAGGCAATCCCTTCCTGCTTTTCAAAATCCTTCATAAATTCGATCTGATGGGGATGTACATTTGCAAGGGGAAATGCATCGGTCCTGCACTCCTTGGCATCAAAGCACACCGGGATTCCCTGCACTGCTCCGATGTAGTCAATGGTACTTTTCTGGTCAAAATAAGCCAGTGTAATATGGTGACTTTCCTTATCGATTTTTATAGGAGTAATGGGGGTCGGCACCTTCTGGATCAGTGCCAGCCCCTTCTCCCTGTATTGCTCATTGGTCCTGTTTACCAGCTCCTCCAGCGTGGAGCCGCGCAATCCTCTTGAATTCCAGGTACTCATTCCGCCGCCTCTGTTTCCGGTTCAAAGTAAGATTCCTTCGCCTGCTCGAGAACCGAGATCTGGTTCAGGGGCCAGTAACGAAAACTTGCCTTCGCCAGAACCTTCTCTCCGGATACGAAGGGATTATTCCAGAACCGGGAATCTCCTGAATTGTTCCGGTTGTCACCCAGCATGAAGTAACAGTCCTCCGGCACGGTCCAGGACATTCCGATCCACTGGGTATAATCCGGCTGCTCCGGGCAGAATTCCTCCGAAAGGGGCTCCTCTGCATCGTTAATGTAGATTCCGTCCTCTCTGATGGTAACTGTTTCTCCGGGAAGGCCGATCACACGCTTGATAAACAGCTTGCTCTCATCGTCCGGCGCCCGGAAGATGGCAATATCATAGCGTTCCGGCTCTCCGAAGGTGTAGGCAAGACGGTTTCCGAAGATCCGGTCTCCGGTCATCACTGTATTCTCCATGGATGCAGAGGGAATCCTTGCATTAATAAATACAAAATTCTGGAGAAGAAGCACGACTACGATCACGCCGGCAAACATACGGACATATTCCCAGAACACCTTCTTAAAGCTCTCCTTTTCCTCTGGTTTCTGTTCTGGAGTCTGGTTTTCTGCAGACTCCTGGATCTGTTCTATTTCTTTTTCTTCCATACCTGTCTCCTGTTTTCGTTACGGTTCACTATCTCAGGTCTAGTTCGCGAGACCCGGCAACTTACTATCCGGATTTTCATGCAGAACTGTCTGAAAATATTACAGCTCTGCCTTAAAGCCCAGCTTTTGCAGAAGGATTGTTTTCTCCCCGGGAAGCGGTGCAGTAATGCTCTTTCCGGACAGCTGCTCCAGCGGCGGCTCCAGTGCGGGAAATATCACCTCTTCTGCATGCAGGAACTGATGCTGAAGACCGTACTGCTTTCGAAAGAGCTCATTTGTTTTTCTGCTGCCATACTTGCTGTCTCCGACAATTGGATGTCCAATGTAGGAAAGGTGACTCCGGATCTGGTGGGTTCTTCCGGTGATCAGCTCCACTTTCAGAAGAGTATACCCTTTCACAGTCTCCAGCGGCTCATAGGCAGTTTCTATATAGGCAGCATCCGGCTGTTCCCGGTCGGAAACCGTCACCTTATTGGATGCAGCGTCCTTTTTCAGATATCCGCGAATCCGCCTGGGATTCTTCATCTCTCCCCGGACCAGTGCCAGATAATACTTCTCCATGGATCGCTGCTGAAACATGGCATAGAGTGCTCTGGCAGCCGCGTTGTTCTTCCCCGCAAGCACCAGACCGCTGGTATTTCGATCCAGCCGGTTGCAGACTCCGGGATGGAAGGTCCGATACCCCTCTTCATCCAGCGCTCCTGTGGAAAACAGATAGCCGGTCAGATATTCCGTCAGGGAAAGATCTCCTTTTTCCGCCTTCTGGGAAAGCATTCCGACGGGCTTATTCACTGCCAGCATCTGTTCATCCTCATAAATGATGCAGTCAGGATCCAGAGAGGGAAGGCTGTTTTTCTCCTTCTGCTGCTGACTTCCCAGAAACTTCTGCAGAGTTTCCTCTGCAAAAAACAGTTTCACAGAATCCTCCGTCTTCAGCAGTTCACTGCCGGTGCATTTCTTTCCGTTCAATACGATATTTTTTTTACGCATCATCTTATAAAGGAAGCTTTTTCCTGCCTCAGGCAGATAACGCATCAGAAATTTATCCAGACGCTGCCCTGCCTCCTTATCTGTAATTCTGATTTCCTTCATACATACCTCACACTGAGCTCAATCCGGACAACGTACTATTGCAAACCGGCAGAAATTCAAGTCGGCAACAGCTCACCGCCTAAAAAGCGGGAGTCATCCCCTGCTGATATCTTACAGAGAAATGGCAAGCAGTAGATGCCGGACCACCTCGTTCCGGCTCAGTTCCGGATATTTATCATAGGGCTTGAAGTGTTCATTTGCAGCCGCCTCGAACTCTTCTTTTCTGCTTCGCAGCGTATCCACCCGATCCAGAAAAGCTTTTTTCTGATCGAATATCTTCACATCCGCTTTATAGCCATTGTTTAAAAGAATCGTTTCCACATGCTTCTGCATATTGACCAGTTCCCAGTGTTCTGCCTTTTCGTGGGTGTAACAGGCTGCATGCTCTCCGCAGATCGCAGCTGCATCCAGAAAGAGATTTTTATCCTGAGTGGTCAGGTACAGCTCATAGGCCATGGTCAGATCCCCGGCTCTTCCGGATATTTCCCGGTACAGCTCCTCATCCATAGGCTTTCTCAGCCACATCATGATCATGCCGGTAATGGACATGCAGGCAGGAAGACAGCCAACGATTGCCACCACGGTATAGATAGAGTTGCGATCCCCCTGATTGATGATCAGCCCTGCCGTAAAAAATGCCAGCGGCAGAACCAGCGCCCCCAGTGAGCGGAGAAAGCGAAACTTTTTCTGGTATCTGATGTATCCGTAATTTCCTTTTGCAACTTTTTTCATACTAACTATTTATCGTCCTTTTTTTCTGCGGCTCTGCCCCGCGTATTTTCCGGAGCTGCCTCTGTTCCTTTGCTCCGTATGCTTTCCGCCATTTTTTCTGCCTGTCCGTGAATGACCGTCTTTCGTTCCGGATTTGGCAGACTTCGCCGGCTTCGGAGTTCCTGTCTTCGGTTTTTCAGGACGAATCAGGCATTTTGGTCCAAAACCGATCAGATCTCCCCTGCGGCAGAGCAGCAGAGCCTCTTTTACAAGATCATAATTCTGCGGTACCCGATACTGGATCAGTGCTCTCTGCATGGCCTTTTCCTTTACTCCCTTCGGCACATGCACCCTTTCACCGGTTACCGGATGCTTTCCGGTATAATACATACAGGTGGAAATTGTAGAAGGAGTAGGATAAAAATCCTGTGCCTGCTCCGGAATAAAGCCCATATCCCGAATGTACTCCGCCAGTGCGATGGCATCCTCCAGGCTGCTGCCCGGATGGGAGGACATAAAATAAGGCAGAGCATACTGCTCTTTTCCGGCTTTCGTATTTGCTTCCTCAAATTTTTTCAGGAAACGTTCATATACCTGATGAGATGGTTTTCCCATCATCCGAAGAACATTGGGTGATACATGCTCCGGCGCCACCCGCAGCTGCCCGCTGATATGGTGCTCCACCAGTTCCCGCATGAAAGTGGGATCCTTTTCATCCGCCACGTAATCAAATCGGATGCCGGATCGGATAAATACCCGCTTCACTCCGGGAAGAGCCCGGAGGCTTCTGAGGATCCTCACATATTTGGAATGATCCACCCTGCAGTTTTTACAGCGTTCCGGGAAGAGACACTGTTTATTCCTGCAGGCTCCCCTTGTCATCTGCTTGCTGCAGGCGGGAGCAGTAAAATCTGCGGTTGGTCCGCCTACATCGTGTATATTTCCTTTAAACAAAGGGTCCTTTATCATCTGCTCCGCTTCCCGGATCAGGGATTCCTCGCTTCTGGCCTGAACGATCCTTCCCTCATGGAAGGTCAGTGCACAGAAATTGCAGCCTCCGTAACAGCCCCTGTTGCTGGTCAGGGAAAAACGGATCTCTGAAAATGCAGGGATTCCTCCCTGTGCATCGTAGGAGGGATGCCAGGCTCTCATGTAAGGAAGCTCATAGATATCGTCCAGCTCCTGCTCTGTTAAGGGGTCAGCAGGGGGATTCTGTATACAGTATCCTCTGGTTCCGTATCCTTCTGCCAGTCTTTTTCCGTTAAAGGGATCCGTGTTCTCGTACTGGATCCGGAAGCTTTCTCCATACTGATCCTTGTCCCTGCAGATAGTTTCATAATCCGGAAGCAGGATCAGGTCCGGATCCTCCGGCAGCTCTCTGCTTTTAAATACAGTTCCTTTTATATAGGTAAGCTGCTCCACAGGAAGTCCGGCTGAGAGTGCATCGGCAATCTCCACGATGGACCGCTCTCCCATTCCGTAGGAGATCAGATCTGCACCGGAATCCAGCAGCACGGAACGCCTGATCTTGTCGGACCAGTAATCGTAGTGAGCGAGACGGCGGAGGCTTGCTTCTATCCCGCCGATGATCATTGGTGTTTTCTTATAGGACCTGCGGATCAGATTTCCATATACCGTGACAGCCCGATCCGGGCGAAGACCCATGATCCCTCCCGGAGAATACTGGTCTGTACTGCGTCTCTTCTTCGCCACTGTAAAATGATTCACCATGGAATCCATATTGCCGGCTGAAACAAGAAAAGCAAGTCTGGGCTCGCCCAGGATCCGGATACTGGACTCCTCCTTCCAGTCAGGCTGAGCGATGATACCAACGGAATATCCTCTGGACTCCAGCACTCTGCTGATCACCGCCGGTCCAAAGGAGGAGTGATCTACATAGGCGTCGCCGATCACATAAACAAAATCCGGCTGTTCAATATTCAGTTGTTTCATCTCATCCTTCGTTGTGGGTAAAAATGGCATATTCATCCTCCGTCAGCAGTCGGCAGTCTCCGGGCGCCAGCTCCGGATCCAGCTGAAGAGGTCCCATCGACAGCCGTTTCAGATAGACCACTCTCATGCCCTCTGCCTCAAACATACGCTTGATCTGATGATATCTTCCTTCCGTGATCGTGATCTCTACTCTGCTTTTCTCTCCGGACTCCAGAATCCTCAGAGCAGCGGGGGCAGTCAGAGTCTCATCCCCGATATCTACTCCCTGCTGCATGTGCTGCACTGTCACATCCGTGACCCGGCCTTCAACCTCTGCGTAATAGATCTTATCCACATGCTTTTTCGGAGCGAGGAGGCGATGGGCCAGTGCCCCGTCGTTGGTGATCAGAAGGAGTCCTTCTGTGTCCTTATCCAGACGTCCCACCGGAGCGAGATCTGCTCTTCGTACCTTCGGCAGCAGATCCATTACGGTTTTTTCCCGGTTATCCCTGGTTGCAGTTACCACACCAGCCGGTTTATGAAGCATCCAGTATTCCGTTTCATGATACGCAATGATCTCGCCGGCTGCAAGGATCTCATCGCTTCCGGGTTCCACCTTTGTCTCCGGCTTCTTTACCGGAATGCCATTGACCAGAACAGCTCCCTTTCGGATCATCTGCTTCAGAACAGAGCGTGATGCTACGTTCATCTCTGAGAGATATTTGTCCAGTCGCATTACTGCCACCTCCAGCCTGGATTGTATTTATTCTTCAGCATACTCCCTGCAAGCTTTGCCCAGCCCAGAGGGTACCCATCCACACAGATCAGTCTCCAGGCAGTTTCTTTCTTTTCTGTATCGTCCGGCTCCACAGTCTCTCCCTTCAGATATTTCACTGTTCTTGGATCATCTGCACGCCAGCTGCAGCTGCAGACAAATTCCTTCATGGTCAGAGTCATGGCCAGAGCCTGGGACGGTTCGAACCGGTTTTTCTTCCAGCTGCCGAGAAGAAGACCGCTTCTCAGATAGCGAATCCCCTTTCTCCTCTCCACTCCGGGAGCAAAGTAGTAGACCTGTTCTCGTTCGATCAGAAAGCCTCCCTCCCGGAAGGAGCGGTGGATGAGCTTCAGAAACTCCTGCACCGGCTCCGGCAGTTTTTCCAAAGGAAGAAGCTTTTCTGCCGTTTTCTCTGCATTGCCGCCCTCATCCGGATCTCCCTCCTTTTGAAGAAGAGCCAGAAAATGCCCTTCCCCCTTCATCCTGTGAGGAAAGATCCGTACTGCATCGGTGAGTCCCAGCAATCCTTCGGAAAAACCTTCATAGGGCTCCATGGGAATCAGATGAAGTTCCGGATGCTGCTCCAGAATCCACTGAATATTCTCTTCGTCCTCCTTTATGGAGAAGGTACAGGTGGAATACAGAAGCTTCCCGCCCTTTTTCAGCATGGATACACCGCTTTCCAGCAGGGAGCGCTGCACCGGTACATAGCGGTCCGGACCTGCCTCCTTCCAGTATTCGATCATAGAGTGTTCTCTTCGGAACATTCCCTCCCCGGAGCAGGGAGCATCGATCAGGATCCGGTCAAAATATTCCGGGTAGCATGGTGCCAGGTGAACCGGATCCTCCGCACTGACACAGAGATTTGAAATCCCCGCCAGTTCCAGATTTTTCAGGAGTGCCTTCGCCCTGGAGGTACTGATATCATTGGCCAGCAGCATGCCCGAACCCTGCAGTCTGCTGCCCAGCTCTGTTGCTTTCCCGCCCGGCGCTGCGCAAAGATCCAGCACCCGGTGTCCCGGTTGAATATCCAGGCGATTCGCCGGCGTCATGGCACTGGGCTCCTGCAGATAATAAAGACCTGCATAGTAATGAGGATGCCGCGCCGGAGCAGCGTCATCCTCATAATAAAACCCATTGCCGATCCATGGAACAGGCGTCAGTTTGAAATCTGTCAGCTGAAGATACGTCTCCGGAGACAGTTTTCTGCCGTTGACACGAAGCCCCTGGAAAGGAGCATCGGAAAAGCTGTTCATGAATGCCTCAAACTCGATCCCCAGCAGTTCCTTCATTTTCTGTACATAGGATTCAGGTAATGTCATATTTCTGCGGTTCCTTCCTGTCCTTTTCCGAAACAGCCTGCGTGCGGTAGCCCTCGGAAATCATATCCAGCTGACGCTGGAATCTGCGCAGGGCATTCATATCCTTTCGTTCATATACCTGGTAAAATTCATCCTGTATTTTCTGAATCTCACGCTTGCTGGCAGCTGTATAGAGATTCTCAATAGCAAAGAGGATCTCCTCCACCTGATGATGCAGAAGCTGTGAGGATACCTGAGCATCCATGATCTCACTGCGGACTGCGGACATCTCCGAATCCAGAATTGCCACAGCTTCTGCTGCTTTTGTGAGACGATGACTCACATGCTCAGGAATGTCTCTTTTATATTTGTATTGAAGTGAATGCTCAATAGTTGCCCAGAAATCCATTCCCATGGTCCGGATCTGAATTTCCACCGGTACCTTCTTTACTCCCTCCAGGGTATGAACCTTATAGTGTACGATCACATGCACACTGCGGTATCCGCTGCTTTTCTGAAATTTTACATAATCCTTGATCGTCTTTACCTTCATGTCCTCTCTGGACTGGATCAGTTCAACGATCAGCTCAATATCTTCCACAAATTGACAGATCACCCGGATTCCGGCAATGTCCTCCATCTTTTTTTCCATCTTCTCGATAGGAATATCCTTCCGATGAAGCTTATCCAGAATACTGGAGATGGATTTTACTCTGCCGCTGACCTCCTCAATAGGACAATACTGTCCATTCAGCCTGTACTCTTCCTTCAGTCTGTCTAATTTGTAAACAATTTCCCGAACCGCAATCTCATAGGGATTCAGGATTTTATTCCATATCAGAATATCCATCGCTTTCTTTTCTCCAAATTGCCGGACTTATGGATCCGGCTGTTCCATTTTCTGACAGTCTCCTCCGAGAAATTCTGTCAGATAGCAAAGTTTATCCGCAAGCATTCTGCCGGCACTCTCCGAACGGCTTCCCAGACATATCCTGATATGCACTCCGTCCGGAAGCAGCTCTGCCTGATTCAGATGGCAGTAGCTGTCTGCCTGCAAGGATCCCGGTGCCGCTGTTTTCTGTACCCCGTCCGGCAGCTGGATCAGATAAAACACCAGCTTTTGCAGATCTACCGGATGCAGTCCGGGAAGTGCACCGGGGCCTTCTCTTTTGAGAGTCAGAGTGATCTTCCCTTCTGACCCGAGGTATTCCTCTGTGAACTGCTCCTGCAGAATCTCCAGCAGTCCTGTCAGAATCCCTTCATTCTCCTCTGCAATCCCAATCACAGCGGATGCTGTCTCGGGAACGGAGTTCCCATCAGCAAAGCTTCCCAGCTCTGTCAGGCAATATTCGATTTTTTCTTCTATATAAAACAGAACTCTTCCCAGAAGAAGTGCACTGTTTGCTCTGCTCTGATCCAATTCTATTCCGGAATTCTCCGGTCCCTCTACCCGAATGGTATACCAGAGAGCCGAAACCTCATTCCAGTTCACAGGAAGCAGTACCTGCAGCTGTTTTTTTCTCATGTTCCTCACTCATAAATAAAGGGGCAGCAGCAAACACTCCACCTGAATGTGCCGATGCCCCCTAAATTCAGTTCTTCATTCACTAAAACCTGTCGAATGATCGATCCGCTCCCAATCAAAACGCCGATTATTCCTCATCAAGGAAGTCATCATCCTCATAATCCTCGTCGTCATCGAACTCCAGATCATCATCATCATCCCGGAAATCATCCTCTTCCTCGTAGTCTTCTTCAACCGGTTCTTCTTCCGGATCCTCTGCAGTAAATTCTTCTTCCTCCTGCACCTCTTCGATCGGACCCAGCTCACTTCTGTTTTTGTTTACGACATCATAGCAGTTCTGGAGAGATCCTACGAAAGCTCCGTATTTCTCACCTACATCTGCGAGTGTGCTGCCCATAATATCGGACAGGTTTGCAAGAAGGTCGTCTGTATAGGAAATGGCACTCATGCGTATGCTGTTTGCATCGGCCTGAGCAGAGTCCAGAATTTCCTGTGCCTGCTGATTTGCTTCGTTGATCACCTGATTCGCCTGTGTATAGGCCTGCTGCATAATCTCAGTCTGTGCAACCAGAGCCTTTGCCTGCTCCTGGGTTTCAGCAATAATATTATCTGCTTTCGACTGCGCATCGGCAAGGATCGCATCCTTATTGCTGATGATCTTCTGATATCGCTTGATCTCGTCAGGTGTTTTCAGTCTCAGTTCTCTTAAAAGCTCTTCCAGTTCTTCTTTGTTTACAACAATCTTTGTGGTGGAAAGGGGCTGATATCTACAGCTCTCCACATACTCTTCGATTTCCTCGATAATCTGCTCAATTCTGCTGCTGCTCATATACTGGTATCTCCTTACTATCTATGTGCTCTCTATTACTTCTGCATGAATCGTAACGCCTATTCTGCTGTCTTCATCTTCGCGTGAATCGCTTCCGCAACGAACGCAGGCACAAACTGAGAAATATCCCCGTCGAATTTTGCAACTTCCTTCACAGTTGTGGAGCTCAGATAAGCAAACTCCAGCGATGTGGTAAGGAAAACGGTATCCACATTGGTAGCAAGTATCCGATTTGTCTGTGCCATCTGCAGTTCATACTCAAAATCCGTAACGGCTCTCAGCCCTCTGACGATGGCATTCGCCTCACATTGTTTTGCAAAATCTACAGAAAGTCCGCTGAAGGACATGACTTTAACCCCGGAAATATCCCGGGTCGCTTTCTCAAGTATATTAACACGTTCTTCTACAGAAAACAACGGAGTTTTTGCAGAATTATTTAAAACACCGATCACCACCTGATCGAAAAGTTCTGCCGCACGGCGGATGATATCCAGGTGTCCGTTTGTAACAGGATCAAAGGACCCAGGGTAAACTGCAATGCTCATGATCTGTCTTTCTCCTCACTGTTTGCGCAGAAACAGGTGCGCATTGGTCTTGTATCGTTTGTTTTTGATCAGTTCGTAACCACTCTCCTCCAGCCAGGAAAGATCCGTTTTCAGAGAAACCTCCACAATGAACAGGGTTTCCTCAGTGACACAGGGAGCATTCAGAAGGAGCTCCAGTGCCTCCCGTTCCAGATCCTTCAGGTAGGGAGGATCCATAAAGATCACATCAAATGGTTCTCGATTCCGCACCCGGGCTATGGCTGATCGCATGTCAGCCTGAAGCACCTCTGCTCTGTCCCCTAAACGGGTAAATTTCAGATTCTCCTGTATACAGGATGCTGCCTTCCTGCTGTTATCAACAAATACACAGCTTGCAGCGCCCCTGCTGAGTGCTTCGATTCCGATTGCTCCGCTTCCGCTGAACAGATCCAGAAACCGGCAGCCCGGCACTTCGTTATGGATCATATTGAACAGAGTTTCCTTGATCCGGTCAGTGGTCGGTCTGGTATCCAGCCCTTCTACGGTTTTCAATGGCAGGCTTCTTGCACTGCCGGCTATCACTCTCATAGCTGGATCAGTCCTCTCTGCGGAACTGTTCTCTCCAATCCAGGTCTCCTCTTGAGAGACTGAGGATCAGAGCCTCCGCCGTTGCAATATTGGTTGCCAGAGGAATGCTGTACTGGTCGCAGCAGCGCACCACATCCATGATATCCGGCTCCTTAGGACTGATCATGGAAGGATTATAAAACAGGATCACAAGATCCATATCCCCTCTTCCGATCATCTCCATAAACTGCTTGTCACCGCCCAGCCCGCCGGCAAGAAACTTGTGGATATGAAGGTTTGTAACTGCTTCGATCCGCATTCCGGTAGTTCCGGTCGCATACAGATCGTGCTTCATCAGAATTCCTTTGTATGCAATGCAGAAATCCTCTATCAGGCTCTTTTTACTATTGTGTGCTAAAATACCTATATTCATACTCGACCCCTCGCTTCTGATTCGCTTTCTTATCTCATTGGAGAAGACTTCTATATCTTAGTTTTTGAGTCTCACTCGCTTGAATTAATTCTCATTGTAAATTCCATAATGGTTAGAAATCCCCACTATTTTGATTATATCAGAGCACCCGAAGTCGCACAAGTTGAATCCTGATTTCTTTTTCATTCGCTGCCTCTAATGAAAAGCGTTACAGCGAAAGGGCCTTCTCCTGTCTGTCCAGATAGTCCCGCAGCGCGTTTTTCAGCTCACGGTTCTGCGGCAGCGAAAGCTCCGGATCCATATGAAGTAAATCCTTAGCTGCTTCAGCAGCCTGTTTCAGGACAAGAGAATCCCGGTATACATCCGCCAGCTGAAAACCTGCAAGTCCGCTCTGACGAACGCCGAACAGGTCACCGGGGCCGCGCAGCTTAAGATCCTCTTCAGCGATCTGAAAGCCGTCGTTGGAATGATTCAGAATCTCAAGCCGCTCTGCAGCTTCCTTCCTGCTGTCTCCCTGCATAAAGATGCAGTAGGACTGAGCATCGCCTCTTCCCACACGCCCTCTCAGCTGGTGCAGCTGGGCAAGGCCGAATCGTTCTGCATTCTCGATCATCATTACCGTGGCATTCGGAACATTCACCCCCACCTCTACAACGGTTGTAGATACGAGGATCTGCACCTGATTGTCGGCAAAAGCCTTCATCACTGCATCCTTCTCTGCCGCCTTCATTCTTCCATGCAGCGGTGCAATGGATACCTCTTTGGGAAACTGATTTTTCAGTATTTCCGTGTATTCCAGCACATTCTCACAGGCAATTTCTTCATTCGGCTCTACCATAGGGCAGATCACATAGATCTGATGCCCTGCCTGGATCTCTTTCAGCATAAAGCGATAGGCATTGGGACGATAGGAGGTATTCACCACACAGTTTTTAATGGGCTTTCTCCGTGCAGGCAATTCATCCAGAACAGAAATGTCCAGATCACCGTAAAGAATGATGGCCAGTGTTCTGGGAATGGGTGTTGCACTCATCACAAGAACGTTGGGAGGAGCCCCCTTCTCTGCCAGAAGCGTTCGCTGCCGTACACCGAAACGATGCTGTTCGTCTGTAATGACTAATCCCAGATTCCTGTACTGTACACTCTGCTGGATCAGTGCATGGGTTCCGATTACCATTCCGGTTTCTCCGGAAGCAATCTTTTCATTAATTTCCCGTTTTTCCTTCGCTGTACAGCTGCCCTTCAGAAGAACAGGCTGTACAGCTGTAAGATCATTCTCCTGCAGCAGCTGCAGCAATGCCTCATAGTGCTGGTTCGCCAGTACCTCTGTCGGGACCATCAGCGCGCTCTGGTACCCGTTTTCCCACATCATGATCATGGCCAGGAATGCAAGAATCGTTTTTCCGCTGCCTACATCCCCCTGGATCAGACGGTTCATAAGAGCAGTCCCCTTCAGATCATTCTCCAGCTCATTCCAGACCTGCACCTGTCCTCTGGTCAGAGAATAGGGCAGATTTTCAATCACCTCTTCTGTTTTCCATACTGCCTTTGCCGGAAAATGATTCTCGGTCCGAACGGTCTGTTCCTTCATGCTTGCCAGGGCCAGCATAAAAAGGAAAAACTCATCAAATACCAGACGTTTTCTGGCTTCCAGCAGGGCGTTCTCCCCGGATGGAAAGTGAATAGTCTGAAGCGCAAAGTTCAACTCAGCCAGCCCAAGACGCTGCCGCAGCTCAAAAGGAAGGAAATCGGCTCCGAGATTTTTCCTGTCAAGCAGCTGCTTCATTGCCTTACAAACGGTCTTATTGGTCAGACCTGCAGTCAGACCATAGATTGGAAGCAGGTTTCCCTGCATCTCCTCATAGGAAGCCATTGAATAGATCTCCGGATGCTCCATCACCGGACGCTGATTCTTCAGGGTTACTTTTCCCCGGAACACAAACCGGCTTCCCCGTTTCAAAGTACTGCGCAAAAAAGGCATATGGAACCAGATGATCTGAAGTTTCCCTGTCTCATCCTCAAGATTCAGGATGGTGACTGCCTTCGATCCGCCTCCCGAAATGGAAGGAGCCTTCGTAATAGTTCCATACACCGCATTTTTTTCATTGATCCTCACCCTGCCCGGGGGAACTGCCTTTTCGAAGGAATCGTATTCTCTCGGATAATAATGAAGAAGCTGATTGAGAGAGCTTACCCCCACTCTCTCAAACAGCTTTTCCGTCTTCTCGCCGATTCCTTTTAACTCACGTAAAGAATCTTTGTTCATATATTTTTTACTTTGATTACTCCACAGAAATGATGCAGTAGTAGATCGGCTGTCCGCCGTAGTTTACTTCCACATCACAATCCGGATATTTCTCAGTGATCACATCACCAAATGCTTCTGCGTCCTCCTCGGCAAACTCTTCACCGTAGTATATACTGATCAGGCTGCTGTCCTCTGTCATCATAGACTGAACCGTCTTCTCGGCAACCTCCTGAATGCTCTTGCCGACGCCGATGATTCCCTGGTCCCCCACAGCCATGATATCACCCTTGTGGATCTCGATCTCATCAATGCAGGTATCCCGTACTGCATAGGTGATCGAGCCGGTAGCTACCGCGGAAGCAGCCTCTGTCATAGCCTCCGTGTTCTCCTCAACGGACCCCTCCGGATCGTAACCGATCATGGCAGCTACACACTGAGGTGCGGTTGTAGTAGGAATGACCACAATATTTTTATCCTCCACCAGATCTCTTGCCTGGTTAGCAGCAAGAATGATGTTTTTATTATTTGGGAAAATGAAGATAGTCTTTGCATTTACCTGCTCAATGGCATTCAGCATATCCTCTGTACTTGGATTCATAGTCTGACCGCCTTCGATCAGATAATCCACATTCAGACCCTTAAAGATTTCTGCAAATCCGTCACCAACGGAAACACTGATGAAGCCGGTCTCCTTTGCGGGCTCTGCTTTCTTTTCGGCTGTTTTCTCAGCAGCCTGCTGAGCAGCCAGTTTTTCAGCATCCTTGATGACACGCTCCTGATGCTCCTCGCGCATGTTGTCGATCTTCATGCGGGTCAGGGAACCGAAGGTCAGTCCCTTCTGAATCGCAAGTCCCGGATCATTGGTATGAACATGCACCTTTACGATCTCATCGTCTGCAACCACTACCAGAGAGTCTCCGATAGAAAGAAGATACTCCTTAAAGCCTTCCTCCTGCTCTTCATTGATCGGCTGATCCAGCACAACGATAAATTCCGTGCAGTACCCGAATTTGATCTCTTCTTCTGTCTCTTTTGAAATCTTCACAAACTCTGAAGCCTCTTTATTCTCAGGTTCAAAGTCCAGTTCGACCTCCTTACCGCAGAAAACCTCAAAGGCCCCCTGCAGAACCGTGATCAGTCCCTGTCCGCCGGAATCCACTACTCCTGCCTCCTTCAGAACCGGAAGCATCTCCGGAGTCTGAGACAGAACATACTCGCCGTGTGAAAGCACCTGACGCAGATATTCCTCAAGCGAAAGCTCTTCCTCTGCCAGCTCAACTGCTTTGTCAGCCAGACCTTTCGCTACAGTGAGAATCGTTCCTTCCTTCGGCTTCATAACGGCCTTATAGGCAGTCTCGGTTGCCTTGACAAATGCCTCTGAAACAGCCGGAGCATCTACCTCATCAGTCTGGCGGATTGATTTTGTAAAGCCACGCAGCAGCTGAGACAGAATGACACCGGAATTACCTCTGGCACCTCGAAGGGAACCTGAGGAAATAGCTTTGGCCAGTGTAGTCATGCTGATCTCTGACAGGTTATTGACCTCCTTCACAGCTGACATGATCGTCATGGTCATATTGGTTCCTGTATCGCCGTCAGGCACAGGAAATACATTGAGTTCATTGATCCACTCTTTTTTTGCTTCCAGTTTCTTTGCACCTGCAAGAAACATCTTAGAAAGAAGAGCAGCATCGATTGTATTAGCAGACACAGTCAGTATCCTCCTTCTATCAGTCTATCACACGAACGCCTTCTACAAGAATGTGAACGTTGTCCACTTCCATTCCTGTAAACTCTTCTACTTTATATTTAATGCTGTCGATCAGATTTTCTGATACAGCCGAAATGCTGACACCATAGGCCACGATCACATGGAAATCGATGGAAATCTTATTATCTTCAATCTCTACCGTAATACCCTGTTTGATATTGTCACGCTTCAGCAGCTTTACAATTCCATCCTTCATATTAACGGTGGCCATACCAACGATACCAAAGCATTCAACAGCAACCGTTCCGGCATAAGTAGCAATTACGTCTGAATTAATAACGATCTCACCATATTCAGTGTTTACACGAGCTTTCATGTCATTCACTCCTTTCTGTAAAAAATTATTTCGTCTGTACAGTCTCTATGTCCTCATCGCAGGAAAATCTACAGACTTATCCACAGTATACTCCATATTCCCGCAAAAGGAAAGAATAAATAATTTTCTGAAATTTTCACTTGCAATATCTGACCTAATCTGTTAGAATAACTTGTGTTGCGAGCCCGGATGAACGGCTCAATTATTTTTTCATAGGAGGTGCAGTTATGGCAAAATGTGCAATCTGCGAAAAAGGCGTTTACTTTGGTAACAACGTGAGCCATTCTCATAGAAGATCTAACAGAATGTGGAAACCCAATGTGAAGTCTGTTCGTGTGAAAACTGAAGGCGGAAACCAGAGAATGTATGTATGTACTTCCTGCTTAAGAAGCGGCAAAGTTGAGCGTGCTTAATCTGAGTTTCGGAACTGACGTATGATTATAAGAGAATTGCAGTACTGCGGTTCTCTTTTTTCATGCCCAAAAAGGAGCAATGCAGAAACAGTTTCCGCATTGCTCCTTTTTTCGCTTCCTTCATGTTCACCGACTTTTATTCTTCCGCTTCGTGGATCATATCCTCCACATCATCCAGCGTAACATCCTCACTGCCGGAGCCTGTAAAGCGATTGATCAGATCCGGTACCATATCCATGACCTTCGTCACCGCATCCTGATTCTTCACACTGACCACCCGGACGCCTGTTCCGTTGATCACCAGAATCGCACTGGGGGTGATTTTCGCACCCAGTCCGCCGGTAGCTCTCTGCTTTGCATTCTCACCAAATGCACCGGCTCCTACACCAAAGGACATATCGGCAAGCGGAAGCAGAATGTTCTCACCTGCCTGAATCGGTTCTCCTACGACTGTTTTAGTGGTCAGGAAACCGTCCATCCCCTTCAGAAGAGATTCCACAGTAGAATTGAATGTATTTTTTTCAGCCATTAGTTAGCCTCCTTATGTCTTATTCTGCTGATCAATCGACGCACCTGCCTGTTCAGCAGCAGTCTGCATCCGTGATAAGCAAGTACGGAAAGCCGGATCCTTCCTTTTACAGACAGATTGCAATTTAAAACCGTCTTCTCGAAATCGGGATTGACAACAAGATTCCCGGGAAGAATCGGATAGACTGCCGCGATTCCTGCAAGGATCTGACCGGTAGTACCCGGATCATCCGTTCCGAATTCCAGATTCCCCTTCACACTGCGTGGAAGGATATGCCGAATCACTGCCAGAAGCTCCTTCTTTGTAAGAGCGAATACCTCTTTAAACAAGTTAGATTGAAGAAACCTCTGAAGCCTCTTCCCCTGTTCCGTCACAGCCTTCACTCTGCTCCCGGCTGAACTCAGTTTTTCCCACCGAGATCGGATTCCTGCCAGTACTTTTTCCGGCAGCTGCAGGAACCTGCTGATCCTTTCGATCAGTCTCTGTACAGTTGACTGCCGTATTCCGGAGCCTCCGTCATCTGATTCATCCGAACCTGCGGCTTCTTCCTCGATATCGATCCCGGATTCATTATCCCTGCTGCTGTCTGCAGCTGTTTCTCCCGCAGGATCCATGCTTTGAGAAGGATCTTCGGATGCAGCCTGCACACCTTCGCCTGTCTCCTCCTGTTCTCGGGATTCATCCTCTTCAGGCTGCACGTCTCCGTTCATAATCTCCTGATCGGATGAATTACTTTCCAAAGAAGTATTCTGATCTTCCTCCGGTTCTGCATGAGCAGTTTTTTCGGGGTTCCTGAATCTGTTCAGCAGTTTTTTCAGGGAGATCCCAAAAACCTTCACTTCCCACACAAGGTTTTTTTCTCTCCACCGGACCTGCAGCGAAACAAAATGCAGCAGCCAGGATATTGTACCGGCCGCCTCCATATTTCTCTCCTGCTTCTGAAAGCTTCCTTTATACCGTACCGGAACAAACAGCACCAGCAGCAGCAGCAGCAGGAACAGCAGCAAAAGGGCAAGGATAATTTTGATGATACCGGCAAGTATTGTCAATAGTATCGAAATCATATGATTACACCTTATCGTCGGCAGTTTGGTTCAATTCAGTCGGAGAGGTTCCCCCCTCTGCAGGTAATGATTCAAGTCGTTCGACCGGCCTTCTGCCTGACATAGGCAAGAACATTGCCTGTACCTGTATGTTCGTATGTCTCCCTGGCAATATCCGTCAGCACCTCCAGCGCCTCCCGGTATCCAATGGCCATCCCCACCACCGGCGGGAGCAGTTCCTGAGCCCGTTCCTGAAGAATGCACTTGCTGTCTACGATATCAAGCTGATCCACTCCATTTGCCGCCTCAGTGATCAGATAAAGCCCCGGATAGAAACGGCCGCGTTCAATCTGTGCCTTCAGCTTTCTTTTCTTTTTCCCGGCATTTTCACCAAGATAAAGATTCGGATACCATTCCGCCATACCTTTCCTCCGAACCGCCTGATCCTCTCAGTGCTTCGATCGCAGAAGCTTTCAAACCATCTACGTCCACTCGCCTGCACGCCTCAGACTTGTATATTCCTTATAGCCTCTCTCCAGCATCTGCCGTTCATTAGCGAATTTCAGAAGGTGAAACGCCTCATGATATTTATAATATCCGGAATCCACAAAATATTCTTCTCTCTGGGGCTTGCTGTAATAGCTGTCAGCAGCCATCAAAAACCAGTGTACCTTCTTTTCCACTGTATCCTCCGGCACTGAAAAACTATAACGGCTGACACCTATGTATTTTACGATCTTCGCACGGACACCGGTTTCTTCAAAAACCTCTCTGATGGCCGTCTCCTCAAATGTTTCTCCTGCTTCAACGGTTCCTTTAGGCAGTACCCATCCTTCGTACTTATTCTTGTAACTCTTGTAAAGAGTCAGAATCTTTCCTCTGAATATCACCACACCGCCACAGCTCGTTGCTTCAATCATTCTGCAATCCTCCTGCAATGCGTGTGTACTCGGTCTTTTATCTATGTCGGAGAACTCTGCTTCTCCGCAGGCGGCAAAGATTCCATTTGGCCTCTGTATTGTTTTTCTTTTGTGACCCCCGCAAAAAGACCTGCAACTGATATTAAGTATACCCCTTTTTCACCGTTAACGCAACACAGGGGCGGAGGTGCTGTACCGCTTTTGCGGTACAGCACCTCCGTCCCCGTGTTCCGGTCTCTCCCGAAAACCGGTTATCCAAATCGGCTTTGGAATATGGCTTTTGCCAGTGAAACAGCGGGAGCACTTCCATCACCGCCGCCTTCTGTGATCACAGCTACTGCAATATCCCTGTCACCGACTTCGGAAAATCCTGCAAACCAGGAATGGGCTGTATTGTCCTCCACATCTCCATACTGAGCTGTACCTGTCTTTCCGGACACCTGATAGCCCAGATCCGCAAGGGAGGATGCCGTTCCCCGATTCACAACTTCACGCATCATTGCCTTTAAGGCTTCCGCCTCTTCCGGAGTCATGACGGTTCCGTAGGTTTCTGTTTTCTCAGAAGAAACTGTCAGCCCCTCATAGCTGACTACCTCCTTCACAAAGGATGGCTTCAGCATCTCTCCTCCGTTAGCGATCGCCTGTGCGATCATGGCCATCTGGATCGGTGAAGCCAGGGTATCTCCCTGTCCAATGGCCGTCTGCATGGCAAGCTCCACTCCATCCCCTGCTTCAAAGGTGAAGCTGCTGATAGAATAAGGCAGCAGCAGATCCGGATCCTGATTAAACAGGAGGTTCTCTGCCGTCTCCTTCAGAACGGACTGATTCATGCACTCCGAGATCATATAAGCAAATGCACAGTTGCAGGAATTCGCAAATGCATCGGTATATCCCTGCGCTCCGTGAGAAATGTTGTCCACACAATGTATCGTGTAATTCCCCTGGGTATAGGATCCTGTACATTCATAATAAAAATCATCAAAGCTGCCGTTTTCCCGAAGATAAGCCAGTGCGGTGACCATCTTAAAGGTGGATCCCGGCGGATACAGGCCCTGAAGGCTCCTGTTCAGGAAGGGGCTGTTCCCTTCCTCACTGTTCAGTTCTTCCCAGTCCTCCGCAACAGTATTAGGATCAAATCCGGGACTGCTGACATCCGCCAGCACTTCTCCTGTATCTGCATCCAGTACTACCACCGCTCCGGCATTGTCTCCCAGTGCCTCGTAAGCCGCCTGCTGCATGGTCAGATCCAGCGTTGTAACTACATTATCACCGGTGTTTTTCACACCGTTGATCTCATTCTGCATCTGCTCCATGATGTCAGCATGACTCTCAAGAAGGCGATAGCTCAGAGCCGCCTCCAGGCCGCTGGCACCATAATCAGAATAACCGATCACATGGGCAAAGACGCTTCCATATGGATAGATTCTGGACTCAGTACCGTCCTCATTCAGAACAGTCTGAGCAAGCACCGTGCCATCCGATGCCAGCAGCGATCCGCGGGTCACATTGTTCTCCTTCCGGATCTGCCTCTGGTTATAGGGACTGCTCAGCAGCCGTTCACTTTGTGTCACCTGAAAATACACCATGTATCCGATCATAGATACAAAGAGACACATACAGAGAACGGACACAATTTTATACGGTCTACCAGTGGATACTCTTTTCCGTTTCTTCGTTGATCTTCTGCTCGAGGTCGACCGGGACTCCCGTTTGCTCCACTCGTCTCCTGTTTTCTTCATTTCTTCTCTGCTGCTCCTCTGCTCTTTGTCTGCGTATCTGTTCATCCCTCAGAGCTCTTTCCTGCTCCGCAGTACTTCTGTACACTCTTGTTTCCTGACTGACCGGTTCGGCAATTCTTGTGCGGCTCGGCTGACCACCTGCCCTGCTTCTCCTTTTCCTGCTGTTTCTGGCCGCCTCATCCTCCTCATCCTCTCGAAGGATATACAGACCCTGGATGATGGAGATCATGATGATGGTACACATGACGGAACTTCCGCCGTAGCTGACCAGAGGCAGGGTCACGCCGGTCATCGGAATAAACTTCGTGGTTCCGCCTATAGTCAGAAATACCTGAAAGCAGTATTCCGTTCCAAGACCGATGGCAACAAGCTTATAGAAAGGCTCCTTCAGTTTCATAGAGATATTCACAATCAGAAAATACATGCCCATGCAAAGAAGGATCAGACAGATTCCGAACAGGATCCCCATCTCCTCACAGATCGCCGCATAGGTAAAATCCACTCTTGCAAGGGGAATCATCTCCGGCGAACCAAGGAACAGGCCGGTTCCAAACCATCCGCCGGCGCATACGCCGAACAGAGCCTGCACAATCTGATACCCCGTACCCTGATAATCAGCAAAGGGATCCTTCCATACGCTGAACCTCACCCGAATATGGCTGAACAGCCTATAGGCAGCCGCGGATGCAGCCGCCATTCCGCCAAGACCAAGTGCTGCATATCCCGGATTACCGGTAGCAACATAGACCATGACCACATAGGCCATAAAATAGATCAGCGCAGCTCCCAGATCTTTGGAAAGCACCAGAATCAGCACATGAACTGCCGCCAGCACTGTTGTAACAGCCACCTGCCGAAAGTCCGTCACTTCATGAAGCATTCCCGCAATATAGAATACAAATGTAATCTTTACAAATTCCGAAAACTGGAAGGTGATCCCGCCGATTTCCAGCGAAAGGTTTGCACCTCCGGAAAGCGTGGAAAAAGCGAGTACTGCCGCCAGAAGAGCAATACCGATCACTGCATAGAACCAGGTGATGTTCCTGAGGAATTTTCCCTTTCTTACAACAACCGGGATCAGCATGCACATTGCCGTGGATACTGCAACGATCATCAGCTGCTTGATGGCATAGCTGATTCCCAGCCTTGTCTGAATCACAAAACCAACGGACAGAAGCATGCACATGGTATTGACCAGGATCAGCGACGCCCGCTTATAAACAATGCGATACATGGCCTGTACAAGCAGGATGTAGACGATCACACCCATATAGACCATCAGCATCTCCAGTTCCTGCTTCACAGCATACATGACAAGATAAGCAAGAAAATTAAAGAACAGCATCAGAATGATCTGTTTTCTCATGATCCTTGCCCGTGCCTCAGCACTCTTATCCCGCAGTACCATAAATGTTTCCAGGGTAAACAGTACCATGATCAGAAGAAGCAGATATTTTGACACTTCAACTATTATCTTAACCATCGTAATTACTCTACTCCCCGTTTAAAATGACCTCTGGTGCTCTCCGGAAGCTTTCTTTCTCCCGCAGACACTCCTTTGATAAAGGTGTTGACAATTTCCTCAATCACAGCCCCGGCTTCTTTTCCCGACTCAGTGGTAAAATGCACCCTCAGGGATGCACATCCCATTGCCGATATCCTTTCTGAATCCTTCAGAAGACTTGTGGGAAGGCTGTTGTAGATCACATTATAGCAGCCGTCACAGCAGCAGCGAACAGGAAATGTTTTCCCTTTTCGGTCCTTCAGGCTCAGCTGTGCATACCCCTTTGTACATCGATCCAGATTTTTCTTCAGACACTGTGCCGAGATCATCATGGGGGTTCTTCCGTAGATCACAAGCTCGCTGTTCTCATTGTTCCTGCTTTTGATCTCTCCTGCATTCAGCTCCAGCGGAACGGTGTCCATACCGAAGCCCCAGCTCCTGTAAAAATCCTTTGCACGGCTGTTCATGGTGTAGATACAGTAATCCAGTATACAATGTTCTGCAAGTCCCATCTGCCACAGACGCGCCGCTGATTCCGGACTCCGGATCAGAAAACGCTCCACGCCCAGATCAAGCAGTGTTTTCAGGTAATCTCTGTACCAGCTGTCTTCGGTCCCTCTGACCATATAAGGAAGCGCAATGCGCAGCTTCATGCCCTTTGCCTTCAGATCCTTAAGAAGTTTTTCTGCAGAAGCGGCAGGATCCGCTTTATCTAACAAACCAATCGGAATACAGACACCGGTAATTCCCGTGATTGTGCCGACAGCCTGCAGCTGTTCCCTTGTATCCGTGAGGATCCAGATATCCGAAACTGCCGGTTTTCCCTCCGTCGGAGCCGCAATCTCTGTCAAGGAAGGCTGCTCATCGGGAGCCTTCCTTGCAAAGGATGCCCGAAGCTTGTCCTCCAGCTGTTCCATTCCTTCCCGTCTCAGCTCGTTGAGAAGCTGCATGGGAAGAAACAGATCCTCGTCCATTTCAATTTCCAGATGTTCAAAGAAAAATGGGGAATTGCCGGTTTTATTCAACTGTGCAGCAGCCCGCTCTCTGGTCAAAGGCTGGTTCTGCGCCTTCTGGATTCCCTCCCGTTCCACCTGCACCTGCAGATCTCCGGAAAGCAGCACCAGTCTTGCAGGCTCACCCAGGCGCAGGGACAAATATCCCTGTACCGGTTTCTGAAGCCGAACACTCTTCCATTCCTTACGAATGCGTTCATACAATCTGCTGCTGTCCTTCTGCTTTGCCTCGGTAAGCTTTGCATTCTTCAGAGCCATCATCTCTCTGCCGTTATGCACCTGAAAGTAACCCTTATGAAATCCATCCCGATTAAAGAGATCATACAGAAAATTCATATCCTTTGGATCCACGGAATATTTTTCCGGGAACTCCGCCAGAAGATCCAGATATTTTCTATAAACAGAAACCACACCTGCGGTATACTCCGGTTTCTTCATTCTTCCTTCGATCTTCAGAGAAAGAACACCTGCATCCAGGATTTCGGGAAGAAGCTCCAGCGTGCACATGTCCCTGGTATTCAATGGATATGCCGTATTCGGACCATTGAGACGCTTTCCCTGTTCGTACACCTCATAGGGAAGGCGGCAGGTCCCTGCACATCTGCCTCTGTTTCCGCTTCTTCCTCCGATCATGCTGCTCATCAGACAAAGTCCGGAATAGCTGTAGCACATGGCGCCATGAATAAAACACTCAATTTCCAATTCGGTCTTCTCATGGATCTCTCTGATTTCTGCAAGCGACAGTTCTCTGGCAGGCACCACTCTTGTCAGTCCCTCCTGCTTCATAAGCTCTGCAGAGGAGGCACCTGTGATTGCCATCTGGGTGCTGCCGTGAAGCGGCAGTTCCGGAAACCAGCTGCCAAAAGCACGGATCACCCCCAGATCCTGAACGATCACACCATCCAGACCTTCCCTGTAAAAAGGAAGCATAAAGGAATACAGTTCCTCCTGCAGTTCTTCCTCCTTGAGTAAAGTATTTACCGTCATAAACAGCTTTTTATCCTGCCTATGCACAAGATCAATCGCTCTGCAGAGATCTTCTGTATTCAGATTGTCTGCATAGGCTCTTGCCCCGAATCTGGTGCCTCCCAAATACACCGCATCCGCTCCTGCTGCCAGAGCTGCTTCCAGAGCTTCAAAGGAACCTGCGGGAGCCAGTAATTCTGCATTCATATACAAATCTCCTTTAGATTAGGTTTTACTCATACATTTTCTGCTGTCGCAGTGAAAAACAGTTTCATAAAAAAGAAACAGAGGAACTGTCCGTCCGAAATACGATCAGCAGCCCCTCTCATTATCTTTACCCATTCCTATTCAGAATCAATATCTTCCTTCTTATTTTAACAGCTCATCCATCTCCTGATTCAACTGTTCCAGCTGTTCCTTCAAAGAAGCATTCTCAGCAAGAAGATGTTCGTTTTCCTGTTTCAGCTGATCCACCTGGATCTGAGCTGCGATCAGATCATGCTTGATATCATATGCCTCACGATCTCTTGTTTCCATGTCAGCTTCAACGGAATCTGCCCGTTTTTTTGCTTTAAAATAATCATCAGCGATATTCAACGCCAGCAAAGTAGACTTCGTATCCGGAGCCTGTCTGTTGTATCCGGACAAAGCATGAAGATCCATAATTTTATTATTAAGATAGGATGCCACCCTCTGCAGATACTCTTCACTTTCGTATCCGCTTAAGGTTACGATTTTTCCATCGATCAGAACCTTGATTGTATTTTTAGAAGCCATACATACCTCTCTCCTCTGTGTGTTCTCCCTCTTAATATACCGTACTTTCAGACAGAAGACAACCGAATATTTGACGCAACAGCGTTACTGTTCCCGGGGCAGCAGGAGATGAACAGTAACACTGCAACCTCTAACGTGATCGTGTTACCGTTCCGGCAGCGGTATCCCCAGGTGGGAGTAGGCCTCATCCGTAGCGACTCTTCCTCTTGGCGTACGATTCAGAAAACCATTCTTGATCAAATACGGCTCATACACGTCCTCAATCGTTCCTCCATCTTCGCCAATAGCAGCTGCAAGGGTATCCAGCCCTACCGGACCGCCTCCAAACTTTTCTGCGATTGTTCTCAGAAGCAGCCGGTCGATCTGATCCAGCCCTCTTTTGTCTACCTCCAGAAGATCCAGCGCCAACGATGCTGCTTCTGCTGTGATCTTTCCATCAAACTGGATCTGGGCAAAGTCCCTCACCCTCTTCAGAAGACGGTTGGCAAGGCGCGGCGTTCCTCTGGAACGCTTCGCCATCTCCGCCGCTCCCTCTGCATCGATTTCCACACCAAGGATTCCCGCAGAATTCATAATGATCTTCTGAAGTTCCTCCGGCGTATAGAATTCCAGATGATGAATGACGCCGAATCGATCCCTAAGCGGTGCTGTCAGAAGTCCGGCTCTTGTAGTAGCCCCTACCAATGTAAACTTCGGAAGATCCAATCGGATCGATCGGGCAGAGGAACCCTTTCCGATCATAATATCAATGGCGTAATCCTCCATAGCCGGGTACAGAACCTCCTCCACCTGGCGGTTCATCCTGTGAATCTCATCCACAAACAGAACATCACCCTCCTGAAGATTATTGAGAATCGCCGCAATCTCTCCCGGCTTTTCAATGGCTGGTCCCGAGGTCACCTTGAGATGTGTCCCCATCTCATTGGCAATAATTCCTGCCAGAGTAGTTTTTCCCAGCCCGGGCGGTCCGTAAAACAGCACATGATCCAGAACGTCCCCTCGCTGCTTTGCAGCCTCTATATATATTTTCAGATTTTTTTTTGCTTTTTCCTGCCCGATATATCGATCCAGCGTCTGAGGGCGCAGACTACCCTCGACCCGGTAGTCCTCCTCCATTACATCAGTTGTAATAATTCGTTTATCCATATGTGATCCTTTATAGCTTTTTATGTCTCATCCTAGAAAATCAGCTTTAATGCCTGCTTCAGTATCGCCTCTGAATCCATTGCACCTGTTGTCTCGACTTTTCTGACCGCCTGCAGCGCTTCTGTACTGGAATAGCCCAGTGCCACCAGTGCCTGTACAGCCTCTGTCTCCGCCTCCCTGTTTCCTTCTGAAGGCTGCATCTCTTCCGATACAGCTTCCCCTGAAGCAAGTTTTTTCTCAAAGGCATCCTCCAGAGAAAACTTATCCTTCAGTTCAAGAATCAGCTTCTGCGCTGTCTTCTTTCCAATCCCCGGTGCTTTGGCGATCGCAGCTGCATCATCCGAGAGCACTGCAAATCGCAGGGTATCCGGAGAAAGCGAAGAAAGGATTCCGAGTGCCGCCTTTGGTCCCACTCCGTTGACATTAAGAAGAAGCCTGAAGATCTGCAGATCATCCTTCGTAAGAAATCCGTATAATGTAATAGCATCCTCTTTCACATTCATATAGGTAAAGATTTTTTTCTCCATGCCTGTCTTCAGCCGATCCAGACTGCTTCCCGGCATCAGGATCCGGAATCCCATTCCGTCCCGATCCAGATAGATCCCGTCTGCTTCCACCTCTTCTATTGTTCCTTTTATATAACCGATCATGGTATACACGCTCCTGTCTGTCAGATAGTCGAAAAAATACTGCCCGTGAATCGTAATAGTATGGTAGTACAGTTCATGGGCTGAACTGTACTTTATTGTATCACCGGAACAAACGTTTGCCAAGAGATAGTTGCAGTTCGACACAGACTCTGATAGGATAGTTCACGGGTAACATTGGATACAGATAATACGGAGGTATCACCATGATTATTGTGCAGCAGCCCATATCCCTCGAGCAGCTTCCTTCATCCGCAGCGATTCTGCCTCGGGATACGGTATTTTTTGATATTGAAACCACCGGTCTGTCCCGCCGTTCCTCTCACCTGTATATGATCGGTACAGCCGCGTTCGAAAAGGATCGGTACATTCTGACGCAATGGCTTCTCCAACGGCCCTCAGAAGAACGAGAGGTTCTGGAGTTGTTCGCTTCTTATGTGAAGCAATTCAAGGCGATCATTCATTACAATGGACAGACTTTTGACCTTCCTTATCTCAGAGACCGCTGCAGGCACTGGAATCTGCCAGATCCCTTCCCGGAAAACAGCATCTGCAGCCTGGATCTTTACAGAGAACTGCTGCCCATGAAAAAACTGCTGCCGCTCTCATCCATGAAGCAGAAAGATCTGGAGCTGCTGCTCGCTTTTCCCAGAGAGGACCGGATGAGCGGCAAAGAGCTGATCTCCGTCTATCACCACTATCTGGAACAGGCCGGAGAAAAAGAGCTTCAGCTCCTTCTTCTGCACAACCGGGATGATCTGCTGGGAATGCTTTCTATTTATCCATTCTATCTGTATCTGCACCGGCTCAGCGAAGCCTCCGGCAGTAACCTTCAGGATGAGCCATCCACAGCCGATCCTTTCCTTCTGTTTGATCTCCCGCAGAATGTTCTGATCCGGAATGATACACTCACTCTGCAGATAAAAACCGCTGTCTCCTGCCCAAAGGAGCTGCACTTCAGAGGCGAAGCAGCAGCAATGCATATTCTTCAGGATCAGATTACGCTTCAGGTATACGGAACCAGAGGACTGCTGCGTCATTACTTCAGCAACTACAAAGATTACTACTATCTTCCTTTGGAGGACACCGCCGTCCACAAAAGCGTTGGCATCTATGTAGATCCGTCCTGCCGCCGAAAGGCGAAGGCGGACAACTGCTATACAAAGAAAGAAGGATTGTTTTTCTTCCAGCCTCAGCCGGTTTTTCAGCCGGATTTCAGGAAGGATACAAGAAAAGGCCCCTCCTTCTTCCCGTCTGATCTTATCGAAAAGGACCCGTCTCTCCTGCAGGAATACAGCTGTGCGCTTATCTCTTTTCTATTGAAGCCGTAAAATATGTACACGGGAAACCTCCCGCTATCTATTCAAGTCGAGCTCGCGAGACCTGGCGTCTAAGAGACGGGAGACATCCCCATACTGATATATAAAAAGGCTGCCGCTACAAGCGACAGCCTTTTTTATTTGTCTTTACAATAAGGAATCGACCCGATCCTTCTGATCCGACTCAATCCCGCACATACAGAACCGCAGCAAAGAATTACTCTTCTGTGTATTCCTCTTCTGCCGGTGCAGCCTTCTCAAGAGCTTTGATGCTCAGAGAGATTTTCTGTGAAGCACCGTCAAAATCTGTAACAACAGCTTCGATGATCTGACCTGCTGACAGTACATCGGATGGTTTCTCTACATGATCTCTGGAAATCTGAGAAACATGAAGGAGTGCATCAACACCAGGCTCAAGCTCAACGAATGCACCGAAATCGGTCATACGTGCAACTTTTCCCTCTACAACGTTGCCTACTGCATATTTCTGGTCAGCATCCAGCCATGGATTCTGATCATCAAATTTCAGAGACAGAGCAACCTTTGTTCCGTTGATCTCTTTGATCAGCACGTTCAGAACGTCGCCAACCTTCAGAACCTTCTTAGGATTCTCAACACGTCCCCAGGACATCTCGGAAATGTGAAGCAGTCCGTCTACACCGCCCAGATCGATGAATGCACCGAAATCTGTAACGTTCTTAACAGTACCTTCTACAACATCACCCGGCTGGATACGTGCGAAAAGCTCTTCCTGAAGTTTTGCTTTCTCAGCAACGATCAGCTGTTTTCTGTCACCGATGATTCTTCTTCTTCTCGGGTTGAACTCAGTGATCACGAAGCTGATCTCCTGATCAGCGTATTTGTTGAGATCTCTCTCATACATATCGGAAACAAGGCTTGCCGGGATGAATACTCTTGACTCTTCAACAGTAACGCTGAGTCCGCCGTTCAGAACCTGTGTAACTTTGGCAGTCAGAACCTCTTTGTTCTCAAATGCCTCTTCCAGTCTCTTATTGCCCTTCTCAGCAGCAAGTCTCTTGTAGGTCAGGAGAACCTGTCCCTCTCCGTCGTTTACTTTCATTACTTTTACTTCCATCTTATCACCGGGCTGTGCAACAGTGGTCATATCGATGGATGAATCATTCGAATATTCGTTCCTGGTAAGGATTCCGTCGGCTTTGTATCCGATGTTCAGGATCAGCTGATCCGGTTTCGCATCGATCACGGTTCCTTCAACAATCTCACCATTTCTGATGGTCTTAAATGATTCTTCTAACATCTGTTCAAAACTTAATTCTGACATTTTTTTTGAACCTCCTCAATAATTTTATTTGGGGTAGAAGCCCCCGCAGTAATACCTACATGACAAAAAGATTGAAAAGGCTTAGAATCCAAATCAACGAGTGTCTCTATAAAGTAAGTATTCTTACACGATTCCCTGCAGATCTCGTACAGCTTCTGTGTGTTGGAGCTGTGTTTTCCTCCGATCACCAGCATTGCGTCCGAAGAAGCTGCAATTCTTCGTGCTTCTGCCTGCCGTTCTTCCGTAGCATTGCAGACAGTATTGATAACAGTACTATCATAAAACTTTTTTTGCAAAATTTCAACAAGTTCTTCAAATTTCTTGAAATTAAATGTGGTCTGTGCTACAAAAGTCACTCCGGTTTCCGGATCAATGGGAAGATGCACCAGTTCCTCCTGATCAGAGACCACAAAAACAGGACCCGATGCCCAGCCGCAGATCCCCTCTACCTCCGGATGTGATGCATTTCCGGCAATGATCACGGTGCGGCCTTTCTGCCCTTCCTCCTCCACGATCCGGTGAATCTTCTTCACAAAGGGGCAGGTAGCATCCACGCAATCGAGTCCGTTGTCCTCAATTCTGTTCTGTACCTCTCTGGACACGCCGTGGGAGCGAATGATCACGGTCCCCTCCCGGATCTCTTCCAGTTCCTTCAGCGAGCGGATCACCTGTACCCCCTTCTCTGCCAGATCACTGACCACCTGATCATTGTGGATAATGGGTCCAAAGGTATATACCGGTCCCTTTGCTTCCTCTGCCTGCTGATACACCTGTTCCACAGCACGCTTCACGCCGAAGCAGAAGCCTGCTGTTTTTGCAACAGTCACTTCCATCTTTTCACCTCAGCTCATTCTCTCTCTTGCAAGAAAAACGATTTTCTCCACAACCTGCTCTGCCGAAAGATTCGATGAATCCAGATATACAGCATCCTCCGCCTGGCGCAGGGGGGCAATTTCTCTATGCGAATCCTGATAATCTCTTTTTTCAATATCTGCCGAAATAGCGGCAAGATCTGCCTCCTGCCCCTTATTCTTCAGCTCCAGATACCGTCTTCTGGCCCGTTCTTCCACACTGGCTGTAAGGAAAATCTTCAGAGGTGCTTCGGGCAGCACTGCTGTTCCGATATCTCTGCCATCCATTACTACATCGGCGGAAGCTGCTATTTCCTGCTGCATGCTGGTAAGCTTGCGGCGCACACTGCCATAGGCACTGACCTTCGATGCCAGCATTCCTGCTGTTTCAGCCCGAACCGCAGTTGTCACATCCTCTCCGTTCAGATAGATATGCTGCGCACCATTCTGATGGGCGATCGTTACACTGGCTTTTTCACAGGCAGCATCCAGTGCCGCCTGATCCTCCAGATCGGTTCCCAGAGAATCCAGGTACAGACCCATTGCCCGATACATCGCGCCTGTATCAATATAAATAAAGTGTAATTCTGATGCAACAGCCTTTGCAACTGTGCTTTTTCCTGCTCCGGCAGGGCCGTCTAATGCAATCTGAAAACTCATGTATGTTCCTCTTTCTTTTGTTACTGATCCTGAACGTCATTTACCCCGGTGATCGAACCCCTCAACTGCATGCAATGTATAATTGAAATCTCATTTCAGGTGCAGTCCGGCATCTGTCTGTTCAGGACATGCTTCTCATGATTCAAGCTGAGCTTCAGCAGCAGCTATAGCAGCCGTATGTGCCGTCGACCAGGCAATCTGCAGATTGAAGCCTCCTGTCACTGCATCCAGATCCAGCACCTCACCTGCAAAATACAATCCCTGAACAAGCTTCGATTCCATGGTAGAGGGATTCACTTCCTTTACCTTCACACCGCCCTGGGTAATGATTGCTTCATTATAGCCCCTTGTCCCCACGATACTGAAGGGAAATGCCTTCACAACCTCGGAAAAATGCTCTCTCTGCTCTCTTGTGATCGTATTATTTACAGTATAAGGATCAATTCCGCCCAGTTCAAGGATCACAGGAATCATTTTAGCAGGAAAAAGATTCGGAAGAATGTTCCGAAACTGCTTATTCGGTGCATCCTCAAACTCTCGCACCAGTCTGGCGGAGAGCTGGTCCTTTGTCAGTGCGGGCTTTAGATCGAGCACCGCCTGCAGATCAGTTTTTTCCAGTGTTTTTCCGATATAGGAGCTGGCCTTCAGAGCCAGGGGACCGCTGATTCCGAAGTGTGTAAACAACAGCTCTCCGAATTCTTCGAACAGCTTCTTTTTTCCGTTTCGGATCGTGAGGCTGACATTCTTCAGTGAAAGCCCCTGCATGCGCGGAATATATTCCTCACCGGTTACCAGGGGCACCAGAGCCGGACGAATCCCGGACACAGCGTGCCCTGCCCCTTGCGCAAATCGATAGCCGTCTCCGGTGGAACCGGTAGTCTGATAGGAAAAGCCCCCTGTTGCGATCAGCACAGCGTCTGCCTTCTGCTCATAGCCGTTCTTCAATCTGACTCCGGCAGCTGCCGTTCCCTCCTGGTTCAGAAGCAGGGATTCCACCGGACTGTTCAAATGGATCTTCACCCCAAGCTCCTTCAGTCTCCGCTCCAGAGCACGAATAATATCAGAGGAATGATCCGATACAGGGAACGCCCTGTCTCCTCTCTCCACCTTAGTGCGTACCCCAAGGCTCTCAAACCATTCAATGGTCTGCTGATTTGTAAAGCCGTAGAAGGAGCTGTACAGGAATTTGCTGTTGGTCACCACCGACGAAAACAGATTTTCAATATCGCAGGCATTGGTAAAATTGCACCTGCCCTTTCCTGTTATAAAAACCTTCTTTCCCAGCTTCTCATTCTGCTCAAACAAGTGAACCTTCAGCCCGGCTTCAGCCGCAAATACGGCGGCAGCCATTCCCGCTGCACCTCCGCCGATAATCGTTAAATCTGCCATTTCGTTTTCTCCGACTGTTTCTGTTTCTTTTACCGGGTATTACTATACTCTATCTCATCGCTGTTGTACACCTTGTATTCATCCCAGATCCGCTCCATGGTCTCCAGTGTATGGAGCACCTGACTCTGGCTTTTCATACAGAGAGCCACCAGAAGAGCATTGATCAGACTCAGGGGTGCCACCAGCGAATCCACGATGGATGCCATATCACTTCTTGCAATCAGGCTGCTGGAAGCATATCTGCTGATAGGAGAATGAACGCTGTCTGTAATGCTGATTACCTTTGCCTTCTGATCAGCCGCAAATTCCATTGCCTTTAACGTCCTCATGGAATATCTAGGAAAACTGATCCCAATGATCACATCCTTTTCGCCGATCCGGATAATTTCCTCAAACAGCTCACTGTAGCTGTTTGCCCCCACCTGATGAACATTGGGGATGATCTGATTCATATAGTAGCTTAGAAATCCCGCCAGAGGCGCACAGCTTCTGATTCCCAGAATATACACATGCTCCGCCTGAAGGATGAGATCTACCGCATGATCAAAGGCCGCTCTGTCCGTCTGCTCCAGAGTCATCTTAATCTTTTCAATGTCTGACTGCAGCACAGTATCCAGAATCCGATTTTCATCAATCCTGCCGAAGCTGACTTCCATACGCTGCACAGAATTCAGCTTTGTCATCACGTGCTCCTGCAGCGCATTGTGAAACTGCGGAAAGCCGTCATATCCAAGCAGCACGGCAAATCGAACCGTCGTGGACTCACTGACATTCACCTGCCGGCCAAGCTTAGCTGCTGTCATGAATACTGCCTGATCATAATGCTCCGTAATAAAGTTTGCCAGACGCTTCTGCCCTTTGCTCATTGAGTTATACTGACTGTTTATTCTTGAAAACAAACTTCCGTTATCCTGCATGGTATCCACCTCGCTCTGTTAATTGCTTTTCAGTATACACTATTTTGCAAGAATTTTCTATTCTTCTTGCAAAATTAAACCATGCTGCATTCACCATAGTTACAGTTCACGGGGAACCTCCCATCCATGCGCAGTCCCCGCTGTTATACGGCGGGGGCTGCTGCTGACGCAGCCTGACTGCTTATGAATGGGCAAAAAAACGAGAGCCGGAACCGATTTCAGTTCCGACCCTCTGTTCATGCCGTATAATCTGTTCTATTTGTAAGAAGATACCCTCCGCCTCTTTGACGTCAGAATGGTCTGCCGGTATCAGAAACTGAGATCAATCCTCAACCTTTGTGATCTTAGATGCACGAGCTTCGATCTCTTTCTGCTGAACATCGGACGGAGCCTGCTCATATCTTGCAAACTCATACTCAAAATCACCTGCTCCTCCTGTCATAGAGCGGAGATTGGTGGAATATCCGTAAAGCTCCAGCTCAGGGATATCAGCCTCGATCACTGTCTTACCGCCGGCAACCGGATTCATTCCCAGCACGCGGCCTCTTCTCTTATTCAGATCGCCCATTACATCACCGGTATATTTATCCGGAACAGTTACCTTCAGGCTTGCGATTGGCTCGAGAAGCACAGGAGATGCCTCCATAATACCCTTCTTGAATGCCATGATCGTTGCAGTCTTGAATGCCATCTCAGAGGAATCTACCGGATGATAGGATCCATCATAGAGGATTGCCTTGACACCAACTACCGGATAGGCAGCAAGCGGTCCGGACAGAACAGAATCCTGCAGACCTTTCTCTACAGCCGGGAAGTAGTTTTTCGGAACAGCTCCTCCTACAACCTGCTCCTCGAAGATAAACGGTGTTTCCATGTCACCGGAGGACTCGAAACGCATTTTAACATGACCGTACTGACCATGTCCGCCGGACTGTTTCTTATACTTGGAGTCCACATCGGATGTTTTGCGGATCGTCTCGCGGAACGCTACCTTCGGTCTGGAAAGTTCCACATCTACTTTATATCTTTCAAGAAGCTTGCTTACGATTACGTCAATATGCTGATCGCCGATACCGTAGATCAGTGTCTGTCTGTTCTCGGAATCATTGACTACCTTCATGGAAAGGTCTTCCTGCATCATTCTGGAGAAGGCCTGAGAGATTTTGTCCACATCGCCTTTGTTTTTCGGTTTATATCTCTTAGCTGTATAGGGCTTGGAGATTGCAACAGACTGATAGATAACCGGATGAGCCTTGGTTCCGAGAGAATCGCCGGTCTTAATGCTGTTGGATTTGGCAATTGCTCCGATATCACCTGCATGGAGTTCGGAAATTTCAATCGGCTTGGAGCCCTGGAGTACATACAGCTTGTTCAGCTTCTCATCCACATCCTGACTTACATTGTACAGAACATCATCGTTCTTGATAACACCGGAGCATACTTTAAACAGAGAGTATTTTCCGATAAACGGATCTATCATTGTCTTGAAGACAACTGCTGTTTTGGATTTAGCAAAATCATAGTCAGCATTCACAACTGCGTTGCTGTTCTTATCCAGTCCCGCACGCTGTCTCTGAGCCGGACTCGGGAAATAATGCACAATATCATCCAGAAGGATTCTTGCACCCTGACAGTTAATGGGGGATCCCATTGTTACAGGATACATACCGCAATCAGAAATCTCAGAAGCCATTGCTGCAGTGATCTCAGTGACAGAGAACTCCTCTCCGCTGAAATATCTGTCCATAAACTCCTCAGAGGTCTCTGCAACAGACTCCATCAGGCTGTCTCTGTAGGTATCCAGATATTCCTGTGCATATTCCGGAACTTCGCATTCCACTCTCTCTGCACGGTTCACATATCTGCGGCCTTTGTTCTTAACGATGTTGATATAGCCTACAAATGTCCCATTCTCACGAAGCGGCATATGGATCGGAGCAACACGTTTTCCGAATCTTTCCTGCAGCTGTTCAAGAACTGCACGATAGCTGACATCATCATTGTCCATCTCTGTAATAAAGAAGATTCTCGGAAGATTATAGCGCTCGCAGAGATCCCAGGCCTTCTCAGTTCCCACCTGAACGCCGGATTTGCCGGAAACAACGATTACTGCAGCGTCTGCAGCTGAGGCTGCCTCCTCTGCCTCACCGACAAAATCAAAGAATCCGGGAGTATCCAGAATATTGATCTTATGTTTATTCCATTCAACAGGAATCACCGATGTGGAGATAGAAAACTGACGCTTGATCTCTTCTTTATCAAAATCAGATACTGTATTTCCGTCAGATACTTTACCTAATCTATTTGTAATTCCTGAAAGGTATGCCATTGCTTCAACCAGTGTAGTCTTTCCTGCACCACCGTGTCCAAGCAAAACGACGTTTCTAATCCTGTCAGTTCCGTAAATTTCCATAGTATATACCTCCGTTCATTCTCAGGTCTGTCTCACCTTTTTTCATTCTACGACTTTAAAACCTCTGTGCCGTCAGAATCTTCTGAAAAACTTTTGCACGAACAGACCATCTGCAAATATATTACTAAAAACCCGCTGCTTTTTCAAGTATATTGTGCAGTTTTTACAGAATTTTCTAAAAACTCGGTTGCAGTTTACGGATAACATCGAAGAGAGATACACAAGCGTCATGCTGGCATGTAAGAGTCGGTATACTTGTATCACTTTAAAGCATCAAAGCATTGACTTTTACACCCCCCTACAGTAAAATTGGTTCAAGTGTCAACAGAAAGGAGTATTTCTCCATGAGAAATTTAACAATAGGATTTATCGGGCTGGGGCTGATCGGAGGCTCCGTCGCACGATCTTTTCGAAAAAAATACCCTGACTTCACCCTGATGGCCTACTCCCGCCGGTCTTCTACTACGGAAACGGCTTACAATGAGCAGTTGATCGACCGGATCTGTACGGAGCATGATCCTGCATTCGGTCAGTGCGATTATATCTTCCTGTGCGCTCCGGTGCAGACCAACATCACATACCTTCCTTTTCTGAAGCAGGTGATCTCACCGGACTGCATCATTACTGATGTGGGAAGTGTAAAGGGCATCATGCATGAGGCAGTGAAAGAGGCAGGACTCTCATCATCCTTCATCGGCGGCCATCCCATGGCAGGCTCTGATAAGACCGGTCTGGAAAGCTCCACTGATTATATGTTTGAAAACGCCTACTATTTCATTACTCCTGAACCGGAGGTTCCGCAGGCTCGTGTGGATGAATTTCTTACGCTTGTATCCGCCACGAAGGCGCTGACTCTCATCATGCCTCCCGAAAAACACGATTTTATTGTGGCAGGCATCAGCCATCTTCCGCACATCATGGCATCCTGCCTGGTAAACACCGTAGCAGAGATGGATACAGAGGACCAGGAAATGAAGCGAGTAGCAGCCGGCGGCTTCAAGGACATCACCCGTATCGCCTCCTCCTCTCCGGAGATGTGGCAGCAGATCTGCCTGTCCAATCCAAAGCAGATCTCCTCTGTGCTGGACTCCTTCATTCGTTCACTGCAGAACGCAAAGACCATGATCGATCAGGCAGAGGGAACGCAGCTGATAGATATGTTCTCCGCATCAAAAAATTACCGGGATTCCCTGCTTGATCTTAAGACTCATGCTGCGCTGAAAAACTTCTTCTATACAGACCTGCGGGATGAGTCCGGAGGAATCGCCACCCTTACTGTACTGCTGGCTGTGAAAGGAATCAGTATCCGGGATATCGGCATCATCCACAACCGGGAATACGAGCAGGGTGTTCTCCGAATCGAATTCTACAATGCCGACGACAAGGATGCTGCAAGAGACATTCTTGAAAAAAACAATTATGTGATCTATCAGCCGGAATAAATGATCACGTACACAGGGTGCAACGGGTCATTTCTGACTGTGCACATTTATTAAAAAGAAGGTAAACAACATGCTATTTACAAAAACTACATCTCCTTTAAAAGGAGAGCTGACTGTTCCCGGAGACAAATCTATTTCACACAGGGCAGTGATGTTCGGTGCACTTTCCGAAGGTCTCACAGAAATTACACATTTTCTTCCCGGTGCAGACTGTCTGTCCACAATTTCCTGTTTTGAGAAGATGGGGATCCACATTGAGCAAACCAATGAGAAGGTACTCGTACACGGAAAAGGTCTTCACGGACTAACCGCCCCATCCGGGATCCTGGACTGCGGCAACAGCGGTACTACCACGAGACTGATCTCCGGAATTCTTGCAGGTCAGGATTTTTCATGCACCCTCACAGGGGATGCATCGATACAGAAACGCCCCATGGGCAGGATCATCAAGCCGCTGACCATGATGAATGGACAAATCGAGAGTCTTACCGGAAATGACTGCGCTCCTCTGAAAATCATCGGATCAAGCCTGAAGGGAATCCACTACCGGTCACCGGTGGCATCGGCTCAGGTAAAATCCTGTGTCCTTCTTGCCGGCCTGTATGCTGATGCTCCCACCAGCGTAACAGAGCCTGCTCTTTCCAGAAATCATACGGAGCTGATGCTGAACCACTTCGGCGCTTCCGTCACAACACAGGAGACTACAGCAGCTGTTCTGCCTGAGCCTAAGCTGATCGGTTCTTCCATTCAGGTACCGGGAGACATCTCCTCCGCAGCCTATTTTATTGCTGCCGCCCTGATGATCCCCGGATCGGAGGTCCTGCTGAAAAATGTAGGAATCAACCCCACCAGGGACGGATTTCTCCGGGCGGCGCTGGATATGGGAGCTGATATTACTTTCCTGAACCGAGCCACTCAGGGAGGGGAACCTACTGCCGATCTTCTTGTCCGGTACAGCAGACTGCACGGAACGACAGTGGAAGGAGCCATGATTCCCACATTGATCGACGAGATTCCGATCCTTGCCGTTCTTGCTGCTGCCGCTGAGGGCACTACTGCCATCCGGGATGCACAGGAGCTGAAGGTGAAGGAATCCAATCGTCTGGATATCATGACGAAGGGGCTCGGGAACATGGGTGTGGATATCACCGCCACTGAGGATGGCATGATCATCCATGGCGGAACACCTCTTCAGGGAGCGGTCATTGACAGCCATCTTGATCACCGGATTGCCATGTCCTTTGCAATTGCATCCCTGACGGCAGAGGGTGAAACAGAGATTACCCGGGCAGAATGCGTAGACATCTCTTACCCGGAATTCTACAGGGATCTTCGCCGGCTGGCAGGTTAATAAAATAAGCCGCAGCGAAAGCGGTACCATAGCATCCGAAAAGAAAGCATGCCTGTTTTGCAGGCATGTTTTCTTTTCGGATCAGACTGCTGCAATTGCCGTAAAACCTTGATTACAACATATTTGTACTGAATTTGATAAATTTTTATCATAATCCTATTTACAAATTTTTCCGCATATTATATAGTTATAACTAAGGGTAAGTCATACACACATGCGTAGTTTTGTGTTCCTGCGCGATACATTTATGGCTTGCTGCCGGTCTTCAGACAGACCGGCGACGTTTCACCCTGAACTGTTAACTATCATTAATGTAAGGAGATAAGAAAAATGGCAATGGATGCATTTAGCAAGTCTTTACAGGCTGACAAAAGAGAGATCATCATCGCTCCAACAATCTACAAATGTGCTGATTTCGGAATGCTCGTAGAAGAATTCAAGCTGAACGAGCGCGACTGTGTCCTGACAAATGAGTTTATCTATAAACCATTCATGGAGCAGTACAATCTGCCATGCAATTTCGTATTCCAGGAGAAATTCGGAGCTGGCGAGCCTTCAGAGGCTATGATCGAGACCATGTACGAGGCAATTCCCTATGATTCCTATGATCGTGTAATCGCTATCGGCGGCGGCGCAATCATGGATCTTTGCAAGCTGCTCGGCTGCAGACGTCCTTCTTCTGTACATGAGCTGTACTTCAAACGTGAGCCGATCGTACATGAGAAAGAGGTTATCGCTGTTCCTACTACCTGCGGTACAGGATCTGAGGTTTCCAACATTTCTGTTGCAATCGTTAAAGATGAGAAAGACGGCGTTCTGACAGGAACAGAGACCAAGCTTGGTCTGGTTTCTGATGATATCATTCCGAACAAGGTTTGTCTGGTACCTGATATGCTGAAAACTCTGCCGTACAAACCATTCGCAGCTTCTGCAATCGACGCTCTGATCCACTGCTGCGAGTCCTTCCTCTCACCTGCACGTAAGACCATTACTTCCGAGCTGTTCTCTACAAAGGGTATGGAGCTGATTCTGGAAGGCTTCCGTCGTATCGGCGAGGGCGGACCGGATGCTCGTCTTGACTACCTTGATGAGTTCCTGACTGCTTCTATGTACGGTGGAATCGCATTCCTGAAAGCAGGATGTGCTACTGTTCACGGAATGTCCTTCCCTCTGGGCGGAACCTATCATGTACCTCACGGTGAGTCCAACTACGCTCTGTTCGGAAAGATCCTGGAGATCTACGATGAGTATGATCCAAACGGAGAGCTTCTGAAATTCAAACAGCTGGTTGCGCGTATCACAGGATGTGAAGTTGAGAACGCTATTCCATATCTGAACGAACTTCTTGAGAAGGTTCTTCACCTGAAACCGCTTCATGAGTATGGATTCACAGAGGCTGACATCGATATCTTCGCAGCATCTGTAGAGGCTAACCAGCAGCGTCTGATCACAAACTCCTATGTACAGCCATGGACACAGGAGCTGTCTAAGAGAGTTTACAGAGAGTGCTTCTGATCCTCTTAGGTTAAACAATCGTTTATAAAAGCCCTCCGCCTAATGGGAGATCCCATTCGGCGGAGGGCTTTTTTCCCGCCTAAAAATTTCAGAGAAAACCTTTGCTTACAGCAATCGTTCAAAAAACAGAACCCGCCGGCGAAGGTTCATTCGCCGGCGGGACTGTGTGAAATATTTTATTATATGGAATGAAAAAGCTGATTAATCAAGAAGGCTGTTCATATAATCCAGACGCTCCTGCGCATTGCTGCTGTCCATGATCTCAAAGCTTGTGTTAACTGTACCAGGCAGTTCTTCTCCTTTAATTGCACGAATTGCACAATCAACTGCTTTATAGGTCATCTCGGTCCACTCACATGCAACAGAAAGATAATTGTTTACGGTTCCGTTTACGATTACCTCTGCTGCTGAGCTCATACCATCAAATCCAAGGAAAATGGTGTCTGCATATGCTTCGTTCTGAGCTGCTGCTTTTGCTGCACCGATTGCCATATCATCGTTGTTGCAGCAGATGATTGCAACTCCCTCCGGATATTTAGACATGATGCTTTCCATACAGTTTACTGCTCGGTCAGCCACAGCATCCGCATACTGGATCTCGTCCTCCAGGAAAGTTCCACCTGCTTCATTGATTCCTTCTTTGTAGCCTTCCATACGAGCTTCATTGGTAGGATCTCCCTGTACACCTGCAATTTCAATACAGTTGATCTCGTCCCAGCCTGCTTCCTTTGCAGCTTCTACAGCAGCAATAGCACCTGCTTTAGCAGCCTCTGTATTTCCTACACCTACGTGAGTTTCAACAACATCATCGGAAATAACTGTGTCAAATGAAATAACAGGAATGTCACAGTTTGCCAGCATGGTTGCAGCTGCGTCGGACTGAAGAGGAGCCAGACAGAGTGCATCATATTTTCCGGAATTAATCGTGGTCTCAATTGAATTCAGCTGCTCATCATAAGCGGTTTCAGAGGTTGCACCGAACACGTCCACGTGAACATTGGGATGTGCCTCTTCGTAGCTGGTTGCACCCTTTGTCAGATACTGTCCAACCTCAGAAGAAGAGGTCTTGATGATAACCATAATGTTTACTTCTTCATCATATTCTGCATCCTCTCCTAACTCATCAGAGGTAACAGAAGTAGATTCTGCTGCAGATTCCTCAGAGCCTTCTGCTTCAGAAACAGATGCTGTCTCTGTGGAAGCTGCTTCACTTGAACTGCTGTCTGCAGAAGATCCGCATCCTGCAAATACAGAAGTAATTGTTAACAGAGAAATTAAAGTTGCTGCAATTTTTTTCTTCATCGTTCATTCTCCTTTTTCTATTGTGCATATTGCCCTGCGTGAGCGTGCCCGCTCTTCTTTATGTGTACATTTTATCAAATAACAAAGAGAATTCAAGAACAGTATGAAGGTTACCTGACAAAAACAAGCACAAAATGAAGATACAACTGCAAATAACCGCATTTTTAGGGTATACTGTTATAGAGAAGAAATGTATTTGAAATCAAGAAAACAGGATCCCCATCAATGGCATTACATGAATATGTATTATGCAGAGGAAAGGAGAAATGATGACAGATTCAAATATATCCTATCCTTATTTTGACATGCTGGATAAGGACGGAACAAATATGAATTTCGAACACTGGGAGGATGTCAGATCCGTGGAAATGCACTGGCATGACTACGATGAACTGCTGATCGTGGAAAAAGGCTCCTGCCGCCATTACTACAACGGAACAGAGACCCTGCTGATTCCCGGAGACTGCGTGCTGATTCAACCAAATCATGCCCACGGCTATTCTGTGGAGGGAGCGATTTCCCTGTTTAACTGTCAGTATCACCGGGAAGCAGTGGATCCTGATGTGCTGCTTTTCAATACAGAGGGAGGACTCATGGAGCAGCTGGAGGAAAGCATTCGCATTGAAAAAGAAGGGACTTTGGAAAACAGAGAACCTGAAAACCGAAAATCAGATAGAAAAGCAGATGAGCAAACGGATAGGAAAACAAAAAGGGAAAGCTTCTATCGAAACGGGCATATGGAGCTGTCCGGATACGAGGCAAATAGCGAAAAGCAGGGAGTGATCCATGCAGAGCCAGAGCAGCTTTCCTATATTATTTCTCTGATTCACCGGATCCTGGGATACCAGGAAGAGATAACGGAATATACTGCCATAGAAAAAAAGAAATACATGGAGATCATTTTGATGGAATTTCAGCGAATCCAGAGAAAACAGACGAGTGCAGCCTCTGTTCATTCCACAGAAAGCCAGATGGCAGTTGCTGCGGTTCTGGCTTATCTGGATCAGAACATTGCTGAGCCCCTGAACCTGAATGAACTGGCAGCGCAGTATGGATTCGCCACCAACTATTTCCGAAAAATCTTCCGGGATGTAACAGGGTTTCCACCGGTAAAATATTTGAACCGGCTGCGGGTGATCCGGGCCAGTGAATATATCCTGAACGAAGGATACTGCATGAAGGATGCGGCGGCAGAGGTGGGCATCTATGATGTAAATTACTTTTCCAGACTCTTTAAGCAGATCATGGGATTTGCTCCCAGTAAATTGTGATACAATTTTTCTTGTTTATTCATAAAACCTTCTTTCAAAAAAGCCAGCTCCGAAGGATTCTTCGGAGCTGGCTTTATAATGATAAAGATCAGGCAAATTGATTACAGAGCTTTTTTGTTAGCCTTTACAAGCTCGGTCAGCTTCGGAACAACCTTGTTCAGATCGCCAACGATTCCATAATCTGCTACGTCGAAGATCGGAGCGGACTCATCTTTGTTGATGGCGATGATCAGATCAGACTCCTCCATACCTGCAACGTGCTGGATGGCACCGGAGATACCGATAGCAAAGTAAACCTGAGGACGTACAGTCTTTCCGGTCTGTCCTACCTGCAGATCCTTCGGCTTCCAGCCTGCGTCTACAACAGCACGAGAGCAGGAAACCTCTCCGCCGATTGCCTCTGCAAGCTCCTCAAGGATCTTGAAGTTCTCAGGAGAGCCAACACCACGACCGCCGGAAACAAGGATCTTAGCATCCATAATATCTACTGTATCATTAACTGCTTTCACTACCTCAAGGATCTCAACATAGTTGTTGTTCGGAGTAAATCCGGGATTGTACTCGATAATCTCTGCCTTAGCATCCTTGATCGGATCAAGCTTCTGCATAACACCGGGACGAACGGTAGCCATCTGAGGACGGGTGTTCGGGCAGGCGATGGTAGCAATGGTGTTTCCTCCGAATGCAGGACGGGTCATCAGCAGCTGGTTGTGCTTCTGCTCCTGACCTGGTTTCGCAACGATCGGGAAATCACCGATCTCAAGAAGTGTACAGTCTGCTGTAAGTCCGGTTGCAACACGTGCAGATACCTTTGGACCGAGATCACGGCCGATCGCAGTAGCTCCAACCAGAACGATCTCGGGTTTAAACTCGTTGATAACAGAAGACAGAGCATGGGTATAAGGCTCCGTTCTGTACTCCTTCAGCTCAGGATCGTCTACAACGATGATCTTGTCAGCACCGTATGCTGCCAGCTCATCACAGAGACCTTTTACGTCGGATCCGATCAGTACTGCAGTAACCTCTGTCTTAAGAGGCTCTGCCAGTCTTTTCGCTTCGCCCAGAAGCTCCAGTGCGATTCCGCTGTTCTGGTTATCTACCTGCTGTGCGAAGACAAATACGCCTTTATATTCTTCTAAATTCATACTAGTCACCTCTTACGATTAAATGATATGTTTCTCAAGAAGTCTGTCTGTAATATACTGAGCAGCCTCTTCAGCGTCCAGAGTTACCTTCTGTCCTGCACCCTTACGTACTTTATCAGATGCTCTTGCGATCTTTGTGGGTGAACCCTTCAGTCCCAGGTTGCTGTCATCCACATCCTTCAGATCTGCTCTTCCCCAGGTTGTGATCTCAGCATCTACTGCCTCGAAGATTCCGCCCGGTGTCATATATCTTGGCTCGTTCAGCTCAGCCAGTGCTGTGATCAGACACGGCATCTGTGCTTTCACTACATGATATCTGTCATCGTACTGACGCTCAACTACTACACTGTCGCCCTCAATCTTGATTGCCTGTGCATAAGAGATTACCGGGATTCCCAGATGCTCGGAGATCTGCGGTCCTACCTGTGCAGTATCACCATCGATCGCCTGACGGCCTGTGATGATCAGATCGTAATCAATGTTTCTCAATGCGCCCGCAATTGTCTGAGAAGTCGCCCATGTATCAGCGCCGCCGAGAACACGGTCTGTTACAAGGATTCCCTTATCAGCGCCCATTGCCATTGCCTCACGCAGAACATCAGAAGCCTTGGGAAGACCCATGGTAAGAACTGTTACCTCTGCGCCATATTCATCTTTTAATCTGAGAGCAGCCTCAAGTCCGGCTTTATCATCCGGGTTCATGATAGTAAGCATTGCCGCTCTGTTCAGAGTTCCATCCGGGTTAAACTGTACGCCACCCTTGGTATCCGGTACCTGTTTGATACAAACAACAATCTTCACGGTTTCTACCTCCTGTTATTTCAATAAGTTTGCAGAGATGACCATACGCTGAACCTCAGAGGTTCCCTCGTAGATCTCTGTAATCTTAGCATCACGCATCATACGCTCTACGTCGTACTCTCTGATGTATCCGTATCCGCCGTGAAGCTGAACAGCCTTTGTGGTCACTTCCATAGCTGTCTCTGCTGCATAGAGTTTTGCCTGCGCAGCCTCTACGCTGTAGCTCTTCTGAGTCTCTTTTGCTTTCGCAGCTCTGTAAACCATCATCTGAGCAGCCTGGCATTTTGTTGCCATATCAGCCAGCTGGAACTGTGTATTCTGGAACTGAGCAATGGTACGTCCGAACTGTTTTCTCTCTTTTACATAATCTACAGTTCTCTCCAGAGCACCCTCTGCAAGACCGAGTGCCTGGGAAGCAATACCGATACGGCCGCCGTCCAGTGTATGCATAGCGATATTGAAGCCCTTGCCCTGCTGTCCGAGGAGGTTCTCCTTCGGGATACGGCAGTCGGTAAAGATCAGCTCATAGGTAGCGGATCCGCGGATACCCATCTTCTTCTCTTTTGTTCCGAAGGTGAATCCCGGTGTTCCCTTCTCTACGATAAATGCAGAGATCTCTTTCATCATGCGGCCGCGCTTCTCAACAGTTCCTGTAACTGCAATTACAATATACACGTCAGCATATTTTCCGTTGGTAATGAAGCATTTGGATCCGTTCAGAACCCACTCATCTCCGTCCAGAACAGCCTTTGTCTGCTGTCCCTGTGCGTCTGTTCCTGCACCGGGCTCGGTCAGACCGAATGCACCAAGTTTTTTACCTGCAGCCAGATCCGGAAGATATTTCTGTTTCTGCTCCTCTGTTCCGTAAGTAAGGATCGGATCCATACACAGAGAAGTATGTGCAGAAACGATAACTGCTGTTGTACCGCAGACCTTAGCCAGCTCCTCTACACACATAGCGTAGGTGAGGATATCGCAGCCCTGTCCGCCGTACTCCTTCGGAATCGGGATTCCCATGAATCCGTATTTTGCCATCTTCTCAACAGTTTCTACAGGAAACTGCTCTGTCTCATCCACTTCCTGAGCGAGAGGTTTTACTTCGTTCTCAGCAAAGTCTCTGAACAGGGTTCTCACCATCTCATGTTTTTTGTCTAATGTGAAGTCCATGTGTTTTCCTCCGTTGTTATTTACTTGGTGTAATTATAGAAGCCCACTCCGGTCTTGCGTCCAAGCTTTCCGCCGCGCACCATCTTACGGAGCAATGGATGCGGACGATACTTGGAATCTCCTGTCTCCTGGAAGATAACCTCCATGATTGCAAGACATACATCAAGACCTACCAGGTCACCAACCTGAAGAGGTCCCATCGGATGATTTGCGCCAAGCTTCATAGCAGTATCGATATGCTCTTTAGAAGCGATTCCCTCTGCATAGATACCGATTGCCTCATTGATCATCGGGATCAGGATACGGTTTACAACGAAACCTGCCATCTCCTCCACCTGTACCGGTGTTTTTCCGATCTGCTCCGCGATCTCAGATACGCGGTCAACGATCGGCTGAGGGGTATTCAGACCTGCGATTACCTCTACCAGCTTCATTACAGGAGCCGGGTTGAAGAAATGCATGCCTACTACCGGATGGGTCAGTCCCTGACCGATTTCAGTGATAGAAAGAGAGGATGTATTGGTTGTAAAAATACAATCCGGTTTTGTGATCTCCTGCAGATCTTTGAAGGTCTGTTTTTTGATCTCCATGTTTTCGATCGCAGCCTCTACGATCAGATCACAGTCGGCACAGATCTCCTTTGTTCCTGTTTTGATCCTTGCGAGAACTGCATCCGCTGCTTCCTGATCCATTTTGCCTTTTGCAACTCTGCTGTTCAGCAATGCAGCAATTTTATTCTTTCCGTTTTCTGCGAATGTGCCGTTGATATCGCACAGACGAACTTCATAGCCTTCTATGGAAGCAAATGTCTGGGCAATGCCTGAACCCATTGTACCGGCACCGATCACACCTACTATCATATGATTCTCCTCTCGAGTTACGATTATTGGTATTCACACCTGTTTTTCTATAAGATAATAAAATATTACTATCTGTATTTCTTTCTATATCCTGCTGTCTATATCCGATTATTTATTGATGAAGTTTTTCTCTTTTCTCTTCTCCAGGAATGCTCCCATTCCCTCTTTCTGATCTGCAGTCTCGAAGCAGTCACCGAACAGATCTGCCTCGATCTTGATTGCCTCATCCATTCCGACTTCCAGACCCTCGTTGATTGCCTTTTTAGAGTTGCGTACAGCGATCGGAGCGTTCTTTGCGATTGTTGCAGCAAGCTTCTTAGCCGCCGGCATCAGCTCCTCAAGAGGATATACACTGTTTACAAGACCGATCTGATATGCTCTCTCAGCCTTGATGTTTCTTGCACCATAGATCAGCTCTTTTGCCATTCCGGGGCTAACCAGTCTTGCAAGTCTCTGTGTGCCGCCGAAGCCCGGTGTGATTCCAAGACCAACCTCAGGCTGTCCGAATACTGCATTCTCGGAACAGATACGGATATCACAGCACATAGCGATCTCGCAGCCGCCGCCCAGTGCATAGCCGTTCACTGCAGCGATCACAGGAATCGGAAGAGTTTCGATCTTGCGGAAAATACGGTTTCCGTTCAGTCCCCATGCAACACCCTGCTCTTTTGTCAGAGTAGACTGCTCCAGGATATCAGCACCTGCAACGAAGGATTTCTCTCCGTCACCTGTGATGATGAGACAGCGGATCGCATCCAGATCTACTGCATCAATGGTCTCGTCCAGCTCTTTCAGAACAACGCTTGTAAGCGCATTCAGTGCCTTCGGACGGCAGATGGTGATAATACCTACATAACCTTCCACTTCATATTTAATAAATTCCATGATAGTGTCTCCCTTCTTTTCTGATTGGTTTCTATTTTTCTATATATGATACGGCATGTGCCGATCATTTCATGATCAATGAGAAGTACACCCTGCGAGCTTCTCTAATTGCCGCGACAGTCGCCATATGGACATGCAAGCATGTCCGCATGGCTCGTTGTTCGCGCAAACTATAAGAAACACGCTTTGCGAGTTTCTCAAGTTGTCGCGACAGTCGCCATATGGACATGCAAGCATGTCCG
>JAUNAJ010000019.1 GCA_030527645.1 Lachnospiraceae bacterium | reverse complement strand
GTTATCCTGTGTATCCTAACTCTAGCAGATTTATTTATTGCGATTCATTTTCTGTTTTGTTATCAGATTGGGCTTCCGGCGTCTGTGGCGCAGAACAATTCCCTTGATTTAAGTCTTGGTTCTTCGGACTGGCTGGGATTTCTTGGAAGCTATCTTGGATTTTCCGGATCATTGGTAATGGCCTATCTTGTGTACAGACAAAGTAAGTTGATTAACGATCTTACGATCAGTGACTATTCTTTGTCCATCAGTATCGGCAGCTGTTACTGTGTGAAAGATACTGAATTTGGATCTCATTTTGACAGAGACAATCTTCTTCAATATGTACCGGATGATAAAGAAACTTTCTACTACACCTACCATTGTGATCATGAAAAGGATATTAACTCAGAGTATGAATCATTTTCTGTTTTATTGTTTTTTGAAATCATTAACAACAGCAAATCAACAATCAGCGGTCTTTCATTTTCTTCTATCGAGATTGCTGATATCAATGGAAATCATTCTTACTGCTACACTAATAAAGGTCAAGAATGGGATCCTGCCGATCGCAAAGCCTCCATTAAATCCGGTGCAATAGTGCGACGATGTTTTCTTCTGGAGGATGTTCCATGCAAGATTGATATCAGTTGGCTGCGTATCCGATTTTCCTGTGATGGCAATAAGTTTCCTGTGATAGAATTACTTATTTCCAAGAGGAAAGGTGAATCTATAATCTTTCTGGATATATCAAGTTGATATTTCTTTTCCATTCATAGAAGGGCATACTGTTGATGGATAATAATAACAAGAAAATTAATAAAGAATTTTCCATACAAAACGATGATATAGCTAATGAAAAAACAACAGAGCCCGCGAGAGGCCTGACCATGAACGACCCTACTACCTGTGTAAAAGAAGAAAATGGTCACGCAAACATCCCTTCGAGCAATCAGTCTGATAAGATTTACAAGGCAATAGCAATTGTACTGAGTCAGCAGCAGGATCTAAAAGATGATCGAGAACGAAAACGACATCAATTGGACGACCTGACATCCGAGCTGGATAGAATTCGGAGAGATATACAGAATATTTTAATAGCATTGAAGGAGAACGAAGATAATACTTCAAAAAAACATATTTCATTAGAAATTTTAACTTCAGATAAAATTTCTAATGAAGAGAAATTGGATCGTGCAAATCAAATTATTATATTGGAAGAATATGGAGGAAAGTTATGAATTCAGTTGATACAGTAAATATTGCATTACCTACCGAAGAAACATTAATGGAAAATGCAAAAAAATTTGAGATGGCCTGGCTTCGTCCTAAGACTATTGGTGACGGAAAAGAGTTAACCTTACGTATGAGAGTCAACAAGAAATGGACTGGCTGGAAATTAAAGGATGCGGTTGTAGAATCTGTTGGCCTTGAAGTGGGTGATACGATCAATACTGAGGTAAGCATCCTACTAGGGCCTGATCTTATTGATGACGTAGGCGATACAGATCTCTTTGCTTCTGCGGAATCTGCAGACTGGTTGTTGGAGAATGAGATATGCAAGGGTTCCGTTATTGATGGTAGGGTTAAACTGATCTACTCTCAAGCGCCCGTCGGGGGAGTTGAAGGAAGGCTTGTCTGGAGAATTTCGATTGTATTACTTGAAGGAATTCAGATTATTAATAAACGTGACAAATCTGCCAACAAAACTAAACCTGCCAAATCAGCAGATATCAAAACGTTAAGAGAATTATTGGGTAATTAAGAGCAAGCGCTGAACAGCAACCTTTTCTACGATGCTGTACAGTGGGCAGATTGTAACTTTCCTTTACAGAATGAATAATCTCACCTGACAAATGTATAGAAACTTTAACAGTGCCGGGGATGAACGGTTTTGTTCATCCCCAGGCTTGAATCACAAAAAAGCAATCAGTGCCGGACTGCCAGAAGCTCATAATCGAACAAAGAAGGTTCTCCAAGAGGAAGACTTACATCCGAAGGAAAGCAGCCATCATTTGGGTCAAATGCAACGACTGCATAATCTCCATTCTGAAGATCAGTTCCGTTAATGCTTCCCAGATCGATCATTGTACATTCTCTGCCGTATCGCATGGTACCATCAGATGACATAAGATCGATTGCTTGTGGTTCTTTCAGTTGAAGAATGTAGTAAGTATCAGGTTCCGGCACCAGATTTTGACGTAATGCATCTCCCGGAGGATGTCCCTGAAGCGTTAACAGAGAATCCCAGTCACAGATTATTAATGATCCGGATAAGACATTTAACCCAGACTGGATAGCCTGTTCTGTTCTTAGGGCGATCTCCTCATCTGATATCACGGCTTCTGATTCCTGTGGATCTGCATCTGAAACTGGTGATTCGTCATAATTTGTATCTTTTTTAACAGATTGTTCTGTGGATTCGGAAGAATCTTCCGGATCACCCTTTTCTATATCTTCATCTTCGGTTTCAGAAGATTCACTCTTTTTGCGATCGTTATTATCAACATCATTATCAGTTACAGAGACATTTTCATTATCTGCTTCTGAAACACTTGATGCCGAAGCAGAAGCTCGTTCAATCAGATCATGCACGATCTGTTCAACCATTTCATCCGACAATTCAGGTTTTGAAGAGCCACAGGCAGAAAGCAGCAGCAGCAGTACAATGAAGAATGGTGCTGTTTTTCTAAATTTCATAGAACACCTCCAAAAAAATCAGTATGACTGTTTCTCAGGCAGTAATATAAGTAGTATATTCCCGTCTCAAATTCAGCATAGCATAACTATGTTTCATATACAGAAATAACAATCTGCGCTGTTGTTTTTGGGTTACAGATCATCAGGGAGATAAAACAGAACTTAATATCTCAGAATTTCCTCTGCACATGGGAATTCGCCTGCCAGAACAGCTTTTCTTGCAGCACTTTCCAACAAAGGCCGTGCCTCGGCGTCCTGATGCCAGGTCAGACTGTCTCCCTGCAGAATCTCTTCCTTGACTATATCCCATTCTCTGCGAGTTAATTGATTTTTGATTGTTGAAGCGAGCTTTGGATAACACATAAATCAGGATCTGATCTGCCGGGGATGGACTGCTGCGTCCATCCCCGGCACTTCTTTAGCCTATTATTCAATTCTCCCCCTCATCCCCAAACGCATCATCGATATTCTCTGCGCCCTTGGCGATTGCGGAGGCTGTGCTGTCTTCAGCATCTGCTCCGGAGCCTGCGGTGCGGGCTCTTCTTCTGGTTGATTTTTTCTCTTTTTCGCTTTCTCTTCCGTAGCCGTAGCCATAGCCGGTGATTCCTACCTGGGTGGAGTTCAGGATATAGCCTATTGCCTGCAGGTCGGCATCACGAACGGTTTCGATGGCGGACAGGATCTTGTCAATGGAGGCATGGTCCTGCTTGACTGTAAGGATTGCGGAATCTGCGTAGCGTACAAGAATGGAGGCATCCGGCGATGTTACTGCCGGTCCGTCCAGCACGATGTAGTCGTAGTCACGCTCTGCCAGTGTCATCAGCTTCTGCATTCTTTCTCCGCTGAGGAGCTCTGTGGAATTGCGGGAGGCTGCTGCTGCCGGAAGTACGTGAAGCGTTGTTTTCTTGTAGCGGAGCATGGCATCTGCCAGGCTTGCCTTTCCCTGCAGGGTCTGTTCCAGTCCGGCCAGGGGCTGTTCCAGTCCAAGAGCGGAAATCAGGGATGGATTTCTCAGATTTCCCTCGATCAGAAGGACCTTCTTATTCTTCAATGCAAGGGAAAGTGCAATGTTTGCTGCAACGGTGGTCTTACCCTCCTTGTCCAATGCACTGAGTACTACGATTTTTTTATTGTCCTCGGAGAGCTCCTGCAGCACTCTTGTTCTTAAGGAACGGAAGCAGTCACCCAGGATTCGGGAATGCTCTCTGCTGTCCATCAGAACGCGGGATTCTCTGCTTCGCTTTTTGAATTTTACCTGCGGAACACTGCCGAGATACGCAAGGCTTACCTTCTTTTCCATATCATCGGTGGTTCGCACGGTCTTTCTTGTCAGTGCATAGAGGAACAGCAGTGCTGCGGCTATGGCCGCTCCGATCATTGCTCCCTTTTTCACCTGGCCACTGGCATTCAGTGCATTGGACGGTGCGGTGGGCACACCGGACTCGTCCAGAAGAGTCAGCCTGGAATCTCCGATGATGAATTCAGCGACCTTAGGATAGTTGGTAATGACGGACTGCAGGATGTTATAGGAAAGCTCCGGCTCTGCTGCACTTACCTTCAGTGTGAACAGGGCGGTTCCCTCCATTACCTCTGCAGAAATGCTGCCCGGTACACCGGCTGTGCCCAGATCCTCTGCGACGATGGTCCGAAGCTCTGTACTTTCCAGGATATCGGGAAAGGTCTTGGACAGCTGGCTGGCTGTGGTGCGGTTGTAGTAATCCATGGAATAGCCGTAGCCGTCGGAGACGACCACGACAAAGGTTGCGTAGGATTCGTAGGTCGGCTGATAGCTGATCCTTGCCTGCATGTAGAAGAAGCCGGCGCCGGCTGCAACAATGGCCAGCATAAGGAGAAAATACTTTTTCAGTCCCTTCCACAGGTCATCGATCAGCATGGCCAGGGAGATTTTCTCGGTCTGATCCTCTTCCTCATACTCCTGCCGGTAGCGATCCCGGGACTCGGTTCCCACCGTTCGATGTTCTTTTGTATATTTTGCCATATGTTAGCCCTCCCTGCGGATCTGTGCGCCGAATCCGGTGACATTGTTGAAGATACATCCCATGACCTGCGCATTGGTGTTGTTCAGGGAGTCGATGGTATCGTTGATATCTCTTGCAAGGATCCGGTCCTGGCCCATGACGACCACGGAGGAATCAGCATATTCTGCCAGCTGAACGGTATCGGAAACCAGTGCCAGCGGGGAGGTATCCATGACGATGTAATCCATTCTTTCCCGGCAGATGGTCATGATCCGCTCGAAGACGCCGGTATTCATGATATCCTCCAGAATGAAGGACTGGGTGTCGTTCAGAATCGTGAAAAGGTTGCCGTCCTTGATGTGGGTGAGCATGTTTTCGGGGATCTCACCGGTTTTCAGGATCTCAGGGAAATTGACGACGCCATCCCTGCCTTCACCGCTGAAGATCTTATAAAGGGCAGGCTTCCGGAAGTCGCAGTCAATGAGCAGTACATTGTTCCCCTCTTTTGCCATACAGAGAGCCAGATTGGCTGCCACGGTGGATTTTCCCTCATTCTCTGTAACGGAGGTGACCATCAGCACTCTGGCCTTTCTGCGTTCCATGCGGTTCACCAGCTTGGCAGTGATCATACGATAGGATTCTGCGAAGCGGTAGCTGATCAGCGGGTTGGTGACCAGCATGGCTCTGTTCTTTTCCTTCACCATCCGCTTTCTCTTTTCCCGGTACACGGTGCCAAGGAAGCGGGTATCGATCTTATTCTTGACATCTCTCTCGTTCTTTACGGTATCCTTCATATAGGAGAAGATAGCGAAGATCAGCACCTGGATGCCTGTAAAGATCAAAAATGCCTTCTTCATGGAACTCCAGACGTTCTGGGCATTGGATGGCCCGGAGGGAATGGTCGGAGACTCCATGATATCCAGGATCACATCGGTCAGGACGTAATCGGACACGGAATGATAATTGTTGAGAATGGATTTTGTGATCCTGTAGGAGAGCACCGCTGATTTTGAGGTGACGCTCATACGGATCATGTTTGTATTCTCCACGACGGTAATATTCGTCTCTGCATCAAAGGAGTCCAGTCCCAGATCATTTTTTACCGTGGTTTTCATGAGATTGAAATCCAGGATCTGCTTGAACTGCTCTGCCATGCTCATGGTGGAGTTCAGATTGGAATATACGTTGGTGTTCAGACCCTTTGTGGTGACTACAAAGGTGGTATTGACCGTATACTCGGGGACGAAGGTCTCTGTTTTGATGACACTGGTAAGCAGTGCGGCTGACAATGAAAACAGCAGAATGACCCACCACTGTTTCAGAATGTCTTTGATCATGCTGAACAGATCCAGCTGCTCAAAGAGTTCTCTTTCCTGATCCATATCCTGCTCCTTTCTCAGCGTACTGCCACGATCAGACGAACGGACCCTGTCCGGCTCATGCTGTCGGTGATCTTATAGGTATATTCGTAGGTTCCTTCTGTATCGGTGTCCACATCTCCCTTGATGGAGAAGTCGCTCTTGGTCAGCGACTGACTCATATCCGGTGAGTACAGATTGCCGTCCTCAGCCTTTGTATACTGAGTGCCGCGAATGCTGACCGATGTGATATAGTCCCAGGCATTTATCTTAGTCCCCGGGGAAACATAGATCAGATACTCAGACAGCTCGATCACGGGAGCGCCGCTGGTTACAGCTGTATCATAGATAGTGACTGTGCAGGGAAGCTTTACGGTATCCCCTGCGGAATTGGTTACAGTAAGTACTGTCTCGTAATCGTCTGCGACAGAGGTATCCACGTAGGAGGACTGGGAAACCTTGATCTGGTTGGTCAGATCTCCGTCCAGGACATCGGTCACGGTGACATAATCCAGAATGCTGCTGGTGTTCACCGGAAACCGCAGGGGCTCTGACAGGCTGAACACCGGACTGGTGTAATCGGTATAGATCACCTGTCTTGTTTCCTTTGCCACATTGCTGGCAGAGTCAAATGCCGCAACGGTGACATTTCTCCTGCCGGGACTTAAAAACTGGCCCATGCTCTCTACGATCAGAGTATCGGATACATCTCCGTCGTTGGAATCGGAGGCAGTAACACCCGAAAGGATGGCCTCGTCTCCGTCCTCTACTGAGATTTCTATGGTTTCGCTTTCCATGCTGATGCGCGGTGCAATGCTGTCGTCAATTCTGGAATGCTTGATCCGGAAGAATCCGAACAGTGCAAGCGAGAACAGAAACACCAAAACGCTTAAAACTCTGATTCTTTTCACCTTACAGTCTCCTTTGTCATATTCAAATCGAATTCCGCGATGCTTTGCCGCGGATACCGGTCTGCAGCTATTGCCGGTATTTCACTCTCCGCATCCGTACTTGTCACGCATGTAACTGCTAAAACAGAAATCTTCTTCGCCTTGCTCCGGAATTGCCTGTGTCCAGATCATGGGGCTGGATGCCGTGTGCAGGCACATCCTGATTCTTCAGAAGAAGAAGAGGATTTTGTCTTGTAGCCTTCGTGGTATATTCTTCTCCACAGTTTTTCAGCAGATAATCCCGCAGCTGACTCATATCCGTTGTACGCACCTCGGTTCCGTGGGCATCGCTGCCAACACAGGTCGCCAGCTCATGGGCAAATATGAATTCTGCCGCCTTCTTTGCTGCCGGTCCGAAGCTTCCGAAGACACTTCCCTTATTCACCTGTACACAGACGCCCTCCTGGATCCAGTCATACAGAATGCCTGTGCTCCTCTGGATATGGGTATACCGCTCCGGGTGGGCGATCACAGGGATTCCCCCTGCGTCAAAGATCTGTCCGATACTATAGTACATATAGCCCAGATCTGCTTCGAAGGGAAATTCCACCAGATAATAGTCGGAGCAGTTCAGACCGCTGAGCAGTCCGTTTGCGATTAGATCCGGAATCTCGTAGGAGGAATAGATCTCCATGCCGAACAGCAGACGGATGTCGATGCCTGCCTCCTGCACAGCCTGCTTCAATGCAATGAATTTTTCTTTAATCGGTCTCTGATAATAATTCTCAAACCGTCCCCGCTGGTTGGCGTGGGGTGTCGCCACCAGAATTTTCACACCGCTGTCTGCGGATAGTCTGACCATCTCTACAGACTCATCCATATCCTGAGATCCGTCATCCACCAGAGGGATAATATGGGAATGAATATCGATCATACTGATACCTCTTTGCTTCTTATTTCAATTATTTCCGTAACTATTCAGAAGATTCTTTTCTTTATATATCCTCTTGAACAGTTACTTATTTTCTATAATCATACACACTTCCACAGCATACTACTATAACATAAAAAGAGACGTCCTGCAAACAGAACGTCTCTTTTCTAACCGATTGATTCACGACCCTTGTTACAGTTCACAGGGTGAACCGCAAAGGGCTTCGTGACACACTCCCGTTGTGCGGATGCACTGCAGGAAATGCAATTACTCAGCCATTTTCTTTTTGGAAACTACTACTACTCCGCCAAGAGCAACTGCTGCAGCTACAGCACCTGCTACTGTGTTAGCCTCTCCTGTTGCAGGAGCTTTTGTAGTTGTTGCAACAGGCTTGCTTGTTTTGCTGTTTGCAGCAAATACAGATGTGGTCATGCCAAGACCAAGTGTCATCAGGCAAAGTGCAGTCATCAGTTTCTTCTTCATGAACTTGTTCCTCCTTGAATACATTATAATAGGTTATGCTGTCAGAATTCCGTGCACCGAAAGGGAGCAGGATCCTGATCTGCAATGGTGACTGCTGTTTTACAGCAATCATATCTATAACGATTCATAACCACCGGGAAATGCGCATCCCTTGTGTGCATTTCTGCTGGCTATGAATTGCTATCCGCTGATCTGTGACCGGGTAGGGGTCACTCCTTTGTATAAAACAGATTCAGTACTGTTTCGTACAGAGCTGTTTCATCCGGCATAAACTGTGCGAAGCCGTCCTCGCCTTCAATGACCTCACCCTGCAGGGAGATCAGATTCTCTTCACTGAATCCGTTCTGAGCAAAGAAGGAACCGAAGTAGGTAATCTCGCTGAGCTTCAGGCTTGTAACCATGTTGTCGGAAACAGAATTGAACAGGGTCAGTGTCTGCGTGGGATCTGCTTTGATCTGCTCCAGTGTCTGCTTCAGGAAGGCGGTTACATACTGCTTCTGACGGGACATTCTGGTGTTGTTGGAGTCCAGAAGCGCCGTGTCTCTGGTTCGGATGTAGGTCACTGCCTCGCTGCCGCTTAAGGTAACGAGTGCTCCAACCTCATAGCCCGGGAACTTCTCGGCAATCTCCTCAGTGACCGGAACGGTTACACCGCCCACAGCATCGTTCAGCGTGGCAATGCTCTCAAAATCAATTGCCACATAGGCATTGATCGGCATTCCGTATAACAGACGGCTGACGGAAAGAGCTGTATTCTCGCAGCTGGTTTCCTGACCGTTTCCGAATGCAAATGACAGGCAGAGCTGCTCGTTCACAGTATCGATATACTGTCCCTGAACATTGTAACGATCCAGATCCACCATGGTGTCTCGGGAGATATTCAGGAAGGTGATCTTTCCTGTGGACTTATCGATCACAACCAGTACATCGGCATCGGCCTGACCGTTGCCTCCGATGACCATATCATCAGAGGATGCAAACTCCTGACGATCCACACCTATGCACAGTATGCTAATTACGTCCTCATTATACCAATAGCGTTCTCCATTGTAAACCACCAAATTTTCATCATCGTTCTCCTCTTCATCGGGCATGGTGATCTCCACCGGTGTCTCTACAACGCTTTTCTTCAGATTCTGCTCTCCCATGTAGCGAAGCACAAAGAATCCGCCGATCACAAGCAGCAGAAGGATGACGATAAAGATCAGGATACCGATCAGGATCCTGCTTCTTCTTCGGCCTCTGCTCCAGGAATCCCTGTTCTTTCTTTTTCGTTTATTTCCGCTTCTGCCGGAATGAATTCCGGAGGAGCTGCGGGAGCCTCCGGAGCTTCTTCTGCTTCCGGAGCTCCGATGATGGCCGGATTCTGCGGAATCGGACCGGCTGCCCTGCTCCTTCCGGAGCATTTCATCCTGCTGATCGTAGGCAGCAAGCTGCTCCTCGATGCTCCTTCCGAGCTCTGAAGCCAGCTCCTGATCCTGTCTTACCGTTTCGGAATCCTCCTCTTCCTTTCTGAACAGATCATCGTCCAGAGCAGTCAGATATTCCTCTGCCAGACCGTCTGCCTGAGTAGAACGGGGGCTTTTTCTCTCACTCATTCTCTGCGTTCACCACCTTTCCTCCTTCGCTGACCAGTACGCCCTGTACCAGGTAGCGCAGCTCTCCGCCTGCTCCTACGCAGGTCTGAAGAGTAACGATCCTTGAGTTCGCATCCACCTGGGTCTCCTGACGGACATGTCCGCCCTGCCAGCCGTCCAGCGTACCTGTCTTTACACCGTCGATGTAGCTCTGGAACACCTCCGGATCATCCAGATTAAAGTACTCCAGGGTTCTTCTGTCATCGTAGGTGAAGGCTGCAAATACTTCGTAGACACGAATGTTGTCTTGTGAATAGATATAGAAATAAGGATGAGAATCAAAGAATTCCTGACTCTCGAACTTATGCAGGTCATAGAACATGGTCTGATTTCTCATGTTGTGACCGTATATGATCGTCAGCGGATCGGTCCAGTCGGTGCTGTTTACAGATTCTGTATACAGGCAGCCGGCGAATACTGCATCTCCATACATATCGTGGTGCAGGTAGAAACCGTCGTCATTTGCCCGCTGGGCGATGGGGTAGTTGATCTGGGTGTCGTCCACCTGGATCCAGGCATACAGCTCCGGATTGATCTCCTTCAGGGCAGCGAAATCGATGGGATTCTCCAGATCTACAAAGATGCTGTCCGGAACCTCGGTTGCTTCTCCTTCTTTACCGAGATCTTCTTCCGGAATCTCTGATACTGCTTCTGACTCTTCTTCTACCTCCGGCTCCTCTTTGATCACAGAGGATACCGATACAGTTTCCTGTACCTCCTGTGCATGCTGTCTTGCCAGATAGTCCTGATACATGTACCAGGCAAGATAGCCAAGAACTGCGATCAGAGCCAACAGAGCCAGGATCATGATCGTGGTCCAAAATCTCTTTTTCTTATTCATTGTTATCAGACTCCTTTACTGCTGCGCTGCACCATGCATCTCTTACGGACCATATCCGTTGTTTCATACATCGAAGCATTTTGCACATGCAGCATTGTGTTTTTCCTTCTATTTCTGTATCAGAGTATTCCCTCTTACTCTCACTCGTCCCAGCCCTCGAAGAACCGCATCATGACGGAGATGTTTCTTACCTCATCGCCCTCCTGCAGTTCCAGGTCGGAGGGATCGGATACAGGGGGCATCAGGGGTTCGTCCTCGGACAGCTCCAGTTCGATCCAGTTGTAGGCGGCTTCATTGGCTTTTTCAATGCAGTCCTCCAGATCACCTGCCGTCACCTCACAGCAGGCCAGATCCGGGAAGAATCCGTAAACAGAGCCGTCGGGCTGTTTGCGGAACACTGCCGGGTAGATGAATTTCATGATTCGTTTTCACTCCTTTTCTCTTGATATCTGATATTCGCTATGGATCTGTATTTGATCCACCTGGATTTTATTTTCCTGGCACAGGATTCTTACTTTTTCAATCTTGCAGGAATTCCATACATCCTGACAGCAAGCCGACGCATCGGAATCATATTGATCCACACCTTCTCGAAGAATACCCACCAGAAGTCTCCGGGCTTGATGATCCGATCCTTTCGCTTCACCTGGGTGATGACTGCAAAGATCTGATCTCTTTTGATTCCCCTTTCGATATCGGTCTGGTTGTCTCCCACCATATCATAGGTTCCGTCCTTATGCACCTTACAGATCCGGTGCATGACATACTGGCCGGTGAGACGCTGGTAAAACACCATATCGCCTTTTCGGAGGTCTCTGCCCGGTTTTTCAAAGTAGATATAGTCTCTGTTATGAATGAGGAAGGGGCTCATGCTGTTTCCTGCGATGAGCATATTCACACGGCGGCCCTCCTCCGTCAGCTCTTTCAGGACGGAGACATATTCGTAGGTGTCTACCTGTTTCATGCTTTACTCCATTTATTCCGTTTGTATTAAGGTCGTGAATGTCGGACGTTACTATGCAGATCGTGAAGATCTGACGTTACTATGCAGGTGTTCTGAATCAAATTCATATTAAAAATCCATGGCCATTCTTGAGGATTCTTCTTCTGTCAGTGGTGTGACCTTTGTCTCCACTACCCGGTAGACTCTCTGGCACATGTTCAGCACAGAAGGACGGTGCGTGGTGACGATGCAGACCTTGTTGGGCTTCTGCTGAATGATGTTCTTCAGTACCTGTCGCTCGGTGGTGATGTCCAGAGCGGAGGTTGCCTCATCAAGGAGCAGGATCGGTGCATCACGAAGGATGGCTCTTGCAATGGATATTCGCTGTGCCTGTCCTTCGGAGAAGCCTCGTCCTCTCTCTCCGATCTTTGCGTTGATGGTGTCGGGCATCTTCTGTACGAAGTCCCAGGCACAGGCAATTTTCAGTGCCTCGATGATCTCTTCATCGGATGCGTCCTCCTTCACCATGCGCATATTTTCAGCAATGGTTCCCTGCAGGATGGCATTTCCCTGGGGAACGTAGGCGAAGAGATGTCTTGTATCCGCATTCAACTCTACCTGTTCTCCATTGGATGCTTTCAGAAGGGCATGTCCCTGCTCCGGATGGATCAGGCCGAGGATCAGCCGGATCATGGTGGTCTTTCCTTCACCGGAGGGGCCTACCAGAGCAACGATCTCGCCGGGGTGTGCTTCGAAGGCGGATTCTTTGATGACTTCCGTACCCTGGATGTAGGAGAAGTTTACATCCTCCATCTCCACAGTAAAGCCATCCTCCAGGTATGCGTCCATTCTGGAGCTGTCCGGAATGTGGATCTCCTTCTTCAGCTCAACCAGCTCGCGGATCCTGTGTGCGGATACGGAGCTGTTCAGGAAGGAAGGGATAATGGAAACTACGTTATTGAAGGCACTGTTCAGGCTGCTTCTCTGCTGCAGGAACAATGTCATGGTTCCGTAGGTGATCTGTCCGGTCCAGAGACGGAACAGGCAGTAGCCGAAGGCGGCATACTGCACGATGGTTCCCATGATCTGAAGCAGGATATTGGTCCAGATCGTAAACCAGTTGTATTCCAGTGACAGTACCTTGTATTTCTGCTGCCACTCCCGCATCTTCCTGCCGTACAGCTTTGTGATACCGAAGGATTTTACGGTGTCTATATTATAGAAGGTTTCAATTTCAAAGGTCATCAGGTTGGAGTTCATCTCCCGGACCTTTTTGCCGTACTCCCGCTGCTTCCGGATCAGAAAACGGGACATGACCAGCATGAAGGGAGCACTTCCGAAGGCCAGAAGAGCCATGACCTTATCGTAATGCCACAGCAGAGCAAAGGTTGCTGCGAAGTTGTAGACTGCGATAATGATCGTCGGCACCCAGCTGATGGCATTTCCCGAAACGGTGCTGATATCTCCGTTGAAACGGTTCAGGATATCACCATAGGGGTACTTGCTTAAGGACAGCCACTCCGCATCGATGATCTTGTCGAAGATATCGGCCTGGATATCATTGTTGATGTAGATACTCAGCTTGGTGGAGATCCGGCTGATGATGCTGCTGAAGGTCAGATTGAAGACCACAGAGCCAAGGGCCAGCGCAATGAGAAGTCCAAGCCTTGCCATATCCCTGTTGACCACAATATCGATCAGGTATTTGCTGACAACGCTGGACACCAGTCCCATCGTGCTGCTGAAGACTCCCAGCAGGGTATAGAACACGATGGCCCCTTTGTATTTTTTACTGTAGGAAAAGATCCATTTCCAGTCGTCAAGGATCTCGCCGAAGGTTCCGTCCTTCCACCTGCTTACCAGAATGCGGATGGATTCGGACTGGAGACGGATCTTGTCGTCTTTTTCGGTTTCGTTATTCATATGCGGAAGGCTCCATTTAATCTATTATTGTACCCAATCTGAATATCGCTTTTTTAAAGAATCATAAACAAACGTAATCATCTATCCTGATACGAATGACACGCATATTCCTCACATGCTTTAAATCCAAATTACCGCATATCATTATAAAGTATGGAGTGTGTTATTTCAAGAAGAGAACATAGATATCTTAAAACTGTAAAAAAAACGCTGAACAACATTCAGAACCCAAATGTTATTCAGCACTTTTATTTTTCAATCTTAACAGGCAACTATTCTTTGCATGACCCTTTTAGACAGACATGGTATTACATTTCATATTATCTTTCATATTTTAATGGCCATAATGGTAACCTTATGTTCCGTAACTGTAATTTCATATTATCTTCCATATTTTTCATGGCCGTAATGATAACCATACATTCCGTAACTGTAATTTCCCATTCCACCGGGACAGCAATTGAATGCATAGCCCAGCATCGGTGCGCTGCCTCTGTCCATCAGTCTTAAACCATAACGAATCTGATTGATACTTACGGAACCATACTTTATTACATACAGCACTCCATCCGCGTAATCTGATAAAAGCTGCGAATCCTGATAACAGCCGCAGGCAGGACCGTCAATGACTATATAATCATAATATTCTTTCATGTCAGTGATCCACTGGCGAAAAAGAGCATTCGACAATAACGCGGATGTATTTTCATTGCTCTGCTCTCCGTTGGATAACAGTGACAGATTTTCTCTTCCGGTTCTGACAAGTATCTTATCGGTTCTGATCTCTCCCCTGCATATATTCCTGATTCCGGGAATTGCTCCAACGCCAAGCAGTTTTCCACAGGCATTTTCTTCATGAAGATTTCCGTCGATCAAAAGAACCTTGCTGCCCTGGTCAGCCATGCAGACCGCAAGCTCAACGGCCAATGTGGTGGCACCCTCACCTGCACCGGTTCCGGTTAGGAGAATCGTCTGTCCCTTATTTTTTCTCAATTCTCGCTGCAGGCGCATCGATAAAGTTCTGATGGAATTGCTGTACTCTGTTCTGATTCTGTGATCATCCATTGGAACTGTTCTTCCTTTCTTCTTTCTGTGTGCAGCGGAAGGCACTTCCGGAATATAAGAAAGGCATTTCATATTGGTATAGGGCTTTAATGCTTCCCGGGAACTCACTTTCCTGTTCAAAAGCGCGATCAGGAAGAATATGCTGACAAGTATCAGCAAACCTCCTCCTGCGCCATAGAGAGCCTGTCTGCTCAGCGGCAGCAGGTTGCAGGGCTGAGCAGGAATTTCTGCCTTCCCGATAAAATCAAATCGGATCTGACCTAATACAAATCTGGCAGCTTCGGGAAACACTTCTACTGCACTTATCAGAAACTCATAGGCATCATTCGGATCAGGGCTCGTCATGGTCATTGTTACTACATTGGATTCCTCAAGAGCAGATGCTGACAGCTCTCCGTTCATGTCACTTCTTCCAATCTCTTCCAGCAGAAGACTGTTAAAATAATGACTGTCCAAAATATAGGGGAAGGTAGTGGATATCTGATCTGCGGTATTATATGAAAAGTAGTAGGCCGATGTCCCTGTCTCTGCTCCAACAGAGACTGTGAAAGTAGTCTGGCTTCGATAGCATGGCTGGTAAGTTACAGTATAGATCACATGAACTGCCAGGATTCCTGCCGCTGCACAGCCAAGAACCAGCCACCAGAATCTACAGCAGTAAGAAAAGACCTCTGCAATCATTCTGCCCATATCAACATAGATCACACCGGGTTTATTTGATACCGGATCAGAAGTTTTTTCATACATGCTGATGTACTCCTTTCTGGATACGAACCTGCTCGTTTCCGTAAAATACATTCAGTGCAAAGCCTGCAAAATCACTGCAATTCTGCCAGATCTGATCCACTGCGTCGTTCACTCCGCGTACATCTGACCAGTCCTGTCGAACGACTAAAAGCGTCGTATCGGCAGCCTGCATCCAGACTTCCGCATCCTGCGAAACAGAAACCGGGGATGAGTCAATGATCACATACTCTGCTGATTCAGACATTTCTTTCGTTATCTGATCAATACGTACAGCATCCATATGCTGATCAGAGCCTTTTGCAGTATTACAATGAAGCAGCAGCTGTACCCCTGTTTTTTTGTGAATCTGCAGAGCATCCTTCCAGTCCATGTTTCCGGAAAGAACACCCGTTACTGAGCGATCCTCAGAAACAGGCATATGGATGGCAGTGCTTATGCCTGCACGTGAAATATCACCATCGATCAGGATCACCTTCTTTCCCTGCTCTGCCAATGCAGCGGCAAGGTTCAGAGAAACCGTTGTTTTGCCCTCATGCTCTGCCAGACTGGTAATAAGAATCCTTTTCTGCTCTTTCTTTTTCATATGTTTCTCAACACCATATGCGAGCATTCGCATTTGCTCTGAGAATCTCTGTCTCACGAGAGAATCGGTCAGTAAAAGCGGCGGATCGTATGGATCCTTTCTGTTTTTTGCTTTATCTGCGGCGCTAAGCCTCTTGTGATGTTCCTCATTCACCAGGCTGAGTATTTCTCCATCCAGATACTTTTCAGCTCCCTTACAGGACTTTATCGTAAATCTCATAAAATATCTAAGCACAGCCAGCATTGCAATACAGACAACGGATATTGCTGCAAAAAGGAATCTATACTGAATGAAAAAGGAGCTGTTTGAAGGTTCCATTGAAATGGATGGCTCCTGAACAATATGGAGAACGGCATTGCTGAAAACAGTATCAGAAACATCCTGGTAATTCTTCAGTGCTGTCTGCAGAAGTGCATAGGCCTGTCCCGGGTCAGTGGAAAAGGCCGCAAGATTGAGCATATTTGTTTCAGAGATCACTTCACAGCTGATGGATCCGTTTACAGCTTCTCCTGCAGCTTCCAAAATCTTTTCCTGCAATGCCGGGCTCTCAAATACTTCCGAATAAACTGCTGCCATACTGCTGTTTGTATCCAGTGAAGAATACTGCTGAGCGCCTCTTTCACTGACAGCAATCGCAGCTCTGCTCTCATAGATCGGCTGATATGTCAGTTTTCCCATTGCGGAAGCGAACAGACAGACGGACATTCCCAGCATGATCATAATAAACAGATATTTTCTCAATTCTCTCAGAATTCCCGAAACTGAATAATCCGGAAAAAATATACCATTTCGATTCATGTCATGCGTCCTCCTGCTCCCTGACGATTACAGTAAGCCAGGTTTCACCGGAAACTTCTCCTGCCTGATTTTTATAGATATAGTGGATCTCGGAACATCCCGGCACGGAAGTGTCAGCATTCTCCCAGGAAATTCTATGCAGCAGTTCACCGGAGTCGAGACCTGACTCACCGGAGATCTTTTCTATATACTCTGCCGGATCCAGCTTTTCTCCAACATCTGCGTAAACAAGAGATGTATTCAGATATATGGAATGATCCAGCAGTCTGGTGTCCTGTACATGAACCGGAAGTGCCAAATCCACTGTATCTCCATATGAATTTGTGACTTGTACGGGAAATACATAAGAACCTGTGGATGCAAAACTGATGTCATAATCCATTACCTCCATCCACTCAGTCAGATCACCATCCAGCTGATCCCATACTTCAATCATCCGAAGTATACTGTCATAGCTTCCTTCCCCGATATGAAAGATCAGAGGATCTGTCAGTGAAACAGTCGGCGATTCATAGTCAGTGAATCGAACTCTTCTAACCAGTGAATCCATTTGATTTGATGAATCAAACACCATATAAATGACTTCGCTCTCTCCTTTTTTAATAAAGGGAGAGATCTGTCCCACAATCACCTGATCCATCAGATCCCCGTCCTCTGCATCACCCGCATATATCCCTTCCAGGAGATCTTCATCGGTATATTCACAGGTGATCTCCAGAATATCCTCATCACAGGTGATCTCCGGAGCTGTATCTGCAGGTTTATTCCGTTCCATCATCTCTGTGTATCCATAAAATGCGGCTGATGCAAGAAATATCAGAAACGCAAGTATCCTTGCTCTTCGCATAAACTCTTTCCTTCCCAATTAGCAATACGGCCTGCACAGGCACCGGTTGAACATGCAGCATTCCTGCCGAAATCAGCGGCTTCAGGTTCAAACTAGCAGATCAACGTGATCCTGCCGTTCTCATAATCATTGAGAATCCTGCTGAACTCGCGAGAAACGCCTGCTGAGATATAGCCTGCGTCTTGTCCCGTCTCCACTGCTTTAGAGAACGCCACCAGTTCATATCGTATTCCTTCTCCGTCCAGCTGGTAGAAGTATCTTTGATTGTTGACAGAGTTCTCGTATCGTACTTCAAAATAGTCTGTTTTCCACCAGGGAGCAGGGACATATATATAGCCCTCCGTACCCGAAACAATTAATTCACCTTCGGACTTTACTCCCTTTCCGACCTTTATCGATGCTACAGCATCTGCATATACAAAATCGATTTTTGTAAAGGCATCCCACTTTAATTTCTCATTAACGATATTGGATACGATCTGCTTCGTTACATACTTACAGCCAAGAATCTGGAAGACAGGTAGCATTGCTGTCGGTCCCCATTCATTAATGCTGTTCCACTTGGCTTCGGCATCATCCGCAATATCTCTGATTGCCGTACATGTAGCATCCACAGAAACAACTTTTCCGATTTTTCCGCTTTTAAGCATTAACAGCAGTCTTGAGTAAGCTGTCGAATAGGCTGTTCGTATTGCTTCGCTCAAAATACAGTTGTTTTCTTTTGCGATCCTGAGAAGTTCATCATACTGGACCGGATCCGTAACGATCGGTGATTCGCAGAGAACATGAATTCCTTTTTCCAATGCCTTCCTGATCTGTTCGTAATGATTCACCGGAGAAGAAATCAGATACACAGAATCCACATGTTCCAGCAGACAATCATATTCATCCGTTACAACTGAGAGAGTACGTAATGATTCAGGTAATGTATTCTTTTGGTTTGAACAGATTCCACATACATGCAGCCCGTTAACAAATTTGCTCTCGTTTAAAAACCTGGTGAGGAAATCAATCTTATCTCCCACAAGACCCATCGTTAACACACGTCTGGAAGAACGAATGGCAGTACTGGACACACCATGTGTTCTTGAAAGATAGATCACTTTACAATATTCCTTCAGATAATCGAAGTGCCCCTCCCAGTCTGAACCTACAGTAAATATGTCGATATCCAGTCTTCTGATATCCTCGATTTTCTGTCCTTCGTATTCCTCGATAATTATCTCATCCGCGATTCCGGTAATACGAACCGCTTCGACTCTTTCCATTAAGGATTGCTGGACATTGATCTTACCTCTGGCCTTATCGAAATCATCAGACGTAACACCTACGATCAAGTAATCGCCAAGTGACTTTGCCCGTTCCAGCAATCTGATATGACCGTAATGCAGCATATCATAAGTGCCATAGGTAATTACCCTTGTCATAACCTGCTTCCCCCTAGAGTAAATTTCTATTCTTCATATCTATAAGAGCATCAATCAGTGTTTTGTTGTCCTCGACGGTCAGGCATCCAATATGTCCTACTCTAAATACTTTTTCCTTCATATCGCCTCCGTTCGGACAGACCCAGATCTGATATTCATCCTTGAGCGTCAGGAATATGTCATAGGCAGAAGCATGCAGCGGATGCAGCGGTGTTACGGCATTAGAAAGAGACTGTGAAACAATCTCCAACGGAAGCCTGTTCTCCTTTAATGCGGACCTGAAATCCTCAGCTATAGAAGCGGTTTTCCTGATCTCCGCTTCAGCACCTCCTGCATCATGGATCATTTTCAGTCTCTTGTTGATCTGCAGAAGGATCCCCACAGCCGGTGTAAAGGGTGTCTGGCCTCGATCACCGTTCCTGAGAGCACTCCTGAGATCCAGATACATGCAATGCGGATCATTCCCATATACTCTGTCAACTGCCCTTTTGGATAAAACGATAACGGAAATTCCGGGCGGACAGGCCAATGCCTTCTGGGAACCGGTAATCATCATATCGATCTGCTGTTTCTGCATATCGATTGGATCAGCAAGAAATGCGCTGATTGCATCGACTGTAAAGAAGAGATTTTCTTCTTTACAGAAGCGGCTGAGAAGATCCAGATCATAGCATACCCCTGTAGATGTCTCGTGGATATTGACAACCAGAGCCGTATATCCCCTGCCCGAAAATTGCTGCAGCTGGTCTGCAGTCACGCCTTTACCGAATGCTGGTCTGATTTCTGAAAAGGGGATCTTATGGATCTGACAGAGTTCAACAAACCGCTGCCCAAAGCTGCCTCCGTTTATGATGAGAAGCTTGTCCCTTGAAGTAAATGCATTAACGATTGCGGCCTCCATTGCAGCTGTGCCGGAACCGGTGATAAATACCGCTCTTGCATCCTCTGCCGCTCCGGCAAATTTTTTTATCAGATATTCATTTTCCAGCATTATCTCTGAAAATTCCTGCGTTCTGAAATACGGCACCTGTTCCGCTCCCACAGAGAGCACAGCCTCATCAGACATGACAGGACCCACAGTAAAATTAAGCATTGCTGCTGCCTCCTAAATTAAATGTACATATTACTCAGCTTAATAACTCTTTTTGTATTATTTCCATCCTGATATTTAAAGACAGCATCTCTCACTCTTTTCCTTTCATCGGCATAGCTGTCTGTACCTTCACTGATCCGAGAAAGAAAGGCATATAGTTCTTCCTTCTTCTTTATCAGCGGTCCCGGCATATAATCCTCCGGTCTGTCAAAGCAGAAGCCTCTTCTTTTTTTGTATTCATCCATATCAGGAACAATAAATGCCAGAGGCTTGCCCGTGAGCAAAAACTGTAACGAGGCTGAGGAATAATCTCCCAGCAGTACATCCGCCTGTGCCATCAGAGCATAGAGATTTCCACCGTGCCTGATGAAAGCATCATGATCCATAATGTCTATATTGCTGTAGTGCGTATGCTCAAGAGCTTCTGTATTCTGAGCTGAATGCAGCTTTACCAGCAGCAGAAAATCCAGTTCCTTCAGCTTCTGGTTCAGTTCCCTGTAATCATTATCGGAAAACATCGGCAGCAGCCCTTCACTTGAATCACTGTAATTCAGGTAGCTGGACTGGCGAAATGTCGGCAGCCATAGTATCACCTTTTTATAGTTTCCGAAGGAGATTGGTTCATGCTCTGCAAACAATTCGTCCGTCATCGGTTCACCGCAGATTTTGATACTGCTTTCCGGACATATATATTCTTTTGCAAAAATAGGTACATATAATTTTGAGGGTGCCAGCATGTAGGTGAAAAAGAATTCATCACCGTTATTAATATTCGATAAGGCACCGCATGCCTTTAAATCTGAGGTTCCGTGATTCATGTGGATCACGATCTGAGATTTTGAAGGCTTGATCGGAATCTGACCGGTTGTGTAGAAAACATGCTTTGACCTGAGGAATGTGAACAGTGCGCCAAGCTTTGAAACATACTTCACATGTTTTTCCTTTTCGAAATAATATTTTCTGCCTTCAACACCGCAGACAATCCTGTATTTTTTGTGGTATCCGTTTGCAATGAGATACTCCTTTAACGGTTTCAGATTGTGGCTGATTCCCATATTCGCTGTATACAGCAGGACATACGTATCTTTTTTGGGTATCAGTTTATTAATTCCTGTTAATGGCTTAAATATGGTACTTTTTAAGATTTTCTTTATTACAACATTTCTCTGCATGCTATTCTCCGCTCATTATTTTTTTATAAATCCTTTCAGATCCGAAAGCACAGTCTTTACCTCTTGTTTATGCAAATACAAAATCACACAATAAAAGCATACATAAACGAAAAGCGCCGCCGGATCTTCTAATATTACTGCTGTCCCAATGAACACCGTAACTGTAATAAGATTCAGGAACAGGTCATCCTTAGGGATCTGTAATTTTGAACACAGATACATATATGCTCTTAATGATCGTAATGCCAGAGTAATAATGATTCCGATGAGTACATAGGTTAAGTCTGTTGTGACCTGCAAAGTGATGATGGTTATCACTATTGAAAAAAACATTGCCGAAACATTTAACCAGAGCATTTTCTTTTCTTCCCGCAGAACCTTATAATATGTATCGAACAACAGCTGCATTTTCCCGTCAAATATACAGATCGGCAGAATATAGAGTAAGAAGTTCATACTTTCTCTATATTGCGGGAGCCAAATTGAAAGAATCAATTTGATCGGAAAATATCCCATCAGTATGATCGGCAAAAGCAGATCCAGACTTTTATTAAGGGATATATAGATATCCACGGACTGCTGTTCATCGATTCTTCTCAAAGCCGGAAACAGCACCATGCTCACCTGACTGATAAAACGGAGGAAAAAATATGTGATAGACAGAGCAAAGCTGACTTTTCCAAACACTTCAATTCCCCAGGATCGATCAACAAGAAACTGAACGCTGCCGATGATCAGTGAGCTTGCATAACCGGCTGCAAACAGACATATCCCGACTCTGATATTTTCCTTCATGTCAGATATAACTTCTGAAATCCGGCATCGGGGAGCAAATAAAATGTTTTTTGCATGATAATTCAGATATATACCTGCGAGTATATGTCCGATTACATATGCAAGAACAATGATCTTGTAGGAATACCATCTGGCAGCGTACATAACTGCAACACCTACGAACCACATTGCGTTAAATAATATTACTGAAACTGAGTACAGGCTGGTTCGATTTACAGCCTGCAGTAATTTTCCAATATAGTCATTCGAATTGATGATCGGTATACAGAAGCAGCAGGTCAGTAAAACAACTTTTCGATCAATTTCCAGATCCAGCCTCAAAACGATGACGGCCAGTACCAGGCCGATCAGTATCTGGAGCAGAATGTGCAGCCTCCATTCTGTACCGATCAGAGACGTGTCCAGGGTATCGTAATCATCGCCTCCTCTTTTCAGATATAAGCCGTCGAAGAGTCCCAGAGATGCAGCATTGACATATGCCACATAAAACAAAAAGAGCTGCCAGAATCCATATTCCCTGACTCCAAGAAACCTTGGCACAATGAATGAGATCGTAATTCCTGCACCTGATGACACCAGCTGCGATACAATTGCAATATATAAGTTTTTTTTAAACCTGGTCTTTTCCGTATTCATAATGAATATCCTCGTGATAATAAAATACTGCAATCACAAACATGAAATACCAAAACACACAAAAATCCAGATCCGGACATGCGATCACCTGTGAAACCACTACGGTTATCAATGCAAGCTTTGCGCCGGTTAATGGTTCTGATGATGCAGGCATGTCGAGACTTCTATGCAGAATTGTGCCAAGCATACTGACATAGCTGCCAAGGCCAAGCAGGCCGGTTTGAGCAAGAATACTGTAAAACAAGCTGCTTGCCCGCGCCTGTTTGTATCCGACACCTATGATCTTATGATCATAAAAATCTAAGATCGCATATCGATTCCATTTGTTTCGCTCTTTACCGGATTCACTGGCAAATTTTGCAGCAACCAGGGAAATAATCTCATCATATTGAACGATACATACAATTAAACCCGCTGCTGCCACCGGAAGCAAGAGATATAACAACCGTTTATTCTTTCCCAAAACAGCAAAGATGATACCGCCAATAAGCATTGCTGCATAGGCAGTTGATGATCTTGTTAAGATAATTTCTGCTAAAACACATGCCGCCAATAGTTTATTACCTTCCAGATTTCTCTCCTGTGCAATCAGATAATAAAAAGAACCTGTTAAAAAAGCTCCGCAATAGGAGGGTTCCAAAAAGGTGGAAAATAATCTTGGATATCTCTCCGGTATCAAAAACTGGACAGTTTCGGTCAACCCCTGCTCATTATAAAACAACAGCCTGATGATATTGAATTTTGGAATGATAAGGCATGACATCAAAAACTGGACTGCTCCCATGATCACCACAAACCACAATATGTTGATTATTATCCTTTCTACAACCGCCTTTTCATACACTTCCTCGACTTTCAGGATCTGCGAAAAGCACATTGCATAGCATAGCAATTGCAGGAAGTAAAGAATGACATTCCCGGATAATGCGTCGCTCAGGACCAGTCCCAAAAATATAACTGTCATAAACAGGGCTAATGCAATCGTTTCTTTGCGCACAGCCAATACTAACTGATTTATATACAAAGCCATGCGTAAAAAATATACACCGCTTGTTATAGTCAGCGGACCAACACCTGTTCCGCCGGACAGAACAAGAACGTTCGTTGATTGCAAGACCGTTGACAATAAAAGCATTCCTAATAACGCATGTGGATTTTTCGAGCAGCAGCTGTAAACAAGAAAAGCAAGCCAGATGATTCCAAATAGTGTTATTGGCATATTAACCTTCACCCTCAAGCATGGACTCATAGATCACTCGTAAGGAAGATGCCTCTTTTTTAATATTAAGTCCCTCTCTTTCAGAACATTGTAAAGCTTTTTTACTTCTTTCTGTTCTGTCAGTTCTGCCTAATTCGACGGAGGCATCAACAAGCATTTTTTTCCATATTTTTTCATCAAAAGGAGCTGCCTTAACGCTTTCACATATTCTTGTTATCTCAGGAATATTTTCTGAGCAGATGCAGGGCAGTCCGCTGATCTCTGCTTCCAGCAAAGCCATTCCAAACCCTTCATATTGTGAGGGAAACACAAACAGATCCATTGCCTGAAGCAGCTCAGCATTGTCTTTTCTGCCTCCCAGCATGATGACATGGTCCTGCAGGGAATTGTTCTTAATATATTCCTCTAAGTTTCTGCGTTCCTCACCTTCTCCCACTAACAAAAAAACATATCTGCTGTCATCAGCAGAAAGTTCCTTCATGATTCGCAATAGGAACGCATGATTTTTAGGAGGGTTTAATTTTCCGATCGTTCCTATCACGATCCTGTCCTGAATGCCAAGTGCTTTGCGATACTGTTTTCTGACTTCTTTATTGAAAGCAAATCGTTCCGTTTCGATGGCATTTTTCAGGACTGTAAATTCACGGTTTCCATATGCCCATTTTCCGGCTTCCTCTGACACTGCGATCGCCTTGGAATAGGAGCTGTTAAACACCGGGTGCATAATGGTATTAATAACCGCATGGTTTGACTGACTGGCATGACAGTGGCTGATCCTTTGTCGTACTCCTGCCCGTTCGGCAGCACGCATTTCAATGATCATCGTTGCACTGTTTCCGTTTACATGTATAAGGTCACAATGAGTATCTTTCAGTACTCTTACCAGTTCTCTGTAATATAAGAATGGTTTCTTTTTTCTGGAGGGCAGACAGTAATACTCTATCCCTAATTTTTCAAACCTTGCTCTCATTGAATCATCGATTTCATTGCATGAAACAAAAGAAATCGTAAGGCCTGCTAAATTCATATGATTCAGGTAATTCATCATAACCGTTGTGAGTCCGCCGTATTCAGCAACACCGGTTGTAATTACAATAACTATATGCTTCATCACAATTTTTTTCCATTTTCATTCTGTGTATTTTTCTTTTGATATTATCGATGAAACATCCAATCCCTTTTTGCGGAAGAAAAACATCGATGGTTTCAAACCGGGAAGACCGGTTATATGTATGTAGTTTTGTATAGCATTCCGAAACATCTTCCGGTTTATACTCATGAATCATCCGATCCTTTAAACAGGCAATATCCACGATCTCATTCAATAGTAACGAACCTCCGTATGATTCTGTACAGTTTTGAGATGGTCGGAACAGTTTTCCGTTTTCTTCATACAGTGCGCCTGCAGGTCTGTGTTTTTTTTCTTTATAGTCTCTTGCATACAGCAGCTTCACCTGCTTTGTCGAGAGATCCAGCGAATACAGCAATGACCGGTTATGCCGGTCATCATACGCCCAAATGTGTATACCGGTATCTAAACTGAGAACGGTACAGTCATCGTATCGGACACCTTCCAGCAGAACATATTTTGTATAATGAGGTTTTGGAAAATCATCGAACTCATATAATTCCAGTCTTTTAGATTCTCCTGTTTCGGGGAGGATGTATACTTTTCCCTTGTATTCAAAAACGCATGGATAGGACATGTGATACATATTTTCAATCAGTATCACCGGCTTCTCAAAGGTACCGTCCAGCTCTTCGGATACCGCTATTTTTCCAATCTGCGTTCTGTTATCAAATGCCTCCGTTAACAAGAATGTTTTTCCGTTGTATTCAAGAAGAAACGGATCAGCATACCAGTAATTTTTCTGTCCCTGTAATTGATGGAAATCTTTTGTTTCCCTTTCTCTGTATAAAACGATCCAGTCACCGCCATCGAAATAACGCAATACTGTACCTATCACCTGTATCTCTCCTCTTATCCTCTGATTTTTTTTAGAAAAACGAACACCTTTGCAGGAATCAATGCCTTTATTCTTTCCTTTAGCAGGATACCGACCTTTATGCTGTCTATAAAATTTTCCTCGGAAACATTTACATAAAATGTTTTTCTGCTGTCCGGCATTGGAGTTGGATGTTTCAAATTGTCCTGTTTCTCCAAAAATGCCTCTTCTTTGATCGGTACTGCTTCAATGTTCATTTTGTTAAGCAGCTCTTTTCCTTTTTCGGTATTCACGCCGACAGAGGAGACACCCTTTTCGGAAAACATCTCCGGGTTATACCTGTTTATCCCCCAGTAGTCACCTGCAGTTAAATCTCCGCATCGTTTCATGTCCGCAAAGGGACATTGATAGCAGCTCATCCGGTAACAATCTCCATCCAGAAAATGTCTCCCGTATCTGCTGAGAGAGAACAGCTGTGTTCTGGCATCGGTGCGTGTCCTGATCTTCAGGAGCAGCTGTGTTCCCCAGCCTTTTCTTTCTTTTGACCTGAAATTATATTCAAGCACTTTTCCGCCCATCTTCTTTTCAATGAATTCATTATATTTTTCAAAGAACAATGGTGACGGAACTCCATGGCAGATCAGATCTAAGGTATACAGGCTGCCATATTCTTTTCCAAGGAATGAATAAAGACCGGCAATCTGACAGGGTGTGCCTGTAAAAAGTACTTTTCTTCCTTCCTTCAAATATTCCTTTGCCCTTGAATAGCATTCCGCAAGGTCAGATTGCACATATTTCGATGACTGAATTCTGTATAGATCATCAGCCTGATCAACCTCTATGTGCATCACCTTCTGTTTCTCATTATAGGCGGCACCGAAAACGACTCCGCCCTCCAGAATAATCGATCTGGCAGCTGCATCGGCAGCACCGCCTGACGCAGAGTTCATAACAGCTTTTTCATCCCTGCTCTTTATCCCGTACATTTCGAACGGGCGGTTCCTGTGCAGATCGGACTGTTCCGCAGGACAGGATTGCACGCATCGTCCGCAGTGAATACAGGCAGCCTCATTTACACCGGGATACAGGAAGCCCTCTGCATTTGCTTTCATATCAATGCATTTGATTGAACAAACCTGCTCACAGCTTCTGCACCCAAAGCAGTGTTCCTTTACGAATGAAACATTTTCATACATTACTCAGCTGCTCCTTCAGATACTCTTTCGCCCTCTGCCTCTGCTCATCCAGGATCTGCCCGACTGCATTGTAATCGATCTTCGTTCGGTTAATCTGCTCCGAATCTTTCACATCATAGGTATATCGATTGTCCAGTTCGAGTCTCTCCAGAAGATCAGTCAATTTCTCCTCATTGCCATAACTGCCGCCAACGCTTTTTCTTATCAGAGCAGTAAATCTTCGTCCGGTAATAATTGAAAATATACAGCCATGAAAGGTATCAGTTATCACCTCTTCTGCATTATTAAAATATGCAAGTATTTCAAATGGAGAACAATTAATAAACCGATCAGCACAGCTCTGAATCCCGCCAAGAGCGTACACCTTCAATCCTTTTTTCTTTGCATATTCCTTGATCCACCTGGATTCCTCCGGGGTGATTCTTTGGAAATAGGCATAAACAATCAAATATCTTTCCTTCGTTTCAATACGAGGGATCAGGGTGCATTCCCTCATATAGTCATATACAAGCACCGGATCCAGATGGTAGGTTACTTCTCTGGACGATAATTCTTTAACAATATTCCCGGAGTTTTTATCGCGGACGGATAATGCATCAAATCCTTTCAGACAGTCTCTGATTTCCTCAGTCTTCCCATACTTCTTTAGCTTCTCCATTGTTGTATTACCAAAGGATGCCGCATACGAAATAAGCTTATTGGCTTTATGATTTTTGCCAAAAAGCTCCAGTGAATATCCTACGTTTGTATTTTTTTGAATGCAGTTAAATACTTCATCACTGCCTACTACCAGCACATCCAGTTCCGGTGTATAGGACATCTCATCGGTCACACCCAGCAGAGGCATATATTTCTGATGAAACTTCTGCTTATAATCAATAAATACAAGCTTATGGGAAAATGGTGCAGAACAGAGTATTACCTCCATTCCTTTCTTGATCTTTCTGATATATCTGTTAGCAGACTCAGATTCATCTGAAATGACCGGAGGTTCCACATGAAAGTCAACAAACTCGACCTGATTACCCAATTCAATGATCAGCATCTTTAGTGCATATGCCTGTAAGAATGAACCATTATTGGCAATTCGCTGCATTGACATGATTCCAACTTTTCTCATCACATCATTTCCTCTACAATCTTCTCAAGTTCTGCATTAAACCTGGCATTATTGCTGTCCTGTTTTCCGGGCATTGACTTGACGAACTGCTCGTACCCTATAATAGAATCACCAAGTTTTTCAATATCTTCTATAACAAGAATAGATCCATATCGATCTGCGACTGCATTGCAGAAGTAAACCTGATGATTATTCACATGTTCATCAAACTTTGCCTGCCTTGGAACTACGATTGGTGTTTTTCCGACCTGCAGCGGCATAATAAAGCTGGACGGACCACCATGGGTTATGATGATGTGCGCCTTTTCTACATGCTTGACCATCTCCGCATACGGAAACCACTGACTCCACCGGCAATACCTGGGCTCAAATGTAGAATAGCCGGTCTGGATCAGGACATCCTCCCGGATCAGACCATCTCTTTTTAATTCATCTACCTTCTTCACAAGACGATTGAACTGCTGTTCATGGGTTCCAACTGTTACAAATATCATCCGTATAAATCTCCATTCCTCCGATTTTAAGCGGCAACAATAGTGATGAAATCTTTTTTCACGATACTCTTTTTAGAAAATGCAGCCCAGATTGATTGCCTTGGGATAGACGCTCAGCATTTCCTCCCATTCTACGATGAATGTATCCGCAATCGGGTAAACCAGCTTTCCTGTAATGGTAGAGGTATCAATACGGTCAAAAACTTCTATATAGATTGTTTTCGCTCCGAATAATTTTCCAAGATAGAAGAATGGTACTGCTACGGCGGCGCCGGATGAAATGATCAGATCCGGTTTTTCTTTTCTGATCACCTTCCATGCGACGATTGTATTTTTAAGAAGATTCCTGATATTTCGATTGGTGGGATAATAACAGGGATACATCCTCTCTCCTGTCAACAGAGACTGCGCATCCACCTTATCGAAGGTTACCCAGAAACGCTCCTTGTTCTGCCAGAACGGTTTTAACATATATAAGTGTGTTAAATGTCCACCACTGGAACCAACCATACAAACTTTCATGTTATTGCTATTCTCCTCATTTTATCAAGCCGGCTGCGACATCTCATCTACATGGATCCGTCTTTTCTCAGCACTACCAGCACTGTCTTCAAAAGAATTTTTATATCCAGACCTAAACTCCAGTTGTTGATATACTCCTGATCCAGCTTCACAACATCATCGAAGTCTGTAATGTCACTTCTGCCGCTTACCTGCCAAAGACCGGTTATTCCCGGTTTGATCGCAAGCCTTGACCTGTGGTCCAGCTCGTAGAAGCTCACCTCTCCCGGAAGCGGCGGACGTGTTCCTACTAATGACATAGTTCCTGTCAGGCAGGACAGGAACTGCGGAAACTCATCCAAACTGGTATCACGGATAAACTGACCGATCCCTGTTTTTTTCGTTCCATCAGGAAGGATTTTATTTCCGATAACACGTGGATCAAAATCAAGTTTAAACATCTTTGCATCGCTAATCTTGTTTTTTTCCATCAGCTCTGCTTTTCTTTCTTCTGCATCCATGTACATACTGCGGAATTTATACATTCTGAATCTTTTTCCATTTTTTCCAACTCTTTCCTGTGAAAAGAAAATCGGTCCCGGTGAGCTGATGTATATTGCCGGTGCGATAAAAAGGAAAATGATTCCGGTAAGAATACAGCCTGTTAATCCGCCGATGATATCTAATACTCTTTTTGCAAGAAGCTCTGTTGGACTGGCACTGTTCATTGTGGTCGTCAGAACCGTATAATCTGCCATTTCTTCAACCATCTGCTTTTTTCCCGGTATATTGATGACCTTTGCCAGGTTTATATGAACTGTAACACCCGTTCTCATCAGTTCCTGAATCATCTTTTCCGGATAGCTGCTTCTCTCTTTCGGAACAATAAGCACTTCATCAATCCAATGCTGACAGACAAACCTTGCAGCATTTTCCTCGTTTGCTACGATCGGAACACCTGCTATGGTATCCCCAGTCCCGTCAAGCCCCAGAATAACCAGTCCCGCAAGAAGATAACGACCGTAATTTTTTTCTTTCAGATTATTGATTACAGTCTGTGCTTCTGCGCTCCCGGTAATAATCAGCAGTCTTTTTTCACCTCCAACTTTCATTCTTTTCTGCAATCTTGATTTCCACAAAATTCGAACCAAATAGGTTATGATTGCGTAGAAGACAAATGTAAAACCAAACACTAATCTTGAATACTGCTGCGCTCCTCGAGCAAAATAGAGCAGAAGAATAGATATCGCCAATGTGCACAGAGAATGCTTAATCGTATAAACAAATTCACGATAGTACCCTCTTTTAAGAACATTTTTCAGTGTATCGGCTCCAAACATGACAACCAGGCTTACAAGCCCGATCATCAGAGCCATATTGCGATAAATCGCAATACTGTATGGATTTGGTTCATCAGCTGCACGAACTAATACATAAGCCAATACAAATGCAATCTGAAGGCACGCTATATCAAGAATTACAAAATCAAGATGTTTAATAAATCTGTTTGACTGTTTCCTGTACATAGTATTCCTCGCTGATAAAAGACTCAAATTCTTGCTTGATCTTCGCAATATTAAGTTCGAATCACTGTCCTGGCAGATGCTTTCAAAGCTCTCGAATTATATTCTATGCAGGAGATTCAACAAAAGTACAACACACACTGTATTGACACATAAAATAACTCTGTACAATTGATTTCCGGAAATATCGTCCACCATACATTCTCTTTGATGAACGCAGCTATGAGAAACACGCTTTGTGAGTTTCTCAAGTTGTCGCGACAGTCGCCATATGGACATGCAGGCATGTCCGCATGGCTCGTTGTTCGCGCAAATAAAATAAGCTGCCGCATATAAGGCAAAACCTTATATGCGGCAGCTTCAATAGAAATTGTCTGTCACTGTATGGTATCTGAAAAAAGAGTTATTTGATTTCCGCTCTCTCCTGTGCAGCCACAATGATCAGCTTCTTACACATTTCCTCACCCAGACGACCGCTGTCCAGCGCCAGATCGTAATTGGAAACATCGCCCCACTCGCGGTCGGTGTAGAAGCGGTAATAAGCCTTTCTGCCCTTATCCTTTTTCTTCATGAGCTTCTCCAGGGTTGCTTCATGATTCGGGAAACGTTCCCTGTAATTACGGATTCTGTACTCCATGTCAGCATGAATGAATACATTCAGGCTGGGGATCTTCTCATCGGCAAGGATCGCATCCGCACAGCGTCCGATGATCACACAGGGACCTTTCTTTGCTTCTTCGAGAATAATGTTTCTCTGGATATGATACAGGTCATTCTGTTCGTCTCCCAGATACAGACCGTTATAGAACTGAGCATTCAGGAAGAAATCGAACTGGGACAGATATTCGCCCTTGTTTTCCAGATGGGAGGGGGAGTATCCTGTCTTCTTGCGCAGCTCTTCAATAAAGTATTTGTCAATTACCGGTATGTTTAATTCTTTTGCAACCATCTCGCCGATTCTGCTTCCGTTGCTGCCGGTTTCTCTGCTTATTGTGATAATTGGCATCATACGAACACCTCCTGGTCTAAATAGCCTTGTTTCGTTTCTGTTTACGCTTCAGCGTAAACCTGGAGAATTATTGTTACCCCTGGTCTTAATAGCCTTGCTTCATTACTGTTTACCCTGTGAACTGATGGCAGGATCATTGATCGTAACGCATGCAAAGTTTGTATCAGTTTTTATACATACAGTATAGCATGAATGTACGTATTTGCAAACAACTTATCTTATTTAGTGTAATAATTCAAATTTTTATCAGTAAGTATCAATTATTGTTTGTATTTTTCGTGTATGCCTGAGATATATGATCAAGAACGCGAACAACCCCTCTTCCAGATGAAGTAAAAATAATACGCACGGATCAGGTCCGCTGAACCTACGCCCCGGCACCAAGTCTCGCGAACTCGACAAAAAAATGCCGTGAAACAGACTGCTGCCTGCTTCACGGCTCTTCTAAACTTATTAATTCATACTGGCAGGAATGAAGAACATTCATTTCTTAATTTGCTGCGCTTCTCCTGCCCGGCTTTCTATTCAGCCAAATATAGTACACGACCATCAGTATTCCTGAAAGTGCCCAGGTAATAGGATATACCACTGCAATAGACTCAATTGCCCAATTGATGGATGTGGTGATATTGATTGCGATCACACGGCAGATACACATACAGAATACGATGATCACCATTGGCATTCTGGCATATCCCCGTCCCTTGCACACAGATCCGAAGCACTCCTGCACGGAGTAGATAAAGTACAGCGGATAGGTAACACGGATGATCCTCAGACCTTCTGCAATTACGTCCTGGTCGCTGCTGAACAGGGAGAACATCGGTCGTCCCAGAATGAAACAAACCAGGGAAATACATCCCACGGAAACAATTGCAAGAAGCAGTGTGGTTCGCAGTCCCCTCTTTACGCGATCCTCTTTTCCTGCTCCCACGTTCTGGGCCGTGTAGGTAACAAGTGCCTGTCCATAGGCAATGCAGGGATAATACATGAACAGCTCCAGCTTGAAGTATGCCGCAAATGCTGCCATGGTATTTACTCCGAAGCTGTTGATGATACTCTGGATAAACAGATTGGAGAAGGTAATGATCATGGACTGGATGCCGGACGGAATCCCGATGGCCAGAACGCGCGTCAGCAGCTTTCCCTTAATCAGGAATTCCCGCAGTTTCAGTGCAATATCCTCATCCAGCTTCATCAGGTAGCGTAACGCCAGGGATGCTGACAGGATCTGCGAGAGTGCCGTCGCTGCAGCTGCACCCGCCACACCCCAGTGAAAGAAATAGATAAAGATAAAGTCTGTAACTATGTTCACGGCTCCGCCGATGATCTGGAATCGGAAGGCAGCTCTGGAATCTCCCAGTGCCCGGACGATTCCGGAACCAAGATTATACAGAATGATGGCGAAAATGCTGATAAAATAGATTCGCAGATAGCTCAGAGACAGCGGGTATACGTCCTCAGGAGTATGAAGCCAGTGAAGGAATGTGGGCGCCAGCAGCTGTCCCATTGCAAACAGAGCAGTCGCTCCCACCAGTCCGAAGCTGTATACAGTCTGAATCAGCTGCTTCAGGCTTTTTCTGTCTCCGGCTCCGTAGAACTGTGCTGCTACTACATTGGAACCGACAGAGATCCCCGTAAACAGACCAATGATACAGGTCACAAGAAGATCACTGGATCCTATGGCCGAGGAGGCCTGCTTTCCGATAAATCTTCCTGCAAAGATCAGATCCACAGTGCTGTAGAGCTGCTGCACCAGGAAGCTTCCCAGAAGAGGGAGGGCATATAAAAGGATCACCTTCGAGGGATTTCCTACTGTCAGATCCTTCATGCCGCTTTTTCTGCTTTTTTTGTTTGTACTCATGGTTTCAAATTTTCCTTCTTATTTCTTTTCTACTCTTATCTTTTCCTTGTGCCTTATTATTCTTCTTCACCGCTCTCGCTCCCGGCTTCGGCACAGGGTTCCTTATTTTTCTCGTTTCCTGTGCCTCTCACTCTCGGATACGGCACAGGGTTTCTTATTTTTCTCGTTTTCTGTGCCTCTCGCTCTCGAATACGGCACAGGATTTCTTGTTTCTTGGGTTTCCTGGATTCAGACTTTTCTCCGCTTCTTGACATACAGATTCAGGAAGAAGCCGCCAACAATAATTACGATTGCGAAGATTACCACCTTCTTCGCAGCCACCTGCGGGATCAGTCCTTCGTCCCCAATGGATTCTTCATAGAAGGTCAGGGAATACTCGATTGCAACAGGATCACCCATTGCTGTGGTGTCTGCGATTACGGGAATCACGGAATCAAAAGCAGATATTGGAATAGTGAATAGGGAATTGGCACCCTCTTCTGCTTCATTTTCGTAGATGACACCGCCTACCTGCATCCAGTCATAATGACTGCTGCTCCAGAGAAGCTCGGCGTAGGCTTTTCCGTCCTCTACAATCAGCAGGGTAGGCGTACTGACAGAGGCTCTGCCGCTTCCGCCGGTGAGAGCAACGTTGATGGAGTAACGACCGTCTGCAAGATCGATCTCTGCAGGAACGGAGAAATTATCCTGAGCGATACTGTTTTGTTCAGAATCCGCAACACTACCGGTTTCCGGCTCAAGTGCTTCCAGTCCATCCTCAATCAGGTCGTAATCCGGAAGCTCCAGACTATTCAGTGCTTCTTCCGAAAGTGTACTCGCATCGAACAGGATCTGCCGGTTGTACCATTTTTCCTTTTTCTTACTGAAAGCAGCGCAGTCGATTGGCATGTTCAGCGCTTTTACGGGCACTGTGAAAACATACCAGTCATCGATCTCCTCATATTCAATATAGTCAGACGCATCTGCTGCCGCCGCCTCCTCTGCTGTTCCCAGATAAAGAAGGGGATAGCTGTAGGTTTCCATGGTAAGCTTTGCTTCCATGCTGCCATCCTCAACGATCAATTCGCAGGAATGAATATTGAAAAAGGAGGAACTGCTCTCCACTTCGATCTCCCAGCTGCCGTCGGCAAGGAATTCCCCGGAAATGGGTGTCATACCATATTTTACTATTTCCTTCTGAGTGCCCATCTCAGAGCTTGATGCGTAGGCAGAATGGGCTTCATCGGCATAGACCGTACCTGCTGAGAACAGGCTGATTGAAACAGCTGCAGATAAAATACCGAATAACAGTATGCAGAGATATACCATTGACCGGAATCGAGTTGGACTAATGCGTAAATATCCTGATTTATTTATGCTTTCATTCTCATTATTTCTTCTACTAATTAAACATTTCATCTTTTTAACCAGTTGTCTATTATGACACACATATAAAGTCTGAGCAACTATTATTTTTGATTAGAATTCTGCAAATTTAACACAGATAAGCAATCCCACACCTCGAAAGCGCAAAGACGCAAGCGTAGAGAACGAGGGTGCTTCTGTCAGCTATATTTTTACTTACCAGCTGCCCATGCTGATCAGTCTGCTGACAAGGAGTAAAAAATGCTTCCCCATGCATATCTACAAATTTTTTTTCTTATAGATAAATGCGAAGGAGATACTTCCGAAAATCACCATATACGCAACGAGTACAGCCATTCCGAAAACGGTAGGACTTCCTCCCGCTGATATAGAGCGCACCATCTCACTGGTCTGGGACAGAGGCAGGAAAGATACGATCTGTCGGAAACCGGAGGGCATATTTTCTGTGGAGAAAAATGTATTGCACAGAAAGGACATCGGTACAATGATGTAGGCATTGTACTTGGGTGCGTCGTTGTAGCTCTTTGCCAAAAATGACAGAGTCAATGCGATGGTGGAAAATACAATTCCGTTCATAAACATGATCAGGAAGGTCCATCCGTTCCAGATCAGACCTGTTTTGATCGGAGCTGTAAGAACGAGGATGATGCAGCCTGCATACATGCCGCGGAGACTTCCTCCAATGATCTGTCCCAGAATGAACTGCCACAAAGGCGTCGGAGAGATCATTACCTGATCCAGGGCTTTCTCATACAGCCTCTGCACGGACATATTCTGTGCAACGGCTCCAAAGCTTCCGGACATGGTGGCCATGGAGACAATACCCGGAATCAGGAAATTGAGATACGGCTCCCCGTTCGAGGTAACCTTGATTCCCATTCCGAATATGATCAGATACATCACCGGCGAGATCATGGCTGCCAGGGTGATCTTATAAAAATCTCTTTTAAATTCTGTCCATTTTTCCCATAAAACAGTGACTATTCCCATACAGTTACCCGCCGCTTTGCCTTTCTTTTATTCCCAGTAATTATCTTTTCTATATTTGTTTATGATTATGCTTCTTCGCATTTATCTTTCCTATACCTGTATATGATTATGCTTCATCATGTGTTAACACTCTCAGCCGGAAAATCTCCTCATGCTTCGAATAGAATCATAATTTGCAGAATCCTTATTTTCTCCGCATTTTGGGAGCATCCAGACTCCTGCCCACCCGATCAATAAACACATCCTCAAGAGTGGTATTCCGAAGGGCAAGATCTCCCTCTTCCTCAGACAAAACCTGAATCGCTTCTTCTTTTGTATGGAAGTATCGTGTCTGAAGCGTCTCTTCGGAGGTTTTATCGACTGCAAATGCACCAAGCTTCTGAATCAGATTCTTTGGTGTGTCGATCACATCTAGTTTTCCGTCGCTGATCAGAGCTACACGATCACAGAGTGCCTGAGCCTCATCAATAAAGTGCGTGGTCAGGATGATGGTGAGATTTTCGTTGTTCAGCTTCCTGAGAAGATTCCACATCTGACGCCTTGCCAGGGCATCCATTCCTGCCGTTGGCTCATCCAGAAGCAGGATCTCCGGCTCGATCATCAGGGAACGACAGATCATCAGCTTTCTCTTCATTCCTCCGGACAGGTAACGCACGGTACGTTTTCTGAACTGCAGAAGACCTGCGAATTCCAACAGTTCTTCTGTTTTCTGACGGATCTCCTTCCTGGGCATGAAGTACAACCGTCCCTGGTACTCCATGACCTCCTCCACTGTCATGTCCTGACGCATGGAGTATTCCTGTGTTACCACACTGAGCTTCCGCTTCTGGGCAGATGCTTTTCGTGAGAGTGCATTTCCATCGATTAATATCTCTCCTTCTGTGGGAAGGAGCACTGTAGATAACATACTGATGGTAGTGGTCTTCCCTGCACCGTTTGGTCCCAGAAGTCCGAAGAATTCACCGGTCTCGATGGTGAGGTTCAAGTGATCCACTGCTGTGAAATTGTCGAATTTTTTTGTCAGATTCTTGAGTTCTATCATAATTACTATCCGTATATTCAGCAATTCAAATGGTTCTAATCAGATTCAGAGCTGTGTTTACATAAAAACACAGCTCCTCGTTTACATATTCCATTATAGCATAATTACAGGTGTTTTCTACTTCAGATTTGTTATATCACAAGTATCTTGTGTTGGAAAAGTCAAAAAATGGGGATTGAGCAGCGGCATTTCCTGGGATGCTGATATATATGAATTTCTTGGTGGCTGATCTATGTACCATTTTTGCTGTTGACTGACAGCTTTGAAAAAAGACCGATATATTCTCGTGATTTTTTTTGAGACTTCACAAAAGCAGGAGCCTTCTGATACTACCGAAGGTTCCTGCTTTATATTGTCATATGCTAAAAATATTCCTTCTTATATTTCAAATCTACATATAGAACAGATCCCGGTTCTCGGAAAAGGAGCAATTGACCCCATCGATGATTCCGGATAAATCTCACTCAGACCGGAATCTCTGCCTCTGCTTCGGCCTTGAAATCCTCCAGCAGTACGGGATTCAGTTCAGGAAGCTCTTCCATGGAATCGAGTCCGAAGTTGCGAAGAAAGGTTTCTGTGGTTCCCAGAAGGATCGGTCGTCCCGGAGCATCCAGGCGTCCCAGCTCCTGCACCAGATCATATTCAATGAGCTTGTTTACCGCATGATCACTTTTCACTCCACGTATGGTCTCGATCTCGCCCTTGGTGATTGGCTGACGGTAGGCTATAATAGCCAGAGTCTCCAGCACTACATCGGTCAGCACCGGCTTCTTGGTTGTCTTTGCAATGGTGATCAGACAGTCGAAATACTCCTTCTTGGTGCAGAACTGATAGGAACCTTCCAGCTCCAGCAGACGGATGCCCCTGTCTTCCCGGTCACATTCCTCCTTCAGCTCATCCAGCACCTCTTTTGTCACCTTCTCAGAGCAGCCAACTGCCTGGGCAAGCTTTCCAAGCTCCACGGAATCGCCCATGGCGAAAAGTACGGCCTCCAAAGCGGCTTTTACATTATCGGTTGTTTCACTTTTTATACTCATAATGTTCCTTTAATCCTTGACTTACATGTAACCAGCAGAGCAATTTTTTTCATCACTGATTTGCATATGTATCGCAGAGCACCCTTTTCCGGAATCATCGAAATTACCTGCGTAAATACCGGAGGGAGAATGGCCAGTCAATGTGATTCAATTGAATGATTCATCATCCTCGCTGTATTCCTCGATTTCAGTACCCTCTTCTTCCAGGGAATCAATAATGATATCTCCGAACAGCTCGTCCTGAGAGATCTGGATCTTTCCGGATTTGATCAGCTGCAGTACGGCGAGGAAGGTTACTACCACCTGGATCTTGCCACCCTGCTCCTCCAGCAGCTTTCGGAAGGAAAAATGCCGTTCCCGAATGGCAAACCGTTCTACATAGGTCAGCCTCTCCGGAAGGGATACATCTTCTTTTTCAATCCGTCCGAACTTGCTTCGGATGGGATCGATCTTATTCTCCTGACGCTTCAGCACGGACTGGAAGATCTTATGAAGCTTGTCGATGTTCAGATCTCCCAGCAGTTCTTCCAGATCCACCGGAGGTGCATAGTTTTTCACCTCGTCAGGCAGCATTTTTTTCCTTACAACCATGTCTCCTGCATTATTCATCATCGTGCGGAGCTCTGAAGACATGTATTTGTATTTCTTATATTCCAGCAGCTGTTTGACCAGTTCCTCTCTCGGATCCTGCTCTTCGCCATCCTCATTGACCTCTTTCGGAAGGAGCATACGGCATTTGATATCGATGAGGGTAGCCGCCATGACCATGAATTCGCTTGTGACGTTCATATCCTCCCGATCCATCTGCTGAATGTATTCCAGGTACTGGTCTGTGACCGTGACGATGGGAATATCGTAAATATCAATTTTGTTTTTTTCGATCAGATGCATCAGCAGGTCCAGGGGACCTTCAAACACCGGAAGCTTTACCGGAATGGCCATGAATTTTATTCTCCTTTTCCCCCTTAGAAATCTCGATTTCCACAATCACAAGCTCTCTCGGATTGTGAAAACGCAAAGGCAAAGTATGCTCTCCCAGGCCGGCACTGACGATGATATGGGAATCATATTCTTCTGTAATACCGGAGGTGATTCTCGAATGAAAATCGTACTGTCCATGGCATTTTCCATTGAAAAGCTTCACGTTGGGCGTGATCAGACCTGTGTGTTCTCCAAGCCGGATGATCCCGCCGTGGAAGTGCCCGCAAAGGGTCAGATCTGCCCCCCAGTTGGTGTACGCAGGCATATATTCCGGCGTATGTGCCAGGAGAATATTCAACACCTTGCGATCGGCTGCTCCCAGTTCCTGGTTGATCCGACTTGCATCAAGGGAAGCTCTTGATACCCGCGTATAGGCTTGCTTCGGAAGACTGTATCCGGAGATCATCAGCGGGATGCCTCGTACTGTGATCAGCTCCTGTTCATTGTCAAGAAAGATCACACCTGCCTGCTCCAGAGACTCCTTGTACTCTTCATATTTCGGTCCGTACTGGTGAGGATAAAGCTTCAGCCGATGTTCATGGTTACCCAACGCATGGTAAATCGGATAGTCCGCTGCCAGCTTCAGCACCAGATCTTTCGCAATCGTGATCGGAGTTTCTACATCTCCTACCAGCATATCTCCTCCGCAGAGGATCAGATCCACACCGGCTTCTCTGATCGCGTTCAGAAGGTCTTCATTATCCGGTCCGTTTTCCGAGTTGTGAAGATCGGTCAGGAACGCAAGACGCAGGCTGCCGGAGGCAAGATCCGGTCGAATCAAATTCAGTTTGTATGTAACTGTTTTCATCTTCTTCATAACTGAAATATTTTACAATACTTTCATTGCGCTGACAAGAGGTGAGAATCGGACCGGGAAAGGTTTATTTCAACACGTTCATTTCAACATTGATCAGATGCAGAAGGCAGCATACAGCGGAACTGTCTTTTTTCCGTCCTCGAATCCAAAGTTTTTTGCGGACAGCTTGATCGCATAAGCAGGTTGATAGCTCTTTATATACAGATTCAAGCTTTTTGCTCTGGTGTTATCCGCTGACTTGACCTCAACAGGAATCAATTGTCCTTCACGCTGAATGATAAAATCGATCTCGGCACCACGTTCAGATTCCCAGTAATACGTTCGATACCCATTAATGGATAATTGTATGTTGACGTAGTTTTCTGTCATGCCGCCCTTGAAGTCATTCAATTCATCCACCATATATAAAATATCATTTGCATCCAGATCTTTTTTTGCACAGAGCAGCCCCATATCTGATACATAGATTTTAAAAGAATCAATATCGCGATAATTTTCCATCGGTTTTTTTATCTGCTCGATCCTGTAAACCTGCGATACGATTCCGGACAAATTCAGCCATTCGATCGCATTCTCGAATTCGGAAGCTCTACCCCCTTTCTTTATCAGTTTATACTGAAAACGAGTTTTTTTCTTTGACAGCTGTACTGTGACATTGTCATAGACCAATCTTGTTTTCTTTATTTCGTTGAGGTTATGATACTTACTCATATCGTTAAGATAGCTTGCAAGTATCGTATCCTGTGTATGACGAATAAGAATATAATCTTTTGTGCTGACATACTGCAGCACACACTCAGGCATTCCTCCTACAATCAGATACTGACGATAAAGCTTCATGGCTGCATCGTGCAAGGCTGCCGGAAGTGGAGTATCTGTATGAAAGCATTGTTTGATCTGCTCCACAAGATCCGTTTCTCCGCATGCAATCATAAATTCCTCTATATCCATTGGATAGAGGGTTTTTATATCCACCTTACCTACAGGAAATGAGAATCTGGCTCTGTTGACAGCAACTCCAAGCAGACTGCCTGCAACAATAATGTGGTATTCCGGTGCCTCCTCACAGAAGTATTTCAGACTGGTCAAGGCCCTCTCACATAACTGTACTTCATCGAAGACAATGAGAGTTTTCTCTCTGACGATCGTTTGTCCGGCTATGTGAGATAAAATCGGAATCAGGTAATCAGGGCTGATATTTTCTTCGAAGGTAAGATTTAATTTGGGATTAGTTTCAAAGTTGAAGTACGCCACATTTTCATAGTGGGTACGTCCGAACTCCAGAATAGTATACGTTTTTCCAACCTGTCTTGCCCCCTGTAATATCAATGGCTTGCGATATGTACTGTCTTTCCATTCCTTCAAAAAATTCATGATTTTTCTATACATAAAACTGCCTCCTGTTAATATCAGCTCTATAGTATCATATATTCATGTAAATTAGTATGCTTTTATATCGATTATTTACATTATTTTACACTTAGTTCTTACTGAATATTGCATTATTGTTGTGCGCGGGTAATCTACCGTCCATTCGCAGTAATATTCCCCATTGACACCGACACGTCAAATCTGTTATCTTTGGGAAGTCCACGGTCGGGACATCCACAATCCTTTATTATGAAGGTTGTGGATTTTTTTCGCTGAAATACTGCGGATTTAGGGGCCGAGATACAAGTAACAGGCACTTGCTGTTACTTGCTGGTCGATGCAGAAAAAGTAAACACAGAAAAATATTCTTTTGCATGGAGGGAAACATGGAAAACACCTTATTCGAAAAGGCGCCTGTACCTAAGGCGTATATGACTCTGGCGCTGCCGGTGGTTCTCAGCATGATGGTATCACTGGTTTACAATATGGTAGATACCTGGTTTATAGCACTTACCGGTGTGACGGAGCTGGTGGCGGGAACCTCACTGGTGGCCCCAATCTTCACGATGCTGATCGCCTTCGGAGATATCTTTGGCCTTGGTGGCAGCTCGCTGATCTCGCGGCTGTTTGGTGAGAGACGTTACGAAGAAGCAAAGCAGATCAGTGCCTTCTGCTACTGGATCGCTATTGCGTTCGGACTGGTGGTGTCTGCCGTACTCCTTCTCTTCCGTCAGCCGATCCTGCATGCACTGGGGGCTGATTCTACTACAATTGTCTATGCCAACGGCTACTACAGCTGGATTGCACTGGGAGCTGTTACGGTGATCCTCAGCTTTGTTCCCAGCAATATTCTTCGTACAGAGGGACTGGCAAAGCAGGCAATGGCCGGCTCTATTATTGGTTCTGCTGCGAATATGATCCTGGATCCGATTTTTATTTTCGGATTGAACCAGGGTGCTGCAGGAGCTGCCATTGCAACGGTATTGGGAAATCTGCTTGCTGACTGCTACTATACCTATGCAATGGTGAAGCATGGGAAGAATCTGTCTGTTTCCATTCGTGATGTCCGCCTGTCCGGCAAGCTTCCATCGGCGGCTCAGATCCGACAGATTCTTGCCATTGGTATTCCCGCCTCTGTCACAAATCTGATGCAGAGCTTCATGCTGCTCATGACAAACAAGGCACTTCTCCCCTATGGAACTGATAAGGTTGCAGCTCTAGGCATTGCCATGAAGGTAAATATGATCACCGTTCTGATTCCGGTGGGCTTTGCTTTCGGAGGTCAGCCTCTGGTGGGCTACAACTACGGTGCCGGAAACAGAAAACGACTCAGCGATATTCTTCGGTTCGCCTACGGCTTTCTTGCTGCCGCTACGCTGATCATGGCAGCAGTGATCTGCATATTTGCTCCTTCTCTCATCCGATTCTTTATGAATGATCCGGAGATTATTCGAAATGGTGCTATGATGCTTCGCTTCCAGCAGGCGGGACTGGTTTTTATGGCTGTCACGCTTGTTTCCACCTGTGTCTGCCAGTCTGTGGGAAATGCAGGCGGTGCACTGGCTCTGTCTCTCGGCCGCCAGGGTGTGATCTATATCATTGTACTGACAATCCTGAGTGCCGTCTTCGGTTTTACCGGAATTCTCGCTTCACAGGCTGTATCTGACCTGCTAACTGCTGTGCTGGCGGTGGTGATAATAGTAAAGGGTGGGTATCTGAAAAAGTAAAAAACTGAATGTTTTTGTGATAATCGAGTAGGAGGCGGTGACTAACCGCCGTCCTCTCACAGCACCGTGCGTACC
>JAUNAJ010000033.1 GCA_030527645.1 Lachnospiraceae bacterium | reverse complement strand
ATAATTTGTACAATATTGATGATTTCCTCCGATGTCATTCCAACCGTGATTGCTTTATCTACTGCCTTCGCAAAGTCATCTTCCACTGCCTTTCTTCTTGCTTCCAGCGCAAGCGAGCGATCTGTTGCCGCAACGTAGGTTCCTTTTCCGTGGATGGTTATGACAAAGCCTTCTTCTTCGAGTTTGTCATACGCTTTCTTCACCGTCAGTGCACTGATCTTCAGCTGTCCGGAAAGAGCTCTGACCGAGGGAAGAACTTCATTTTCATTTAATACACCATCGATAATATCCTTTTTAATCTGATCCACAACTTGTTCATAAATGGGAATCATAGATGAATTATTTATAATAATTTTCATTATTCTCACTCCCTCCTTATAAACAGTGTATAACAGTATATATCACTTGTCAACTGTTATACACTGTTTTTTCGAAAACGCTTATTCTTTGCTTCCAATGTTTACTCTTTAATGTTCCTGCTGTTTCTTAACAGTTTTCTGCACTCTTTCAAAAAATTTTCAAAGTCCTTTATTCTCAATGACTTCTTCAGCACTGATTTCTCCTTCTCCTGCGTCACATACTTCTTAGCAGCACCCGCTAGCATCTCATAGTCATCTTTTTCCAATGTCACTTTAGATGTGAAAGGAACTGCCTTTAAATGAGCTAAAGTTTTCCACAATGGCAGAAACGCTGGATGATCTGAAGTAAGTAAATGCAACAAAAAATGGCCTTACCAACTTTCTTGCAAAAGTTGATAAGACCATTTTTTATCTGCGCGAGCAGCGGTGATAAGAACTCCTTGCTGCAGCCTTATTAAAACCCTCCATTTTGATAAGCCCTCGCAATCACATAGGATGGCTCGTAATACGCACTGCAGTTGTAATTGTCAATCACATCGCAGATAGGATCATTATATACACGCAGAATCCCATCCACATAATTTTCTTTCGTTGTCATTGTGTCTACAATCAAACGCTGATATACCTCTCCCATATCCAGTGGAGTCGGTATTGTGTCTACAAGTTCTTTATCTACATCCTCAATATCAAATTCACTGGCTGAAAGCTTATAATTATCTATCCATTCACTTTCCACCTGCTTAGGATTCTCACTGTGAAGAACATTTGCCACACTAAGTATATGGTACAATTCATCGCCACCAATTGAATTAACAACATATCTATTGCGCTGATGCAGCTGTCTTGCCACTCTTTCAATCATATAACAGGTAAAATACAAGTCATTGATTTCAATTTCTTCTTCCGGAAAATACTTATTTCTCATAGGAATCACTCCTTTCGAAAGTAATCGTCCCCAGTGCTTTCTCCGTACAGAACACGATCTGATGCGTTGGATAGCTGAATCTGACAAGCCCCCAGAAGGCATCCCGAGGAATCCGACCTTCAACAAATCCTTCTACATAATTCCAGATTTTGTCATCAGCCATCGGACCTTCCACAATATCATACTCATGTTCAATTCCTCGTCTGCAGTTGGCAACAAAATCAAGCCATTCGTCTGTCATCTCCGGAAAACTTAAGACTTTAAGATCAGAATTTTCTTCATATCGATATTGATTGACAATACTGTCCCCTCTTCTTGTCAACGCCAGCGAATTGCCTGTTTCTTATAATATGTACAATAGAATCCGTACCCAAAATCCTTATAAAAACCATTCTGCAAAATTCGAGGTCTGGCTACTTCCACATTACTGCCATGGTATACAATATTATCTTCCATTACCCCCTCCTCCTTCTGTTTTCAAAATAGTTTCTTTAGCCATCAATGCATCGTTCCTAGACAGAAGGTATACACAATACTGGTTCATACTGACACCTTCTCTCTTTGAATGTTCTGCCAATGATCTGTGCAGACTACGAGGGATTCTGAGTTTAAACTGCCCTGAATAATCCTCTAATGAATCCGGTTTCTGGATTTTAATACCATCTCCCAACGCAGCTTCCATCCAGCAACGCTTAGCATCCTGTGCATTTGCAACTGCTTCCTCAACTGTATCACCGGTGGAAACACATCCAGGCAGATCCGGATAGGACACAACATATCCTCTTTCCCCCTGATTTTCTATAATTTCCATTCGATAAGGAAGCTTCAAATAATCATTCAATGTCATCCTTCTTCGCCCCACTTTCAACTATTGGCGTTGTCATATTCTAACCTCATTATAAATGGTGTCGTATATGGTGTCAACATATGTTTTCTTTTTAGTCACTATTTCAAATTTACTTTCCTGGCAACGCAAATACCTGCAATCCAGAATACAATGACTTCCAAAAAATCAAACAGTGCAAATTCTACATACAAGGGAAGTTCCCCTCCATTCTGATATGCTCTTTCCGTTCGCATTCTGTACATATCATCCGCATATTTTTGCTTATACAGGACGTTTGCAAATTTTTTGTAGCCAATTTGTAGACAGTAAACAAAATGAATCCCGGAAAACCAAGCAAATTCAAGGTTTTCCGGGATTCAAAAACATTTATTTTATTATTCCCCCTCAATCGTTGACACGGTAATTGTCAGCTCCTCCAGCACATCCAGCAGTACCCGGACGGTATCCAGAGAGGTAAACATCGTAACATTATTCTCTGTGGCACACTGGCGGATCGCTACACCGTTGCCTTCATGGATTCCTGAAAGGATCGCTCTTGTGTTGATCACATAGCTGACATAACCTGCACGAATGGACTCCAGTGCCTCCTGACTGCCATCAGAAAGCTTCTTCCGCAGTCGGCAGCGGATTCCCCTCTCCTTCAGGAACTCGGCGGTGACTGTAGTGGCCTCAATGTTGAAGCCCAGATCATAAAACCTGCGGATCAGCGGAAGTGCCTCCTCCTTGTCCTCGTCTGCCAGAGTGACCAGTACAGTTCCGTAGTTCTGCAGTCTGATTCCGGAGGCTGTAAGTGCCTTGTACATAGCACGGTGCAGCCGGCCATCGTAGCCGATAGCTTCACCGGTGGACTTCATCTCCGGGGACAGGTAGGAATCCATTCCCTTCAGCTTGGAGAAGGAGAATGCCGGTGCTTTCACATACCACCGCTTTTTCTCCTCCGGATACAGACAGAAGATTCCCTGCTCCTTCAGAGTTTCTCCCAGGATCACCTTTGTTGCAATATCTGCCAGCATATAGCCGGTGGCCTTGGACAGGAAGGGCACCGTTCTGGAGGATCTTGGATTCACCTCAATAATATAGACATGTTCTTCTTCATCCACAATAAACTGGATGTTGAACAGACCAACGATTCCAATCCCCAGTCCCAGCTTCTTTGCGTAAGTAAGGATGGTTCCCTTGACCTTGTCAGAAATGCTGTAGGGCGGATACACACTGATGGAATCACCGGAATGGACGCCTGTACGCTCCACCAGCTCCATGATTCCGGGAACGAACACATCGATACCGTCACAGACAGCATCCACCTCCACCTCTTTTCCTCGAATATACTTATCCACCAGCACCGGCTTGTCTGCATCGATCTCTACAGCGGTTTTCAGATAATGCTCCAGATCCGTCTGTTTGGACACGATCTGCATGGCTCTTCCGCCAAGCACAAAGCTGGGACGAACCAGCACCGGATAGCCGATCTCCTCTGCTGCCCTGACACCGGCTGCAATGGATGTTACTGCTTGTCCCTTCGGCTGGGGAATATGCAGCTCCTCCAGAACCTTTTCAAAGGAATCCCTGTTTTCCGCCCGTTCAATGGCGTCACAGTCGGTTCCGATAATGGTCACACCGTATTCCCTCAGAGGCTCTGCAAGATTCACTGCGGTCTGTCCTCCCAGGGTGGCAATCACACCCTTCGGCTGTTCCAGCTCGATGATGTTCATGACATCCTCTACACAGAGAGGTTCAAAGTACAGCTTATCAGAAGTAGTATAATCCGTGGAAACGGTCTCCGGATTGTTATTGATGATAATGGCCTGATAGCCGGATTCCTGTATGGTCTTTACTGCATGGACCGTGGAATAGTCAAATTCCACTCCCTGTCCGATCCGGATGGGACCGGAGCCGAGAACGATGATCTTCTCCTTCTCATCCACCCGGGATTCATTTTCCCCTTCATAGGTGGAATAAAAGTAGGGAATATAGCTCTCAAACTCAGAGGCACAGCTGTCGATCATCTTATAGGATGGCCATATGCCCAGTTTCTTTCGAAGGTCAAAGATCTGATGAGGTGTTTTGTTCCAAAGTCCTGCAATGATCTGATCAGAAAAGCCCATGCGCTTTGCCTCGAACAGAATCTGCGGATCCCCGATCCCGCTCTTCACCCGTATCTCCATGTCCACAATGTTGGCAAACACCCGAAGAAACAGTGGATCGATCTTAGTTCTTTTAAAGATTTCCTCCTTTGCAGTACCTCTTCGCAGGAGTTCCGCAATGGCGTAGATCCTGTCATCTGTCCCCTCCCGGATATAATCCAGGATCGCTTCTGTTTCCATCCTGTCAAATTTGCTGTGATACAGATGACAGACACCGATCTCCAGAGAACGAATCCCCTTCAGGAGAGATTCTTCCATGGTACGGCCCACACTCATGACCTCACCGGTGGCCTTCATCTGGGTGCCCAGACGGTTATTGGCATCGGCAAATTTGTCGAAGGGGAAGCGGGGAAGCTTGGAAACCACATAATCCAGCGATGGTTCGAAGCTGGCCAGGGTATTCGCCAGATGGATCTCATCCAGCCGATAACCAACCGCTATCTTTGCAGAAACTCTGGCGATGGGGTAGCCGCTTGCCTTGGAGGCAAGGGCGGAGGAACGGGATACCCTCGGATTTACTTCAATGAGATAATACCGGAAGGAGTCCGGATCCAGTGCGAACTGGACATTGCATCCACCCTCTACCTGCAAGGCACGGATGATTTTCAGAGCGCTGTCCCGGAGCATATGATATTCCTTATTGGTCAGAGTCTGAGAAGGACATACAACTACAGAGTCACCGGTATGTACGCCTACGGGATCAATGTTCTCCATGTTGCAGATGGTAATTGCTGTATCATTGGCATCCCGCATTACCTCATATTCGATCTCCTTATAGCCGCGGACCGATTTTTCAATCAGAGCCTGATGAACCGGTGAAAGCACCAGTGCATGCTTCAATATCTCCCGAAGCTCCTCTTCGCTGTCCGCAAAGCCGCCTCCGGTTCCTCCCAGAGTAAATGCAGGCCGGATCACCACCGGATAGCCGATTTCTTCCGCAGCTTTAATTCCCTCCTCCATTGACTCTGCAATCAAAGAAGGCAAAGTGGGCTCTCCCAGACTGATGCAGAGTTCCTTGAAAAGCTCTCTGTCCTCTGCTCTGGCAATGCTGTCAAAGTCTGTTCCCAGCAGCTCTACGCCGCATTCCTTCAGTACTCCCTTCTTCTCCAGCTCCATAGCCAGATTCAACCCGGTCTGTCCTCCAATGCCCGGAAGGATCGCATCCGGTCTCTCCTTCCGGATGATCCTTGCCATGTAGGTCAGATTGAGAGGTTCCATATAGACCTTATCCGCAATCGTGGGATCCGTCATGATCGTAGCAGGATTGGAGTTGCAGAGGATCACCTCATATCCCTCCTCCTTCAGTGCCAGGCAGGCCTGAGTACCGGCATAATCAAACTCAGCTGCCTGACCGATCACGATGGGGCCGGAGCCGATTACAAGAATTCTTTTTAAATCCGTTCTCTTAGGCATCTAAGGATCCTCCCTTCATTACCTCAATGAATCGCCGGAACAGGTACTGACTGTCCTGTGGTCCCGGTGCACTTTCCGGATGATACTGAATGGAAAATGCTCTGTCCTCTGCCTGCTGCACCCCTTCCACTGTATTGTCCAGCAGATTGATGTGTGTAACAGCAAGTCCTGTCCCTGCAAGGGATTCCTCTTTTACAGCAAAGGAATGATTCTGGGAAGTGATTTCCACCCGATCTGTCAGCAGATTCTTTACCGGGTGATTTCCTCCCCTGTGTCCGAACTTCAGTTTGTAGGTTTCTGCGCCGTAGGACAGGCACAGAATCTGGTGTCCCAGGCAGATGCCGAAGATCGGATATTTTCCGTGAAGCTGCTTTACCAGGTCCACTGTTTCCGGTACGTCCATGGGATCTCCGGGGCCGTTTGATAAAAATACACCGTCCGGATGCAATGCTTCTATGGTTTCCGGCTTCGTATTCCAGGGAAGCACCGTTACTCTACAGCCCAGAGCATTCAGCGAACGGACAATATTCAGCTTCATGCCGCAGTCGATGGCGGCAACGTGAAGCGGACAGTCTCGCTCCTCCTGTATACTCTCTGCAGACTCGCGACAGTCCATCCCAGGCAGTGAGATAAAACGTCCCTTCGTACTGACACGACTCACCTGATCATGGGCAAATTCCCAGGAATTCAAAATTGCAAGCCCCTCCTCCACCGTCGTATCCGGTCCTGTCAGAAGTACCTTACAGCTTCCCAGCGTACGGATCTTACGGGTGAGCTCCCTGGTGTCAACTCCCTGAATTCCCGCAATATCCCATTTTTCCATGAATTCCCCCAGCGTACTGCTGCTTCGGAAATTCGATGGCTCCGGTGCATATTCCCGGACGATCATCGCACCGATGGAGGGCCGTACTGTTTCATGATCCTCCTCGTTGATTCCGTAATTGCCAATGATCGGATAGGTCATCACCACCGCCTGGTCTGTGTAGGAGGGATCCGTCAGAATCTCCTGATATCCCACCATGGAGGTATTGAATACCAGCTCCAGCTTTTTATCAGAAAGACTTCCGAAGCCATAGCCCGGATACACCGTTCCATCCTCCAGAATGAGTTTTCTTGGATTACTCTTTTCCATGTTTTCTCCTTGCCTGATTCCTGTATTCTATGCCGGTCGGGCTCCTCATGATCTCTCCTGCCCTCTCTGCATAGGTTGTTCCGGTATTTTTCGTCACTGATCACATGACTACCATTCCTGTTATTCTCCGCTTGCTCCGTAGTTAGCAAGTACCCTGGCGGAAGGATCGTTGACGTTGCAGCCCTCCCACTCCCTGTTCGGCATCCAGAAGTCGACCACCATCTCCGCCTGTCCGGGATAATATTTTTCAAAGATCTCTCGATACAATAAGGATTCCTTTGTAAAGGGCTGTGCAAAAGCATACTGCTTCCTTCGCTCCTCATACTCGGCATCGGAATAACGGCCTTCTGCATATTCCTTCAGATCATCCACCATGGAATGTCCCACAGCATCGGAAAATGCAGCCTTCTCCCTGTACAGAATCTCCTCCGGAAGATAGTCTCCTTCAAAGGCATGACGAAGAAGATATTTTCCCTTGTTGTAGGTATTCAGCTTCTTCTCCGGATCAATGGACATGACATATCTCACAAAATCCAGATCTCCGAAGGGAACCCTGGCCTCCAGTGCGTTGACTGATATGCACCGGTCCGCACGAAGCACATCGTACATATGCAGTTCCCGGATCCTCTTCGCTGATTCCTTCTGGAACTCTTCGGCATTTGGTGCAAAATCTGTATATTTGTATCCAAACAGCTCATCAGAGATCTCCCCGGTGAGAAGCACCTTCACATCCGTGTTCTCGTGGATCCACTTACAGCAGAGGTACATACCCATGGATGCACGGATCGTAGTGATATCATAGGTTCCCAGCAGGTGAATCACATCCTCCAGGGAATCCAGTACCTCCTGCTTTGTCATATACACCTCGGTATGATCGCTTCCGATGTACTCTGCCACCTGCTTTGCATACTTCAGATCAATGGCATCCTTCTCCATGCCGATCGCAAAGGTTCGGATGGGAGTATCACTATGCCTTGCAGCAATGGCACAGACGAGGGATGAATCCAGACCTCCGGATAACAAATATCCTACCTTCGCGTCTGCCACCAGTCGTTTGTCCACACCGGCTTCCAGCTTATCGTGGATGTTTCCACAGACGGTCTCCAGATCATCGGTACATACCTGCTCTACTCTGGTCATATCCGCGTAGCACACAAATGCTCCGTCCTTATAATAGTGACCGGGTGGAAAGGGCATGATCTTATCACAGATAGGCACCAGGTTCTTTGCCTCACTGGCGAATACAATGACACCGGCTTTGTCATATCCGTAGTACAGAGGGCGAATGCCGATGGGATCTCTTCCTGCGATAAACTCTCCTGTTGCAGCATCGTAGAGCACAAGGGCAAATTCCGCATCCAGCATGGCAAACATGTCCGTGCCATGCTCCCGGTATAACGGGAGCAGCAGTTCACAATCAGAACCACTTTTGAAGGTATATCCCTTCTTCAGCAGCTCCTCCCTGATTTTCCGGTAGCCGTAAATCTCGCCGTTGCAGATCACATGGCTTCCATCCAGTTCAAAGGGCTGCATTCCCTCCGGAGTCAGACCCATGATCGCCAGACGGTGAAACCCCATGATTCCCTTTTCCAGCTCCACAATTCTGCTGTCATCAGGACCTCTGGAAATCGTTGCATCGAAGCCCTTCTTAAATTCCTCAAGTGTAATCCCTTTTCCGCAATAACACATAATCGAACACATATCTGCAATCCTCCTGAATTTTTTTCAAACAATGAGAAATACGCTTTGCGTGTTTCTCGAGTTGCTGCGACAGTCGCCATATGGACTGCAGGCATGTCCGCATGGCTCGTTGTTTGCGCAAAAAAAGGCGCCTCGACCTAAGTCGAAGCGCCTTTGCTTTCTCTGTTATAAAGCATAAAACGGTTTTTTGAGATTGTCAACCATCTGAAATACATGACCTTTGGATTTTTATCAGAACAGATCCAGCATACTGTCCAGATAGATTTCTTCTCTTACCCGCAGCTGATCATCCGGCTTTGTCAGATAGTATAAAAGAAATTCCAGCAGCACAGCACTTCCCAGACTTCTACCCTCAATTTTGAAATTGGAGAATCCCATGGGCCAAAAGCAGTTTCTTATATCCTGCAGTCCTATGAAACCGGGATTTTCCATTGCTTTTGAAAAACGGTAGCCCTCCTGCGCATCGGCAGAGCGGCAGATATGATCCGGACAATATTCTCCCAGACTCCTGCGGCTGACGTTCTCATAGCAGGCTTTTCTGTCCCTGCAGCCGAAGCTGCAGCATTCATTGCAAAGAAATTCCACCTTATCCATCTCCTCTGCAGACAGACCGGCCAGCTTTTCCTTTTCCCTGTTTAATCTGAAATCCGGCACCACATAGCGAAACTCTTCCCTGTTCAGTTCTTTTTTGAACTCTTCAAAATCTGTTATCACCTTTGTGGTGGAGGACACAAAGTAAAACTCCGGGTACTGCTCCTTCAGATACCCCATCAGCAGGTCGGAATGAAGAATCACGCCGTTCTTCTCGTCTGAAAACAATTCACAAAGACGATTGCACCCCGGATCAGAAAGATGCTCTTCCCGAAGCAGGGAATTGCTGAAGGTGAGCCGTGCGGAAATATCGTATTCCTTCGTCAGTGACCAGACACTTTCCGGGTCATCCTCCCCAAAGCCCACACGGCCGCCGCCCCAGATACAGTCTGCAGGAGCACCGTAAATGGATCCGATGTCACACCAATCATAAAAGTATTCCCTGTGCTCCCTGAAAAGCTTCAGAAACACTCTGTAGAATTCATAAAACTCAAATAGTCCCGGCAAGTGGAAAAACACCATGATTCATTCCTCCCATCTGACTCTTGGAAGATTCCAGCGGTAGTGCGCTGCCAGCAGACGGATCAGAAGAACTGATACAGGAGCAAGTACCAGACCCGGCAGTTCTCCCAGCGTTCGATACACGATCAGATACACAACAGCCCCAAGAATCGATGCACAGGCATAGATATGCTTGACCAGAATATAGGGCGGCTCCTGTGCCATTACATCCCTCAGCAGTCCGCCTCCCACTCCGGTAATAGTTCCGAGAAAGATCAGCAGAAACTTCATGCCGCCGTATCCGGCCGAAATCCCCCTTGTCACACCGACCACAGTGAAAATTCCCAGTCCCAATGCATCCATAAACAGGAGCAGATGATCATAGATATACTGGCTTCTGCCCTGCAAAAACCGATGTCGGATTGCAACAACAACAAACAGCAGCAAAGATGTAATGGTTGCCGTCAGAGCATAAATCGGATACATCAGAGCTGATGGGATCCTGCACAGAACCATATCCCGGATCATTCCCCCTCCTACAGCAGTCACAACTCCAAGCACAATAACACCGAATACATCCATTCGTTTCTTTATTGCAAGCATCGCACCGGATGCAGCAAATGCTACGGTTCCGATGATCTCCATAATGAAAATAATAGATTCTGTATACTCCATATTTCCCCACCTCAAAATCAATAAGCAATCGTTCTCACGGTATTCCGCCGTAACCGGTGAATCGTAAAATTTTTATAAAGCATATTGCCTCATTGGATAATCTGGGCTATAATGCAGAAGGCAGCTGCGGAATAGTTTAATTGTTTACTAATATTGAATGTAACATACTTTTAGTTGATTTACCACAAGGATGATCTATTCACAGGAGGACTACCATTGATCCGTTCAAGAGAAAAACTGGAGTACGTGAAAACTGTTGGCGCCGAGGTTATTGCATCACCTGAATTTCAGGCCGCATATCAGCAGCCTCATCATTTTAAGGGGACTGTTGGTACACACATGATCAATACTGCCTATTACAGTTACTGTCTCTGCAAATTATTGAACAGATTCGGTGTAAAGACAAAAACAGACGAATTGATCATCGCCTGTCTCTGCCATGATCTGGGAATTGTTGGAAACCGCCATCATAAATACACTACAGGTTCTGAATGCTGCATGCAGCATCCGGTCGATTCTATTCCGATCGCAGAACGTCTGATGGGCACTTTGACTCCCCGTCAGGAAAATACCATTTTAATGCATATGTGGCCACTGGCTCCATCGCATCCTCAGTATCGCGAGGGAGTGATCCTGTCACTGATCGACAAATACTGTTCTGTTCTGGAATCCTCCGGACTCCTGAAGCCGGCAGCTGTAATGTGAATATTAATAATTGAAACAGAAAAAGGAAGATTGGTCTGCGAAACCGCTCTTCCTCTTTTTTCATTTCGAAAAACGATAGAAATGTGCGCAAAAAAGAGCCTTTATAAGGCTCTTTTTTTACAATGTTACAGGGGATGAGAGAATCGAACTCCCACCAAAGGTTTTGGAGACCCCTATCATACCATTTGACCAATCCCCTATCTGCATCTCTGCATGAAAAATTATACAACGGAAATACGGGATGTGTCAATTAAGTTTTTCTATATGTAACAAATTAAGCAAACAGATTCTCTGTCTGCTCCATTCGCTTTACAACAGGTACATGGAAAGGACATCGTTTCTCACAGCCGCCGCACTGAATGCAATCATCTGCGTGCCTTTCCAGTGCCTCATAGTGAGCCTTTACTGATGAGGGAACCTCCGGCTGCATTAACGCAAGATCAGCAAACTTATTAACAAGGGCAATATCAATACCTGCCGGACAAGGTGCACAATGTCCGCAGTATGTGCACTGTCCCATACTGTAGGCATGCTTTGGTGCATTAGCCAGAACGGACGCATAATCCTTCTCTTCATCAGTTGCTGTCTCGTAATTCACAGCCTCTTTTACATGCTCTGGTGTATCATAACCTACCATTACGGCCGCAACCGCCGGTCTTGTAAGGGCATAATGGAGACATTGCACCGGGGTAAGAGCAACACCAAACGGTGACCGTTCTGCATCAAAAAGTCGTCCTCCGGCATATCCCTTCATGACAGTAATTCCAATTCCCTTTTCCTCGCAGATCTTATACAATTCTTCTCTTGCAGGATCGATTCCATGAGTTCCATCCTCATAGTTCTCTGCAAACATTGTATTGATATCTTCACTGGCAGGAAGCAGGTCAAAGGCAGGATTGACGCTGAATAGAATCATTTCGATTTCTCCTGACAAAGCCGCCTTTTTTCCGATGATTGGATTATGTGTACTTAATCCTATATGATGAATGGTTCCTTCCGCTTTCAGCTTTCGGACATATTCAATAAACGGACCGTTCATAATCTGATCAAACTCCGCTTCTTCATCCACGTAATGAATCATACCCAGATCAATATAATCCGTCTGCATTCTTGCAAGAAGATCTTCAAAAGCAGGAACTACTTTATCCATATCTCTTGTTCTTACATATTGTCCATTCTGCCAGGTTGAACCAAGGTGTCCCTGAATATACCATTTTTCACGGTGTCCTCTAATGGCAAGACCAATATTGCTTCTGACATTTGGTTCCGCCATCCAGCAATCCAGAATATTAATTCCATAACCTTCACAGGCATTAATTACATCCTTTACTTCTTCAGTATTATGACGCTCCAGCCATTCGGCTCCAAGTCCGATTTCACTTACCTTAAGACCTGTTTTACCAAGATTCCTGTATTTCATATTACAATCCCTTTCATAACTATTCAGAAGGTTCGAAAACACATTCATCGAGCTCGCACTACGTGCTCTTTTGCTGCTTCGCAGCTGCTCGATTCATATATTCCCGCCTGGGGAAGCCCCCGGCCTCGTGTCTTTAACAAATTGCCGCAGCTTTGATTTAAAGTCCATTCACAATTCTCTTTGGACGCTCACCGTTCAGTGCTGTTTCAATATCCTCCCAGATCATTGCATAGCTGCGTTTGAAGCTGGAGGTTGTAATTCCCCCTATATGGGGGCTGAACAGGATTTTCTTGCCGATCTCTTCCGGGATCTGCAGCAGAGGATGATCCTTCTGCACAGGTTCAAGATCGATCGTATCAAGACCAGCCATTCTGAGCTTTCCGGATTTTAATGCCTGAATCAAAGCTCCATCGTCTACCAGTTCTCCTCTGGCGGTATTGACAAAGAAGCTTCCATCCTTCATTCTCTCAAAAAATGCAGCATCCGCCATTCCTGTTGTTGCCGGATTAACCGGTACATGAAGGCTAACCAGGTCACTTTCCTGAAGCAGCGTATCCATATCTGCATATGCAACTCCAAATTTGTCTTCTTCCTCCGCTGTCAAAGGAGTTCTTTTATTGTACAGGATTTGTTCCACCCCATAGGCCTTCAGCAGCTTCGCAGTTTCTCTTGCAATGTCACCAAATCCAATCAGACCAACGGTGAGATCGCTCAACTCAAACAGATCTCCCCTTGCCATATATCCCTGCTTCACTTCTATCTGCTGTCCTTCTCTGACACTTCTGTCTCCGCCGGCAACATCCCGAAGCATCCCCACCATCAGAAGAAGCGCCTGCTCTGCAACTGCCGATGCGTTCATGCCCTGACTGTTGCATACGTACACTCCGCATTCTCTGGCAGCGTCTGTATCGATCTTATTATATGCAACGCCCTCAGAATGGATAATCTTCAGATTCGGCATATTGCGGATCAGTTCTCCTGTAACCTCACCGATGGCATCGACAATAATCGCATCCGCATCAGCTGCAATCTGCAGATATTCCTCTGCAGACAGTCCAATAACTGCCTCTGCCCGTTCCACTGAATCTGCAAATGCATTCTTACCGGAAAAACGCTCCACATTTCCGTTCTTTCCAATATGCAAAATTTTCATGATCTTTTCGTTCTCCTTCAAGTGTAATTCGTTACTGTCCAGTAACTATGATTTTATATACAAACAGTATAACATGGATTCACAGTATCTTCATACTCATACCTTTTCTTGAATGGCAATAAAAAAAGCCTTATTCATCGAATAAGACTTAAACAGGGGATGAGAGAATCGAACTCCCACCAAAGGTTTTGGAGACCCCTATCATACCATTTGACCAATCCCCTATCCCGATCAAACTGATCAAGAAGATATTTGACATACCTTCAAAACCGCATATATATTGTTAAACATCTTTTCTCATGATGAACCAGCCATGCTTATAAATAGCTGCTGTCAAGATTTCTTCCATCTGACCGCT
>JAUNAJ010000006.1:132409-137691 GCA_030527645.1 Lachnospiraceae bacterium | reverse complement strand
AATGGGGGAAGGAAGCAATCGAACTGAATCCTGGTGATGTTATAAACATTCCTGTGGGCGTAAAGCATTGGCATGGTGCGGCACCGGATAGTTGGTTTAGTCATCTTGCCGTAGAGGTACCGGGAGAAAATGGCTCAAATGAATGGCTTGAAGCAGTAGATGATGAGCAGTATTCCAAATTATCATAATCTTTGAAAAAAGTAAAAGGCTCTCTGTTAGGGAGCTTTTACTGTAAGTGAGAAGAAGCTTGAGAAAACAATCGCAGTTGGCCTTAACCATTTTTATGAGGAATTGGATTCTTTCAAGATTTCGGAGGTACTTGAAGATGGTGCTTACCAGAACGGAGCAATTGAATGGTTAGACCGACTGGAAGATAATAAGTAAAGGAATTGAGAAATGGAACGTTTTAAATTATTAGTTGAAGCGGAAGCTTTTTCTCACTACGGTGGGTGGACACTGGAGTCGCAGTTTCTGGATGAAATGGGTTCTGCATATTTCTACTATGTTTGGTCAGGAATCATATTCTGATTATGGTGAGAAGCTTGCACCGGAATATGCAGATGACATGCATCATGGCAACACCGTATTATTCAGAACGGAAATAAAGGACAATCCTGTAGAACTTGTTGGAATCGCTGATGTATTTATCATTGGTTTCGTGGGAGAAGCAGCAGTATCCGGTGTTTCTCTTGTGAACTCCTTTAATACGATTTTTATCTACTTATTTACGGCACTTGCTTCCGGCGGTGCTGTGGTGGTCAGTCAGTATATCGGCAGAAAAGAGAAGGAGAATGGGAGTCATGCTGCATCACAGCTTTTAGCAGCAAGCGTGTTGTTTTCTGTTGTAATTTCTGCCGTTGTATTGGCTTGGAATGAACAGATTCTGCAGTTTTTGTTTGGAAGAGTGGAAGCAGATGTTATGGCAGCCTGTGTTACCTATCTTCGTATTTCGGCTTATTCCTATCCTGCATTAGCGGTATACAATGCCGGATCCGCCATGTACCGAAGCTTTGGAAAAACAAAGACAACCATGAACATTTCAATCATTGCAGACGCAATCAACATTATTGGAAACTGTATCGGTGTATTCGTATTAAAGGCAGGAGTTGCAGGTGTGGCATGGCCATCCTTAATCTCAAGATGTTTTACAGCTCTTGTTATTACATACCTTTGCTTTTCAAAGGAGAATCCGGTTCACTATATTGGAAACTGGATACTTCATTTGGACAGAGATCTGCAGAAAAAGACACTTCGTATTGCAGTTCCCAATGGTGTGGAAAGATTTCAGGCAGTCAGGCGCCAGCGTCTCAAGTAGATATCGCTCTGCCTCTTCGTTCCATACATTGTTGTGTCTTCCGCAGATCTCTGCAAGCTTTGCAAACATAGGATCGGTCTCTCCAAGCTTTGCAAAATCATCGATGGCAATCAGGTCCATATCGATATGCGGATAGATCAGTTTCTTTCCTCCCGGAATCTTCGGTAGATTCAGGATAGTATCAGGTGCTGACGTGATGCCTCCTACATGAGTATTCAGCTGTTCAGCCAAAGTTGCTGAGTTGATCACCCCTTTGGCATTGAGCAGAAGAAATAGTATCTGTATTTGTCTTGGTGTGAATTCTTTCATATAATTATTTCGTCAGTTCCTCCATTCCTGCATCCAGAAAAACGCTTAGCATTTTCTGAAATTGATACCATTTTTCATTTTTCTCCCAGCCCAGCGAGCGGTTTACATAGAAGGATCCATTCAGCATGAAGCGGAAAAACAGGTTCGCATATTCCTCTGATATTCCGGTCTTTTTTATGAGTTCCGGAACAACGATACTTTTCTCGTGCTGATAGATGCGGCTGATAATGTAATCGCTAAGTGCGACATCCATGAAAAGGTCATGATACAGATCGGAGTCTGCAATTCTCTGACAAGCAGGAAGAACTGACTCATTTTCTTTGATATCCTGAATCCGACCGGATTGAATGATGTCTACTAAATCCAGAACCGTTCCTGTTCCTTGTTCCGAAAATAAGAGTGCATCATCAATTACATCGTCTAAAACTGCATTTACATCATCATAGTGTAAATAAAATGTAGCACGTGAGATTTCCGCTGCTTCACATATTCTCTTTACACTGATCTTTCTGTAGCCCACATCCTTAATTTCCTTTAGAAAGGCGTCTTTGATTACATTTATGGTATAAAGCGTTCTTCGATCTGTTTTTCTCTCTGTTTTCATCCTAATTCCTTTACAAATTTCAAAAAGTGTCATGAAACGTACAGTTTCTAAAAAAAGTGTACTTCCTTTTATATCTATCATTGAGTATCCTACCAAATGTACAGTGTGTCAAGAAATTACTATATTGTCATGGAACTGACAGCAGATAAATATTCCAATATAAGGAGAGAGGAAAATGAGCTTTTACGAAAATCTGGTCACTGAAACACAAATGAACTATTCCTATCATTATTCCGTTTATCGAATGGGAAAAACGGTTTATCCATTAACAAAGAAGGAGCAGCCGTCCTATGAAGAACAGCTGGAAATATTATTGCAGAAGATTGAAGAGGCAGACAGCATTGTTGTTGGCGGAGCCTCTGGTCTTTCTGCAGCGGGAGGTGGCGATTTTTATTATGAGGATAATGCCTCCTATCGAAAATACTTTGGAAAATACGCCAGGAAATATGGCTTCAAAGGTGCCTTCGCGGGATCCTTTTATCACTATGATGATCCTGCAGAGAAGTGGGGATATCTTGCAACCTTCCTACATACAACACAAAATGCTGAAATCCGAAAACCTTATCTGGATCTGAATGATTTGATCAAAGATAAAGATTTCTTTGTTTTGACAACCAATCAGGATACACAATTCGTCAAGCTATATCCGGAAAGTAAGGTAGCGGAGATTCAGGGAGACCATCGATTCTTTCAGTGCAGCAGGCAGTGTACAGATGATACTTGGGATTCCATTGAACCGGTTCATGAAATGATCGAAGGGATGGGAGACAACACAGCGATTCGCAAAGACATGATTCCACGCTGTCCGCATTGCGGGGCAGAAGCATTTCCATGGGTGCGTGGATACGGTAACTTCCTGCAGGGTAAGAAGTATGAAGAGGAATATCAGAAGATCTCCGATTACATTCAGGAACAGGCCCAAAACAATAAAAAGGTTCTCTTTCTGGAACTTGGAGTTGGACGAATGACCCCGATGTTTATCCAGGAGCCTTTCTGGGAACTGACGAAGGCTATGCCTGACGCATTCTATATCTCAATGAATGATAAATATGATTTGATCCCCGAAATGATCGAGGACAAAGCCATCTCGATCAGAGGAGATATTGCAAAGACACTTGCCGATGCCATTAAGATGAGGGATGCTCAGTGACCCCGGTAGTGTCAGAGCAGATAGATAGTCTTTCAAAGAAAATTGAATTTCTATCATGTGTTCTCTGACTATGAATCACAATGGGGGCTGTTATGCAGTATACATACAAGCAAAGGATAGAATCAAATGAGCAAATATACAGAAATTGCAAAGAAAATCAAGGAAGCGGACGCCATTCTTGTTGGTGCCAGCAATGGACTGTCCATTACAGAAGGCATCCATCTATTTGCTAATAACCAGGCATTTCAGGAACTGTTTGGCGATTATCAGAGAAAATACGGACTGCAGAACTTACTCTCCGGAATGCTTGGAAGCTGGCCGTCGGAAGCGGAGATGTGGGGATTTTGGAGCCGCATGGCAGATCACTATAGCAACAACTATGAACCAAGTAAGGCCATGAAAGATCTCAGAGCCATCGTAGGAGATAAGGATTACTTTGTGTTGACAAGCAATGGGGAACAGCATTTCGAGAAGGCCGGCTTCGACGACGACAAAGTCTTCGAAATAGAAGGAGACTGGCTTCATGTGCAGTGTGCCCATGACTGCCATCAGGAACGCTATGACTGGTCAGTACTGGCACATGAAATGGCAGAAAAACAGGCAGATGGAAAAGTGCAGGCAGAACTGATTCCCAGATGTCCAAATTGCGGCGGACCGATGCTTCCGAATATGGCGGCCGGGCATAGTTTTCTTCCAAAAGCCGGAGTATCGGAACGTTATCAGAAATTCCTGAAAACATACTCTGGCAGTAATCTGGTTATTCTGGAGCTTGGCATCGGATGGAGAAATCAGCTGATTAAAGCTCCGCTCATGAAGCTTACGGCGCAGGAGCCGAATGCGACCTATATCACGATCAATTTGGGGGAAATCTATATTACAGAGAATATCAAGGAGAAATCCTTTGGATTGGATGGATACCTGGAGTCTATTCTCAATGAAATACGATTTGCGATTGAAAATAGAAAGTGATGATATTTCCTACATTGAAAAAATGATCAAAGCATCAAAGCAAATATGCAGTAAGAATCAGTATGCTAATAGACATGGGAACAGGCCGGAGGAGTGATTTCCGGCCTGTTTTATAGGGATTTAACTATTCGGAAAACGCAGGTTTTTCGAATAGTTAGGGAGGGGGCTATATAAATTTCGATCCTGAGCGATCTGACTGGTTCTTTTGATTCTTTTACATCATTCCTGTCGTCAGCTTTGCAACAGTGATTTCTGCCCAGGAATACTGGCTCATATACTCTCCGGTAAACGCATTGATGGCTGCTGTATTACCATTGAAGTATTCGTAGTAGTCGCAGTCAAAGCTGCCAGTGTTAACGCTGATACTGTTTCTGGATTTGCAGATAATATCAGTGATATTTACGCCTTTAAAATCCTCGATCAGGTCATGGATAAAGGTATGCAGCTGTCTGTTTCTTGAGGAATCATACATTCCGTCTTCCCACAGAATCGAAGCAAGCTCGGATAATGTAACACTTGCTCCCTTGCGATCAACGAGAAAGGCAAAAATCTCCTTTGATTTCTGTCTGCGAAAATGCATGGGACTTCCCTGCACAAATACATCAAATGTCCCAAAGCATTGTACAAACAGTCCTTTTTCATGACCTGCAATTCCCTGAGACTGCTTTTGAATCTGTACAGAGGCAATATAGTTTAATTCGGTCCGCAGCTCATCCAGATCCACCGGTTTTACGAGATAACCGCTTGCACGCACCGTGAATGCCTCAACAGCATATTCGGTATACCCGGTAACGAAGACAATCATACATTCCGGTAAAAGAAGTTTTATTCTGGTTGCCAGCGTCAATCCATTCATCATAGGCATATTGATATCCAGGAAAGCTGCATGAATAGAATTCCCCTCCGCGATCCAGTCAAGAATCTTCTGGGGTGAT
>JAUNAJ010000006.1:0-132309 GCA_030527645.1 Lachnospiraceae bacterium | reverse complement strand
AGCTGCATGAATAGAATTCCCCTCCGCGATCCAGTCAAGAATCTTCTGGGGTGATGTAAAATATTCTATTTCTGCATCCGGCATGCATTTATGAATCTTGTTTGTCAGACTTTTTCCAGCAAGAATTTCATCGTCAACAATTGCCAGTTTCATTACTACCCTCTCCCAGCCTGCTTCTCTTCTATAGAACAAGTATCTTAGCTTCTATAGATTTACTGTTTCAAGGTCTGTGTTATGACCTTACATTGTACATTCCTGTTTCTTTTTGAGGAAGTGTGATCATAATTTCTGTTCCGGTACCCGGTGCCGATTTGATCAGCATGTCAGCATTACACATCATCTTCAGTCTTGCTCTTGTGTTAACAAGTCCAACATGATCATGTTCATTGAAATCCAGCTTTTTCGGTTCAAATCCAATTCCGTTATCGATAATTCGTAGAATAACATTGCTGCTTTCCGGATCTCGTTCAGTAGTTACCTCTACGTATCCGCCCTCTTCTATTTGACGGATTCCATGTCTGACTGAATTCTCAACCAGCGGCTGCAGCGTCATTGCAGGAATCTTAAAATTTGTTACACGGATATCGTATTCAAAGGATAAATTCGGAAATCGAAGCTTCTCGATACAGACATATACATTCAGATGCTGCAGATCTCTTTTGAAATCGACCGGATGATCCAGTGAAATAGAGTGAATATTCATTCGAAGGTACTGGGCAAATTTCCCTGTGATCTCACTGGCCTGCTCGGGGTCTGTATCGCAAAGATACTGAATCGTATTCAGTACATTGCTGATAAAGTGAGGCTGGATCTGACTGACAGATATAGCCGTCTGTTTCTGCAGAAGTTCCTTTTCCTTCGCGAGCACCTCCCGGTCATGGTTGAGCTGCTGAAAAACAAATAAAAGTGAATTTGATATCGTACTGGCAAATCCATGGATCGCGAGACCGTAAAACCTGTATTGCACTACAATGGCAATTATCGGGAGCGTAATATACAATACAATGGGAAAAAGTTCAGAAAAACCAACGATTCTGACTGCTTTCGCACAATGCAGGATACTAAACAGAATAACTGCTGCATAAGGAAGCTGTATCGCCCAGAAGAAGGAGCCCCTTGTATACTGGGGATCAAAATAGTAAAAAACAGGTATAAATATATTGACCACCAGAAGCAATAACAGAACGCTGTTCAATACCCTCATGCAAAGTACCGACTGCCTGGAGAATTCCACTCCTCTTTCATGCAGATACTCATTGACATATTCAAACATGATCTGCACACCGATAAATGCAAATACAAATCCCAGGAAATTAAAAATACGAATTCCATAATAGGCAACCGTTCCTGTTTGATATCGGAAGTACAGGGCCAGCAGGTCGAACAGCATATACAAAACGCTGATGCTCATAAACAAAGCCAGCTTTGTGTGAATTTCCTGCATGCAGTAGATATACAGAATCAGAACGATCAAAGTGATAAAAATTCCTGTTAGTTCAAATACCGCACTTAAAATCCTGAGTATAGACAGATCGACCATTGCATGATTCTCCTCATGGCATCATTCTATAAAAAGATTGTCCACAAAAGTACAACACCCTCTCATATTTAAGTTTGAGAAGAATCTGCTCATGCGTATCTTTAGTAGAATTTCTCTACTCCATAGTAATACAATAAAGAAACAGCAGAGAACCCGTCTCCTGCATCCTGGTTCTCTGCTGTTCAATTGCAACTATCGTTACTGCTCAAGAGTAACATAATTTCCCAATGGCTCCGATCTTTCAGCTATTATGGGAAGGGCATACAACAAAAAAATCGGAGCACAGTTTTGGGATGGAGGTGTTATGCCATAATAGTACGAGGATCAACATAGGTTGTTCCTTCAATAGAATCAGCAACGTTCTTACATGTCAGTTTGCCATCGTAGGTATTGATTGCAGAATACAGAACATCATTCTCAGCACATGCTTTCTCAAGTCCCTTTCCGGCAATCTCAAGACCGTAGCGAAGAGTTGCATTGGTTAATGCGATGGTGGATGTTCTCGGAACTGCACCAGGCATATTTCCTACACAATAGTGAACAACGCCGTCCTTAATAAAAATCGGATCATCGTGAGTTGTTACATGAGTAGACTCACCGCATCCGCCCTGATCGACAGCCACATCTACGAATACGCTGCCGGGTTTCATCTCCTTCAGATATTTCTCTTTGAAGATCTTCGGAGCACTCTTACCCGGAATCAGAACACAGCCTATAACAAGATCAGCTTCTTTCACTGCTTTTTCAATATTGGCATCATTGGAAACAAGAGTCTGGATTCTGGAACCGAAAATATCATCCAGATAAGCCAGTCTCGGAAGACTGATATCCATGATCGTTACATTGGCACCCATACCTACAGCAATTTTACATGCGTTTGTACCTACAGATCCGCCGCCAAGAATTACAACATTCGCCTTTGGAGTACCCGGAACACCTGCTAACAGAACACCGGAGCCGCCAAATTTTTTCTCCAGATATTTGGCACCTTCCTGAATACTGAGACGGCCTGCAATCTGGCTCATTGGAGCAAGAAGCGGAATGGAACGGTCACGCTCGATCAGTGTCTCATATGCAACACCTGCTACTTTTGCTTTCAGCAGTGCCTCTGTCTGAGGAATATCAGCAGCAAGATGCAGGTATGTATAAAGAATCAGTCCCTCATGGAACAGCTCATACTCTGACTCAAGAGGCTCTTTTACCTTAACCATCATCTCTGCCTTGTCCCAGGCTTCTTTCGCAGTATCCACCATGATCGCGCCGGCAGCAATATATTCTTCATCGGTAAATCCGGAACCAATTCCGGCACCTTTCTCAATGTAAACTTCATGTCCGGCATTTTTGTAGGATTTTACATTATCCGGTGTTAAACCTACACGAAACTCATTGTTTTTGATTTCTTTTGCACAAGCAATTCTCATAAGTTTTCCTCCTTGGCAGTGTTTTCTGCGATTTGAACAGCCACAAAGCTATAAGTCATAATACACAAATAATATGTATTTTCCGTTCGACTTTTATAACTTTTATGCATTAATTATAAATCTACATATCGCAAAATTCAACATTTTTCCGAAAACAGATGGTTAAGAATTACTTTTCACTGTATATAGTGTACTATTTAACAATCCAAGCCTCAAGAAACATACTTTGCGAGTTTCTCAAGTTGTCGCGACAGGTTCCCCATGAACTGTAACTGCGACAGTCGTCCTATGGACATGCAGGCATATCAGCGTGGCTCGTTGTTCGCACAAAAAACAGACATTTCAAATCGGATAAGACCGATCAATGAAATGTCTGCTCTGAAAACTTATTCATATTTAAGAAACCCTTATTAAATTAGTGATGTACTGCTTCTTTAATAAGACCAACGCAGATTGCTCCAAGATAAACAAGTCCGAAACCGGAGATTGCTGCTACTGCTGCGATGCTTCCTGCTGCCTCTAATACGTTAACTAATGCCATGATGATACCTCCCTTAATAAATAAACTATACCGGAAATCCGTGATCAATGATTCCCTCCAATCCCTGTGAGAATGCCTGTTTAAAAGGACTGATATTTTTCTCACAATCGGAAGTATACTGCACAATAATGAAGAAGTAAAACACTATTTTTTTATGTTTGTGAAAAGAAAATCTTATTGCTGTATTGTTGAATACTTACGGAATATTCATGCGTATTTTAGTGATTATGCTATATGAATTTTGATATATACTGGAAAAAGAGGATTTTCTGTGATACTATCAAATTGCACAAAAAAATGACAAGGGGAGAGATTGATGGACGAAAGGAAGAGACGGGAAAACAGTAAGGAAAACAGAGAAAAAGAGGTTAGAAAATGGAAAAGGATTCTTCTGGCATGCGGATGTGCGGTTATTCTTCTGCTGCTTTTTGTTGTAATCCGATTATTTGAACCATCTTCGTCGGAAAAAGCATCTTCTGCAGATACTTTATCCGCAGAGGAATTGTCTGAGAGCCGGACAGATGCAGATCAGAATTCTGAAGTGATGAACACAGAGAATTCTGCTGTACTCTCTTCTTCTGAGAACAGCCAGCCGGAAACGGAAACCAATACGGCTGCAGTCTCCCCACCTATGCACCTGAGGCAGAGGACGGCAGCGGTGCTGCAGGACTTTTCCCCATGGATGAAAGGATGGCCTCTCTGGCTGCAGAACCGGGGCTTATATCAGACGGGCAGAATGCCTGGTATACTCCGGATCTTATAAACTGCTATTATAACGGATGGTTTACTACCGCTGCTGGTGTTACCTACCACTTTGATAATTCCGGTCTGGCTGATTACGGCTGGAAGCTCATAGGCGGCCAGGGCTGCTATTTTGATGAGCAGGCTGTGTATCAACCGGATGCTGATCCGAACAAGCTGCTTGCTTTTACTTTTGATGACGGTCCCAGTCAGGGAATGGATGAGATTCTTTCGCTTTGCGAGGAAACCGGATCAAGAGCAACCTTCTTTATGATCGGTACACAGGTGCAAAATGGTGGAGCTGTTATTCCTCATATTATTCAGGATCGCTGCCAGGTTGGAAATCATTCCATGACACACACGCAGATGACTACCGTTTCCGCTGAAGAATGTTCAGAAAATTTCCGTCAGTGTGATGAATGGATTCGCTCCTTCTCCGGAGGGATTGAATCAGACGTGATTCGTTATCCTTACGGTGACTATACGTCTGATGAGCCTGCTGCTGTCGGCAAGCCGGGAATCATGTGGTCCGTTGACAGCCTTGATTGGGACCTCCGGGATACCCAGCTGATCATCGATCAGGTGTTAAAACAGACTACGGAAGGTGATATCATTCTGATGCACGATCGGTACGAGGAAACAGTGGAGGCCTGCAGATATCTGTTCCCATACTTTATTGAACAGGGCTATCAGCTTGTTACAGTAAAGGAGCTTGCAGCTGCCAAGGGCTATGAGCTGGAAGCAGGGAAAACCTATTACGGCTTCTGTCAGGAATATATTGAAGATGGACGGGTATATCAGTAAGGGAATAAAAAAGGAACAACACACGTATGGAAAAGATCAATGCAAATGTTTTTTTAAAGGTGGCTGAAACCGGCAGTTTCAGAAAGGCAGCCGAGGAACTGGGATATACGCAGGCAGGAATCAGCTACATCATCAGTTCCATGGAGGAAGAGACCGGACTGTCATTATTTCTCAGAGAACGCAATGGTGTAAAGCTGAGTCCTGAGGGCAAGGCATTGCTCCCCCATATCAAGCAGTACGAAATCTGGGAATTTCAGCTAAAACAGGCAGTCAATGATCTGAAAGGCCTGAACCAGGGTACACTCCGTGTGTTGATCTTCAACAGTATTTCCATACACTGGATTCCTGATATCCTGAGCAGGTTTCTACAGGACTATCCTCATATACATGTAGAATTGATAACAGAGGAGAACAGCGAGCGAGCAGAGCAGATGGTTCACTCCGGTGAAGTAGACTGCGGATTTTTCTTTACAAAGGTAGATACGAAAATGGATCTTTTCCAGTTAAAAAAGGAAAAGCTGTTTGCAGTTGTTGCTCCGGATCACCCGCTGGCTGAGCTGCCCCGTTTTCCCATGAAAATGCTGGACCAGTTTCCTTACATTGATATGAGCTACCATGCCCACTCAGGTATATGGAATTATTTTGAGGAGAATGACGTTCATCCCACTGCCCGCTTTACATTAGATAACGATAATGCTGCCATGTCCATGGTAAGCAAGGGATTCGGTTATGCTGTATTCGCCGAACTGATTCTTCAGGACGTACCTTACGATCTCAGAAGAATGGAATTTGAAAAGCCTGCGACGAGAACCATCAGCATCGGTACCAGATCGATCAAGACCTGCTCTAATGCCTGCAGGGAGTTCATCCGATATACAAGAGAATGGGTGAAGGAACACTCTTAAGTGTTCCTTCACCCATTCTTCTTCGACTCCTGCATTTAAGAGGACATCCCGTGATATTCTCTTGCTTTCCTCGATCAGTACTGCTGATCAGTCTCTGTCATCCTCATATTCATGATCATACTCGTCGTCATACGCATCGTCATCGTGCATCATATACTCACGATTGGAAACGCGCTTCGCAACCCGTTCCTTTTCAACCATCTCTGATAGCATTTCTTTTACGTCTCTGGGATTTTTCACACTGAGAATATCAAAGTCGCCCATGGATTTGTCTGCTGAGCAGCAATGGATCGTTCCCACACCGAACATCCTCTGACCAAGGGATCTTGTCAGGGAAACATCCATAATTCTGTAAAGACGCACCTCATCCTCCTTTTTATTCAGAAAACCGGTTTCAACAAAGAACCGTTCCTCCGTAAGGCTGTACCTTGTAAAGGATAAGGGCAGTCCGAAGAGTGTCCGCTTTTTATCTGTCCATACATAATTCATAATCATTACCTCTGTTCTTTCTTATTGCTGCTGATCGCAGGATTTTCCCCGGCACCTGTCAAAGCGAATGCAGGCGCTTCTTGAAGGCTGCCGGAGATTCGAATTCTTCCTCGTATTAACCGCTGTTTTATAATTCCGGCTCTTCTACAGGACTCGTCTCAACAGGCTCCGGCTCAGGCATTGGTTCAGGCTCCTCTGACGGTTCTGGTTCCGGATCCGGTTCAGCCGGCTGCGGTTCCGGCTCCACTGTTGGCTGCGGTTCCGGTTCCACCGTTGGCTGTGGATCCGGTTCTTCAGCCGTGGCATCTCTGACCTGCTGCTGATTGCCGGACCTGCTGAGATCTGAACCTGTATTCTCGGATTCAATCTCTTCGGATTCTGACCCCGGCGATTCTTCAGGAATCACCTGCGATACACTTCCACCCTCTGCTTTTGTCTGAATGACTGAACTGTACGTAAGAACTGTATTAGAAGGAATGTATACTGTATCCGGATAAATATATTCATGCAGCTGAATCACATTAGATTCCAAAGTAACGGGAACTACTGCATCCATTCCGTCCACGTCCAGCCCGGCCTTATCAAAGGGAAATCCGGTGGAGCCGATGATATCATAGGTGACACAATAACGAACCATGCTGATGATCTCTTCGTTGTTGAGATTCGTTGTGATCAGAGGAAAAACGGCATCGCAGATCTTAAGAATGGTCGGCAGACCGGCAGTCACCACCTTATCTCTGATCTTCATAAGAACCAGCCGCTGCCGTTCGGTGCGCTTGTAATCCCAGCCCTCCGTATAGCGAATCCTTGCGTAGGAAACTGCCTGAGTACCGGTAAGATGAAAGGTTCTGGTCCTTGCTCCGTCAAAGCTCACATCCTCCGGAACAGGAATTGCCTCGTATTCTACTCCGCAGACCTCCGAGGTTTCCACATTATAGTTGTTCATGTGGATCAGCTCTTCCCTTGTCATGTCGATATCCAGACCATCCAGAATATCGATTGTTTTTGCCAGTGCATTGAAATTGGTGGTTACAAATTTCGTGACATTCAGATCCAGATTCAGGTTAACCATAGAAAGAAATTTTTCGGCACCTCCTGAACAGTAGGCGGCATTAGCCTTTTTATAGGAATCATTACCTATATTCAGCAGCGTGTCCCTGTAGAGAGAAAACAGACGGATCGTACGCTCATCGTGATTGATACAGGCAAACATCATGGTGTCGCTGTTGGCAAGCTCAGAAGCTGTTCTGGTATCAAGACCAACCAGCGCTACGATTTCAAAACCTGTGTAAGGGTTATCATCCTCCGTCTCCTCATCTGTCAGGTAAGCTTCAGATGAATCCGTATCATCCTCGTCAGTCCTATAGATATCAGAAACCTTCAGCTGTTCGGAATCAAGATCTACACGATTGATCAGATTCAGCTTTGCATACAGCAGGATCCCCATAAATGCTGCTGTAAACAGAATAACCAGTACGATGATACCGGCAATATGTCTTTTTTTCATATATCCTCCCGATTCAACTCGAACTTCACTTGCACTTACTCCACCTGCGGCGATGGGAGTCCTTTCGACTGAAACAAAATAGCATCCTCAATTTTCAGATATTCATCAATCGTTCCGGCATGGTTCAGCAGCTCCAGCAATCTGCTCTTCTGTGGAAACAGACGAATCATCCAGCTCCACAGCTCCTTCATCCGGAAGATGACCATATCCTCATTCTGCAGCAGTGCAGAATATTCCCGGATCAGTTCATGCATCAACGACTGTATTTCCTCAGAAGAGGCATCTCCTCCGCTGCCTCTGATTTTTCTGCCCAGAGCAGGGTCTGCAATTGCCCCTCTTCCCAACATCAATCCAAAGGCTCTGCCCGGACAGACATGTTCGGCATCCTTCTGCAGCTGTTTCCAGTCTTCCGGGGAACAGATATCACCATTATAGACCAGCGGTCTGGTGCTGTACTTCAGTGCATACAAAAAAGAATCCCTTACCGGCTGCCCGTCATAGAACTGCCGCATGGTACGTGGGTGTATGATCAGTTCTGATATCGGGTACTGATTGAAAATTTCTGTCAGATAGATAAATTCCTCCGGATCCTCCGTACCTATTCTGGTTTTTACAGATATGCGGCACCCGTTGGAACCGGAATAGACCTCATCAAGGAAGCGGTCCAGCTCCTCTCTGAAGATCAGAAATGCAGAGCCTCTTCCTTTGGCTGTGACGGTTCTGGATGGACAACCAAGATTGATGTTCAGCTCCTCATATCCCATATCTGTGAACAACTGCTGGTAGCGGAGCACATCCCTCGCATCCCTGGTAAGGATCTGCGGGACCATCGGTGCAGAATTATGTTCGGGGAACAGATCGTTCTTTTCCTTGAAATTAAAGTTCCGCTTTTCGTGCGCCATTAAAAACGGGGCGTAATACTTATCCATGGACGGTCCGAATACACGATGATGGGCATTCCTGTATACGAAGGTCGTCATGCTTTGCAGCGGAGCAAAGTAAATGGATGACATAGCCATTCCTCTCAACGTCATTTTCTTCTTAGTATACCAATTTACTGTTTAAGATGGAAGAGTCCTGAAGCAAAATGCATACCGGTTGATCATAGAAAGCGGATGTGTTTCTTAAAGTCAAGTCTTTTATTTGATTTCTTCTATGCTAATATATGTATCGGAGTGCAAAATCGGCTGCCTCGATTGCAAGTCGAGCTATGGATCAATATCGCAACCGATTGCAACACTTACGGAATAATGCAAAGGAGACCATTCAAATGGAAAAGGGAATGCGGCATCTGGCCAGATATCTCTGTGGGGAGAACCTGTACGTTGATGTGATCCAGGAGGACACGGGACGACCGGTAGATCAGGATTACTGGCTTTGTGATAAGGGGTCTGATTGCAGAAGATTTATGTTCAGCCGGAGATTTCGATCAGAAAAACAGGAAATGGACATGATCCGTGAGTACGTAAAAGCATATAAAGAACAGCAGTATGCCTGACGTTCCATAGCTTTGTGTCTGCCTAAGGTACATACACTGCAGCTCTGGAATATCTTTCTTGCCAAAAAACAGGTCGAATCCGAAGGGATTCGGCCTGTTTTTCATATGCTTTCCATTGCTGTTACCTTTTCATGACCTGCATTCGCCAGGCACTTAATAGATACATATAGTATTACCATTCTATTTCCGCAAATCCGGGCGCCAGTCTGTTTTTATCGGATTGGATCTCCGTATGCAGCTCCACCGCACCTCCCATGGTCCAGTCTATTCCCGCTCTTCCGCTCTGATCCAGAACGGCCGGATCATCAAAACGGAAGCTTTTAGCTGCCTCATAGCAGTATCGATTATCCGTTAGATATTCCAGCTCCGTACCGGCTTCCAGGCTGACGAATCCGTGGGCATAGCTGCCCGGAAGATACATAAGGCACCGATTCTCCGCAGAAAGATAAAAACCGCAGGAATGGCCCCGGGTGGGACTCTCAGGATCCAGATCAATTCCCACAGAATACAGACTGCCTCTGGTACAGCGAACGACCTTCGCCTGCTGAAAGGGACGCTTCTGATAATTTGGTCCCCGTACGACACCTGCCTGCTCCGTAAAGGAATGGTTCAGCTGAAACACAGTACTGAACTCCAGCCCCAGAGAATGAAGATCCTCTATGCTGAAGGGTACCTGAAACCAGCCTCTCACGTCCCGGATCAGGGAAGATTCCAGAAGTACACAGCCAAGTTTTCGTTCAAGAATTTTCATTATTTGCAGAACTCTCCTACAATACTGTTGATCAGTTTTCCGTCTGCTTTGCCTTTCAGAGCAGGCATGACATTCTTCATGATCGCACCCTTGTTTCCAGTCGCGATCACATCCGCAAAATTATTCTGAATGAATGCACGGATTTCCTCCGCATCCATCTGCTTCGGTGCATATTCACTGATCACGCTGTGTCTGAATTCATACTCTGCCTTCAGCTCTGCACGCTCCGCAGGGCAGGTATCGATCTGCTCCTGCACACTCTTCAGCTCCTTCAGGATCACGCGATCCACCAGCTCGGACGGAATGTCATCACGGCAGCCTTCATCAATGGCCGCTTTTTTTACAGCAGATACTACGGATGAGATCGCATCCTTTCTTGCCTTGTCTCTGGCCTTCATAGCTGCGATCATAGCACTTTGTAACTCTTCGAATTGCATTGGGTTTATCTCCTTTCGAATGCTTAAGCATGCGTAGTCTCTCCGGATATATTAGTCGCTTATCTATCCGAATTCGTTCGCATTCCCAAACAACTGCTTAATCTCAATAATTGTAAGTCCAATTCCGGGAAATTTCAAGACGGCGTTGGTCTTGTTTATTAGATTAGAATAAGTTATACTAATCTCATTATTAATATAGAGACTTCTTTCCTCTCATAATTCAACCGAGACTTCTTTCCTCCCATAATCAAAATGAGACTATTGATACCCTGTGGAAAGAATTTTATGTCTCACTTTAGCCTTAGCTAACATTGAAGAATACCAACACGTTTGAAAGGAGATAGGAATGCTTACAATCGATACCGAAGAAACATCCGGTGAATTACAAGATAAGGAGAATCCTTTGCTCGAACCATACAGCCGGCTTCAGGAAAGCTATTCCGAGCTGGCAGAACGTTACAGCAGGCTTGAACAGCGGTATATAACTCTTCAGAAGGACTATGAGGAGCTGAAAAACAGCAGATCAAAGGCCGGAAGAAAACCGAACGATGAAAAATGGACTGCCAGGTATCAGGCATTTGCAAAGCTGAAACAGGATGGCTGCACCCGTGAACAGATCCAGCAGGAACTGAACATGAGCCGTGCCACTTTCTTCCGCTATCAGAAAATCTATTCCGATGGAGGGATTACGGAGACATCTGCCGATGACAATATCAACCATAGTTCAACCGGTACTGCAGCGATTGACCATCCTGCTGCAGTTCGTGATGCTGAAAATCTGCAATTAACAGAAATGTATACGGAAGAATCACGTACAACAGATGATTTCAATAAAGCGGGACTCGTTCTTGACCCGGCCTCAGGTGAATATGTCACACCTGAGGGGCTGAAAAGACGGAAAAAGCTGGCTGAAATCCGTGCAAGACGTGCTGCAGAGGAAATGCTCAGAAAGCAGCAGGCGGAGCAGGAAGCTTCCCCTGACAGGGAAACAGCAGAGGCAGCGGCAGACCAAACGGATCAATAACAGATTCCTGCATGATTCTGCTGCAATGGAATCAGGAGTTAAACGATAAACAATATGGAAAAACGAACGACTTATCATGAAGAACAGGAGCGCGAAAACATTCTGAAGCTCCGGGAAGTGACTGCTACTCTTCCACCCTTTTCAAAGGATTTTTTCAGAGGAAGATCACTTACAACCTCTGCCCATACAAGATTAAAATACGCCTATGATCTGAGGATCTTCTTTCAGTTCCTGATCAGTGAAAATCCTGCATACAGAGGAAAACAGATCACAGATCTGAAGCTGGAGGATCTGGATCGAGTGACCGCCCAGGATCTGGAGGAGTATATGGAATATCTGAAGGCCTATAAGCCTCAGGAAGGCGAAGAATATATTACTAACGGCGAGAAAGGCATTAAGCGCAAAATGTCCGCCCTCCGGACCTTTTACGCCTATTATTTTAAGCATGAGATGATTCTGAATAATCCAACCGCACTGATCGATATGCCAAAGCTCCATCAGAAAGAGATCATCCGTCTGGATGCCGATGAGGTTGCGGCACTTCTGGATTTCATTGAAAGCTGCGGAGATCAGCTGTCTCCTCATCAGAGAAGCTATTACGAAAAGACAAAGACCAGAGATCTGGCCATCATCACCCTTCTTCTGGGAACAGGAATCCGTGTGTCGGAATGTGTCGGTCTGGATGTAGAGGATGTAGATTTCCGAAATAAGGGAATCCGGGTCATTCGAAAGGGCGGCAACGAGATGATCATCTATTTCGGACCCGAGGTTGAGGATGCCCTTCAGAACTATCTGGCAGAGCGTTCGGCAATCACCCCGCTGGCCGGTCATGAGCATGCACTCTTCTTCTCCTCTCAGAGAAAGAGGATCAATGTAAAAACAGTGGAAAATCTCGTCAAAAAGTACGCTTCACGTGTCACAACCACAAAAAAGATCACGCCGCATAAGCTTCGAAGCACCTACGGTACAGCACTGTATCAGGAGACCGGCGATATCTATCTGGTAGCAGATGTGCTGGGGCATAAGGATGTGAATACAACCAAACGACACTATGCAGCAATGGATGAGATGCGCAGGAAAAAGGCTGCCACAGCCGTTCACCTGCGGGAGGACTAGCAATATAAGCCTTTTATAGCCCAATCTATAAAGTACGTTTTTTTCGACTTATTTTATTTAGATGACCGCAGCTCCTTCATCAGCATTGGAAGCTCCTTTAATGCTTCAATTTCCCTAACCTCTGCGTTGATGGTTCCGTAGCCGTATTTTGCATGAATGAATGTGCCTCCGGCCTCCATGGTCGCATCATAATCGCCCTGGATATCACCTACATAATAGAAGGAATCCAGCTTATTTTTATCAGCAAGGAGACGCATGGTCTGTCCCTTGGAAAGAAGTGTGTCTCCGAAGCAGCTGATATCTTCGATATATTTTTCGAATCCAAAATACTTCAAAAATGCTTCGATATAACCGGACTGGCAGTTGCTCACAATATACAGGGAATATCCATCAGCGATCAGCTTCTGAAAGGTCTCTTCAACGGCTTCATACAGATTGCCTCCGTGTACTGCCAGGTATTCGTTCTCATAATCGGTACAGGCATCCATGATGCGATTCTTCTCCGCCTCCGGAAGAGTCGGAAAAAAGTAATCCGCAATAGCGGTCATGGTCCACCCCATAACGTGCATTAAATCTGCCTGAGTTACACCGCTGCAGTCCGGATTTGGATTTTTTTTCAGCACCTCTGTCCAGGAGGCAGCAACATTCGCGCTGGAATCCCACAGTGTTCCGTCCATATCAAATATAATTCCTGTCTTTTTTTGACTCATATTATCCTCTTTTCTGTTATTTTCAAAAAACATTCATGCAGCTGCTATGTATCGATTGCCTGCATGCGTAATTGATTTACGTGATTTTTAAAGCTGTATGACCTGTGTTCCGACCTTCTCCCGGAACATTGCATCATGCTCCACCAGCAGCATGGTAGGACTGTATTCTGTAATGACATCCTCCAGCTGCATTCTGGAATAAATATCCAGATAATTCAGAGGTTCATCCCAGATATACAGGTGAGCTCTCTCGCACAGGCTTCTTGCCAGCAGTACTTTCTTCTTCTGCCCTTCCGAAAAATCCTCGATATTTTTTTCAAACATCGCCCGTTCAAGGCCCAGCTTGCGAAGCAGTGTGTAATACAGGGTCTGATCGATCTGATACCGCTCTGCATAATCAGCCGGGCTGCCGAACAGGTCATCAGTTTTCTGTGATACATACGAAATGATCAGCCCGAAAGGAAGCTGCAGTTTTCCTACGAAAGCAATTCTTTCCGTTTCCGGCAACGTATCGTTTGGGCTTTGTGTTTTTATGATGCTGTCAGTTCCTGCATTCTCCTGCAGCAGAAGTTTCAGAAAGCTGCTCTTTCCGCTGCCATTTTTTCCATCCAGTACGATTCGGTCACCCCGCTGGATCTCCAGTGTTACCGGTGAAGTCCGGGTTCCGTCTTCGTAGTGAATGCAGACTTCCTCGGCTTTTGCAAGAAGCTCACCCCGGAACCGGAGAGGAAACATCTGCAGTGGATCAGCAGTCTCAATGTTTTTCAAAAGGCCGGCCTTTTCTTCAATGGCACTTTGCTGTCTGGCCTCAAGATTTTTAGACCGCTTCATCATTTTTGCAGCCTTATGGCCTACAAAACCTTTATCCAGCTTTGAGCCCGAATTGGTATTTCCCCTTTTAGAGGATTCCACCTGTTCGGACCAGCCAGAACTCTGCCTTGCTGCCTCCGAGAGCCTTCCGATTTCCTTTTTCAGCCGGCTGTTGGCCGCCAGTTCAAACGCATCCCGATTCTGCTTGTTTTCCCACCAGACGGAATAGCTGCCGGCAGTAACCTGAATGTCATTTTTATTCAGTGCGAGAATATGATCCACGCACCGGTCGGTAAAGGCTCTGTCATGGGAAATCAGAATAAAGCCCTTTTTCTTTCGGAGATAGTCCGATACAATCTCCCTGGCATGCACGTCCTGGTGATTGGTAGGTTCATCGATCAGAAGAAAATGATCCTCATTCAAAAACAGAGCTGCCAGAAGAACCTTTGTCTGTTCCCCGTTTGAAAGAGTCGTAAAGGGGCGGTACAGAACCTCCGCATCCACCTCCAGATAATTACATTCCCGCATCAGTTCCCAGTCCTCAGCCTGGGGACAGATCTGACTCAGTACATCCAGAGTCATTTCCTCAGGATGCGGCACATGATAAGGGAAATAGTCAAACGGTATTCCAGCATAGATGTTTCCACTGTATTCATATTCCCCCATCAGCAAACGAAACAGTGTAGTTTTTCCTCTTCCATTCCTCCCGATCAGTCCCAGCTTCCAGCTCGAATCGATCTGAAAGCTTACATTTTCAAATATGTTGTCTCCTCCTGTGGGATAGGAAAAGGTAAGGTTTTCCACCTTGATCATTGACATATAGGCATTTCCTCCAAAATTAACCGAATCCGGCACCAAGTCTTGCATAGCTCGACTTGATCTGCTTCGATGCACGTAACAATAAGTATACAGCCTCTGGAGAATCTTTGCAATGATGCTTTACTGATAGATCTCGATGAAGGAAAGGTTTCTGTGGACTGTGTAACTTCCCATGCGCAGCAAAAGTAAGGCAACTATGAGAAACACGCTTTGCGAGTTTCTCAAGTTGTCGCGACAGTCGCCATATGGACATGCAAGCATGTCCGCATGGCTCATTGTTCGCGCAAAAAACCGGAAGCATTCCCGCATCAGATATACTGATGGATGGAATGCTTCCGCCTCTTGATTTAAAACAGTTAATACTTATGCATTATATCCCTTCGGATTCTTTGTCTGCCAGTTCCAGGTATCCCGGCACATATCCTCCAGATTTCTCTTTGCTGTCCAGCCAAGAAGCTTCTCTGCTTTTTCGGATTCTGCCCAGAACTCCGGAAGATCACCCTCACGTCTCGGTCCGAATTCAAAATTCACTTTGATTCCGTTGCTCTTCTCAAAAGCATGAACGATCTCAAGAACACTGTAGGGAGTACCTGTTCCCAGGTTGATGATCTCCGTGCCCTTGTTCTCACAGGCGTATTCTACAGCCTTTACATGACCGTCTGCCAGATCCATGACATGAATATAGTCTCTTCGGCAGGTTCCGTCCGGTGTGGGATAATCATTGCCGAAGATCGTGAGCTTCTCTCTTCTTCCAATAGCAGTCTGTGCAATGTAGGGCATCAGATTATTGGGAATTCCCTGCGGATCTTCTCCGATCCGGCCGGACTCATGGGCACCGATCGGATTGAAGTAACGAAGAAGTACCACAGAAAGCTCCGGATCGGCTTTCGAAGCATCCTCCAGGATCTGCTCCATCATGGATTTTGTCCAGCCATAGGGGTTGGAGCAGCGTCCTCTTGTCATGGTCTCTGTATAGGGAGCAGGATTCTCTTCCCCGTAAACGGTAGCAGATGAAGAAAATACGAAAGCATGTACGTCATTTTCCTTCATGCATTCCAGCAGGGTCAGTGTGGTGTCGATGTTGTTTCTGTAATATTCGATCGGCTTCTGAACAGACTCTCCTACAGCCTTCAGACCTGCAAAATGAATCACACAGTCGATTTTATGCTCTTTCATGATCTGATCCACTTTCGCCTTGTCCTTCACATCCACATCGTAGGAAGGAATCTCTTTGCCGGTAAGCTCCTGGATTCTGTTCACTGCTTCCGGACTGGAATTGTAATAATTATCTGCAATGACCACCTCATGACCGGCATTCGCCAGCTGAACTGCTGTGTGAGAACCAATATATCCGGCACCGCCTGCAAGTAAAATTTTCATCTGAATAAACCTCCTGCTTAAATATCATATGGTTTGTTTACTGATGGAAAATGAGGGACGGATCTCCCGTTCTGGAACAGGGGGCCCGTCCCCGTGTTCCACCCACTGTTCCATTGTGGAACGGAGGGACCGTCCCCGCGTTCCATTATTTTGCCTTCAGTACATAGAGTCTGGAATCGAAGTCGCAGCTCTGAAGATTTTTGTCTTTGCACTCTCCTGCGGAGCTGTCTGTGGTGATCAGTCCGATGTTCATCAGCTCGTCACCGCCCTGAACGGCTGATCCGTTGATCTGATAATCCAGTTCCGGATCAAGACCGGCAAGGAAAACTCTTGTGAAGGGACCGTTTACTTCATTCAGTACTTTATAGTAACCGACAATGGCTGTTTTTTTGTCTTCACTTACCACCATCCAGGAGGTAAAGTTTCCTTCAAACGGACTCAGCAGACGATAGAAGGTACCGAACTGCAGCAGCTCTCTGTATTCCTTCATGAATTTGATCTGTTCCACAACCTCCTGTTTTTCCTCATCGGACAGCAGCTGCAGATCCATCTCATAGCCAAAGGTTCCGAAGCAGGCAACGTTTCCTCTTGTTTTCAGCGGTGTGCTGCGGAACAGCTGATGGTTCGGGCTCATGGATACATGGGCGCCCATGCTGCTGATGGGGTAGCAGAAGGAAGAACCATGCTGGATCTTCAGACGCTGCACCGCATCCGTACAGTCGCTGGTCCATGCCTGAGGTGCATAATACAGAAGACCCGGATCAAATCTTGCACCGCCGGAGGCGCAGGATTCAAACAGAACATGCGGAAATGCCTGAGTCAGACGTTCATACAGATCGTAAAGTCCCAGAATGTACCGGTGCATGACCTCTCCCTGCTGCTCTGCAGGAAGCACTGCTGAAAATGCCTCTGTAATGCTTCGGTTCATATCCCATTTCACATAGGATACCTTTGCATTTCCCAGAATCGCAGCCATTGCATCGTAGATATAATCAACGACCTCCTTACGGCTGAAATCCAGAACATACTGATTGCGGCCGTGAGTCATATTGCGTCCCGGGGTCTGAATTGCCCAGTCCGGATGCGCTCTATAGAGATCGGAATCCTTGTTCACCATCTCCGGTTCAAACCAGAGACCGAACAGCATGCCCATCTGATCGATCCGCTCTGCCAGACCTGTAATTCCGTTTGCCAGACGATCCGGATTGGCAACCCAGTCGCCTAAGCCTGCCTTGTCATTCACACGCTGGCCGAACCAGCCGTCGTCCAGAACAAACATCTCTACACCAAGGTCCTTTGCCTGTGATGCAATGCCAACCAGCTTGTCCTCTGTAAAATCAAAATAAGTAGCCTCCCAGTTGTTGATCAGGATCGGACGGGCCTTATCACGCCATACACCCCTTGCAAGACGTTTCGCATACAGCTTATGGAAGGACTGGCTCATGTGATTCAATCCGCGGTCGGAATATACAACCACTGCCTCCGGTGTCTGGAAGGAATCTCCGCTCTTCAGCTGCCAGCTGAAGTTATAGGGATTGATACCCATGCTGACACGGGTCACGCCCCAGTTGTCCACCTCAGCCTGCGCAAGGAAATTTCCGGAATAAACAAGGCTGAAGCCCAGAGCCTCTCCCGTCTGCTCACCTGCATCCGGACGTTTCAGAATAATAAATGGATTGTGATGATGGGAAGAGTGTCCGCGAAGACTCTCCACGCTCTGAATACCGGGACGCAGGTGATTGACATGCTCAAAGCGTTCTCTTGCCCATGCACCGGAGAACTGAACAAACTCATAATCACTGTCCGGCAGATCCAGATTCATACTCATGGCTGTATCCAGAAGAACAGCCTGTTCCCCTTCATTGGTGTATCGAACACTTCTTGCAAGCGCCGGCACAGCCTCAAATACGGTATACAGCAGCTCCGCTTTCACTCCTGTCAGCTGATCCTTCAGGAAAACGTGAAGAGTCATTGCTTCTTTGTCATCCTCACAGTAGGTAGCAGGCAGCCCCTCAAGAGCCGGCTTTCCGGAGGTGATCTCATATCCGGTATAGGCAAACTCTGTGATGGCACTTCCGTTGCTCTGCTGGATTCTTACAGCCGGATGACGGTAATCTCCTGTTCCGTAGGACGGAAACTCCTGCTTTACCTGCTCCAGAGAGAAGAAGCCGTTGCCCTCAAAGACACAGGGAGACATGGAACGGGACGCCATTTCCAGGAGATAGTCAAAGGACTCCTTATGGCGGACCGGTTTGCCGAAATACAGCTGTCCCAGCTGCTGATTGGGAAGGATCTTAATGATATAGCTGTAAAAGGAATTGGTCAGATGAAAGGTACCTGTTTTTTCTTCAAAGTAAATCTGCATGTTCTTGTGGTTCTCCCTTCTTTTTAAATGATCTTGTGAGCAGCATCCGGTGTTTTCCTTTCCTGTACGTCTCGTAAGCTGCAACGTTTTTCCAACTACACGCATCGTAACAAAAAGAAGTTACAAGTAATATGGACGAATGATTTAAATGTATGGAAAAATGTGTTATGATATGAAAAAGAAAGAGAATTCGGAAAAGAGAAAATAAGTTGCAGGCTGTACTGCTTACCGCTTGAAAAGCGGCAGTCATCCCCTGCTGATCTGTAATCGGAGGCAATGATGGATATAGAAATTCAAAAAAGCGAAATGGGCATGCAAATGACGGTTCGAACAGATGCCCATATTCCCCTGCAGAAAAAGCTGACACAGGAGCAATATGCAGATCTGGATACAAACTATATGGGCTCTTCCCCCTATCATCTCACCTACTGCGGATACGAGCAGGTGCAGCCCGGTGTGCAGTTCGGTCCCTTTAAAAGAACCTCCTACCTGTTTCATGTCGTGATCAAGGGAAAAGGTGTATTCAAAGCCGGGGGACGGGAGTATCACATACACGAAGGACAGATGTTTTTCATCCGTCCTGATATTGAGACGACCTATCGTGCTGACGAAAAGGATCCCTGGTCCTATGGCTGGATCGGATGCAAGGGATACCGAATGGAACGGATTCTGGAGCAGATGGGACTAAGCAGCGACCGCCCCGTCATGGATGTTTTCAATGCCTCAGAGCTGTTTCAGCGTATCCTTGGAATCATGAACCTGAATAAAATTTCCATGTCCGGAGAAATGTACCGAACCTCTGAGCTGCTGCGCTTTTTTGCCCTGATCCTGGAAAACAGGGAACTGGAGCATTCCAGAATCAAAAGCTATTCCAGTGATACCTATGCCCAGATGGCCATGAATTATCTGACAGAAAATTACATGAACAGGATCAGGATATCTGAGCTTGCAGGGATCATCGGAATAGAACGAAGCTATCTGTCTCATGTGTTTTGTGAGGAATACCAGAAGTCCCCGCAGCAGTATCTGCTGCAGCTGCGTATGGAGAAAGCCAGGGAACTGCTGGAAACAACCGGTCTGCCCGTGTCAGAGGTGGCTGCCAGAGTCGGATATCCCGATGCGCTGGCATTTTCAAGGGCATTTAAAAAAGAACACGGACAAAGTCCCTCAAGATTTCGTGACGACGCCAAATCGTGACGGAACCGCATGAAAGGATTCTGGCAACAGCTCGCCGCCTAAGAGGCGGGAGTCATTCCCATACTGATGTACTTTGATACAGGAGGATTTTTTTATGAAGATAACGATATTAAAAGGGGATATTATCTATCACGAATCTCCTGCAAAACTGACTGCTATCGCTAACGGATATGTAATCGCTGAAAAAGGAATTGTAAAGGGCGTTTACTCTGCTCTTCCATCTGAATATGCAGATGTCTCACAGAATTCTGATATAGACTTCCTGGATTATACCGGGAAATTGATTATCCCGGGTATGACAGATCTTCATGTTCATGCTCCTCAATACACGTTTCGGGGAATAGGCATGGACCAGGAGCTTCTTACCTGGTTAGATCAATACACTTTCCCTGAGGAGGCAAAATACAGCGATCTTTCCTATGCCAAACGTGCGTATCGATACTTTACTGAGGATCTGCGGCGAGGCTTTACTACAAGAGCGGTGATCTTCGCTACACTTCATAAAGAAGCAACGATTGAGCTGATGGATCAATTAGAAGACACCGGTCTGATTACATATGCAGGGAAGGTGAATATGGACAGAAATTCCAATCCTGAGCTTCAGGAGGAATCACCGAACGCATCAATCACTGCGACAAAGGAGTGGATTTCAGAAATCGCCGGTAAATACAAAAGGACAGCTCCGATCCTGACGCCGCGCTTTATTCCTTCCTGCTCCAATGAACTGATGAAACAGCTTGGCCGCTTATCAAAGGATACAGGGCTTCGGATCCAATCCCATCTTTCCGAAAACCAATCAGAGATCGCCTGGGTCAGAGAGCTGGTTCCGCAGGCGGATTGTTATGCCAATGCTTATGAGATTTTTGATGCAATTGGTTCCGAAAAACTTCCTGCTGTGATGGCACACTGTGTCTACAGCGATAAAAGGGAGATGGAAATTCTGAAAAACCATGGTACCTTCATTGCTCATTGCCCAAGCTCCAACATGAACCTGACCAGCGGAATTGCACCGGTGCGGAAATTTTTAGATGCAGGAATTCCGGTCGGTCTCGGTACAGACGTTGCAGCCGGATCGTCCATGAATATGCTGCAGACCATTCTTCTTACCATTCAGGCTTCAAAAATGTATTATCGTCTGGTTGATCAATCAGTGAAGCCGCTGACCTTTGAGGAGGCCTTCTATCTTGCTACAGAAGGAGGCGGATCCTACTTCGGAAAAGTCGGCAGCTTCAAGGAAGGATATGAATTCGATGCTTTGGTCCTGGATGACAGTACCATGTATTCCATGCGTCCTTTTACACTGCGGGAACGCATGGAAAGAGCCTGCTATAACGATGCGGATGTAAGAATTCTTGCAAAATATGTAAGAGGAACACAGGTTTATCAGAAATGACATCCGCCTGCCATGATTGTAGAACTCAGTTCTAACGGGAGGTATATGCCGATTGCGACAGGGAGAGAAGAAATTCCTATTATTTCAAATGCAACAGAGATGAACACACCGATTCCAATGCAGGTGCAGTCATCTGCGACTGCACCTGCTTACATCACTCATTTACATTCTTTATATTACTATTCAGCTATGTCAGCAGACTCGATTTTCAGTTCCTGTTTCGGATAAAACAGGAGTAATCTATCGTTTGCATGCCTTTTTTAATTCCTCTACAATGATCTCCAGTGCCTTGATCCGAGCATATTTCTTATCTACGGATTCCAGCACATGCCAGGGCGCAAATTCCGTACTGGTCTTTGCGATCATTTCATCCACTGCAGCTTCGTAGAGATCCCATTTTTCTCGGTTGCGCCAGTCTTCGTCCGTAATCTTCCACTGCTTTTCCGGTGTATTCTGACGGTCTGTAAATCGTTTCAGCTGGGTATCCTTATCGATCTGAACCCAGAATTTGATCACTACAGCCCCCCAGTCCGTGAGATCCTTTTCAAATTCATTGATTTCATTGTATGCCCTCTGCCAGTCATTTTCAGAGCAGAAGCCCTCCAGACGCTCCACCATTACCCGTCCGTACCAGGTGCGGTCAAATACAGTAATGTGGCCGGTTTTGGGAAGACGCACATAAAATCTCCACAGGAAATGCCTTGCCTTCTCATGAGGAAGCGGTGAAGCAATCGGAATCACCTCAAAGCCTCTCGGGTCAAGAGCCTTGGCAACACGCTTGATATTTCCGCCTTTTCCTGCAGCGTCCCAGCCTTCGTATGCAATGATCACCGGAATCTTTTTCCGGTAGATCTTATTGTGAAGCCCCCGCAGCTCCTTCTGCAGCTCCTTCAGCCGTTTGTCATATTCTTTGTCTTCCAGAACCTTGTCCGCAAGGGAAATTTCTGCCAGCTTCGGCTGCTTCACAAGCGGGAAAACATTCTCAGGGATCGCAGCCGGTACCTTTTCCTTATTCAGCGCTGTCTCGAGAGCATCCGTCAGAATTTCCAGTGCCTGCAGCCTTGCCCAGCGCTTGGAAGAGGAATCGATGATATGCCAGGGCGCTTTTTCCGTATCGGTTGCTCTGATGTAGGACTCAAACACCTGATAAAATCTGCCGTAATGCCCGTTCTGGAAGGTGTCATCTTCCGAAATTCTCCAGCTGGTATCCTGACTTTTATTCAGCTTCCTGACACGTTTCTCCTGCTCATCCTCTGTAATATGCAGGAACAGCTTCACCAGAAGATATCCGTTATCCGCCAGCTGACGTTCAAAGTTATTGATACTTTGGATTCTTGTCTGATACTGCTCATCCGATATCGTTCCGTAGAGATATTCTCTGGTAACCTGGGTCATCCAGCCGGAATCCAGGAACACAAACTTGCCGTTTTCCGGAAGCTCTTTAAAATATCTTCCGATAAAGGACAGACGCTGATCCTCCTCTGTAAACCTTTCCAGTGTTGCCACACGATAGAATCTCGGATCAATGGGATTGATCAGACCGCCGATCAGGCTACCCTTTCCGGCAGTATCCCAGCCTTCAACAAGAACAACTACAGGCAGCTTCTTTTCCGCCATCTGCATCTGCTGCAGGGCGAGCTTCTCGGTCAGGGTTTTGATCTGAGCCTTCATCAGCTTTTCTTCCGGTGACACCTTTAATACATCAGACAACATGATCGGCACCTCACTTTCCACAAAAATACTGGTTGAAACAAAGTTTTTTTGTCTATATCTACCATTTTAGCAGGTGAAGTACTGTGATTCAAGAAAGGTTTTTTATTGTACCTCTGATTGCAGTTATGTTTATATGCATGAAAAGAAGCAGATGAACAGTTTCATCTGCTTCTGAATATCCTATTCTTCTTTGCAATCAAATGTTACATATGGAGGATTCTCTCCCCGATCCTTTGCCGGTTTATACCGTTTCCAGAAATCATCAAACAAAGCAAAGATCTCTTTGTGCTTTGCGTATATGAAGAACAATGTAATGGCTACGTAGGCAGCAGAGATAATGTCTGTAAGTGCCCACAAAATATCCGCCTGAATGTTATAGAATACAACACACGGAAGCATGTAGTAGATCATATAGAGCGGCATCATCTTTCGGTTCCGCTCTGTATCGCCGAAGGCATAGTTTACAGACTTCTCACAGGTATAATACATACCGATGATCGTGGTCCAGGCAAATACTGTGATTGCAATCGCTGTCAGCTGTCCTCCGATCGATCCGTATGCCTTTGTAAACGCAAAGGTTGTCAATGCACCGGAAGTGGCATCAGATTCCATATAGGAGCCTGTGAAGATAATGGTGAAGGCCGTAATAGAGCATACGATCATGGTGTCCAGGCATACCTCTCCCCAGCCCCACAGAGACTGACGTACCGGATGGTCGGTCTTTGCGCTTGCATGGGCGATCATTCCGTAGCCGGTTCCGGCATCGTTGCTGTACATGCCTCTCGCTACTCCGTACTGGATCGCATCACGCACAGTAGCACCGGCAAATCCTCCGGCAGCAGCCACCGGTGAAAATGCACTTTTAAACACAAGTGCAATGACAGACGGAATATGTGTAAAATTCAGTATCATCACACCCAGCCCCATGGCAATATACAGAACAGCCATGATCGGAATCGCTTTAGACATGACGCCGGAGATACGCTTGAGACCTCCCCAGATCGTGATAAGACAGGTTATTCCCAGCACTGTTACGGAAACAATACTCGGAATTCCAAAGGCCTGATCAAGAGAACTGGTAACCGCCTCCGTCTGCACACAGCAGGTCCAGGGACCGAACACAAAGCAGAAAACCGCAAGCACGACAGCTCCCTTCTTCCAGCCAAAGGCATTTTTCATAACAAAGGAACGGTCACAGACATACTCATCCATGGATTTCTGATAATGCTCGCGGTATCTCTGACCAATAATGATCTCACAGGCTTTCGTAGACATACCGAAAAATGCCGATACCCACATCCATACCAGTGCGCCGGGACCGCCGGAAACGATGGCTGTGGCAACACCGGAAATATTGCCGGTTCCTATGGTATTGGCAAGTGCCGTGCAGGCAGCCTGAAAGCCGGTGATCGTACCTTCTCCTTCGCCCTTGTCAAACATCTTTGCAAAGGTATTCCTGAAGTTGAACCGGATCATTCGCTGATAGCGGAATGCAAACCGCAGAGACAGCAGGATACCCGTTCCCACCACGATCACAGTCATGGCATTTCCCCACAGCAGATCATCCAGCCAGTATAAAAAATCAGTTAATTGCTGCATAATTTCCCCCTCTCATGTATCTATTGATCAATTTCTCAGTTGATGAGACTCTCATCTCTACGGGCAATCAGTAACAAAAAGGGTTACTGTTCACAAAAAGCAGTTCTTTTGGATGCTTCGTTCTCATCTGTCAGCTCCTGCAATGCAGTTCAGCTCGCAGCCTCTGCAGTACTTGATGATCTTCTCCGGATGATCACATACCTCGGGCATCAGGCCTTCTTTGGCATGTTCTTCGTTATATAGCATCATTTGATTGCAGGCAGCACGATAATACCGTCCGTTTCTGCCTGGCAGATGCTCCAGCCCGGTCTCTTCCTTTGTATAGATCACCTCATCAAAGGAATGCATGGGACAGGATCTGATACAGGTTTTTTCACAGGATGCACAGGGATCATAGTCGATCGGTCCGGTTGCAGGAAGAGGCAGACTGATAGTCATGGCACGAAGTCTCACCCTGGGACCGTATTCCGGTGTTACCAGAAGATTATTGTATCCGATACATCCAAGCCCCGCCTGAACAGCCGCTTCCTTCAGGTACACGCCGCCCCGCTCCACATGATACCGTTTTGAATACAGATGCACACCCGGATACAGCTCCTTTATATAGGCTCTGAGCCCTTTTGAAATTGCCAGCAATCGCTTATTTCCCGGAGGATCAATTTCTCCGCACCACCAGTCCAGCTGGGGCTGATCCTTTGGATGAGCAACGGCAAACACGAGCACTGCTTCTGCATCCTCCTCCCAGAAGACCTGTCCGTGAGGAAGACCGGTAGTGATCTCACCGGCAAAGTGATCTCTGGTGTGATCCTTCATGTTGGGAAACAGCTGCTCGGACGGTCCATTTCGCAGCGCATCCACAGAGGCTGCTCCCGCAAGATCGGCTCCAAGCTCCTTCAGTTTCCTGAGGAGATCGTCTCTGATCCTCGTAAGTTCTTCTTGATTCATGAATATACTCCTAGCATTACATAATTCGTTTCATATGTATACTGATCAGAAATACGCAGGTTATATTCCTTCTGTTTCGTACTTCAGAACAGCAGCAACTAACAGTTTACTGTAACAGCACTTATAATTCAAGGAAAGATGAAAAAAAGACCGCTTCGGAATTCCGAAGCGGTCTCAAAATTCTACTCATAAGACTGCAGACACAGTCGCAAAATCAGAAGTTATACTCCTTGCATTTTGGAGAATGAGCTTCTACAGACTCTTTATCGTACCATACCAGGTTGTTGGTGGTTGCTTTGTCGAAGAGCTGGATCAGTCTCGGCTGTGTTGTGAAGTTTACCTTTGCTCCCATGGATACGTCATCCTTCAGATCCACGGTAGGCAGTACCATAACCACATCGTCGCCCTCGCAGTTCACATGGAGGTTTACCTCGGAGCCAAGCATCTCGGAAACTTCAACAGTTCCTGCAAGTGATCCCTCTCCCACTGTCAGATGCTGGGGACGGATGCCGCAGATAATGTCACAGGGAGCCTGCTGGTTCTGTTTCAGTGCCTTCTGCTGGAACTCATCCAGCTTGTAGGCAACGCCCTTAATGTTTGCATAGTAAACGCCGTCCTTCAACTCCAGCTTGCAGTTGTCGAAGAAGTTCATTACCGGCATTCCGATGAAGCCTGCTACGAACAGGTTTACAGGACGATCGTACAGATCCTGCGGTGTACCGATCTGGTTTACATAGCCGTCCTTCATGATCACGATACGATCACCAAGAGTCATAGCCTCTGTCTGATCGTGTGTTACGTACATGAAGGTTGTATTGATACGCTGACGAAGCTTGATGATCTCGGCACGCATCTGGTTACGCAGCTTTGCATCCAGGTTGGAAAGAGGCTCATCCATCAGGAATACCTTGGGATCACGCACCATGGCACGGCCGATGGCAACACGCTGTCTCTGTCCTCCGGAAAGAGCTTTTGGTTTTCTCTCAAGATACTGGGTGATATCCAGGATCTCAGCAACCTCGCGCACCTTCTTATCGATCTCAGCTTTCGGTGTTTTTTTCAGTTTCAGAGCAAATGCCATGTTGTCATATACAGACATATGAGGATACAGAGCATAGTTCTGGAATACCATTGCGATATCGCGATCCTTCGGAGCGATATCATTCACAAGTTTGCCGTCGATGTACAGCTCGCCGCCTGAGATATCCTCAAGACCGGCTACCATACGAAGGGAAGTAGACTTTCCGCATCCGGAAGGTCCTACCAGTACGATGAACTCTTTATCCTTGATCTCAAGGTTAAAGTCATGTACGGATGGGGTTTTTGCACCCGGGTAGATTTTCATCATGTTCTTGATCTGAACCTCTGACATAAAAACTGATCCTGACACCTGAGACTCCTCAGCAGGTGCCTCGCCGCAGCCGGGTAAAACGGCTGAAGCCTTACAGCAGGTCTCCACACTGCTGCACCGTGAATCAAACGGTCATCCTCCTTTGTTTTATGTCCGCTGCTCATTTTGGTGGAGTGAAACAGCGTCATATTTTTAGATTGCAGGTTTATTATAAGTGAATATCACAAAATTGTACATATCTTTCCTATTTTTCATCAAATAGCACAAATTATTGCCAACAATATGATCAAATCAAACAATACAACTTTCTATTTATCGAAACACATTAAGCAATATTGTCAATATTTTTTTAAATACCACGAAATTTTTGTTTATTTTACCTATCCCTAGTGATATAGTATACTTATAAAGCACGACACGTGAGCTCAATGCATATCGTTCAGGATCTTCTGAACAGTTAGAAAAAATGCTTATTACAGATACCTGCATGTGCTCTGTGTTGCAGTCAACCGTATCAGACAGTGCGCACCGGGAATATATAGGGAAAAGCGCCTGGATACTGCTGTATAAGGGAATGGGAGGAACAAACATGAGACGTTTACTGATCATCGGAACATCCGTGAAGGATCTCGGTACGCTGAAGCAGATTGCAGGCAAATCCTATCTGATCGATACGGCAGAGCGTCTGGAACGATCAATGTTTAAGGACCTTATCTACTCTGCTCTGATCCTTTTGATGGATGATGATCCGGAGGTGTATATGAATGAGCTCGCACACCTTACCCTTGATCCCGGGCAAATTGCCCCGCCTGTGCTGGTTGCAACAAGAAACCCTGATGAGGTGTATATCCGCCAGGCACTCCGAAGTGGTGCTCTTGATTTCGTAGATCTGAACCGTCATTATTTTCTGGTGCAGACAAGGATCAACAATGCTCTCCGGCTTGGTAATCACACCTCGGAACAGAGTGCGCCGGTAAACCGGATGATGTTTTATCGCTGCATGGGGCCCGCCATGATGCTGGAAGTATCAGAGGATGAAAGTCTGGTTCAGGTACCTATGATCAATAATGAATTCTATGACACGGTAGGAATCCCCAGAGATTTCTATTCCAGCAGCACGAATCTTCTGGATACTGTCCTGCCGGAGGAACTGGAAAATACAAAGCAGGCGCTGCATACAGCTGTCAGTACCGGTATTTCTTATACATATTTTTCAAATCCCGCTACCGGCGGAACATATAAGGGAACCTACCGCCTTGCGGTAAAAGGCGAGGATTCCAGCCTGCTGCTTCTGACTCTGCAGGATGTTACAGAGCGTGTACAGCAGAACTCACTGAATGAGAACCTGCTCAGATTGCCGGGGATGACTCTCTTTTCCTATGATCCAGAGACAGACAGTGCTGATTTCTGGATCACAACAAAGAAGAATGCAAAATTCACCAGAACTCACTCCCATCTACTGGATGCAAGCAGGCAGAAGCTGATCGCACCGGAGAGCTTTCTGCTCTTCAGACGGACATTTTTAAAAGCGCTTACCGAGGGTACGGCGGGAAACATTGATGTTCGGATCCTGCTGGACGGAAAACTGACATGGTTCCGGATGTACTACAGAAGCATGTCGGATCACACTGGCAAGATTACGCAGATCATCGGACGTCTGGATGATCTGGAAAGCAATGACCATATTGATATCGAAGGGATCCATTCCGGACTGTGCGACGTAGAAAGCCACCTTCCCACCTTCCGGTTTATGTACGATTTTATCAATCAGTTCCTGCTTGACAAAAAGCAGGGTACACTTCTGCTGATCAGTATAAAAGGCCTGGACAGAACCTCGGAGACAATGCCGGAGACTGCCTATCAGATCTTTATTCAGAATATTGTAAAGGAAATCATCCGTCAGTTTGATTCCACCGATCTGATCGGACGCTTCGATGAAGAATGCTTTATGGCTTTTATGCCGGAAACCACCAGCCGCAATGTTGCCAAAAAGAAAGCTGCAGCACTGGTGCAGTCCCTGCAGGATCTTTTGTCTGCAGATGACTATTCTGTGAACGTGGGCATCTGTATTGTAGATCCTCTGCACGGATCGATGGAAAGTATCATCAGCGAATGCAGCATTGCTCTCTGGAAAGCAATAGAAAAAGGCAGTGGAGCCTACGAGCTGTATGTGAATGACCAGCCGGACTGATGATGTGAACACCAACGGATCGTCCGCTGCGATCTGCGTGAATCATCGAAACGGAATAAGCCGGAAATACAAAAACAGAGATGACTTCTGCATCTCTGTTTTTGTGTTTATGCAATTGAATTCATCGCCTGCAGCTGCATCAAGTTCATTCCCGTGCAATTCAGCGAATGAGGCCATGGCTGAACGATCACAGAATTCCTGTAATCTGCAGTACCTCCCGAACCGTTTCCACCGGTATGATCTCCAGCTGATTCTTCACTTCATCGGCAACATCCTTCAGATTCCTCTCATTTTCCTTTGGAATAAGCACCTTCTTCACACCGGATCGCACCGCAGCCATCAGCTTCTCCGGAAGACCTCCGATCGGCATGACATTGCCCTGCAGAGAGATTTCACCGGTCATGGCAAATTCCGGGCTGACCGCTTTTTCAGTAAGAAGGGATGCCAGTGCCGTTGTCATTGTAATACCTGCTGACGGACCATCCTTCGGTACCGCTCCCTCCGGAATATGAAGATGAAGATCATGATCTTTCAGCTTCTCTGCTTCCTTCGGGAACAGGGAACGCACCATGGAGATAGCGATCTGAACAGATTCCTTCATCACATCCCCAAGCTGGCCCGTTACTGTAATCTTACCTTCACCTTCTACCAGAAGGGATTCAATAAAGAGGATTGCACCGCCCGCACTGGTCCATGCAAGTCCCGTTACTACGCCGGGATTTTTCTTCCTTGTAGCGATCTCCGGCCGGATCGGCGGCTCGTCCAGGAAGGAGGTAAGATTCTTTACACCCACAGTAACTGTCTTCCCTTCATTTTTCAGAAGCTGTACTGCTGTCTTACGGCAGATCGCATCGATCTGTTTTCTCAGTCCTCTGACACCGGCCTCCGCTGTATAGCCTGATACGATCAGATGCATGACCTTGTCGGAAATCTTCAGCTGCCCCTTCTTCAGACCGTTCTGCTCCATTGCCTTTGGCAGCAGATGACGCTTTGCGATCTGCACCTTCTCTGACTCGGTATATCCCTGGAAGTGAATCACCTCCATACGATTGTACAGCGGTTCCGGAATATCGTCCACATAGTTGGCCGTACAGATAAACAGCACATCGGACAGATCATAGGGTACATTCATGTAGTGATCTGTGAAGGTATTGTTCTGTTCCGGATCAAGAACCTCCAGCAAAGCACTGGCGGGGTCTCCGCCATGATCGAACACCAGCTTGTCCACCTCATCCAGCACAATGACAGGATTAGAGGACCCGCTTCGTCTGATGCCTTCCATAATACGGCCAGGCATTGCACCGATATAGGTTCTTCTATGTCCACGGATCTCCGCTTCATCACGGATTCCTCCGAGACTGACACGGGCATATTTTCTTCCAAGGGCATCGGCAATACTCTTACCGATACTGGTTTTTCCTGTACCGGGCGCACCTGCAAAGAGAAGGATAGAACCAGACTGCTTCTGATTCAGCGCCATGACAGCAAGCTGCTGGATGATACGCTCCTTCACCTTCTTCAAGCCGTAATGGTCATCATCCAGAATTTTCTCAGCTTTTGCCAGATCCACAGGAGGCATCTCCTCTTTCTTCCAGGAAAGTCCGGTCATGAATTCCAGATAATCGTAGAGCATACCGTACTCGTGTCCGTTCTCTCCCTCCTGCTTCATTCTGTTCAGAACCTTCAGAGCTTCCTTTTTTGCCTCCGGATTCATTCCGGATTCTTCAATTTTCAGTTCAAACTTACGTGTGTCATTGATGGTCTCAGGATGCATCTCATCCAGTTCCTTCTGCAGGAGCTGCATCTGCTTTTTGATGGCCATTTCGCGCATCTGCTTTTTCTGCTCTTCCTGCTGTTCCTCGGAAACCTCCTCCTGCACCTGTGAGATCGCGATCATACTGAGAACTGCTTCCTCCATCAGCTGGTGACGCTGCTTCACACTGTTGGTCTCCAGAAGAGCATACCGCTCCTCCGGTGTAAGCTCCAGCTGGCTGGATAAGGAAACGATCATTTGCTCGATCGTTTTCCAGCCTTTGATATAGTTCCTGGCTACCATTCCCCACTGATAGGGCTGTACAAAGGTATAGAGACGCTGTTTCAGTCTTTTGAGACGTTCTGCCGTCTGCTCCTCTGTTTCATCCGCAATGTCAGGATATTCCGAGCAGGTCAGATCGATCTCTCCATTATCAAGGATCTCTATCGTATCCGTGATCATTCTCTGATCCATGGAAACAGTAACTGCATTCGTTGTATCATCAATACTCTGAACCGTTCCGATGGTTCCGACAGGGTACAGATCACCAAGGGTAATATCTTTGAAATTTTTCTGACGCTTCTGCATGAGAAATGCAAGCTGTTCACCGGGCTGCGGCTTCCAGTCCTCCAGCTCCGGGAAGAAATTTTCAGGGAAAACATAAGTAACACCAGTTACCATGACAAGATCAAAAATTGGTATAGTTTTCATGCTTCTACCTCCGATATATATGTTATACACGATTTACTAGCACTCGTCAAGACCGAGTGCTAGTACATTTAAAAAAGGTTACTATGAACTGTAACAAAAAAAAGACCCACACACCCGGGGAAGATGGGTGCATGGGTCGATAGGGGGCATTCTGACATGCTTACAGCTTATATTCGTCCGTATAATAGGGAATTACCAGAGTAGAACCACTGATAATCTGATCCCCGGAGAGATGGTTGATCTCTCGAACTTCCTTAATATAGGCTTTAACTGTATCGTACTCTTCTGTCCGATGTTCTTCTGCGATCGTCCAAAGGGTATCACCATCCTGAATTGTAATGCTGGTATAATACTTAAAGCGCGGATCAGCAGATTCCTGGGCACCGGCTGTTTTAGCTGATATGGCAAATATGCCGATCATAAGCAGAAACAGAAGCGTTGCTGCAGTGACAATATTGCGGATATTCATTGATCTTCTTCTTTTATTTCTATGCATTCTCTCTTCCTCCTGATTATTGGAAACATCCGGGAACATTCGTTCGTTATGCATTGATTGTAATACGAACAAACGTTTTCGTCAAGAGAAAATTCGAACATTTATTCTGAAAATATGTTTGCTTTTTTGCGAATGCTGTGCTATGATTGAAGCGGAATACTATACAATAAATCAGCTGTCACAACCACTATTCCTGCTATCACCCAGACAATTGACTGTAATTGACGGAACAGCTTGCGGCAGATGACTGAATGATCTAATTCTGCAATTTTTTTACTATATTATATGGAGGTGTTTACTCATGCCAACCGGAAAGATCACTAAAAAGCAGCAGGAAATTCTGGATTATATGAAAAGAGAGATCCTGGAGAAGGGTTATCCGCCGTCAGTTCGTCAGATCTGCGAAGCGGTAAGTCTGAAGTCCACTTCCTCCGTTCACTCACATCTGGAGTCTCTGGAGAAAAACGGCTATATCAAGAAGGACGCTACAAAGCCCCGTGCCATTGAGATCCTCGATGATGATTTCAGGGATGCACGTCTCAGAAGCCTCGGCCTGATCCCGGAATCCGCACAGGCAGAGACAGTTCCCACAGAATTCTCCAATGTTCCCGTGATCGGAAAGGTGGCAGCCGGACAGCCGCTCCTTGCGGTAGAATCCATCGAATCCTATTTTCCGATTCCAACGAATCGTCTCCCCAATGCAGAAACCTTTATGCTTCAGGTACAGGGAGAAAGCATGATCAATGCAGGTATTCTGAATGGTGACTACGTTCTCGTAGAGAAACGATCCAATGCCTCTGACGGTGAGATGATCGTCGCATTAGTGGATGACTCCGCAACTGTAAAGACCTTCTACAAGGAGAACGGCTATTACAGACTTCAGCCGGAGAACGATTTCATGCAGCCTATTATCGTTCAGGGAGAGCTGCAGATCCTCGGCAAAGTGATCGGTGTATTCCGTTTCCTGTAATGGCCCGGAATATGACAGCACAGTCGAATTCTCTGCCGCATACAAGCGTTCAAACGCTTCACCATTCAATGACCATTCACGAGGAGGAGGGAATTCTGCGCCGAAAAGGTGCCGGTTTTCATACTCCCTCCAACTTTGCACTGCAGCATCTGTTCTGCCCGATCTGGGGCGATGAATACACCTGCCGCTCTCCCTATAAAGTTGCGCGTGAGGGTCTGGAATTCTATTCTCTGTTTCGTATCGTTAACGGATACCTGTATTTTTTATATGACGGAACGGAATTCACAGCAAAGCCCGGTGATGTGGTATTTATTGATGGAAGAAAAAAACACAGATATTTTGCGAAGGAACCTGTTACCTTTCTCCATTTCAACTTCAGGGGGAATGCCAGCGAGGCGTATTTCCAGCTGTTGACACAGCAGGGGGTCCTCTTTCATAACAGTCCCGAAGTACTGCCGATGTTTCAAAGCATTATTCTTGAACTGACTCAGACGGATCCCAATGAGCATATGCTGTCTTCACAGATTCATCTGCTTCTTTCCGCTCTGACAAATCAGGAGTCAAAAAAACTGAGCTCTGCAATCGCCAGAGCCCAGAACTACATACTCAGCAACTATGAAAAAAATATCCTTGTCGATGACATAGCTGCCGAAGTTCAATTAAGTAAATATCATTTTTCCAGGCAGTTTAAGGCCGAAACCGGTTATTCCCCTCACGAATATCTCTTTGAGGTGCGTATCCGAAACGCCAGAAAACTGCTGGCAGAAACAAATAAATCCATCGAAAGTATTGCGATCAATTGCGGATTCACGAATACATCCAGTTTTATTCGTGCCTTTAAAAAAGAAACCATGGTTACTCCTGCGATGTTCCGAAAATTTTTTGATCCATCCGGATTTCGTTGATCAAAGAAGCCCTGTGCCAATGGCACAGGGCTTCTTCTTGATAAATAGTACTTCCGGAAACATCCAAGCTTTTGATTCCGGAGGGGTTGATCTCAGAGGAGATCAAACTCCGACTAAGATCAGGCTTTTTTCTTACGCACCGCCAGGATTACAGCGATTACAATGATCGCACCCTCTGCGATCTGCTGCCAGTATGCATCTACACCCAGAAGTGTCAGTCCGTAACGGATAACGGTGATGATCATTGTACCTACAACTACACCCCAGATGGTTCCTTTTCCGCCTGAAGGACTGGTTCCGCCGATGATACTTGCTGAAATAGCAGTCATCTCATAATTCTTCGCCGCACCGGCATTTACACTCTGTACACGTCCTGCAAAAACAAATGCAGCAATTCCGTACATAATACCTGCGAATGCATAGATCATGATGATGTTTCTCTGAATGTTAATACCTGTAATTCTTGCTGCGGAAGCATTTCCGCCGATAGAATAGGTATTGCATCCGAATTTTGTTCTGTTCAGCAGAACGGAACAGATAATAATACAGATCACAAAGATCAGAACAGGAATCGGTACAATTCCGATATTTCCTCCCACTGCTGCAAAGCTTGCAGTCAATCCGCTGATTGCCTGACCCTGGGCAATTACAAGGGCAATGCCTCGTGCAATGGTATAGGTACCGAGGGTAGCAATGAAAGGAAGCAGATTCAGCTTCGCGATCAGGAATCCGTTGATGCCTCCTGCAAGAGCACCAACGATAATGGCTGTCAGCAGCGGTGCCCATAATCCGAGCTCAGGAACGGAGCTGAGGATTTTTCTGGCACTGTCTGCCTGACCAACGATCGCACTGACAGTGGCAACGAGAGCAACCATGGAACCCGCGGAAAGATCGATTCCGCCTGAGATAATGATAAATGTAACACCCAGTGCCATAATTCCATAGATCGAGCTCTGAGTAAGAATACCTGTAATGTTACTGATTGATATAAAACCGGGAATCAGAATAGTCATGATCAGAATCAGAACAAGCAGCATAAAAAGAATACCGTATTTGCTGAATAATGACTTGATATTGACTCCTTTCGTATTTTCCTGCATTGTGAATCCTCCTCACTTTTTCTGTGTCAGATTATTTTGTACCTTTGCTTCTGCGTACATCAATTGCTACTGCGATAACGATTACAAGACCCTCAGCAATCTGCTGCCAATAGGAGTCTACTCCTAAAAGAGTCAGTCCGTTTCTAAGCACACTGATAACCAATGTACCGATCACAGTATTACCAATTGTTCCGACACCGCCTGAAGGGCTGACGCCTCCGATTACACATCCTGCGATAGCAGTCAGCTCATATCCAACTGCAGCACCCGGATGGATACTGACAGCACGGCTGGTCATGATCAAGCCTGCAAATGCATACATCAGGCCTGCAAATCCATAAATCTTTACAAGTGTTGCCGGTACCTTAACACCGGATACACGAGCCGCTTCCACATTGCTGCCGATCGCGTAGGTGTCATAACCGAACTGTGTACGTTTCAGAAGAATATGTGCAAGAATGATCAATGCAATGAAAATAATAACAGAAATCGGAATGAAGGATAAAATCTTGCCGCCCAGAACGCTGTAGCCGCTGCTGAGATTGCTGACAGGCTCACCACCAGTCAGAAGCAGGGTAAATCCACGAACTACCGTAGTCATTCCAAGAGTAATAATGAATGGCGGTGTATTAAAGTAAGCGATCAGAAGACCGTTGATCACTCCGATACATGCACCGGCAAGCAATGTGATCAGAACCGGTACGATAAACGGCAGCTCCGGAAGAGATGCCAGGATTTTTCCGCTGAATGCAACCTGTCCGAACAGTGCACCTGCCACGCCGGCAAATGCAACCTCGGATCCTGCCGCCAGGTCGATTCCTCCTGAAATCAGGATAAATGTTGCTCCAAGAGCCATACATCCGTATACACATGCAGAAGACAGAACAGAGATCAGGTTATTCGGCGCCAGAAATTTAGGACGGAGAATGGTGATCAGCAGACACATGGCAATCAGAATGACCGCCGTTGCATGTTTGGATAACAGTTTTTTTATGTCCATATTTCGTTCCATATGTACTTTTCCCCCTTACTCGATTCCGGATGCAAGAGCCATCAGACCCTCAGCAGTCACCTGGTCGTTGTTCTCCAGAATACCGGTAACCGTACCTTCGTGCATAACCATGATCCGGTCTGACATTCCCATAACCTCCGGAAGCTCAGAAGAGATCATGATCACGCATTTTCCTTCTGCAACCAGTGTTCCGATCAGTTTGTGGATCTCTGCCTTTGAACCAACGTCAATACCACGGGTAGGCTCATCCATGATAATTACATCAGGATCAGTCAGAAGCCAGCGTCCAATCAGTACCTTCTGCTGATTTCCGCCTGAAAGATTTTTGATCTGCTGCTGCTGATTCGGTGTTTTAACCTGGATCTTCTCAATATATTCATCCGTATCCTTCTCCATCTGCTTCAGATCCAGCAGCGGTCCTTTTTTATAGGACTGGATATTCGCAATAACAGTATTATACTGGATATCCTGCACCGGGAAGATACCGTTTCCTCGTCTGTCCTCAGTAATAAATGCAATTCCTGCATCGATCGCATCTCTTCCGCTCTTCGGATGCAGATCCTTACCATTCAGAGTTACGGATCCTCCGGCACGCTCTCTCAGACCGAAAATTGTTTCCATCAGCTCTGTACGTCCGGCTCCTACCAGGCCCATCAGTCCGAAGATCTCTCCCTTATGCACCTCAAAGCTTACATTGTGGAAAAATTTCTCATGACTCAGATTCTCAACCTTCAGTACTGTCTCACCGATCGGCACCTGTACCTTCGGGAAGATATCAGAAACTGCACGTCCAACCATCATCTCGATGATCTGATCCTGTGTGATATCTGCTGTATTGGCACTGGAAACATAGGTTCCGTCTCTGTATACGGAAACACGATCTGTAATCGCTTTGATCTCATCCAGCTTGTGGGAAATGTAAATAACTGAACGTCCTTCTGCTTTCAGTTTGCGGATCACACGGAACAGCTGCTGTGTTTCCTTCTCTGTCAGAGCGGAACTGGGCTCGTCCATAATGATCAGCTTTGCGTTGTAGGAAATGGCACGTGCGATCTCAACCATCTGCATCTTTGCTACAGTCAGATCGCGCATCAGTGTTTTGGGGTTCTCATCCAGCTCAACCGCCTTCAGCACCTCTTCGGTATCCTTCTGCATCTTCTTCCAGTCGATCAGACCCAGCTTGTTGTGGGGCTCCCGGCCCATCCAGATATTTGACATGATGGAGCGGTCACGTACCGGTGAAAGCTCCTGCTGCACCATAGATATTCCAAAATTCAGGGAATCATAAGGAGTATGTCCCACTCGTTCCTGACCATCAAAAATAATGGTTCCGGTTGTGGGAGGGAAAATACACATCAGGCAGTTCATCATGGTAGATTTTCCTGCACCGTTTTCTCCGAGCAATCCATGCACTTCCCCCGCCTTTACCTTCAGCTCGACTCCTCGAAGCGCCTTGACTCCGGGAAACTCTTTCGTAATCCCTGTCATCTCCAGTAAGTATTTTTCTTCTGACATGGCTTTCTCCTATTTCTCTATTTTAGAATGAGGGACTTATGGAAGTCCCTCATAGTATTCAATGTAAGTAACATGTATCTGTATAAACAGTTATTTCCGATGATCAGTTAAGACCAATGAAGTCCTCAACATTCTCTGCAGTTACCTTCTGGTAAGGAATCATGGTATAGGTCTCAGCCTGAGCCTCACCATTTGCCATTCCAACTGCAATTTCAACGGCTCCGCCGCCCTGTCCAACGGAATCCTGGTATACAGTTGCAAGCATCTCTCCTGCCTGTACGGAAGCACAGCCGTCCGGTGTAGCATCAATACCAACTACCTTTACGTCCTCACGTCCTGCTGCCTTCAGTGCCTCAACTGCTCCAAGCGCCATCTCATCATTGTTTGCACAGATACCGGTAAGCTCATCGCCGTATGCTGTGATCCAGTTGTTCACGATATTGATCGCCTCGTCACGCTGCCAGTTTGCATCCTCTTTAGTCAGAACAGAGATATCTGAATACTGTGCTGCAAATGTGTCCTCATTACCGGCTGTTCTCTTATAGGTAGCCTCATACTCCAGACCGCCATGCAGGATTGCAACACCGCCGGACTGGATCTCTTCACCCAGCATCTCTGCCTGATAGGTTCCTGCCTCGGTCTCATCAGATCCGATATAGTGAACACCTTCCGGAATATCTGCAAAATCCTCAAACGGATTTACATTACAATACACAAGAGGAATACCTGCTTCTGTTGCAGCATTCGTGATCGGTCCCATTGCACTGGAGTCAGAAGGTACAACGACCAGACAGTCAACACCCTGCTGAATCAGAGCCTTTACCTGATCCTGCTGTTTAACAACATCGTTCTGAGCATCGGTAACAGTGATGGATGCACCAAGCTCCTCTGCCTTATCCTCAGCTGCTGCTACCAGATAGGTCTGGAATGTATTATTCATATCTACACAGGAGTATCCGATTGCCATTGCTCCGTCATCTGCTGCAGCTGTTGAGCCTGCTGTAGAATTTGATGCTGATGATCCGCTTCCGCAGCCTGCCATTGCACCTACCATCATTGCTCCGATTGCAAATAATGCTATTTTTCTCTTCATTTAGTTTTCCCTCCGTTAAACTTTAGAATTCATATTACCGTACTATTTACCAAATACCCGTTGCGCGCTTACGTTTATCTTGGTTATATTGTATAATACTTGTTCAAAATTCGCCTTAAGCATCTTGCGAAACTTCCTTCGTATATGGTAAAATCCAATATGCAGAACGTGCTATATTGCACAATCTTGTTATTAGGAGGTTTGAACCTGTGTTTCAGCAATTTTCAGACAAATATTTTGTTCGCGGACACGCACCGCGGCTCAAATATATTACCCATCAGATCGGCGGAGAAAACTGGATAGAACGACCGATCCATACACATACAGAAACTGCAGAGATCCTGATCGTTAAAGCAGGATCCGCCAATTATAACCTGAATACAACAACCTATGAGCTGCACGCGGGAGATATTGTTCTCTGCAATCCCGGAGTCCCTCACGAGGTGCAGTCTCTTCCCAGAGATCTTCCGGATATGTATACCTTTGGATTTACAAATTTTCAGCGGCCGGACCTTCCGTTAAATCACCTGTTTCCGGAAAAGACAAATCCGATCCGCAATTCTCCGGAGGAATTATCTCTGCTGTTCTCCATGTGTGATTATCTGTTTCATACCCTGTCTCAGGATGCAGAACATGCTGTTTTCACCTCCCTGCTGCAATCTCTTCTTACAATTGTTCTTGAGGCACCGGAAAAAGTTCCGGAACAGGATAGGGAGGATTGGGAAACGGATCAGGAGGATCCGGAAAAGGTGATCGCACTCCGTGCAAAGGAATATATCGATCTACACTATACAGAAGCATTGACACTGGAGGAGCTTGCAGCAGCACTGAATTACAGCGCCCCGTATATTTCTCACAGCTTCAAAAAAGTAATGGGGTATTCCCCGATTCAGTATCAGACCAGATGCCGGATCGGAGCTGCACAGAATTTTCTGATTGAAACAGATTATTCAGCTACTCAGATCGCAACCATGGTCGGCTTTAACAGCACGAATTATTTTACTAATACTTTTACCCGAATGCTGGGGTCTACACCGATCCAGTATCGGAAGCATTACAGAAGTGAGATCAATAAAAATACATGAAAAAAAAGGGCAAACAGACCGGCCGAACTGCAGCGGATCTACGAAAGCCGGATTCGGTTTTTTCTATGCAAGCACGCAAAAAGGAGCGGAGATTTTTGCATCTCCGCTCTTTTCTATGAGGTAAAATAGTAATATTTCTTAGCAATTCACAGCCAAACAGCTCCAGGTGAAAGGAGCCGTACCTGCTGTCAAGTCCATCAGTGGCTCTCGTTGTATTTTCTTACAGCTCTTGCCAGTGCATCTACGTTAGCTGCAGATACGCCCGGAACGATGTTGTGGATGGTATTGAATACGAATCCGCCGTTCTTTCCGAAGATCTCGCAGCACTGCAGTGCCTGCTCGTATACCTGCTCCGGTGTTCCCTCCGGAAGCATGTGCTGTGTATCAACTCCGCCGCCCCAGAATACCAGCTTGTCGCCGAACTCTGCCTTCAGCTCGTTCTTATCCATGTTCTCTGCTGTCCACTGAACAGGGTTCAGTACATCAAAGCCTGCATCGATCAGATCAGGGATGATCGGCTTGATGGATCCGCAGCAGTGCTTGAAGGTCTTCCAGTTGGTGTTCTCATGGATCCAGTTGTTGATCTTCTTGTAGTAAGGAACCCAGATCTCCTGCACTGCGCTCTTGCTGTAGAACAGGCTCTTCTGTGTACCAAGGTCGGTTCCGCATACATGGAATACGTCGATGGTATCGCCTACTGCCTCGTAGATTCTCTCCAGGTTCTTGATTCCGATATCTGTCTCCTTATCGAAGATATCCTGCAGCAGCTCTTCATCAGCAGCTGTTGCCATGTAGAAGTCCTGAAGGAGACGAAGACCCTTCGGCTCTCTCAGCATCGGTCCTGCTACCATGGAGTGGTCGCCCAGGCAGGTACCGCCGCCTGTATGTCCGGTGATGCAGGAGGTCACAACATATCCCTTGCTCTCATCAAGAGCGTCTTTCTGACGTTTCAGCCAGTTGATCTCATCGTCAGAGAATACCTCGAACTCCTCAAGGTTCCAGTTGATATCGTAGTTGTCCTCGTCGTACTCACCTGCACGATCCTCGTTATCGAAGTATACGCCGTTCTTCGGCATTCTCTGAGCAGGCTTGTAATTCTTGTCGCCGCATGCGTACAGAAGTGTGTCGCCCTTCTCATCGATATCTGTAACAAATTCCTCTGTGATCAGAACGGTCTGTCCCCAGGGAGTTTTGTACTCTTTGTATTTATCCTCGCTCATGAAGCCAACCTGGGTTCTTGCACCCCACAGAGGCTTTGTCTCTACTCCGAGAGCTTCTCTCAGATCATCCTCCATCAGTCCAAGCAGCTGTACCGGCTCAATGATCTTGATCGGTCTTTTCTCCAGTCCGTAGAAATCTCTCAGCTCTTCCATTACCATGCAGTGCATACCGGTTGTATTCAGACCACCGATATCGAACAGCAGCTGTCCGTCCTCATGATTTACCGCTTTTGCAAACTTTTCTCTTCCTGTCATGAACTATTCCTCCTTAGTAAGTATGACTTCGTTTTTCCTTATACTTTCTTGTGTTGCAGGTTTCTTCCCTGCATTGTTTTTTGTTTTCCCTTTGATAGTTATAAGTATACTCAGTTTTGAAGAGCATGACTCTAAAATCGTGTACAGGTTCCGTCTCAAAATCCTGATTTTTTCTAAAAAAATAAATATTTTTCGTCGAAAAACTTCAAAATCCTGTACTCCGAATGATCTGAAGCAGCAAAAACAGCCGGTTCCGAACAAAGGGAACCGGCTGTTATTATACCTTCAGCTTCAGCAACTATTATTTTTTTTATACCTTATACTTCCTTTTCCCACTGGGACTGAAGCTTTGCAAGCATCTGGGAAGCATCGCTATAGGAACCTTCATAGAGACCGATCAGATCATTTCTGAACTGCTTCATCATCTTGTCAGCGTATGGGAGTCCGGTGAATTCATTCACAGGAACCTGTGCTTCAAAAATTTCATAGGCAATGCGGAAGAGCTCATCATTTTCTGAATAATCCGGTTCTGCCTCTGCATTTCCCGGAAATGCATTGGCAAGGGCTGCCAGCTCTGCATTGACCTCAGGACTCATCAGATACTCAATGAAGGCGATGGACTCCTCTTTATAATGGGAATTGCTGCCTACACCAATACCCCAGTTTGCCACATCGGCACCTCTTTCACCTGTATAGCCGTCCATTGCAGGAATTGCTGCATAGGTAAAATTCAGTTCCGGATTTGCTTCCTTGATCGTATTCAGATGTGCTGCACTGTCTACCATGAATGCCAGTTCACCGTTCTCGAACTGCCGAATCATCTCTGACTCTGTAAGCTCAGACATTCCCTCAGCCAGATATCCGTTATCATCCATTGTGTCAAACATAGTAATGAGCTCAGTAAGGACAGAATTTCCTTCCAGATCTACCTTGCCTTCTGTCAGGAAAGAACCGCCGGCTGCCCAGAGCCATGCCACGGTCTGATGCTGTATACCCAGGGTGTTATCCTCATGAAGAGGAAGCGCATAGCCTGCTGCATCGGTATTGTCCTGAATTTTCTGCAGAGCATCCATAAACTCAGACCAGGTTTCCGGGATCTTCTCCACTCCTGCTTCCGCAAGAATATCTGTATTCACATACAAGGGGTACGAGAAGTTGACAACCGGGATCATATAGGTCTGACCGTCCACCTGTACCTGATTCGTAAGCTGTGAATCATCCATTCCATATTCATTCATCAGGTCCGTAAGATTTTCGATGGAATACAGGGCAGCAAAATCATAGACCCAGGATCCGTCCAATCCAACTACATCTGCCATATGTCCCTGAGCGGCTGTGGACCAGATCTCGTTCTGCGCATCGGCATAGGCACTGCTCACCAGCTCTACATTTATACCGCTTTCTGCAGTAAATCGATTACAGATTTCCTGGAGTGCCCCCTCCGGAAGCTCCGGCTCCCACCACTGCTGGAAGGTGATTGTTACACTGTCTGAGGCGGACTCAGTCTCTGTCGATGAAGATGCTGCTGAAGCAGTCTCGGCAGAGGATCCGCAGCCTGCCAGCATTCCGGCTAATCCAAGCACGCATCCTACGGTTAATGTTTTTTTGAATAATTCTCTTTTCATACAGTCCCCCTGTGCACAATGCATCGTTACAATTAAATCATTGTTTAATCATTAAATAAATCATAGCATAGGAAGTCTTTTTGGTCAATGTGAAATATTTTCCATTTTTGTACAATCGTATCTAATCGTTATTTTTCACCTCTGCACTGTCGGGACTTGGAACTTCAAAATATTAGTCCTTGCGTATTGTTCAAAATATGATTAAACTATTGATTAATAGTTATAATGTTTAAAAAGGGCTTCAACTGCTCTAAAATCAGGCAAATCACTACATCTGCTACAGGGAGAAAAGAGTTTATGGAACAACAACCGATCCTATTGCCGCATCATCATCACGAAAACAGTGAAATCATTCATCATATTCCCGATCCTGATAACTTTCAGCAGGCAGCCGAAGTTCTGAAGCTGCTTGGCGACGGCAGCAGAATCAGAATTTTCTGGATTCTCTGTCATTGCGAAGAGTGTGTCATTAACATTGCATCCCTGACAGGTATGAGCAGCCCTGCTGCTTCTCATCACCTGAAGCTGTTAAAAGCAAACGGACTGATTACCAGCCGCAGAGCAGGAAAGGAAATGTATTACACCGCAGCTGATAACAGCAAGGCCAGGCTTCTGCATCAGACAATCGAGCAGATGCTGACAATTACCTGTCCTCTGGATACGGATCCGATGAAATGACATCCGGATGCCATTCTCCATATCGAACTTAGCGAGACTTGGGGCCGGGCTCATATACACAAAAAGAGCGAAGATTTAGGTCTTCGCTCTTTTCTATGAGGTAAAAAAGTATTAATAAATTTCAGCAATCTAAAGCCATACAGCTCCGGGTGAAAGGAGCCGTACCTGCTGTCATGTCCATCAGTGGCTCTCGTTGTATTTTCTTACAGCTCTTGCCAGTGCATCTACGTTAGCTGCAGATACGCCCGGAACGATGTTGTGGATGGTATTGAATACGAATCCGCCGTTCTTTCCGAAGATCTCGCAGCACTGCAGTGCCTGCTCGTATACCTGCTCCGGTGTTCCCTCCGGAAGCATGTGCTGTGTATCAACTCCGCCGCCCCAGAATACCAGCTTGTCGCCGAACTCTGCCTTCAGCTCGTTCTTATCCATGTTCTCTGCTGTCCACTGAACAGGGTTCAGTACATCAAAGCCTGCATCGATCAGATCAGGGATGATCGGCTTGATGGATCCGCAGCAGTGCTTGAAGGTCTTCCAGTTGGTGTTCTCATGGATCCAGTTGTTGATCTTCTTGTAGTAAGGAACCCAGATCTCCTGCACTGCGCTCTTGCTGTAGAACAGGCTCTTCTGTGTACCAAGGTCGGTTCCGCATACATGGAATACGTCGATGGTATCGCCTACTGCCTCGTAGATTCTCTCCAGGTTCTTGATTCCGATATCTGTCTCCTTATCGAAGATATCCTGCAGCAGCTCTTCATCAGCAGCTGTTGCCATGTAGAAGTCCTGAAGGAGACGAAGACCCTTCGGCTCTCTCAGCATCGGTCCTGCTACCATGGAGTGGTCGCCCAGGCAGGTACCGCCGCCTGTATGTCCGGTGATGCAGGAGGTCACAACATATCCCTTGCTCTCATCAAGAGCGTCTTTCTGACGTTTCAGCCAGTTGATCTCATCGTCAGAGAATACCTCGAACTCCTCAAGGTTCCAGTTGATATCGTAGTTGTCCTCGTCGTACTCACCTGCACGATCCTCGTTATCGAAGTATACGCCGTTCTTCGGCATTCTCTGAGCAGGCTTGTAATTCTTGTCGCCGCATGCGTACAGAAGTGTGTCGCCCTTCTCATCGATATCTGTAACAAATTCCTCTGTGATCAGAACGGTCTGTCCCCAGGGAGTTTTGTACTCTTTGTATTTATCCTCGCTCATGAAGCCAACCTGGGTTCTTGCACCCCACAGAGGCTTTGTCTCTACTCCGAGAGCTTCTCTCAGATCATCCTCCATCAGTCCAAGCAGCTGTACCGGCTCAATGATCTTGATCGGTCTTTTCTCCAGTCCGTAGAAATCTCTCAGCTCTTCCATTACCATGCAGTGCATACCGGTTGTATTCAGACCACCGATATCGAACAGCAGCTGTCCGTCCTCATGATTTACCGCTTTTGCAAACTTTTCTCTTCCTGTCATGAACTATTCCTCCTTATTAAGTATGACTTCGTTTTTCCTTATACTTTCTTTTGTTTCAGGTTTCTTCCCTGTGTTGTTGTGTTTCCCTTTGATAGTTATAAGTATACTCAGTTTCGAAGATCATGACTCTAAAATCGTGTACAGGTTCCGTCTCAAAATCCTGATTTTTTCTGAAAAAATAAATATTTTTCGTCAAAAAACTTCAAAATCCTGTACTCAGGCTGATCTGAGAGCAAAAGAACGTCCACCGGACGTTCCTGCTGCATAAATGGCAGCAACAGAAACAGCGAGAACGATTGGTTCTCGCTGTTTCCATATAAGAAATAGTATGGTTGGTAAATTGTGGTGTGGAGTTATCTTTCATCAAGATGGTTCTATTATAATCCAGATGATCCGAAACATAAGCCCCCCCGGGGGGATATTCGCAATCTCAATGATCGATCGCGTACCATCAAAAATATTGATGGCAGATTGTTGTTGTCAGCATTTTCTGCTATACTACTTAACAGTAAATAAGACTTGACGAATATAAACGAACAGGTGGTACATTCGATGACACTGCAGACATTAGAATATGTAATAGAAATAGCAAGACGAAAATCCTTCTCACAGGCAGCCCGGTCTTTGTACATGTCACAGTCCGCACTCTCGGCAGCTGTGAAGGATCTGGAGGATGAGCTGGGCATTCAGATCTTCATCCGGACGAACAAGGGAGTCATACTTACTACTGAGGGAGAAGACTGCCTCACCTATGCCAAGGACATTCTGGCACGCTCCAATCTTCTGGCTCTGCGCTATCGGGACCAGAAGATCCAGCTCACCAGCTTCTCCGTATCCTGTCAGCATCTACCCTACGCCGTTCGTGCGTTTGAAACTCTTGCAGCTGAACTGGACCCGACCGGATATGATATAGCCATCCGGGAAACAGCCACCAGCCGTGTGTTGTACGATGTCAGCACGGAACGAAGCGAGCTTGGTATTCTTGCATTGTATTCCAACCATATTTCATTGATGAACAAGGTCTTTCAGAATTACAATCTGGAATTCAAAGAGGTGGGACGCCTGAAGACCTATGCATTTTTCAGAAAGGATCATCCCCTTGCCGTCCATTCCTCTGTTACGATCGATCAGCTGCGTGATTACCCCTTTGTTACCTATGATCAGGAGGATGCTGCCGGCTACCAGACCGAGGAGGCTCTGCTGGAGGTTCCTATGGCGCGGCAGATCCGGGTATCGGATCGGGCCACGAAGATGCTGCTCCTTCGAAACTCTGACGCATTCAGTATCGGAGTGGATCTGACGAATTATAATCATGATGTATATTTCTCAAATAAAAGTACAGAACTGATCGCAGTCCCTATTGAAGATTACAAAGAACCGATCATTACCGGGTATGTCTGCCGAAGGGATCATCCGGTCAGTGAACCCGGTACTTCTTATCTTCAGTATCTTGAAGTGCAGGTCAAAAAAATTGCCGATTCCAGATAGAAGGAATCGGCAATTTTTTTTGTTTACATTTCACTCATTTGACAGATGCTTACTATTACCTGCTCTTCTGATATGAATCAATGGAACATCCGAAATATATCCAAACATGCACACCAAAGAGGGTCTACGGTGCCCCGGATTTCTGTATGGAGGTACTTTCCCCCGGCACCCGCAGGAAGGATTTCTATATCAAGCTGAATAAATACCGGGATGCCGGAGTTCGGGAATACTGGATGATCGATCCGGATCAGCAGTACATTATCGTAAATTACTTTGAAAGCGAAACAAGCCCGGAGATCTATCCTCTTTACGGCCCTGTGCCGGTTCATATATTTGACGGTCAGATGCTGATTGATCTCAGCACGATCCGGACCTGGCTGGAGGAACAGTAAACAGTCATCCTTTCAGTTCAAACAATTTTGCTGAGACTTTATACAGCCTCCTCAAACTGCGAATTATAAAGCTCTGCATAGAACCCGTTTTGCTTGATCAGTTCATCGTGATTTCCCTGTTCCACGATATCACCGTCTCTCATAACAAGGATCACATCCGCATTCCGGATGGTGGACAGACGATGGGCGATCACGAAGCTGGTTCGTCCCTTCATCAGGTTGTCCATGGCCTTCTGGATCCTGTGTTCGGTTCTTGTATCAACGGAGGAGGTTGCTTCGTCCAGGATCAGGATCCGGTTGTCAGCCAGAATTGCCCTGGCAATGGTCAGAAGCTGCTTCTGTCCCTGGGAGATATTTGTGGCATCCTCGTTCAGCTCCATATTGTAGCCGCCCGGCAGTGTCTGGATAAACCGATGGGCATGGGCTGCTTTTGCTGCCTCGATCACTTCTTCGTCCGTTGCATCCAGGCGTCCGTACCGGATATTCTCCATGATAGTTCCCTTAAAGAGCCAGGTGTCCTGCAGCACCATTCCGAAGGCATCGCGCAGCTCCTGCCGGTTGTAGTCCCGTACGTCATGACCGTCCACCAGAACAGCTCCCTGATTGACGTCATAGAACCGCACGAGCAGCTTCACCATCGTTGTCTTTCCGGCGCCTGTCGGTCCCACAATGGCGATCTGTTGACCTGCCCCTACATTGACGGAGAAATCGTGAATGATCTCCTGACCGGGATCATAACCGAAGCCCACATGGCGGAATTCTACATTGCCCTTTACATCCTGAACCGAGATCGGCGAGGTTTCCGGACTGGTTTCCTCTTCTTCCTCAAGGAATTCGAATACACGCTCTGCAGCTGCTGCCATGGACTGCACCTGATTCAGAACCTGTGCGATCTGCTGGATGGGCTGGGTAAAGTTCTTTACATATTGAATAAACGCCTGGATATCACCGATGGTGATCGTTCCCCTGAGAGCCAGGATTCCACCGCTGATGGCAACTCCTGCATATCCGAGATTCCCCACAAACTGCATGACCGGCATCATCAGTCCGGAAAGGAACTGTGATTTCCATGCAGAACTGTACAGCGTATGATTGGTTTTATTAAAGGTTTCGATGGTTTCCTTCTGCTTATTGAAGGCCTGTACCACCAGGTGGCCGCCGTAGACCTCCTCCACCTGACCGTTGATCTCACCTAAGTATTTCTGCTGATCCCGGAAATATTTCTGGGATTTTTTCATGATCGTTCCGATCAGGCCAAGAGAGACCGGCAGGATCACAAGAGCGATCAGCGTCATCAAAGGAGAGATTGACAGCATCATCACCAAAGTACCGATCATGGTCGCAGTACTGGTGATGATCTGGGTAATGCTCTGGTTCAGACTCTGTCCCAGCGTGTCTACATCATTCGTGATCCGGGAGAGCACCTCGCCGTTGGTCCTGCTCTCGAAATATTTCATGGGCATGCGATTGATCTTTCTGGAAATATCTCTTCGCATCCGATAGGTGGTTTTCTGGGTGATGGTGGTCATCACCATGCCCTGGATAAAACTGAAGGCAGCACTCAAAAGATACAGCCCCAATGTAAACAGGAGAACTCTGGCAATATAGGAAAAGTCAATGCTTCCTGTACCGGAGACCTTTCGCATCAGTCCCTCCGCCAGCTCTGTGGTTGCACGGCCCATGATCTTCGGACCAAGAACCGAGAACACGGTGGAAACTGCTGCAAGGATCAGCACAAAAACGATTGCGATCCAGTATCTTCCCAGATAGTTGATCAGTTTTCCGACAGAACCTTTAAAATCCCTGGCTTTCTCAGTCGGCATCATGCCTCTGCCTCCGTGGGAGGGTCTGCGCTGTTGATTTGTTCTGTTTTCCTCAGACATACTTATCCCTCCAATCCTAATTCTTTTTCTGAAAGCTGAGATTTTGCGATCTGCTCATACACCTCACAGGTTCTCAGCAGCTCTTTGTGTGTACCCCTGCCAACGATCTTTCCGTCCTCCAGGACCAGAATCTGGTCTGCATGGAGAATGGTGCTGATCCTCTGTGCAACGATCAGCACGGTGGCATGCTCTGTCTGCGCAGCAAGAGCTGCACGGAGCCTTGCGTCGGTTTTCATATCAAGTGCTGAGAAGCTGTCGTCGAACACATACAGCAGCGGTTTTTTGATAATCGCCCGGGCAATGGCCAGTCTCTGTTTCTGACCGCCGGATACATTGCTTCCTCCCTGGGCAATGGAACTATCGAAGCCCTTTTCCTTTTCCTCGATAAACTCCATCGCCTGGGCAATAGAGGCTGCTTCCTTCAGCTCCTGTTCTGCCGCATTCGCTTTACCGAACTGCAGATTGGAGGCAATCGTACCGGAAAACAGCACTCCCTTCTGAGGAACGAAGCCGATCCGATTGCGGAGATCCTCCATGGCATACTCCTTGATATTATGTCCGTCCAGAGTGATCGCGCCCTTCGTAACATCATAGAATCGAGGAATCAGATTCACAAGAGTTGATTTTCCGCAGCCGGTACTTCCGATGATCGCGGTAGTCGTACCCGGTTCTGCTGTAAATGTAATATCACTGATAACATCCTCCGCTGCTCCGGGATATCGGAAGCTGACATGATCAAAGGAGAGCACGCCTTCGCTGGCTGTTTCCTTTACCGGATCTTTCGTATCCACGATGGACGGATCCGTGCTGATCACTTCATCGATTCGCTTTGCTGCTACGCCAGCTCTCGGGAGCATGATGGACATGACAGTCAGAAGCAGGAAAGCCATAACGATCATCATGGTGTAGGTAATAAAGGCGGTCATCTGTCCCACCTGCATGTAGCCCTGATCGATTCTTCCGGCAGCGATCCATACAATTCCAAGGGTAATGCAGTACATGATCATCATCATGCCGGGCATCATCAGCGTCATAACGCGGTTGGTGAACAGCTGGGTCCTGGTCAGGTCTCTGTTGGCCTCATCAAAGCGCTCCTCTTCTCTGGTTTCACGGCGGAATGCACGGATCACGGACAGTCCGGTAAGGATCTCACGGGAAACCAGGTTCAGTCGATCCACCAGTGTCTGCATAATCCGGAATTTCGGCATGGCAACGGAGCCGAGAAGCAGCACAAATCCAATGAGTACTGCTACTGCTACGGCAATCACCCATTCCATTCCGCTTCCCGTCTGGTACACCTTGATGATTCCGCCGATTCCCATGATCGGTGCCATCAGCACCATACGAAGGATCATGACAGTGACCTGCTGCACCTGCTGAATGTCGTTGGTGCTTCGGGTGATCAGTGATGCGGTGGAGAACTGATCCATCTCTGTATTGGTGAAGTTCACTACATTAGAGAAGGTTTTCTGTCTAAGATCCCGGCCAACCGATGCACCGACCTTCGATGCAATAAAGGAGATCGTAATGGCACAGAGCATCAAGATCAGAGCAAACCCCATCATCTGCGCACCGGTTTTCCACATATAGTCCATCTGCTTGTCTTCCATATCAATGCCTGCCGCAGCCTCACACTGTGCTGCATAGGCAATACCCATGGATTTTAAGGTGGAGCTTCCAATGGCATCCAGCTGAGACTGCACCGTCTCCCGAAGAGTAAGAATGGTTTCATCCGGCAGCTGTCCGGAAAGGAGAAGCTTCATGAGCTGCTGCGGATCCACGTCCGACTCCGTGGACAGATCCTCGGACATGGTAAAGGTAGATGTTTCACCGGACTCCTGACTATCCATCATGGACTGCATCTGATAGGTCAAGATAACCGGAACCAGAAGCTCCTCGTCATACCCGTTCAGTTGATCCTCTGACAGCTCCACTCTTCTGTAGAGTCCGTCCTCTTCCGTATAAGCCTCCCTGAAGGAGTCCTTTTCCTCTGATGTCATAAACAGCATCGAGGTCTCATAATCCTCTTCTGTCAGAAGCTCCGGCAGAATATGTTCTACGCCCTGATTCTGCAGACCCACATCGATGATATTGGATGTATACTGGGGCAATGCCAGGTCACAGTATACCTGCACGATCAGAAGCAGGATGATCAACAACACCTGCTTCCAGTAGGGGCGTAAATTTTTTACAATTTTCCCCATATGGTTCACCTCCTGTTTCTATTATTCGTTTCCGCAATCCGGAATCCATGTCTTCAGACGTTTCAGGATCCGGATCAGCTCTGCACTGTCTTCCTCTCCGAGAAATTCCAGCATTCTTTGAATCGTTGTGAACAGCTCTCTTTTTCGGTCGGCTGCAAAGTCTCTTCCCTTTTCAGTCAGACTGATCAGAAATCTTCTTTTATCCTTTTCATCCACCGTCCGTCTGATCAGCCCCTTTTTCTCAAGATTACCCAGTGCTGCAGCAACTCTGGCACTGGTCATTCCTGTTCCCCGGCTGATTGCTCCGGGCGTTACCGGAGTTTCCTGATGCATGATGAAATTCATGATCATCGGCTCTCCGTGAAGATTATCACTCATATGATGCTGCACTTCCTTTTGATGGAAAAATTTCGTTGTATGAATAAAATCGATCACCAACTCATCGGTTATCACAGCTCCACCTCCTTTTGTTTGCGATGCATTTTTAGAAAATGAATTATTTCTAATAGTGTTAATATTCTGCACTATGAATTATAGTCAATATTAGATAAAATGCAAGCGATTTTTTACGGATCAAATAGTGTAAACCGGCTCGATATTCGCACAAAAAAGAAACAGCCCGAATTCCTTGAAATTCAGGCTGTATCAGTCCTATTGGCCATCCAAGCAAAAAGAACGTCCGGTGGACGTTCTTTTTGCTTGGATAAATATTATATCTGAAAAGACTTTCGTTATTGAAAGATCCTGTGATCAGGCACCTACTCCGAGAGGTGAGAAAATTACGTAGATCACAGCAAGCAGGACGAAAGAGAGCGCAATGACCGGCTTGCGGTATTTCCACGGTGTCATATCCACCGGAGCATTGTCCTGAAGTACATAAGCTGTTGACCTTGGCTTTACTTTTGCAAGTACAGCCATCAGAATCAGATCAAGTACAAACGCTGCCACCTCAAAATACAGGAAATGAAGCGGAATCAGCTGCATCATCAGACCATAGCATACGATATGGAATACGATTGTTACCTTTGGTGCAAAATCAGGCACATAAGGATTCACCATTCCCATGATCACAATTGCAAGCACAGGTACTCCGTAATATCCCCACATCTGATTCAGGAATGTAGAAATTCCGGATGGCAGATATACCAGGAAAGGAGCAATGATGATGGACAGAAGGCACAGAACAATACCAAATCGTTTTGCAATCTTGATATTATCAGCCGCTGAACGCTCCTTCTTGGAGATCGTAGGCAGAATATCCAGTGTGAACAGTGTCATGGAGCTGTTCAATACAGAGTTAAAGGAAGACAGGATTGCTCCAAACATTACTGCGGAGAAGAATCCAAGTAGCGGCGCAGGAAGAAGATCCTTTACCAGTGTCGGATATGCCATATCAAAATCAGTAAGTACACCGCCGTCACGAATAAACTGTACGATTCCGGGAGCAACAAGGAACAGCGGACAGAACACACATACAAGTCCTGTTAAAAGTGTTCCCTTCTGCGCTTCCTTCAGGCTCTTTGCTCCAAGCACTCGCTGGATAATAGACTGGTTGGTGCACCAGTAGGACAGATGGTTGATACCGCATCCAACTACAATGACAGGCCATGGAATCTCGGGCGCCTGTGCGTTCCAGGGACGGATCGCGTTCAGATGCTCCGGTGAAGCAGTCAGGAATGTACGGATGCCTTCTGCCAGGCTTCCGTCACCAAGTGCAACAAATGCAAGGATCGGAATCAGGATCACGGCACCAATGATAAAGATCACACCATTCAGTGAATCTGAGGTTGCAACTGCTGCAAGTCCGCCGAAGATCGCATAGATTCCGCCGATCACACCGAGTGCAACACACATGATCGTAATTGCCATGAAACGATTACCGACCAGATCGGTCACATTAAAGATACGCTCCATTGCAACTGAGCCTGCATACAAAACCAGCGGAAGCATGGTTACGATATATGCGATCAGAAAAATTGCGGAAACAATAATTCTTGTCATATGATCAAAACGATCCTCTAAAAACTCCGGAATCGTTGTAATTCCCAGCTTGAAATATCTGGGTGCAAAAAAGATCGCCATCAGAGTCAGTGCGATCGGAACCATTGTTTCCCATCCCATTGCAGTCATTCCAACTGCATAGCCCTGACCGTTTCGTCCAACCAGCTGTTCCGCTGAAAGGTTCGTCATCATCAGAGATCCAAAGATAATAATACCGGAGAGACTTCTTCCACCCAGGAAGTATCCTTCCTGACTTGTCTCATCCTGACCTTTTGTTTTCAGATAGCTGAATAATGCTACCAGTGCTGTGACTGCAGCAAAAGAAGCTAATGTAAAAACCATTGTTGTTTTCCTACCCTTCCCTTAGTCATCACTCGAGCAGACTTCGTCTGACTCGAATTTTTGCGTAAAAACACCCATCCATCAATCGTGGATGGGTGCTAATTACTGTATAAGATGATTCATCTTACCTGATGCCGTTACAGACATCACCCTGTTTTATATTATAACGGTTATTTAACCTCTTCCCACTGGTGTGAAGCTGCAGATTTCAGTACTGCTGCAACGGTACGGTCGATCTTGTATCCGAACTCGAAGTTGCATGCATAAGGTGTTCCCTGTGTGATTGCTGAGAACAGCTCATGAACCTCAAGGATCTTCATATCATTGTAAGCGATGGAGATTCCGCCTGCAGGCTGGAATGCAGAGTAGCCCTTCATCTTCGGGTTCAGAAGTACTGTTCTGAATCCACGGTCTCTCTCGTTGTCATCCTGGAAGTAAACCTGAACCTCTCCCATTCTCTCAAGGTCATAGCGAACAGATCCCTTTGTTCCCTGGATCTCGTAGGTCAGATAGTTTTTGCGGCCGGTAGCTACACGTGAGCAAGCGATGGTTCCTACTGCTCCGTTTGCATACTGAGCCATGAAGGTCATGATGTCCTCGTTCTCAACATCTGCCATCTCTGTGCTTCCTGCAGATTTCGGACGTTTCGGGAATACGATGGTGCTCATTGCGTTTACTGCTTTGATATCGCCCATGATAAACTGAGAGATGGAAAGCAGGTGAGATCCAAGATCTCCGAGAGCTCCGCAGCCTGCCAGCTTGTTGATGTGTCTCCAGGTGATCGGAAGATTCTCATCCAGCAGCTGATCCTGATCATAGGTACCTGTGAATCTCATGATGGTTCCCAGTGCTCCGGACTGTACCAGCTCACGAACATATGCATTTGCAGGGTTCATGGTATTGTTGAAACCAACATAGTTGATCACACCCTTCTTTGCTGCAAGCTCTGCCAGCTCTCTGGACTCCTCAGCGGAGATGGACAGAGGCTTCTCGCAGTATACATTCTTTCCGTTCTCAAGAGCTGCCTTTGCAACTGCATAATGGAAAGCGTTTGGTGTAGCGATATCAACCAGGTCTACGTTAGGATCTGTTACAACATCCATCCAGTCAGTAGTAACTCTCTTGAATCCGATCTTCTTCTGAGCTGCCTTTGCAGCTTCCTCATTGGAGTCTGCTACGATCTCGAATGCTGCAACACCGTAATCCGGTCCGAACAGCATCTGAGCATCTGCCAGTGCAGAAGAATGAGCTTTGCCCATCCAGCCTGATCCAACTAATCCGATTCTGATTTCCTTTGCCATGATTTTTTCCTCCTGATTTTTTCAATATGTTTTCTTTCCTTATCCTTCGGTCGGGGCAGTTTGTGTTCTTTTTGTTCTTTGTCTCCCTCAACCTGTGACTAAAGAATAACTCGAAATCAGGCATTTGTCATTGCAAAGAAACATTCGTTTCTATACATAAATTGCTTTTTATTCGTTTTATAACAAATTCAACTATACTTCTATCGAATCGATCAAACATTTTCCAAAAATATCTATTTACCTGCATAATCAATGATATTGTTTTATCAATATACAAAAATTACTGTTTCTTGATAATTATTATCAACTTTTATTACTTACAAAATTACTGTTCATTGAATCTTACAAAAAAACGTATGCAGCACTGTTCTGCTGCATACGTTTTTCTGAAATTGCTGAGATTATGTAACGATTCAGACATCAGCCGGATATCATAGGTAACCAACCTTCTATACCGCTTGATGTTCACAAGAATTCTTCTAAGAAATATGCGCTCTTCCTTGCCAGTGCAGCCAGTCGTATCTGCTCCTCGGAAGCGGCCTGATGGACAAACACATCTGCCTGTCTCTCTTTTCGGATGATCTGTTCCAGCACATCTGTCTCTGACAGATCAGCCAGAAGAATCTCTGACGGGATTTCCGGTGCATTTCTGTAAAAATCCAGGAGGAACTTCATTTTTTCGTCATCAAGCCAAACGGAACTCTCCTGTTTCGGATCCTTTCCACCCTGTACCGGGATCTGCCGAATCACTTCTTCTGTCCGGTTCTTCGAATCATGCCTCTCCTGAAGTAAATACTGAAATGTGTCTCTTCCGGAAAGATTCGTTCCGCTGATCAGATACAGGACCGCTGTCATTCTGTGAGCCTTATGAAGGTCTCCTGCAAATGCCCACAGGTGCAATGTTTTTCTTTTCCGGTGTTCTGCGGCATCCAGCTTTTCTCTGGCTGTCTGCAGCTCCTCCCTTCTGTTCCTGTACCTGGCGGCGGCTTCGAAATCCATTGCTTCTGCTGCTGCCTGCATCCTGTTTTCCAGACACTGCAGCAGTGATTCCCGATCGTTTCCTTTCAGAAAATCCAGCGCCTGCTGAAGCTTTTCTCTGTACTGTCCCTTCGAGCATCGCTCCAGGCAGACTCCGCTGCACTGCCCCATCGAATACCGGAGGCAGGGACGATGATCAAAGTCTCCCTTTGAAAAATCCTTGCTGCAGGTGCGAAGCCCCAGCAGACTGCTCAGAAGCAGTACGATCTCTTCGGGATCCATGGATTTATAGAAAGGACCGAGATATAGCAGATTTTTCTCTCTGCTGATACCGATATCAATAGAAAGTACCGGAAAATCATCCCCGGGATCTAACACAATATAGGGATGGTTCTCGTCCCTGCGGAGTGCAGAATTATACCGGGGACGGTACTGCTTGATCAGGTTGCTTTCCAGAATCAGCGCCTCCAGCTCCGTTTCTGTTGAGATTGCAGAAATATGATCAATATTCGCGATCATCTGCTCGATTTTTTTGGAACGCTTTCCGCTCTCTGTGAAATACTGCAGAACACGCCGCTTCAGATTCACTGCCTTTCCAACGTATATGATCTCATCCACCTGATTGTGCATCAGATAGACTCCCGGTGTCTCAGGGAACATCTTTGCTTCGTTCTTAACCTGTTCCATTTTCTTCACTCTTTCACTTCGCAGTACTGTGCACCTCAGTGGTCGATGCTCTTCCAAAGCTTTCTGAAACTGAGTTGAACGCCTCGCGAGACCTGGCATTGCACAGCGTCAGTAATTGTATCTCCTTCTCAGCGCAGCCAGAAGTGATGCACCGATCAGGAAGGACATCACCTCAGCCACTACGATAGACAGCCAGATTCCGTCCAGCCCCAGCCATACCGGCAGGAGCAATACTGCTGCCACCTGGAATACCAGCGTTCTAAGGAAGGAAATGGCAGCGGAAACCGGTCCATTGTTCAGTGCTGTAAAAAAGGAAGAGCACCAGATGCTGAATCCGGAAAACAGGAACGAGAAGGAGAAGATAAAAAACGCACGCACCGTCATCTCCAGAAGGTCCGCATCGTAGCCCGAGAAGATCAATGCGATCGGTCTTGCGAGAACCTCTGCCAGAAGAACCATCACAAGCGAAGAGCTTCCGATCAGTATCAGACTCTTCTTCCTGAGGCTTTGTAATTCGCTGTGATTTTCTGCTCCGTAATGATAACTGACCACCGGGGCAGTTCCCATGGAATAGCCAATGGAAACAGCAATGAAGATCATGGACACATACATGAGTACTCCGTAGGCAGCTACACCATCCTCTCCTGCGTATTTCAGGAGCTGGACATTGTAAAGCATGCTGACTACAGACATGGCAATATTCGATAACAGCTCAGAGGATCCGTTTACACAGGCCGCAGCCAGGATCCTTCCCTGAATTTTCGGTTTTCTGATCCGCAGCGGCGTCGGATTGCTTCTAGCAAAATAAAGCAGAGGCAGCAGCCCGCCGACACATTGGCTCAATCCGGTAGCCAAGGCCGCCCCGGCAATTCCGAAGGAACACACACCGATCAGAAGCGCATCCAGCACCATATTAGACACGCCGGCAGCAATGGTTACCCGAAGACCCAGATCCGGTTTTTCAGCCGTAATGAAAAAGCTCTGAAAGGCGTACTGCAGATTATAGGCAGGCAGCGCGATCAGGGCAGTTCGACCGTACAGAATGCAATCCTTCAGCATATCTCCCTCTGCACCCATCAGTGTCAGAATCTGAGGAAGAAAGAGAATCCCAAGTACCGCCAGCACTGCACCAAGCAAAAAGCAGGCCCACACAAGAAGAGAAAACTGCCGGTTTGCCTCCTCCGGCTTTCCTTCTCCCATGGTCTTGGCGATAATGGCGCTGCCTCCTGTTCCAAACATAAAGCCGACCGTACCAAGGATCATCAGTATGGGCATGGTAAAGTTCACAGCCGTGAAGGCTGTTTTTCCTACAAAGTTGGAAACAAACAAGCCGTCCACCACACCATACACCGAGGTGAAGATCATCATGATTATGGAGGGAAGAGTAAATTTCAACAGCTTTCGATAGGTAAAATGCTCAGACAGACGAATTTCCATACTGCTCCCTTCCGAACCAGTTCTCAGCATAGCTGCTGATCAGCGGTGCCAGTTCTTTGATGTTCCAATCGGTTGTATTGACCATCAATTCATACAGATCCTTCTGCCCCCAGGTGTCCCCGCTGAGCATTGCTCTGGTCTTTTTACGGTCTGAATCGATCTGCTTCATCTTCCTCAGCAGCTCTCTGTCCCGAAGATGCTCCTCTCCGGAGGCACGCTCCCGACATCGCTGCAGCTTTGCATCCGGATCTGCATAGACAAAGAGCCGGAAGGGCTGCTCCTCCTCCAGGATCAGATCTGCATTTCTGCCGATAATGACACAGTCCCTTCCCCTTTGTGCAATTTCCCTCAGCACTCTGGTCTGCTCCGCAAGCAGCTTCACAGATACAGTCTGATAATAGGAAATATTGGCAATGCTTCTCCGGACAGTATATGAGCGGAAGGTCTGTCCCGCCTGGTCGATTGCATGTTCCACATACTGCTCGTCCAGCTTCTGCTTCTCTGCGATATCCAGAATGATCTCCTTATCATAATAGTCATATCCCAGGAGATCAGCCATTCGCTTTCCCAGTTCCCTGCCGCCGCTTCCGAATTCGCGGCTGATTGTTATTATTTTCATATCCACCATCCCGTTTTCTAATCTTTTTGTATGTATTTTGCAGCTATTCAGAAGGTTCTGATCGATCATTATTTATTTTTGAGACGCTCAATAAGATTCTTCACTCCTGCAATAAGAAATGCCAGCAGTCCACAGAACATACTCAGGAATCCCATGGGCAGCAGGAAGAAATTTTCATGCAGGAATCCATCTGCATCAATATACTCTACTGAGGCACCCTTGATCAGAATCAGCAGAATCCCCAGGAGGATCAGACCCGCTCCGATTCCCAGTATGATCATATTGAATCTGGCTTTTCTTGTTTCACTTCCGTCTTTGATGATTTTTTCTGTCATGTCTTGTTCTCCTTTTATCAATTCATCTAAAGAGATATGAAACACATCAGATATTCGGATCAGAATCTCTATATCCGGAAGATTTCTGTTATTTTCCCAGTTTGAAACCGCCTGTCTGGTTACATCCAGCTGTTCAGCCAGCTGCTCCTGTGTCAGCTTCTGTTCTTTGCGGATCGTTTTGATCCTTGTACCAAAATCCATCTGTGTTGTACCTCCATGACAGAAGTGTAAGCTTCCTGAATCATTTGCTCAAGAAAGAGAACCTTGCAAATGCCCTGTTTACCGGCGCAAGAACCGCTTGCGACGATTATTTTCGATGTTATTTGATCTGCCCGCGATTACTTCGACATATTCCAGGTCATAGTTGATCGTTTCTGTGCGAACCATCCATTACAGATTGATCCTGTAGCTGCAGGCCGATGCAAATGCAGCCAGACACAGATTCACGATCCAAAGCGGTGCATAGCCAAGTCCCTGAGATACAAAGATTCCTCCCAGGGTTGCACTGGCAAATGCTCCCACCTGATGTCCGATCATGGCAAATCCATAGAGAGCCGCCATCTTTCTGGCCCCGAACAGATGACTGATAATTCCGGATGTGGGAGGTACCGTTGCATCACCGCATAATCCCAGCAGTGCAGAGGCAGTAAATGCCAGCGGAGCCGACAATGGAAGTATCAAAAATCCAATTGAGATGACCACACGGAGTCCATATGCTCCTGCCAGGACATTTTTCATTCGAAATTTTGTTCCGAGATACCCTGTTGCTACTGCTCCCACCATCGTTGCGATTCCGTACACAGTCAGAGTAAGGGACGCAGCGGAGTTGGAAATCCCCCCGGCTGTATACTGGGAATACAGGTGACTCTCGATGATCGACATATTGAATCCGCAGGTTCCGAATCCCAGCAGGATCAATCTGTAATTTCTGTCCTTGAATGCTGTCTTCAGCATGGGGATCAGTGCGGTATCCTCTTCTTTTTCTTCTACACGAATGCTGTTGTTTTTATTCATTGCCCCCAGCCAGAGGACGATGGGAATCAGGGCGATAAAGGGCACCGCAAAGGTGGTCATTGCAGTCCGGATGCCAAATGTATCCGACAGAGTCTGAAGCGCCGGTGACATCAAAGCATCCCCGATGCCGGCACTTGCCTGTACGATACCGGATACAATTGCGGCCTGTTTTTTTCCGAGGAAAGGGGTGATCGCACCCATGACAATACCAAAACAGAGTCCTGTGGTTCCAAGGGGAAGAAGAATGCCGAAGAAGATCATCAGCGTGATCTCTGATCTGCAGAGGGGTGAAATCGCAAGACCGGCAGCCGTACACAGAGTTCCCAGAAGGATAACAAAAGCATTGGATTTTTTCAATGCCAGCATTCCAAGAAAGGGCTGAGCCACTCCGTACAGCAGCGCACCAACTCCGATGCAGAAGCTGACATAGGCATAGCTGAAGCCTGCAGTTCCGACCAATCCCTTCATCATGATACCGAAGTTATCATGGATTCCCTGCATAATGCCATGGATAATGCAGGCAGCAATTACAAGGACTACAGCCCGCAGAGTGCCGGACGTTCGCGTTTGTTTCTCCATTGTGTTCATGATTATGATTCTCCTGATACAAACTATTTTTTATTCCGTATCGCACGGTACTTAAATAAGACGGCTTGCGTGAACATCAGATCGACCTGCAGGCATCACGGATTGCCTGTACGACAGTGGAACATACGCCTCCTGCTGCCTCAATGGTCAGATAATGCTCCGATTCCCTGTTCAAGAGGGTTTTGCCCTGGGCTTTGAATTCATCATCCGCACACCAGAAATTTACGGTAACAGGATATCTTGGTGCATACCACAACACAGCTGACACATCTCCCCGTCCCTTCACAAGGGTGCCGCCCAGCTTTTCGCAGGCAGAAGCAAACTGTTCGGGACTCACATCGCTGAACCATTGTGCAAACATCGTTTCGATATCCTTATTAAAGCCCACTCCTCTGGCAAGCCCGCCGCTTAAGTCTGTCAGGGAGATCACCTGCTCCAGCGGAGCCATCGGAGTACCATCGGCCGTCTCCAGATACTGAAGAACCGTCAGATGATGCCACATCTCCAGCTCCTGATTGATCGTATAATCAGGAAGAGAGATGATCAACTGCATTCCCAGACTGTCCATGGTCAGAATCTGCTTTTCTTCGTCATAAACCACACCTGATTTTTCTGCAATTTCAGAAGGGGAATGCTTCTGCAGACGTTCGATTACAGAGCTGAGCATCAAATCCATCTGACGATTCTGCTGCTCCTTCTTCTGCTCAAGGGACGGCTGAAGTAATTGATCCTTTCTATTCCACATCCCGTCGTTTCCTTTCTTTCGTTTTGAGTTATGAGTTTGCTCCATCATGACAGCTGCTTTTATATTGAAAACGTGCAGCTGCCCTGTAACGTACATAATACAATTCGACCGAAACACCAAACTGTCTTGATATTTCGGTCGAATCCTATCATGTAGCTCTATGCATTATAATCGCAGAACAGAGTTCTGGCAAGTCTATCCTGTAAAAATAGGAACAGGTATGGATGATACCGGTTTCTTATTTAATCAGACGTTCTGTGACCTTCACCAGCTCATCACGGATCTGAATATGCTGCGGGCATACTTCTTCGCATTTTCCGCACTGAATGCATTCGTCCGCCCGTTTTCTGCCGTGACCGCCTACCAGCCATCCCTCCTGATGAAGGGCGGTTTCTTTGTTTCCGTAGAGAGTCAGGTAATTCATTGCGGTAAATGATCCGGATATACCGATTTCCTGAGGGCAGACCTTTGCACAGTAGTTGCAGGTGGTACAGGGGATCAGCGGGATCTTATTCAGCTCCTCCTGTGCCTTGTCAATGACCTCCTTTTCCTCAGCGGAAAGGCCGGTAAAATCCTTCATATAGGAAATGTTATCCTGCATCTGCTCAATATTGCTCATTCCGGAAAGCACTACCAGAACCCCTTCCAGATCTGCTGCGAATTTAACGGCCCAGCTTGCAAAGGATGCATGCGGATCAGCTTCCCGCAGTACCTTCTGAACCGGCTCCGGCGGATCAGCAAGAAGTCCTCCCTTTACAGGCTCCATGATTACAATCTTCTTACCATGCTTTCTGGCAACCTCATAGCAGCCTCTTGACTGAATAGCAGGGTTTTCCCAGTCGGCATAGTTGATCTGGAGCTGTACAAAATCTGCCTCCGGATGCTTCGTCAGAATCTCCTCCAGTTCCTCCGGAGTGGAATGGAAGGAAAAACCAAGCTGCCGGATCATTCCCTCTTTTTTCTTTTCTCCGAAATACGTCCAGAGATCAAAATCCTCAAACCATTTCGTTCTGCTTTCTCCCAGATTGTGAAGGAGATAATAATCAAAATAGCCGGCGCCGCTCTGCTTCAGAGATGTCTCAAACTGTGCAAGAGCATCCTCTCTTGTCTTGCAGTTGATCCAAGCTGCATTCTTTGTTGCCAGAGTAAAGGATTCCCGGGGATAGCGCTCCACCAGTGCCTGCCGGATCGCATCCTCACTTCCTGCATATGCCCAGGCTGTATCAAAATAGGTAAAGCCTGCCTCCATAAACAGGTCCACCATAACCTTTACCTGCTCAACATCAATGGCATCATCTTTTCTGGGTAGTCTCATAAGACCAAAACCTAATTTTTTCGGATGTTCAACACTCATACACTTTCTCCTTTTCTTATCGCCCGTATCCTCAGTGTGTCGTTACTGTAATCAGTATATCACAGAATAGTTTTTTTCGAAACTGATCCCTTTTTACTGTGAACTTTAACCCCTCTTGTAGCATCACTCTTTCTGTGTTAGATTAATATGTGCAATTAAAGAATCATCCATTCGAATCAAGGAGTTATTGCATATGTCTGTTTCACAATATTTTGTCTGGTTTATCTTCTACAGCTTTATCGGCTGGGTCTGGGAATCTATATACTGTACCATTCATGAAAAAAAATGGGCAGACCGGGGATTTCTGTTCGGTCCGATCTGTCCCATCTACGGTTTCTGTGTAACGGCCGTTCAGATTCTGGTTCAGGAATTTCATCTGGTTTCAACTTCAGATACTCCGATCTGGGAGATATTCCTGATTGGTCTGGTAGGTTCTGCAATCGTGGAGTATCTTACCTCCTACGTTCTGGAGAAAAGGTTCCATGCCAGATGGTGGGATTACAGCAATATGCCGCTGAATGTAAACGGAAGGATCTGTGTTCCGGCAAGCGTTCTGTTCGGAACAGCAGGAATCGCTGTTGTCAAGCTTCTTCTTCCCGCCCTGCAGAATGTACATTCCGTCGTACCTGCTGTTGTATACGAGATCCTCTCTCTTCTTCTTGCTGCCCTGGTTGGTGCAGATATCGCCCTTACAGAGGCCAGCCTGTCTACACTGCTGAAGCAGGTGGAGGAATATAAAGCAGAGATGAACCAGCGGGCGGAGGCTACATACGAGACCATTGCTGCAATGCCCCAGAACTTTAAGAGCAATGTTGCTTCTACAAAGGAGCTGATTGCTGAATCCACTGAAAAGATCAAGGATTCCGCAATCGGAAAACTGGAAGGCTCCACGGAAAAATTCAGAGAATCCACCAGAGAAATGTTCGAGGAATCCAAAGAACGATGGGCGGAAGCAAGGGAACAGCGGGCAGAAGCTAAAGAAATGCGTGAAGAGTCCAGAGAAATGCAGGGAGAATCAAAAGAAAAAATTGCCGCCCGCTATGTCGGCAATCTGGATTTCTTCCAGAGAAGAACCCTGAGTACCATTAAAAAGCTGACTCCCCAAAAAGGCGACATCTCTCTTCCGGAACTTGGCGTTACTGAAGCTTTCAAAGAGGCACTGCAGAACTTAAAAATCAAAAAGAAAAACAAATAAAAAGACTATGACCGTACAGCCGGATCGAGGCTGTACGGTCTTTTTGTTCAATACCGTGAACAACTTTGTCCCGTGTACAAAACTATACCGTATACGGAAAACAACACGCATAATATTACACTTTTTTATTAACGCCAATCTATGTTACAATAACAGCAGCAGAAACGAACGTAAGAAAGGAATAGTTAATTATGAAGGAATGGACGAGAGAGGAACGCTACCGCACACTGAAGGATCCTCAGGAATTGTGGGACATGCATGAGGAAGTGCGAACATCCGATTACCGGCAGCAGTTTCACATTCAGTCGATCACAGGACTGATCAACGATCCCAACGGCTTTGTGCGTCACAATGAAAGCTGGCATCTGTTTTACCAGTGGTGCCCCTGGGGTGCCGTACATGGTTTGAAATACTGGTATCACGTAGTTTCCAAGGATCTGGTAAACTGGAAAAATCTTGGCATCTGTCTGATGCCGGACCGTGAATATGACAATAAGGGAGTATATTCGGGATCCGCCATGCCCATCGGCGAGGATCTGTACCTGTATTATACCGGAAACCATCGTGACGAGGACTGGACCCGCCATGCCTACACCTGTCTGGCAAGATTAAAGAAGGACGGCTGGCTGGAGAAATATCCTCTTCCCCTGTTCGGAGAGAATAAAAACTATACCGAGCATCAGAGAGATCCAAAGATCACCTACATCAAGGAGCTGGATACCTACTATATCATGATCGGTGCACAGACTAAAAAGCATTACGGCTGTGCCCTTGTCTATTCTTCCAAGGATCTGCTGCATGGCTGGAATTTTGTAGGAGAACTGAAGGTTCCCGGGTTCGAGAAATTCGGTGATATGTGGGAGTGTCCCTGCATCGAGCGGATCGGTGAGCAGGATGTGCTGATCTTCTGTCCACAGCACCTGCTTCTCCCCGGCCGCGGTCAGTCGGATAATCATAACGGCTATATTCTGGGAACGATGGACTGGGAAAACCTGACCTTTACACCGGACGGAAGCTTCCATGTACTGGATTTCGGTTTTGATTCCTACGCAGCAGCCTGTGCAAATAATGTAAACAGAGACAATCACGCAGTATTGATCGCCTGGATGGGACTTCCGGATGTAACCTATCCGACTGATGAGGAGAACTGGTCCGGCTGCCTGACACTGCCCAGAGAGCTGTCTGTTCGCGACAGACGACTGATCCAGCGTCCGATCTCCGGTCTGAAGGAGCTTCGCGAAAAGGAGATCGAGCTGTCTGACTATCAATCCGGCACGGTCATTGATCTTCCCAGAGTCTGCGAGATGGAGCTCTACTTCCGTCCCGGTGATGTCTCCCTGCAGCTCTTCGCAGACAAGAATGGAAACGGCGGTCTTTCCATCACCTACTCCGAACTGCTGAAAGAGATCATGATCGACCGCGGAGGCATGAAGACTACCTTCAATGAAGCCCACGGTCTTACGAGAACACGTACTCTTCCAAACGGTCTGAAGCATCTTCGGATCTTTATCGACCGCAGCTCTGTGGAGATTTTCGTAAACGACGGTGATGCTGTGTTTACCTCCCGTATCTTCCCCGCCGATGGAGAAGCCTTTACTAAGGTCACCGGTGATGTCTATGTACGCATGTGGCCGCTGAAGGCTGCCTGTGAGGATCTGCTGATCGTGTGAGAATTCGCTGATCGTGTGCGGATACGCTGTTAGAGCGGTCCGCGGCATGAATGCATCTCAATTCCGAACGGCAGAAAGCAGCAAAAAAGGAAATCAAGGTACACAACTGCACCTTGATTTCCTTTTTTCTCATGCTTTGAGATCTTCGATCTCCACCGGTTTTCCGTCGGTCCAGAGTCTCTCCAGATTATAGAAGCCTCTGTTCTCCTCATCAAAGATGTGTACAACCACATCGCTGTAATCAAGAAGGATCCAGTTTGCGCTGTTGTAGCCTTCTACCTTTCCGGATTTATATCCGGCCTTGCCCAGAGACTCCTCCACATTGTCAGAGAGTGCCTGAACCTGATTTCTGTTTGTTCCGCTGGCAATCACGAAATAATCCGCCAGAGGTGAGATCTCGCTGATATCCAGCACACGGATATTTACAGCTTTCTTATCCTCAAGAGCATCAATCACGATTTTCGCCATTTTATTTGACTCCGTCATTCGTATTCCTCTTTTCTGTCAACTCTTTATAGTAGTGATAGGCATCCAGTGTCATGCGATCCATGGAACCGGGATCCGCTTTCAGATAGTTTACACTGTCACAGGTGATCATATACATGCAGACATCCAGATCCTGAAAGGCCGCTCTTCTGATTTTCTCCAGCCGGGGCGCCTTAAACCGATTGGGTTCGATATAATCGGCAATGTAGATGATCTTTTCCAGATCCGTCATGGCAGGCTTTCCGGTGGTATGCCACCGAATCGCATCCAGCACCGCGGTATCCTCAACCCCATAATAGTCTCTTGCAATGACTGCTCCCAGCTTCGCATGGATCAGAAATGGATGGGATTTCTCAAACTCAGTCAGCTTTACCTTCTTCTTCTGACACATAGACAGTTTTTTCTTATTGGTCAGACATTTGGCACAATCATGCAGCAGACCGGCAGCCCGTGCCTGATCCGGATTCACATCGTGGCGCATTGCCAGAGAGCAGGCCGTATACATTACGCCCAGAGTATGGCGGTAACGCTCATCCGTCAGTTCTTTTTTCAAACGCTTCTCCAGCGTCTCCCAGTCATATCCCATTCGTCCATCCCCCATTAACTGCGATAGATCCTATTCTCTTCAATATAGCGTATCACATCGTAACGAATATAATAACGCACAGATCTCCCCTCTGCAATCATTTTCCTCAGATTGTTAGAGGAAATATCCAGATTAGGAGAATCCAGAAGCAGAAAATCCCCATGATACTGCTGCCTTCTCTTTTCCAGAAGGGCCTGGAATTCTTCGGAGGGAGTCTGGTTTCTCGTAGCACAGATAATATGCCCTGCATTGCAGATCCTCTGCGGTTCCTTCCACTGATCAAAATCATACAGAGAATCTGCTCCGATAATAAAATAATACTCATTCTCCGGATACTCTGCTTTGAAACGTTCGAGTGTTCTGTAGGTATAGGAGTAACCGTCTTCATTCATCTCCATCAAAGACAATTCAAAATGCGGATTGTCCTGAATGGCAATACGAACCATCTCCGTTCTCTGCACGTCAGTTGCCCTTCCCTCTCTGTTACGCTTGTGGGGCGGATTTCCCGCCGGCATGTACAGGACCTTATCCAGGCCGAACTGCTGCTGTGCAGCTTCTCCAAGTATCAGATGTCCGATATGAATCGGGTCGAATGTACCGCCCATTATTCCGATCTTCTGTCCCATTTCGGTCTCCTTCTGTCCAGCTTCAGCCGCTGGGATGCACCTGCATGTATGCAGATCTGACAGGGAACAAGCTTCTTCCGCTCAGACTTTTTTCTTTGCAGGTGGAAGCTGGATTTTCTTTTTGTCCTTTTTTCCTTCTCTGTAGAGCACGATTTTCTTGCCGATCACCTGCACCACTTCGCTGCGGGTATGCTCTGCCAGCTGGCGGGCCATGGTCAGAGGATCATCGTCGCAGTTCTGGAGAACGCTGATCTTGATCAGTTCTCTCGCTTCCAGTGCCTCATCCACTGCTTTTTCGAACTCCGGCGTCAGGCAGTTCTTTCCAAGCTGCAGAATCGGATCCGTAGTCATGGCAATTCCCTTTAAATAGGCACGCTGTTTGCTTGTCATTCTGTTTTCACCTCATTACTTATAATAATCGAAGGCCAGACCGTACATCCGAACAGTATCTCCCTCTTCAATGCCAAGAGCCTCCAGCTCCTCCAGGATACCTGCCTCCGCCAGGAACTTCTGGAAGAAGGCAAAGCCCTTCTCTGAATCCAGATTGGTATACCCCAGCATCTTGTCGATCTTTGGACCCTCTACGATATAGGTACGCTCTTCCTCCTCGGATTTCTCCACTGTATAGGGAAGATTCTCTCTTGCCAGTGCAAGCTCCGGGAAGAATTCCTGCTCAAAGCGGACCACTTCCTTCGGAAGCTGATCCAGCTGCTGCTGTACATAATACAGAAGCTCCTTCACACCCTGGCCGGTTACTGCGGAGATCGGAAACACCTTTACGCCCTGGGGCTCAAATTCATCCCGCAGACGCCGGATCGGATCCTCCTGCCCCTCCTCCAGATAGATGCTGTCTACCTTATTGGCAGCAATCACCTGCGGCCGGTTTGCGATGTCTGCATTGTAGGTCTTCAGCTCATTGTTGATCTTGTAGATATCGTCTACCGGATCACGCCCCTCTGTAGATGCTGCATCCACCACATGGATCATCACACGGGTGCGCTCCACATGACGAAGGAACTGGAATCCCAGACCTGCACCATCGGAGGCACCTTCGATGAGACCCGGAATATCTGCGATCACAAAGCCGTTGCAGCCCTCAATATCCACAACTCCAAGATTTGGCACAAGCGTGGTGAAATGATAATTGGCGATCTTTGGCTGCGCATTGCTGACTCTGGACAGGAAGGTGGATTTACCAACATTCGGAAAACCAACCAGTCCTACATCGGCAATCACCTTCAGCTCCAGACGCACCTCCAGCTCCTGAGAGGGCTGTCCCGGCTGCGCATACTTAGGCACCTGCATGGTCGGTGTGGCAAAATTCATGTTGCCCTTTCCGCCTCTGCCGCCCTTTAGTACGACCTGAGACTGGTTTTCTCCGGAAAGATCGGCAATTACCTTTCCTGATTCAATATCATACACAACGGTTCCCTCCGGAACCTTCAGGATAATGTCCTGACCGTCCTTTCCATGGCAGCGCCGCTTGCCGCCCTCCTGACCGTCCTCAGCTGCAAATTTATGCTTGTGACGAAAGGCCGCCAATGTATTCAGACCCTTTTCCACCTGGAAGATCACGTCGCCGCCTCTGCCGCCGTCGCCGCCGTCCGGACCGCCGGCAGCCACATATTTCTCACGCCGAAAGCTCACATGGCCGTCGCCGCCTTTTCCTGAACGAATAATAATACTTGCTCGATCCGCGAACATACAACCTCCTTACGTTTCTATGCAGGGTCTGCTGTACAATGTCTGGAGTGTATTCTGCCTCCATAGCAAGCAGCCCATAGTAAAAAAGGAGCCATTACATCACTGCAAGGGCTCCTAAACAATCTGAATTATTCAGCTACAGGAAGAACAGAAACCTGTTTTTTGTCTCTTCCTTTTCTCTGGAATCTTACGATACCGTCTGCTGTAGCAAACAGAGTGTCATCTTTTCCACGTCCAACGTTCTCACCAGGATGGATCTTGGTTCCGCGCTGTCTGTAAAGAATATTTCCTGCTTTTACAAACTGTCCGTCTGCTCTCTTGGCACCAAGTCTCTTAGACTCGGAATCACGTCCGTTCTTAGTAGAACCAACTCCCTTTTTGTGAGCGAAGAACTGAAGGTTCATATTCATCATGTCTTACACCTCCTGAAATTCGAGTTTCATATAGTCTGCGTACGCCTCATCGGAAGCCATGTTGGTCACTCCCAGAAGAAACGACTGAAGCAGCAGCTCTGCCGCTTCGGAGTGGTCGAGATTGATGCGAAAGGTAATGCGAGCATTATCGTCATCCGCCTCCCCCTCAAAATCGTCCTCAGTGAACGCTTCAATAGAGTTCACCGTGTTGATCGTCAGCGCAGAAATGGCAGCACATACAATGTCACTCCCCTCTTCTGCATAGCCGGCATGGTCGTCTACATCAAATCCGGAAATCAACCCGTTTTTTGTCCGATAAAACGTAATAGTTGTCATAGATTCACCACAAAATTAAGCATTGATTGCTTCAATTTTAACTTTTGTGAACTGCTGTCTGTGACCGTTCTTTTTGTGGTATCCGGTTTTTCTTTTGTATTTGTAGATTACAACCTTTTTGCCTTTTCCGTTCTTAACTACGGAAGCAGTTACAGTTGCTGCTGCAACGTCTGCACCTACCTTGAGAGCAGCGTCGTCTCTTACTGCAAGAACCTGATCAAATGTAACAGTCTCGCCAGCTTCTACACCAAGGCTCTCTACGTTGATCTCATCGCCTACGGCTACTTTGTACTGTTTACCACCTGTTGCAATAATTGCGTACATATGGCACCTCCTATAAAATTACTCGCCAGATTTGGTGATCGTCAAAAACGATTCTTCAACCTCTCTGTGCGGCATACCATGAAAATATACCATGGATTCGCAAGTCTGTCAACGATATTTTCGATTTTTTTATCGATCCCACTTATCAGCCAGAGCGTTGATCTGATCTGCAAATTTTGCCAGATCCTTGTTAGCCATGCCTCTGCATTTTGTAATGACAGCGGCAAGTCTTGCACCGGCTGCCACAAGGCGGTCAAATACAGGTGAACCGCTGCTCTTCTTCCTGCCCTCTGCCTTCTGAGGTGTACCGCGGACAATGCATTCATTGGTGTTCAGATCCCACACATCACCGCTGTAGGGAGCACAGGAGGCATAGTGGAACTGCTCATAGATATGATCGGAGAAGCCCACGGCGGTCTGCTCCTCACCGTGCACAACAAATACTCTTTCCGGCTTGTTTTCCAGATTGGCCAGCCAGTCTGTCAGATGCTCCCTGTCGGCATGACCGCTGATGCCCGGCAGATTTACGATCTTTGCCTTTACAGTGATCTCCTCACCGAAGAGCTTCACCTTCTCCGCTCCATGGAGCAGATTGTAACCAAGTGTTCCGGCCACCTGATAGCCCACAAACAGGACTGTGGAATCAGCTCTCCACAGATTATGCTTCAGGTGGTGTCGGATCCTTCCCGCTTCACACATACCGGAAGCAGATATGATCACCTTCGGCTCTTCTACAAAATTAATGGCCTTTGAGTCAGCACTGTCTACACAGATCTTCAAGTCGTCAAACTTCAGCGGATTGATTCCCTGACGGATCATGTCAAGAGTTTTCTCCGGATAGCAGTCCTGCACATGCTCATTGAAGATCTGGGTCGCCTCCACAGCCAGCGGGCTGTCGATATATACCGGGAAATCCGGATATTCCGGAAGCAGATTTTCTGATTTGATCCTTCTCATATAGTAGAGCATCTGCTGCGTTCGTCCCACGGCAAATGCCGGAATAACGAGGTTTCCTCCCCGGCGGAAGGTGTCACGGATCTCATTTGCAAGAAGAAGGGCGTAGTCGGGTGCAGGCTCATGCAGCCGGTCGCCGTAGGTGGATTCCATCACCACATAGTCTGCAGTGGTGATTTTGTCCGGATTGCGGATCAGCTCCTGATTGCCGTGTCCGATATCACCGGAGAACAGAAGCTTCTTTTCCTCCTCACCCTCAGTGACCCAGATCTCGATACAGGAGGAGCCGAGAAGATGCCCCGCATCCAAAAACTGTATCTTCAGCTCCGGGCTGACCTCGATGACCTGATGATAGGGACAGGGCACGAATCTGGCCAGAACATTCTCTGCATCCTCCGTGGAATACATGGGAGTGACTTCCTCTTTACCGGCACGTCTTCCCTTCCGGTTTCTCCACTCTGCCTCAAACTCCTGGATATGCGCAGAATCCAGCAGCATGATCTGACACAGGTCACTGGTGGCCTTTGTGGCATATACTTTTCCACGGAAGCCTTTCCTGAACAGCAGTGGCAGCAGACCGGAATGATCAATATGGGCATGGGTCACGAATACATAATCGATCAGGCTTGCATTCACCGGAATTTCCTGATTGACATACAGATCCGGTCCCTGCTCCATACCGCAGTCCACAAGAACATGGGTATCTCCAAAATGCAGATAATGACAGCTGCCTGTCACCTCTCTTGCAGCACCTAAAAACTCAAGAATCATACACCCTCTCCTTTCTTTTCCTGATCAGCAAATGTGGAACGGAGGGACGGTGGTACCGTTCCATTGGCGGAATGGAACGGTACCACCGTCCCTCCGTTCCACATCCCCACGTTCCGCTATCCGATCCATCCGAGACCGGATAATGCAATGATAAAAACAAATAACGTCAATATACAGCAGACCGAGGTCATCACCACGATCTCGCCGGCCAGATCCCCATTGCCTCCCATGGACTGTGCCATCGGTGCTGAGGCAACTGCAGTTGGTGATGCAGATACCGCCAGCAATGCAACAAGTTCATCTCCCCGGAAACCAAGAAGCACTGCGACTCCCAGAAACAAAACCGGAACAGCAGCCAGCTTGCCGACCACAGCGATCACAAGCAGCTTCTTATGAGCAGCAACACTGTTAAAGGAAAGGATGCCCCCCAGTGATACCAGCGCCATGGGAGTTGCACAGGCAGCCATTGCCCTTACGGGACTCTCCAGAACAGACGGCAGCTGCAGCCGCAGCAGACTGAAGATAATTCCGATACAGCCGGCGTCTACCAGCGGATTCTGAAAAATTTTCCCCACCAGCTGAAGCGGTTTGATCCTGCCTCCTCTGGACAGCTCAAACAAAATGACTGCAATGACATTGAACACCGGAACTACCACAGCTGACAGTGCCGAAACCATTGCCACTCCCTCGGCATCGCAGAGCGGTCCGGCTATGGTAAGACCAAACAGTACAAAATTGCTTCTGTAAATACCCTGGATCACAGTCGCGCGGTCACTTCCGTTCTGTACAAGAGGACGGATCACCAGCGCAGTCAGCAGCACACTGGAAATCACAGCAAGCAAGGTAAACAGAAACAGCCGCGGAACAACTACCGCCCGAAGATCCACTGAGTAAATACTGATAAACAGCGAAAAAGGAATGAACACCTTAAACAGCATGGTATTCAATGCCCGGAACTGATCCTGGTGAAAGATTCCCAGTTTGCGGATAATACCTCCTGTCAGCATATAGATCATCATGGGAATGACCACAGAACACGCAAGAAATAAACTATCCATCAGCGAATCACCACATGCCTTTCATAGAATTTTCGAATCGCACGGATCAGATACTCCGTATCATCCGCTCCTGCTGTTTCATAGGGAGAATGCATGGCCAGCTGAGGAAGACCGATATCCACACTTCGGATCGACAGATGGGCATTGGATATATTGCCCAGTGTGGAGCCTCCCGCCTGATCGGAGCGATTGGTATAGGTCTGCACCGGCACATCCGCCTCCTGACAGATCGTACGGAACATGGACGCAGTGATGCTGTCGGTGGTATATTTCTGATTGGCATGGTACTTGATCACGATTCCCTGATTCAGGTACGGCCTGTTTGTAGGATCCGCCAGCTCCGGATGATTGGGATGCACCGCATGGGCATTGTCAGCAGAGATCATAAATCCTTCTGCTATTGCCTTTCTCCACTCACCGGCTGTGATATCCATGGTCTCCCTGATCCGCTCCAGCACATCCGTCAGGAAGGTAGAATCCGCTCCCTGGGCACTCAATGAACCTGTCTCCTCATTATCAAATATACAGCAGGCAGCCAGAGCGTTTCTGCGGATCTCTCCGCCCTCTGCCTGCAGAAATCCCTGCATCAATGCCCAGGAACACTGCAGATCATCCAAGGCTCTGCTGGATATAAATTCATTCTGTGCACCCCAGATCCTTCCGGGCATGCGATTGTACAGAAACAGATCATAGTCCAGAAGATCCTCTACTCTGGCTCCCGCAGCATTGGCGATCTCAATGGAAAAGGTCTCCATGGAATCCGCTCCTCCGTAGAGAGGCAGCAGGTCGGTCTGGGCGTTCCACTTCTTTCCGTTGTTGGCATCCCGATTCATGTGAATAGCCACATTGGGGATCAGCAGAAGATCACGGTCGATATGCACCAGCACCTTCTTCAGCTGATTTCCTCTTCGCACCACGGCTCTTCCTGCCACAGACAACGGGCGGTCCAGCCAGGGTCCCATCAGCATTCCCCCATACCCTTCCGTATTCAGTTTTACATACTGATGATCCACCAGGATCTCACAGCTTGGTTTCAGCTTAAAGCAGGGTGAATCACTGTGAGCTGCTGTCAGGTGGAAATACTGCAGCTCTCTCTCCGGCACGCGAAAGGCGATCAGCGAAGAGTCGTTGCGTGTTACAAAATATCCTTTCCCGTGCTGCAGCACCCACTGCCGGTTTTCCTCCAGCTCCTGGAAGCCTGCAAGCTCCAGTTCTTCTTTAAGATTTGCAACTGCGTGGAATACCGAGGGACTTTTCTCGATAAATGCCAGCAGCTTCCGGGATGGTTCATACTGATCCATAGGTTTATCTCTCTTTTCTTTCAAAATTTCTTACTAAAAGCAATGCAATCGTGCAAAAGCACAGTATAAGAGTATTATACACCTCTCAGCACATTTGTATCAGAATTATTGAATTCTTTTGGCTTGCATTACTGTTCACCGGGAACCTCCCATCCATGCGCAGTCCCCGCCGTTACACGGCTCAAGCAGCTACTGACGCAGCCTGACTGCTTATAAATGGGAGGTTCCTCGCTTCCGAGACAGCAGGAGATACGCATACAGTCTCTTACATGCCAGCATGACGAGCCAGCATGCGTATCTCCTGCTGCCCCGTGAACAGTAACGCTTGTTACTCTACACTTTTAAGCGATTCCACCATGTCGATCTGCTTCAGCTTGTAATACATCAGAATATTCACTAAAACAGAAAATACAATGGTGAGCAGCGAGCTGTACAGATAGCTTGCCGGCCGGATCTGCCGGCCGAACATGATCATCTCCACCTCCAGTGTGGTGATCAGATATCGGTGAAGGGCGGTGCCCATAAACAGACCGGCGAAAATGCCGAACAGCGTCAGGAAAATATTTTCCCTGTACACGTACATTGCCACCTCCATATCATAGAAACCAAGCACCTTTAAGGAAGCAAGCTCTCTTCTTCTTTCGGAAATGTTGATATTGTTCAGATTGTAGCTGACAACGAATACCAGCAGGCCGGCTGCGATCACCAGTACCCATACCACAAGATTCAGTGCATTCATCATGCCGTCTACCGTCTCCTGCAGGCTGGTGACCAGACTGACGGACGTAATTCCCTCTTCTGAAAGAAGGTGCTCTGCCAGCTGATCCTCCCGGTCTTCGGAAAGCTCCCCTGCATAACGGATCGCACACTCATTGAATACCGGCTCGATTCCGAATACCTCCTGATACAGCTTCGGAGTCATATACACATAATTATTCAGATAGTTTTCTGCCGCAGCGGTGACCTTCACAGTACGATATTCCGAATCAGAAATTTCAAGACGTACTTCGCCGCCTTCAGACACACCAAGACTTCTTGCCAGCTTCTCCGACAGGATCACTCCCTCATCCGAGAGAGTATAGGTTTCTCCTGTCACACGGTCATGGAGGCTTAAGAATCCATCCATTTCCTCCTGTCCCTCTACTACATAGAGATAGACATTCTTCACTGCCGCCTCAGTGGAAACATCCAGTGAGATGTTCCTTGCCAGCATGGCATCGGCAACAGCTGCTTCAGAGGTGACCAGCTCATCCCGGATCCGCTCCTTCTCCTCCGGTTCCAGATTTTCCTCCAGACTACAGTAAGCGGAATAGGTCCAGACTCGTTTGTACTGATTGTCTACGATCGCTGCAATGGAGTCATGGAGACCATAGCTCACCAGCAGAACCGCCATGCATCCGCCGATTCCGACTACCGTCATGATAAAGCGTTTTTTGTAACGGAACAGGTTCCGCACCGTTGACTTCATGCTGAAGTTCATCCGCCTCCAGATCCAACCGATCCGCTCCAGCAGGATCTTCTTACCGCTTTTCGGTGCAGGAGGTCGCATTAAGGCGGCAGGTGCCGACAGAAGTTCTCTCCAGCAGGCGGCAAATGCAGCGCCAACGGTGCAAAGAAGTGCCAGGCCGATGGCTGTGAGACTGTAGGGAAGATTATAGGGCATCAGCATATAAGGAACATTGGTATACAGCATTCCGTAAGCCGTCATGATCACGTAAGGCAGCACCTTTCCTCCGAAGAGAACACCGCCGATTCCTCCTGTCAGGGTCGCTGCAGCCGCATAGACCAGATACTTGGAAATAATAGCAAGCTTTCCGTATCCCAGAGCCTTCATGGTTCCGATGAGCATACGCTCCTCCTCCACCATTCTTGTCATTGTAGTCAGGCTGACCAGTGCTGCAACCAGAAAGAAGATCACGGGAAATACATTGGCGATCTTTCCGATTCGCTCGGCATCCATTCCGTATTCCACGCTGGTCTGGATCTGGTCTCTTGTCAGCACATACCATTCGCCCGCCGGAAGATCCAGAAGCTCCTGCTCTCCGTCGGCAATCTCCTGTTCCGCATCGGCAATTTTTTCCTCGGCTTCCGCCTTGCCGGACCGATATTCCTCCCAGCCCTCATCCAGTGCCTCTCTGGCATCGGCAAGCCCCTGTTCCGAATCCTGCAGCTCCTGTTCTCCTTCATCCAGTTCAGCGGCAGAATCCTGAAGGAGTTTTTCTCCATCCGCAAGCTCCTGCTCCGCTGCTTCTAATTCAAGCAGGGAAGAGGAAAGCCGCTCCAAGGCAGAAGAAAGTTCCGCAGCTGCAGAGGAAAGCTCTGCTTCCCCTGTCAGGATCTCCGATTCTCCTGCTGCTAACTGCTGTTCGGCAGATTCCAGCTGCTGCCCGGTCTGCTCCAGAACAGCACCGGAGGCAGTCCATTCCTCCCAGCCTTCAGCAAGTGCTGCCTTACCTTCTTCCAGAACAGCCTTCTGCCCGGAAAGCGCATTCTCACCGGCATCCAGCTCTGCAAGACCGGCATCTGTTTCACCAAGTCCGATATGTACCTGCTGCAGACCGGAATCCAACTGGAGCAGACCCTCACTGATCTGTTCCAGTCCTGCGCGTATCTGCCCAAGACCGCTGCCAATCTGTTCCAATCCGGAATCCACCTCTGTGATCCCGAATTCAATTTCCGTGATTCCCGCTGAAAGCTCCAGAATGGAGGCCTGCAGCTCCGTGGTATCCAGTCCTTCCGCTTCCGCAGCGCCCAGTTCTTCCTCCAGCACTGCCTTCTGCTGCTTCAGGTCCGAAAGCTGCTGCTCCAGTGCGGATCTTTGCAGTTCCAGCTCTTCCTGCTGCTGCTCCAGATCAGACTGCTGCTGCTCTAAGTCAGACTTCTGCAGTTCCAGATCCGTTTTCTGTAATTCCAGATCCTCCTTCATTTGCAGCAGTGTTCCCTGCTGCTCCAGGACTTCAGACCTCTTTTGCTCCAGCAATGCCTCGGAAGAGAGGATCTGCTGCTCACCGTCCTGCAGTTCCTGTTCTTTTGTCCTCAGCGCCGCACCTGCCTGATTCCACTGCCCCAGACCGGATTCATACGCTGCACGGGCCTCAGAGAGTGCTGCACGGGAGGCTTCCAGTTCCGCCCTGCCCTCTTCCAGCTCCGCTTTGCCGCTCTCGTATTCCGTAAGACCGTCCCGATAAGTGCTGAGGCCTTCCTGATACTGAGACAATCCGTCCAGATACTGCTGCCTGCCGCTTTCCCAGTCTGCAAGTCCCTGCTCATATTCCTCCCTGCCCTTATCCAGTGCAGCTTTTCCATCCTCCCAGGATGCAAGACCGTCCGCATACTCTTCCTCGCCTTCTGTCAGCTCCTGTTCTGCATCGGACAGTTCCTTTCTCGCATCAGCGATCTGCTCTCTTGCATCGGCAATGGCTTCCTCACCCTCTGCAGTGATGGCAGATCTTCTGACGGATACCTGTACATCTGCGATTCCATCCAGACGCTCCTTTACCGCATCAACGATCTCATCGTAACGCTCCTCGTAGGTATTTTCCTCCTTTGCGCCCTCCACCGTAAGATAGATATTCGTATAATAGTCCTGTGTAAAGACCTCCGGCTTCAGCCCCAGAAAGGCATCTACACTGCCGTCCCCGATGGAAGCCGTTCCTCTGGTAAGATTCAGGTACCAGGCCCAGGTCCCGTATCCGACAATGGTATAGCTCTGTCGTGACAGCTCCTCCGGAGACTCCTTATCGGTATTCAGAAGAGTGATCGTATCGCCGATCTTTGCCCCCTGCGTGGTCATATAATTCACATCCGCAAAGCATTCCTGCTCTGTTTCAGGAAGCCTGCCCTCTGCAACTGTGAATTGATTCACCGTTTCTCCCAGAGAGAGTACATTCATGATCGGCTGACTGTCCTCACCGTCTGCAAAGAGCTCCACAGTCATGCCGCCCTCTGCCTGCAGCACCCCGGGGATCTGCCGGACTGCCTCCAGATCCTCCCCGGTCAGTCCCAATGTACTGACGATTCGAATGTCGCAAAAGTCCGTTTCATCGTAATAACGATCCGCAGAGAGTGTCATATCCGGCTCCGAGGATCGGATACCGGTATAAAAGGCGCAGCCCAAAGCTACGATAAATAGAAGGGACAGAAAACGTCCCCTGTTTTTTCTGATTTCCCGAAGGAGATCCTTCCATTGTGTACGATTCATAAATAACAGCCTTTCAAAGCCATAGACTGCCTCCTGTCCTCAGATGACAGCGCAGCCTTGTAAATGAGAGCAGATCACCATTCGATGGTTTCTACAGGAACGGGATGTTCATTGTAATATTCCCGTCCTACCCGACCGTTTCTGACCTCGATCACATGGTCTGCCATCGGGGTGATCGCCTTATTATGGGTGATCACGATCACCGTCATCTGTTTCTCTCTGCAGGTATCCTGCAGAAGCTTCAGGATCTGCTTTCCTGTCTGGTAATCCAACGCACCGGTTGGTTCATCACAAAGCAGCAGCTTTGGATTCTTAGCCAGTGCCCTGGCGATGGACACTCTCTGCTGCTCTCCACCGGACAGCTGAGCTGGAAAATTGCCGGAGCGCTCTGCCAGTCCCACATCCTCAAGCGCCCGATCCGCATCCATCGGATCCCGGCAGATCTGGGATGCCAGCTCCACATTTTCCCGTGCAGTAAGATTCTGTACCAGATTATAAAACTGGAACACAAATCCTACATCCTCTCTCCTGTATCCGGTCAGCTGTCTCTGGGTACAGGCTGCAATATCTCTTCCATCCACCAGAACAGAGCCTGCGGTAGCACTGTCCATTCCTCCGAGAATATTCAGCACCGTCGTCTTACCTGCACCGCTCGGGCCTACGATCACAACAAATTCACCCTTTTCAATGGAAAAGTCCATGCCATCCACCGCATGGATATCCACTTCTCCCATATGATAGGTCTTTCTCACATCAGAAACCTTTATAAATTCAGACAAATCCAATACCTCGCAAATCATATTTTTCAGGGTGCTTTAGCAGCTCTGCCCATGTAATCCCTGCATTTTCTGCAATCCCATTGAATTGCATCCACTGAACTAATAGTAACAATCTATCGTTTTTTTCACAAGTCTTTACTGCTTTGAAATCTCAGAATCGAGGAACCTCTCATTCACCTTCAGAAGCGATCACTGGCGCTTCTTACGGACGTATGTCGATAAGCGGTCAGGCTGCGAATGAAGAGGAGGTTACCGATGAACAACAGTTCCCCCTTGCACTCTGTGATAGAATAGGATACAGATCAGATAAAAAATACAAGTCGAGCTCTGAAATGCATCTTTTCAGAAATACATTCTATGACTTACAGGAGGAACAATGACACTACAGCAAGTAAACTATGTCATCACCATATCGGAAACAGGCTCTCTGAACAAGGCAGCAGATTCTCTGTTTTTGTCCCAGCCTTCTCTGACGAATGCGATCCGGGAGCTGGAAAATGAACTGGGTATCACCATATTCAACAGAACCTCCAGAGGAGTGACCCTTACCCAGGACGGTGCAGAATTTCTCATCCAGGCAAAAGAACTATACGGTCAGTATCTGCAGCTGTCTGAAAAATACAAAAATCCCGAAACGATCAAACGAAAATTCGGGGTATCCACGCAGCATTATTCCTTTGCAGTAAAAGCCTTTGTTGAAATGGTCAAACATTCGGATCCATCCAGATATGAATTTGCGATCCGGGAAACCAGTACCCGAAATGTGATCTATGATGTGGCAAACTTAAGAAGTGAGCTTGGAATCCTGTATTTAAGCGACTTCAACAGATCCTCCCTTACAAAAATCCTGAATCAGAATGACCTGGAATTTCACCACCTGATCAATTGTGATGCTTACGTATACCTCTGGTCCGGTCACCCTCTTGCGGGAAAGTCCAGTATTACCTTTGATGAACTGGCTCCATACCCCTGTCTTGCCTTTGAGCAGGGAGACGGAAGCTCCTATTATTTTTCTGAGGAGCTGTTAAGCACGGCTGAATATTCTCAGATCATCAAAGCAAATGACCGTGCAACCATGCTGAATCTGATGATCGGCCTGAACGGATATACCCTTTGTTCCGGAATTATCTGTGAGGAATTAAACGGTGAAGATTATCTGGCAGTCCCCTTTGATATGGAGTCTGTAGAGGAAAACTGTGTAATGGAGATCGGTTACATCAAAAGGAAAAATACCATATTGCACTCCTCAGGAGTGAAATATATTGAGGAGATAAAAAAATATCTTGGTTCCTGAATTTTCTAATCAGTGAACAGGTACATTTTTTTGAGCAGTTCAACCTGCTGCGGACTTATCAGCTCCGTTGTTTTCATGCGTTTGAGTCGGTTATAGCTTTAAGTTATAACCGGCTCTTCTTTTTCCGTATAATCGAAACCATTGACGCAGATAGGTCTTCTGCCTATAATCCTTAACTATCAGCTGGCAGTGCTGAAACAAACATAGTAATCTACAGGAAAACCGTTCGATCCTTGATGAATGAGGTGGTTCGAATCCATTGAATAGTATCAGACATCTGGAGGAAAAGAAGGTCGTTCAATCAACGCAATACAGGTGATGAAATGAGTGAAATAGAAGTACAGCATTTATATAAGACATTTACTGCGAAGGATGCATCGGTGGATGCTCTGAAGGACATCAATCTGAAGATTGGATCCGGAAGCATATTCGGAATCATCGGAATGTCCGGTGCCGGAAAGAGCACACTGGTACGATGTCTGAATTTCCTGGAGAAACCAACCTCCGGAGAGGTACTCATCGACGGAAAAAGTCTTGGCAGTTTATCCGAGCAGGAGCTTCGAACAGTCCGAAGAGATATTGCCATGATCTTCCAGCATTTTAATCTGCTGATGCAGAAGAACGTGATCGACAACGTCTGTTTCCCCCTTCGTCTTCAGGGGGTGAAAAAAAAAGAAGCGCAGAGCAAGGCAAGGGAGCTGCTGAAAACGGTAGGACTCAGCGAAAAGGAAAGGGCGTATCCGGCACAGCTCTCCGGAGGACAGAAGCAGCGTGTAGCAATCGCAAGAGCTCTGGCATCCAATCCCAAAATCCTGCTGTGTGATGAAGCAACCTCAGCTCTGGATCCCCAGACTACTGCTTCTATATTGTCCCTTCTGCAGGATATCAATAAAAATCTCGGTATTACCATCGTGATCATTACACATCAGATGTCGGTCATCCGGGAAATCTGTAAGGAGGTGGCGATTGTTGAGGAGGGACAGATCGTTGAACACGGAAGTGTCACCGAGGTTTTCAGCCACCCGAAATCCAGAGCGGCAAGGGAATTCATATGGAAGGATCTGCCTGAGCTGCACACAGAAATAACTGTCAGGGAGCGAAAGCTTCTTCCATCAGAAAAAGTAGTAAGAATTGTGTTCTCTGAGAACTCAGCATTCGAGCCGGTAATCTCAAATATGAGCATTCAGTTCGGTAAGCCGGTAAATATCTTACAGGCGAACACCAGAAATGTCGGAGGAATCGCCAAAGGAGATATGCTCCTGGGACTTCCGGAACATCCTGAAGTGCAATCCCTTATGATTAAATATATGCGAGAAAAAGGTCTCGAGGTAGAGGAGGTGAAAGATGATGTGGACTGCTGAAATATGGAACATGCTCCTGGAAGGAATTGCTGCCACATTATATATGACTCTGGCCTCTACCTTCTTCGGCTATGTGATCGGGCTTCCAATGGGAATCGTTTTGAATGTCACACGCAGGGAGGGACTTCATCCCAACGCAATCCTGTACAGAATTCTTGATTTTATTTCAAATATAGTCAGAAGCATCCCCTTCCTGATCCTGTTGATCCTGCTGATTCCCGTCGCAAGATTTCTGATCGGGAAAAGCTACGGCCCTACTGCTGCCGTCATTGCATTGACTGCCAGTGCAGCACCCTATATAGCACGAATGGTGGAATCATCACTGAATGAGGTGGACCCGGGTGTCATAGAGGCTGCCAGATCCATGGGGGCCAGCAATACACAGATCGTATTCCGGGTGCTGCTGGTGGAAGCAAGAACCTCTCTGGTTACCGGCGTTACCATTGCTCTCGGTACAATCTTCGGCTATTCCGCCATGGCAGGAATCATTGGAGCCGGAGGTCTGGGTGATATCGCATCCAGGTACGGCTATTACAGATGGCAGACCGATATCATGATCATAACAGTAATAATAATTATCATCTTATTCCAGACCCTTCAGATGATCGGAATGAGAACCGCGACAAAGATTGATCGCAGAAAGTGAGGAAAAGAATATGAAAAGAAAAGTTTTTACAGCAATCGTAACTGGTGTTCTGGCAGTATCACTTGCAGCCTGCGGAGGTTCCTCCTCCGACGCAGCCTCCTCTGCCGCCTCCTCTTCATCCGAAACTGCAGAAGCATCCGGTGACCTGATTCCTATTACCGTGGCTGCATCCGAAACGCCCCATGCAGAAATTCTGGAAGCGGCAGCACCGCTTCTGGCAGAGCAGGGCTATGATCTTCAGGTCACTGTATTCAGTGATTATGTACAGCCGAACAATGTAGTGGAGGACGGCGATTTTGATGCAAACTACTTCCAGCACATTCCTTATCTGGAATCTTTTAATGAGGAGCAGGACACACACCTGGTCAATGCAGGCGGCATCCACTATGAGCCCTTCGGCATCTATCCGGGTACCAAATCCTCTCTGGAGGACATTGCCGATGGTGACACGGTAGCAGTTCCAAACGACACAACGAATGAAGCTCGTGCCCTTCTGCTACTGCAGGACAACGAATTGATCACCTTAAAGGAAGGAGCCGGTCTTACCGCCACCGTAAATGACATTGAGGAAAATCCTTATAATCTTGAGATTCTGGAATTTGAAGCAGCCTCCGTTGCCCTTCACAAGGATGAGGTATCCTATCTTGTATTGAATGGAAACTACGCACTTGAAGCAGGATTCTCCGTTGGAAGCGATGCCATTGCCTACGAGCTAAGTGATTCCGATGCAGCTCAGACCTATGTGAATGTGATCGCAGTAAAAGAAGGAAATGAAAACAGTGAGGCTGTAACTGCTCTGGTTGAAGCTCTGAAGTCAGATGAGATCAAAACCTTCATCACCGATACCTATGACGGAGCTGTTGTACCCTTCGTAGAATAATTTACCCGAACAACAAGCCATGCAGATATGCATGCATATCCATCTGGCGACTGGAAAAGGGCTGTGCACAACTATTCATTGTGCACAGCCCGCTTATTTGCGCGAACAACGAGCCATGCGGACATACCTGCATGTCCATATGGCGACTGTCGCGACAACCTGAGAAAATCGCAAAGCGTGTTTCTTTCTTATAGTTATTGTATTCTCCTTCTGACACAGACTGACTGCTTTAAAGTTCTCCGTATGCGATCAGCGGGTTTCCTGCTTCCACTCCAAGAGCTACTGTATAATAAAGAACAATTCCATCTGCTTCCGCATACACCTCCTGAAGCACATTTCCCTGAAAATCCTTCACAGATCCAAGCAGCATACCCTTCTTAAATTCTGAACCCAATCGAATCTGCGGATACCAGAAACCGTCTGCACTTGCATCAACATAAAAGGCATTCCTGATCATCTTCCGGTTTTTTCTGACCTGGTTCTGACCTTCGATCAGTTCACGGGTAATCTGACAGGTACTGTAGATCTCTGAAAAAGCACCGGATCTGCCGCTGCTGTCTGCATCCGCACCGGAAATAATTCCAAGCCTTATCATCACAGCCTCGATATCCAGGATCTCCTTAAGAATCTCCTCTTCCTCCCATTCTCCTCTTTTTCCTCTTTCCAGAAGGATTCCGGGAATTCCCTTCTGCACTGCCCAGCTGTACAGACCATTCACAGAGTGTGACTCCACAAGATAAGGAACAGACAGTACCTTCGAAACTTCGGCGATCATCTGATTGACTTCTTCTGTACCCTCAACATTACAGAATGCAAGATCCAGCAGATCCTCATTGGCATCGCCGCCGTGAAGATCCAGAATGAAATCCGCATGGGGATAGATTTCTTCCTCGATCAGATGCGCCAGCTTCCAGGTATAGCTTCCCTTGGGATCACCCGGGAACACACGGTTCAGATTCACACCGTCCGCAGGAATGACCTGCTTGGATCCCTTATAAAAGCCCCGGGGATTGATCAGCGGAAGGATCATCACATTTCCATGCATCTTCTTCGGATCCAGATATCTTACGATCCTTGCCAGAGCCTCGATACCGATATATTCATTACCGTGCATGCCTGCACTGATCAGCAGTGTTTTTCCGGGATGACTTCCCGTATACAGAATCACATCCAGTGATCCGTTCTCTTCACCGGGAACGGGGATCTGAATGCTGTTCCGCTCTCCTGCTCCTATCTCGTTTCCATTAAATATCATCTTTCTCTCCTCCGATAACAGCTATTTGTCATGCTGTATATACATCCGCCTTCCGCTGTATAGATCCAAAATTGTTCAGCAACCATTTGGTTACTGATCACGGGTAATGTTCCGCGAGGTGTTTTCATGCAGTTTCTGCATGAAAACCCGAGGATTACAGCGCCAGATTGCGCGTCAGCGCAATCTGTGTGCATCGCGAAGCGTGTTACAGTTCACCCCGTGAACTGTAACACCATTTGAGTCACACGTTCAAATCTGAATATATAACGCTTGACGCGTATAATTTCAAACATTATAATAGCAATGCGCAGAAAGGTTGTCAATCTTTGTATATATATGCTAGCATCCCATATCTACAGTGGATTTTCTTCAGACTTTCAGGAATTATAAAATCAGGAATCACTATGATATTATTCCTGCTGAACGTTACATCCGATCGAAAGCATATTGCGATTTTGTCTATCTTATCTGTATCGAATGAAAGGAGATTTTTTATGAAATTGAAAAAAATCACAGCTCTTATCTGTGCTGCCATGCTGGCTGCTTCTGCTTTTGCAGGCTGCGGTTCCTCATCTGACAGCGCAGACTCCTCTGCCGCATCCTCTGCAGAGAGCACAGCCGCATCAGAAGCTTCTGAGGAAGCAGAAACAACGGAAGCAGTAAAAGGGGACGATGTCATGACCATTGCTTCCATTCAGGGAAGTGCAACACTGGATCCTCTGAACGGATACGATTACTGGTACATGCTCCGTTACGGTGTCTGCGAAACGCTGTTCAAGTTTGACGAGAACATGACACCGCAGTCCTGGCTGGCTGAAGAGGAGTATACGTTATCCGATGATCAGCGTACCTGGACCTTCACAATAAAGGACGGCATTACCTTCTCCAATGGTACTGAGGTAACTGCCGATGCAGTAAAGCAGTCCATTGAGTATGCACTGGAGAATTCTCAGGTGGCAGCCTCCTACATTGATGTAGAAACAATCGAGGCTGACGGTCAGACCCTTTCGATCACAACCGTTGATCCAAACCCGATCCTGATCTACTATATGGCAGATCCGATTTTCTGCATCTATGATGTAACTGTAGATCTGACTAATATTGCGGATGAAGGTCCGATCGGAACCGGTCCCTTTGTATTTGAGTCCTTCGATGTTTCTAACGGAAATGTTTCTGTTGTAAGAAATGAGTCCTATTGGGACGGTACAGTTGCACTGGCAGGAATTGACTTCAACATCCTGACCGATCCGGCAAGTGCCTACTTTGCCCTTTCAGGCGGAACTGTTGACGCAGCATACGGTCTGGACATGACCAACGTAAACGAGCTGACAGGCAACTCTGATTTCAACATTCTTTCCGTTGCCAGCGGACGTACAGACTTTGGATTCATGAATCTGGACGGTGTTCTGGAGGATAAGGTTCTTCGTCAGGCAATCATGCAGGCCTGCGATAAGGAAACCTATGCTGAATCCCTTCTGCTTGGTCAGTTTGATCCCGGTATCACACCGCTGTCCTCTGCTCTTCCCTACGGCTATGACGAGCTGACGGATGTCAATGCCTACGATCCTGAGAATGCAGCAAAGATCCTTGACGAAGCCGGCTACGAGGATACCAACGGTGACGGCTACAGAGAGACACCTGACGGAGAGGAATTTGAGATCACCATCACCACCTTCAGCGGCCGTGCAGAGATCCCTACTCTTGCTGCTGCTATGCAGATGGACTGCAAGGAAGTGGGAATCCACCTGGAGATTCAGAATCTGGAGCAGTCTGTAGCATGGAATAATCTGACATCCGGAGAATATGAGATCCTTCTCATGAGCATCTCCATGTGTCCTTCCGGAGATCCTGCAGGTATTCTGCAGACTTACTTCGGCACCTACGATGAAGAGAATCCGAACTACAACAAGAGCGGTTACAGCAACGAGGAAGTCGATGCACTGTTCGAGGAGCTGAAATCCACCTTTGATACAGACGAGCGAATTGAGAAGATCAAAGAGATCGAGCAGCTGATGATGGACGACAGTGCATGTATGTATCTGGCTTATCCACAGCTGAACTTCTGTACAAAAGCAACCGTTACAGGAATCACCAATACCATTTCCGATTATTACTGGGTTTCTGCAGAGACCGGTTTTACCGAGTAAACAGAAAATAATCCTCAGAAAAGCAGGGAGGGTGCTACCGTTCCAATTCAGTGGAACGGTAGCACCCTCCCTGCTTTCAGTTTTCTAATTTTCTTCCTCGTTTTCATCCTTTCAAAAGAGTACTGTCGTATTTGCACAGATACCCTCCTGCCCCGGGTCTATTTTTTATTTCCGGTATTAATAATTCCGGCAATGACCCCTAGAGAAGGCAGTTCGATCAGCGGACCGATCACAAGTGCCAGAGCGATCAGAGGCCTGTCCGGAAATGCTGCGACTGCAATTGCCAGGGACAGCGGAGAATTTCTTGCCAGGGTGGTAAAATTCAAAGCAGTAATATCCTCACCCGGAAACTTCATTGCCCTGCCTGCCAGTCTGGCTGCAAAGAAGTTGACGCAGAAGAAAAGCAGTACAGGCAGCAGCATCCGGATCAGAAGCTCCGGATTCTCAAATACATCCTTACTCTCGGATGCAAACATGGAAATAACTGCAAGACACAGAAAGATAAGCTGCATCTGATCGCCGAATTCCTTCAGCCTGTCAATTTTATTATTCCAATCCGGTCTTTGTTTTCCAATCGCCTTAGTCAGCAGCGAGGCAGCAAAGGGAATGATCAGAACAAAGACAATGCTCAGGATCACCTGGGAGTGATTCATCTGAACAGTTCCTCCGAAAAACAACATCAGATAGACCGGCAGCAGCAGAATCTGCAGAAGCAGATTCAACGGAAGAATAGAAGCTCCCAGTTCTACATTTCCTTTTGCAAGTCCGGTAAATACGAGGTACCAGTCTGTGCAGGGTGTTACAAGGAGCATCACAAGTCCCATCTGCAGATCCACAGACTGCGCAAAAAACAGCCGACCCAGCAGCCAGGCAAACAGAGGCGTCCAGATAAAATTGATCACAACAGCAGTCAACGTAAATCGGAGGTTTTTTACTGACTCTCTGAATCTGCTGCCATCCACTGAAAGAAATACAAAGTACAGCAGCACCATCAGAAACGGTTCTACCAGATACACAGAAAATTTTCCAAAGGGAGTAACATAGCCCAGCAATAATCCTACACCGGCTGCTGCAATGATCCATACCGGCTGAAGTTTGGTAAATAAATCCATATTCAGACACTCTTCTTTCTTTTATAAATATTCCCTTAAATTCTCAATCTGCTCCAATGCATCCTTCCTTCCAAGATCATACACCGCCTGCAGCTTCGAGGGATCCTTCTCAAGACGTCCGATCTCAATGGGCTCCGATGGCCGGATAATGAATACTTCCCCCCTCTTCTCCATCTCACAAAGCTTCTCCACTGCCTTATTATAGGTTTCATGACGCACAAGCATTCTCTGCTCAATTGCCGGCATCTTTCTGCTGAGCAGATGGATCAATTTAGGTGAGGATGGTTTTTTCCTGTACGCAAGATCACGGGTCAGGATGACGACCAGTCTGCTGCACCCAAGTTTTTTCCGAAGAAATTCATAGGGAATACTGTCGGAGATTCCTCCGTCCAGGTAGGATTCTCCATCGATCTCAACAGGTCTTGAAACAAAGGGAAGCGAACCGGAAGCCCGGAGGGTGTCCATCTGTCTGAATACATCAGTGATCTTTACATATTCCGGCATACCCGTCTTCACATTCGTCAGAACTGCATAGAAATCCGTATCAGAACACATGTAAGTCTCATTGTCAAAGGGATCCAGCTTCTCGGGAACTCGATGGTATGCATATTCCGTACTGACAATATTACCCTCCTTCAGAAGGGGAAGCAGTCCCATATACTTTCTGTCACGATTGTATTTTTTATTGTAGCGGATCACTCTCCCTTTCTGCCCTGACAGAAAATTTACGCCGAACAGAGCCCCGGCCGATACACCGGCGATGGCATCAAACCGGATGCCCTGATCCAGGAATACATCCAGCACTGCAGCTGTATACATGCCTCGCATGGCACCGCCCTCCAGAACCAGACCGGTTTTGATTCTTTCACTTTTATTCATAACCTCTATCCTTCTCAATTGTAATTAGTTTCAACTGACTGTTCTATTCTACCAATATACAGCAGGATTTTCTACAGCAAATTCTTTTTTCGCCCGGAACGGAAGGACCGTCCCCATGTTCCAGTGGAACACGGGGACGGTCCTTCCGTTCCGGTAATATTCTTATTACTCACTTTTGATTGCTTCCAGTGCCGGGATCTTCACGGCTTTATTAGCCGGATAGTATCCGGATGCAACACCGATCAGAATGGAGAATCCGATTGCAAATACATACAGCCAGATTGGGATGATCGATACTCTGGTGATCCCTTCCCCACCCAGGATTGCTGCTTTCAACGTATCCATGGAAAAGCCTCCGAGAGAGGAGATATTAATGACTGCTGACACAGCAAAGCTGATCACACATCCGATTGCGCCTCCGATCAGACCAATGATTCCGGCTTCTGTCAGGAACATCATTCGAATGTCACTGATATAACAGCCAAGGGATTTCATGATTCCGATCTCTCTGGTTCGTTCCGAAATGGACATGATCATGGTATTCATGATTCCAAGTGCTGCAACGAACAAGGAAATTGCACCGATTCCGGCAAACATCATCTGCGTGTGTCTGGCTTGATCTTCCAGATCTTTTCTCATACTGGTCATGGATTCTGTATTGAAGCCCTGCTGTCTGATGGCATTCTCCACCGGCTCCACCATGGAAATATCAGACACTTTCACCATTACCGAATCATAGGATGTATCCGTTGTACCGGGAGTACTCAGCTGATTGATCATGTTTTGAAAATCGTTCAGACTCATGATCATTCCATCAACTGTTTCCGTTCCCTTATTATAATCCTCAGCAGTATATCCTACCGGTTTCAGTTTCACTACGGCTTTTTTTTCGGTACTGCTTCCATCTGTATCAGCAGAAGAACCAGTATTGTCGGACTTGCTGATCTCCAGGGTGATTTTCTCTGCAAGGGGATCAAAAAAGCCTTCCGGTATCTCATCCTTCTGCAAATAGCCGTTCTGTGCTGTATTGCTTCCTTCCGGACGAAGAGAATCCTTAAAGTTTAATACAAAATTCCGTCCTACTAATACTTCCCCTTCATTCAGTTCAGAGGTACCTTCCAGTAATTTGTAGTCAAATTCATTAATTTTACCTGTATCAATTCCGACAGCGTCCATATAATCTGTCTGGAAACGGTTATTGAGGCCGGCAAAGGCATGGACAGTATAGCTGTCCAGAACCTTTTTCGGTGAAACTACAGCTACTCCGTTCATCTGTTCGATCTCGTCCACAAGGTTCTGATCAATTTTATGATCGGAAGTGTCCCCTTCCTGGGTAACCTTGATCAGTGTCAGGTCTCCAAAGCTTTTCATCATCTGCTCCTGCTGCTCCTGCATCCCGAAACCGATAGATACCATGATCACGATCGAGCAGCATCCGATCAGCACACCCAGTGTCGTCAGAAATGTTCTTGTTTTTCTTCGGGTCAGATTCTGAACACACATTTTCATAAGATCCGGTTTCTTCATTTCTCCTCATCCTTCCATTCAAAATCAATGTTCGCTGCTGCTTTTTTCTTTCTGCTGACAACCATCACCACGCCCAGACCTGCTGCAGCTGCTGCTGCAATTGCTGCCGGAACAACCGGGAAGCCCTTTTCGGGATTCACTGCAGCTGCCGCAACCTGCATGTCAGCGGCAATGATCTCAACTGCGGGCTGTACATCGATGGTCAGTGGATACTCGACTGTCTGTACGTTCTGATCTGCATCCTCATAAGAAATCTTTACAGTTACATTGTTTGTACCTTCCTCCTGCGGTGTAGCCACAAAGCCGATGGTTCCGCTGTTTCCCGGGGCTACGCTGCCCACATACTGCTTTGTATTAAGGATCTCCATGTTGTCTGCAACTATTTCAGCTTCCACGTTGTAGATGTCACCCTTGCCCTTGTTTACAAAATCTGCTGTAATGGTAAGCTCCTTGCCCACCTCTGCTTCCTTATCAGTTTTTGGATCGGAGATTTCGAATCTAAGGGGCTGTGTAACAGGAACGGAAAGGTTGATCGTTGCACTTCCAGTCTTTCTGGTTGATCCGTCAATGTATTCATATTTGAATGACAGCTCCAGAGCCTTTGCTCCTGATTTTGTTCCGGATACGACCTGCATAGGAACCTTGATGTCCTGCGTCTGACCTGCATCTACCTGCTCGAAATACAGAGTATTCGTGCTTCCGTCCATTGTAAATACTTCTCCGCCGTTGATGGTTGCCACAATATTTGTGATTGGCAGTTTTCCGGTGTTTCTGAAGGTAGTCTTCAGTTTAAAGCTCTCACCGGCTGCAACCGGCTTATCTCCGTAGCTGTACTGATCAATAATGATGTTGGGAACGGCTGCATCGATCTTCACACCATCCGAGCTGCTGCTGTAGGAGATTCCGGAGCTGCCGAATGAATAGGAATCATAGGAATCACTGTAGGATCCGCTGTCATCGCTTCCGGAGTCAGCTGTTTCAGCAGTTTCTTTTGTGTTTTTTTCCTCCTCTTTTTTCTCTTCCTGCTTCTTCTCGTCTTCTTCCTGCTCATCTACCTTTACAGCTTCTTCCACTTCGATCTCAAACTTCTGATCGTCACCTGTTTTTTTGTCAATGATCTGGAAACGAAGCTGCTGGTCACTGCCCTTATAGCGAAGGCCGGAGAATGTGATCTGCAGAGCAAGCTCCTCACCTGCATCCTCCTGCTGATCAACTGTGACAATTTCTGCCTTTACCGCATCACCATAAAAGTAATCTTCCATTCTCTTCAAATCGTATCTTTTGAAGTCGAAGGTTCTCATGTCCCTGGCCGGATCCTTCAGAAGGATCACAACATCCACCAGCTCATCCTTTTTTACTTTATCAGTGATCTCTGTTGTTCCCGGTTTCAGAACATGATAGGAGTCGACTGTGAAATCCAGCTTCTGATCCTCCTCGGAATCATCCTGTACAGGTTTACTATCGTCATTCACCACATCAGCATCTGCTGTTTCCTCGTGCTGTCCCTGATTCTCAAATGCCTCCGAAACAATATCGGTTTCTGCTGCAAATGCTGCTGCAGGAACTGCTGTCAGGATTGCTGCGGATGTTAACATAGCTGCGATAATTTTATTTCTGATCTTCATAAGTTGTTTTCCTTTCATTCTCTTTGTTTTAAATTATTTTTTCTGAACTGATTCTATCTTTCTTAAACTAATTACGCTGATTATTTTCAAATCTGCACTGTGTATGTTCTGATTAATGACTGACTATTGTATCTGATATGATCTCACCGTCGATGAGCTTCACAACTCTGTCTGCGTAAGACGCCATCTCAGGATCGTGGGTGACCAGAATGATCGTCTGATTAAAATCCTTTGCAAAGGAGCAGATCATCTCCATCACCTCAACGGTTGTTTTGGAATCCAGGTTGCCGGTGGGCTCATCGGCAAACACAACTGCAGGCTGTGTGATAAATGCTCTGGCGATTCCGGCTCTCTGCTGCTGTCCTCCCGACATCTGCTTCGGGAAATGATCCAGCCTGTGGGACAGCCCCACCCTGCAAAGCATCTTTCTGGCTATCTTCTCTCTCTTTTCCTTGGGAACTCCCTTAAACAGAAGCGGCAGCGCCACATTTTCTGTTGCTGTCAGATTTGGGAGCAGATTGTAGGTCTGGAAGACGAATCCAAGATGCTGCTGCCGGAATTTTGCCAGCTGATCCTCCGTCAGGAGAGATATGGGAACTCCTCCGATCTTGACCATTCCCTTTGTTGGTTTTTCCATTCCCGCCAGCTGATTCAGCAGTGTACTCTTGCCTGATCCCGATGTTCCGAATATACAGCAGATCTCTCCTTTGTTGATCTTCAGGCTGATGTCCTTCAGTGCTACCACTGTTTCATCCCCCAACGGATATTCCTTTCTGATGTGAGCAACCTCGATCAGTGCTTTTTTCTCGTTTTCTTTGTATGTCATTTCTTTCCCCTTTCTTCTGTACCTTCGAGATTCGATCCGGCTCCTGTCAGTACTTTCTGCTGAATGGTTCCGGTGTGTTCATCTGTTCAGTACCTCTTACAAGAAATAAGATACATGCCATCCCTTACTTCAGACTGCATACAATCTTAAGCTTCTCTTAAACAACAATCCCGGGAATGAGAACGCCCCTGACGAGATGCCGGAAGCATAGACATCTTTTTAATGCACAAAAAAAGACCGGCGGCCCGGTCATTTGACCGGATCGCTGGTCTTTTTTTACGATTGTTACGCAATTTCTGCTCTTGTTTTTCCGATGTATCCGAAGATACCGTTCGAATAATTCAGATAGGTATGGATCTGATAGGTTCCTGTGTGATTCTTATGATTCTTCGTATCGATCTCACAGGTCCAGGTTCCGTCCTCCTGCTGCACCGCATCGTACCAGACAATATCGCTCTGGTCGGATGCATTCCACACCGGCACCTTCAGCCCGGTATAGGTCCAGTCATTATCCGTTACTTCAATAACCAGAGAAACTCTGCCGTCATTCTGGATTTCATCGGTAACAGTAATGTCTGCCTTTGCACTGCTGGAGATATCTGCTTCCAGACTTTTAATAAAGCAATATTTGCCGGAGGCTGTAATGCCGTAGAGATGGATGTAGTAGGCTCCTGCCGTTTTATGCTTCTTCATATTGATGGTTCCTGTCAGATCGGAAGCACCTGTGCCGCCGCTCTTCAGTGTGTACCATGCAATATCATCCTGACCTCCTGCATCAGACCAGACTGCTGCCTGTACCTTCGAAAATGCAAGCGGGCTTCTGAGATTTTTCACCGTGATCGGATAGGTCAGGCCTCTGTCGGATGATGCCCCAAGCCTGAGCTCTTCCAGAGATACAGCTGCAGTAAAGGAAGTATTCCCCAGGAAATACTGTCTGCTGCTGACAGTTCCGTAAACATGACAATGATAGGTGCCAAGTCCCTTATGGTTCGAAATATTGCCGGACACTGTCCAGGTTCCGTTGGTTCCCTTTGAAGCCTTATACCAGATCAGGTCATTCTGGTTGGAACCGCTCCAGATCGGAATCGTAACGGCTGTAACTTTTCCTGCCTCATGCTTCGGGTAGGAAATCGTAACCGTGAAATCACCTGTGGTATCGTCAAAGGTATAAGAAACTTCATTATAGTGAACGTCCGGCTCCTGTACCGTATAGGTTACATTTCCCATATACCGGAGACTGCCGGAGGAGCTCTCTGCATATACATGAGAGTAGAAATCTCCGAAATGGCTGAACTTCTCCGTATCAATAACAGCGCTGGCTGCGGCATTCGTTTTGTCATAGGATGCCTTCACCCAGGTCAGATCGTCCTGTCCTCCTGTACTGCTCCAGGTAGGGATCAGCACGCTTTTAATGCCGCCCGGCAGAAAAAGATTTTTTACGGAAATCGTTACCGCTGTACCATTCACCTCAGCTGTCACTTCAGCAGGCTGCTGCGTAAAGGTTACAGTGGTATTTCCCATAAAATTCCTTTTTCCGTAAATATTCGTACCATACACATGGATCTGATAGGTACCAAAATTATAGGAATGCCGGGAGATGTTCATATCCACATACCAGGTCGTATCATCCAGCTGCTTTGCTGTGTACCAGTGAATATCAGACTGACCCGATGCGCTCCATACGGGAACCTGGATCCTGCTGACTCCATCCTCACAGGTCACGCCGGAGATCAGGATCCTGCAGCTTCCGGTTGTATTGCTGACATCCTCCGCGGCAACGCTCTCCAGGGTCACATCTGCCGTGGAATTCACATCGATCGGCGTATATTCTGTCGCCCGGACACAATCATTCCCCAACGGACCCATCTTGTACAGATGGATCACATACTTGCCGGAATGCTTGAAGTCGGATGCCTTTATGGTACAGGTATAGCTGGCATTGGTCTGCCGGTTCAGGGTGATCCACTGAATATCATCCTGTCCGTTTTCCGCCGTCCATACGGCAGCCTTATATTCGGTTCTTGAGTAGCTCTGCAGTCCGGCCACAGTCAGATTGATCACAGAGCCGTCTCCGTTTTTATCAGAAAAGTCCAGTTCCGCCTGTTCCTCCTTAGAGTACGTTACTTTCACCGGATTGCTTTTATCAGAGGAATAGCCTGTATAGGACTGCGGACTGCCTACACTGTTTCTTCCTGCATACCGAAGCAGCGTATAGCCTCTATTGATCAGAGTCTGCACCTGTGCCGGTGTGTAGATAATGGTTCTTGCCTTCGGCGGCGTCTGCTCACTGACCTCTACCGATACAAGATTTCCGCTGCTGTCGTAATTCATGGCAGTAATGATCTCTACATGAGAACCCGCAAGGTTAAAGCAGTCACCCACCTGCGCATTGTAAATGCTGTTTCCCGAAACAGCACTGAATTGCGAAGACGTTGCGAAGCTCCAGGTCGTCATTCTCGGAAGTCCGTAGCAGTAGGAGACAAAGGAGCTGCAGTCATTGGCAAAATAGGTAGAATCCATAGTGCCGTTATTGCCTCTGGCACTATACATGGGACTGCCTGCTGTTCTTACCGCATCCAGAAATGTCTCGAAGGTAGTGGAATTGGGGACCCAGGTTCCTGCATATACCTGCTGTCCGTATGGAATTCCGTTGTAGGTAGTTCCGGAAAAATACACGGTCAGCTGTGTATCATAATCAGAAAACCCGTTCACATTGCTGACAGGAGTCCAGCGGATATCCACCATCTGTCTCGCCCGGGCAACAATGTTTTTTACGCCGGAGGACTGGGTGCTGTTCGTGCTGAACAATTTCATTCCGGTACGTGCGGGAACGATCACCTCCACAAACGGAAAGTACTCCTCCACTCCATAGCCCTCTAATAGGGGATAGGTGTCCTGATCCCAGTCTGCCCAGAAGATATAGTAGCTTTCAGAGGTAGAATCGAAGTCCACTTCAGAAACCCAGGTAACCGGAATCTCCACTGCCTCAGAGCTGTAATCGAGATACACCAGGATGGTCTCCGGCATCCTCTTCTCCAGCTCTTCAAAGCTGCCCTTTTCATCCAGATCAATGGTTCTGTCTTCCTCTGAGACAATTTCAAATCCGGTAACTGTTCCCGGATCCGGAAGAATCAATGTTTCTGCGGAATCCACCTCAACCGGTTCTTCTTCCTGCTCCTGATCCTCCGCTTCACCGGGAGCTTCTTCAGGCGATGCATCGGCCTCGGAAGCGTTCTGAGCGTCAGAATCTGCTGTTTCTTCAGTCCCCTTCGGATTCTCTGTATCAGTAGATGGATCCTCTGAATTCTGATCATAAGACGCAGGATCAGTGCTGTCATTCGAGTCAGCGGAATCTGCAGCTGCAGCATCGACAGAACTCTGTGAAGCAGCAGCATCAGTTCCGGTCTCTGCAAACACACCTGCCGGTGCCAACCCAAGAGTTAAGGCGGCAGACAGTACCACCGCCAGCATTTTCTTTTTCATCGTGACAATCCTTTCTCACTATTTCTTGTTGATAAATCCGTACAAACCATTATATTGCGAAATTCCGGATTTCACAATCCCCTGAACCATAGGAACACAGGACACAACGTTACAATTCGGTAACAACGAGTACGTACACCGGACGTTTTCTTTGCATGCATGGCATCAAAAGAGCTGTACTCCGTAAAAAAGTACAGCTCTTTTTCTCAATCTGCTTACAATAGTATTCGTGAAGTCTCCAAAGGCTGATGTCACGAAAATGCGTCGGTTTTTTTCAATCAGCCGTAAACTTATTAATTTCCACTCGGTTTGTATGCTGCGCATTCCCTTTCGCAAGAGGCGTTACATTGAGCGAGGTGAGAACATTGATGTTTCCTCCCAGATCCGTTCCTGTTTCATCCGGCTGATACCAGGCGCCCTGAGAAATCGCCGCAGTTCCCGGGACAATATCCGATGTAACTCTGCAGGGGAGTCTCAGACTGCCCCTGCCATTATATATATGAACAGGATCTCCGTCGTGAATTCCTCTTTGTTTCGCATCCGCAGGATTCATATATACCGCCTGGGACTCCATCCGGTTCAAGTATTCATGATTGCCATGAATACTGTGACACCGCCATCTTGTATGATATCCGATCAGCTGCAGAGGATATTCCGGAAAGCCGTCATCCTCCCACCCCTCTGCTGCAGGAATGTATCCCGGTATGGCAGGGACTGCAGGATCCCGCAGTTCAAAAAGCCGCGGTGAAAAGATCTCGATCCTGCCGGAGGGTGTAGGAAAGGGAACACGGTTCGGATGTTCCCGCTGTTCCCGAAAGGCAATTCGAGGGGGAATCTCATACCGGTAGATTCCCTGCTGACGGGCACAATTGTACTCCGGCAGGAAGGGCTGCTCTGACCGAAGTTCCTCATATAGATCCTCCAGCCACGCATCGCCGGTCTCATGACCCTCGGTAAACTGCTCATACAGACCCAGCCGTGCAGCAATTTCCTTCAGCCAGTCATACTCAAACCTGCCTTCTCCCAAGGGCTCCACCGCCTTGTTATTAAACCCGATAAAATCCCCCTGGATCCAGGGGGATGTACTGTTATTCATCTCCAGAAAAGAGATGCCCGGCAGAAGGATATCGGCAAATTTAGCAGAAGCAGTCATGAACAGGTCGCTGCATACGATCAGCTCACAGAGACGTTCATCCTCCAGGATCTCTGTTGTCCGATTGATGTCACCATGCTGATTGATCAGAGCATTGCCGGCAAGATTCAGGATCATCCGGATCTGTCCTTTTTCAACGGCATCCGTCCACTGATAAACGGGAATGCGCTCACTGACCGGATTCTTCAGTTCCGGAATCTCCGGTACCGGCGGATTCTGCATCAGCTGCGAACCTCCGGCACTGCCGCCGGATATCCCCACATTACCGGTAAGACAGGCCAGCATGATCCCGCCCCGGACACTCTGTTCTCCGTTCTGGTTTCTCTGGGCACCGTAGCCCTGAAGAAGTGCCATGGGCTTTGTCTCAGCCATACGCCTTGCCAGACTTCGGATCCGATCCGGGCTTACTCCGGTGATTTCAGCAGCCCACTCCGGGGTTTTCGGCACACCGTCCCCGTCTCCCAGGCAATAGGTGAAATAATCCATCTCCTGCTCATAGCCCTTCGGCATGGTTTCAGCCGTAAATCCCTGACAATACCTGGCTGTAAAGTCATGATCATACAGGTCTTCTGTGATCATAACGTAGGCAAGGGCATCCGCCAGAGCCGCATCGGTGGCGGGACGGAGTCCGATCCATTCTGCTCCAAGAATTCTTGCGGTATCATTGCGTCTGGGATCAATGCAGACAATAGAAATGCCCTGATTTTTTGCCAGAGTAAGATAATACATCAGGCTGTCAAACCTTGTTTCCGCGGGATTGTGCCCCCAGAGAATGATCAGTTTAGAATTCAGCAGATCTTCGTAGCTGCTTCCTGTGAATTTTGTTCCGTAGAGATACGGTGCAGTATAATGAATGGCTGCGGTACTGTAGGAGTTATAATAATCTTGAAATCCTCCGTCCAACGTCAGCAGCCGTTTTGCCAGATCCAGCGGACGCAGAGTTCCACTGACCCCCCAACCATAGTGCACGTACCTTGATGCAGGACCATAGGTATCCCGGATCCGGATCCATTCCTTAGCGATCAGATCTACTGCCTCCTCCCACTCAGCCTCTCTGAAGAGACCGCTTCCCCGTTTACCTGTGCGGATCATGGGCTTCTTCAGACGCTTTTCTTCATTCAGAAAGGTCTCATGGTAATGAAAGCCCTTGACACAGGCCCGGAGGGGCGGATGCTGCGGGGAGCCGGCCGATGGATCTGTTGTGATCTTCGTTATCTTTCCGTTTTGTACATGGGCATCAATGATACACCTGCCTCCGCAGTTATTGATGCCCATGGTATGAATGATCGTCTCTTTATTCATCGTTTCAATTAAGTACAGCAATTGAGCTGCAATCTCCGGATCTGCCCGGTCTCACGAGACACTACCCGTGAACAATTTTATCCAGAATCCCCGTGACATAGGCAATGGTCACCCCGTAGTTCGTCATGGGAACCTGTGCACGCTTTGCCTTCTCAATCCGGGAAAGTACATAGGTACGGTTGAACATACAGGCTCCGCACTGGATGATCAGATCATAGCCGGAGGGATCCTCCGGGAAATCGGTTCCGCTGACGAGATCGATGGTAAGTCCCTCTCCCACGCGTTTCCGAAGCATTCTCGGAATCTTCACTCTGCCGATATCCTCTGCCAGCGGTGCATGGGTGCAGCACTCAGCAATCAGTACCTTTGATTCCTCCGTCAGACTGCCGATTGCCTTCGCACTCTCTGCATAGTAGGCAAGATCTCCCTTATATGCTGCAAACAGAACAGAAAAGGAGGTCAGACTGCTTTCTTCAGGCTTGTGCTCATAGACATAATCAAACACCTGAGAATCTGTAATGATCAGCTTTGGCGGAGCTTTCAGCCGGTCCAATGCTGCCAGCATCTGATCAGTGGTTACGCACAGTACATGGCACCTCCGATCCAGCAGTTCTCGGATGGTCTGTACCTGAGGAAGGATCAGGCGCCCCTTCGGCGCCTGGATATCCTGCGGCATAACCAGCAGCACCAGATCCTCTTCCTTCACGAGACTTCCTGTGATAAACTGCGTGCCGAAATCCTCCGGCAGAAGTCTTGTCAGAGCAGAACGGATGACAGGAATTCCCTCCCCCGTCACAGCGCTGACAGCAGCAATCTCCAGTGCGCCCTGATAGGACTCTCTTTGCTCCGTCAGACTCCGAACTAACTGTACAGAGGCCTCCGGTGCTGCGTCCGTTTTATTGACAACGATCAGCACCGGCTTACCTGCCTTTTTCAGAAAATCAGCCGCAAGCTCTTCCCCGTCAGCATCCCCGGCAGAAAGCACCAGTACGGCAATATCGGATTTTTCCAGTGCCAGCTGTGTTTTTTCCATGCGGACTCTGCCTAAGGCTGTGGTATCACCGAACCCGGCGGTATCGATGATCACACAGGGACCAAGGGGCTTGATCTCCATTGCCTTGTAGACGGGGTCAGTGGTTGTTCCCTCAATCTCCGAAACAATGGAAACCTGCTGACCGGTAAATGCATTGATCAGAGAGGATTTTCCGCTGTTCGTTTTTCCGAATATGCCTATATGCAGCCGATTGCTGCTTGGTGTCTCATTTAATGTACTCATCAGAATCTAAAGTCCCTCTTTCCTTCCCCGATCTCGTGAATATGATTGTAGGCAATGGTTTTTACCTTTGGATTCGGTATTTTCTCCAACTCCTGATCGATCAGCTTTAATCCCAGCTCCCTGGTTTCAGGGCTGGCATAGTCCTCCAGATATTCCTTCAATGTCATCAGCGCATTGGGATGACAGCAGTTCAGTATCTGCATGTTTTTGCAGAGTGTCATAAACCGGTCACCGGTTCTGCCCTCCCGGTAGCATGCCGTACAGAAGCTTGGAATATAGCCCATATCCATCAGCCAGTGCACGACTTCATCCAGCGGCCGCTGGTCACTGACATCAAACTGAGCAGAATTCTCCTCTTCCGGTTCCGGTTCCACATAACCTCCGACACTGGTTCTTGAGCCGCCGCTGATCTGAGAGATACCAAGCGGAATCACCTTCTCACGGCAGGCCTTGGACTCTCTTGTTGAGATGATCATGCCGGTATACGGTACCGCTACACGGATCAGAGCGATGATCTTGGCAAAGATCTCGTCATCGATTCCGTTATCAAAGGCACTGGGATCGATATCGTCTGCCCGTTTGATACGGGGAACGCTGATGGTGTGTGGACCAACTCCATGTGCAGCCTCCAGATGCTCCGCATGCATCAGAAGGCCTGCAAACTCATAGCGGTACATTTCCAAACCGAAGAGAACGCCCAGACCTACATCATCGATACCGCCCTCCATGGCACGGTCCATTGCTTCTGTATGGTAGGCATAGTCATGCTTTGGTCCGGTGGGGTGCAGCTGCTCGTAGGATTCCTTGTTATAGGTCTCCTGGAACAGAATATAGGTTCCGATGCCTGCCTCCTTCAGTTTTCTGTAATTCTCTACCGTAGTTGCCGCAATGTTTACATTGACACGACGGATGGCACCGTTTTTATGCTTGATGCTGTAGATGGTCTTGATACTGTCCAGAATATACTCCAGAGGATTGTTTACTGGATCCTCGCCTGCCTCGATGGCCAGTCTCTTATGTCCCATATCCTGCAGTGCGATCACCTCTGCCCTGATCTCCTCCTGGGTCAGTTTTTTTCTGGCAATGTGCTTGTTTTTCGCATGATACGGACAGTATACACAGCCATTTACGCAGTAATTAGACAGATATAAAGGTGCGAACAATACGATCCGGTTGCCGTAATAATCCTTCTTGATCTGCTGGGCAAGCTCGTATACCTGATCGATCTTTTCTTTATTCTCACAGGCAAGCAGAACCGATGCTTCTCTGTGGTTCAGACCCTTCCGTTCCTTTGCCTTGGCAATGATCTGATCGATCAGCTCCCAGTTTTCCTTATTGGCGTCAGCATAAGCCAGAGTTGCCTTAACTTCCTCATCAGCGATAAATTCTTCTGCCTTTAAAGATTTTGCGTCGTACATGTTTTTTTCATCCTTTCAATTGTTGTTTACAGCAGCTTTTCAGCAGTTCCTGCGCACTGGTGAAGCACTCCGAAACACTCCGAAGTACTTCATGTAAGCCCAGCTAATACGTAAAAAATGATTGTCACTTACGGTTGATAATCACCGCGATCCACTACGATCCGGTAGCCGATCCGATGCATTCTGCCCTCCAGGCAGTGTCTGCACTCTGCAGCCTCATCCCCGGTACAGATCTTATTGTCGTACAGCTCATACTTTTTCCGTACGCTGACCGGTGACAGATTCGGCATGACCACGTTTCCGCCCGCCTGAATGCCCATCTCTCTTCCCAGAGGATGAATGGTTCCCAGCGCGGTGGTGGCGGGCAGCAGCACATGAGGATGGATCAGACGGATGATCGAAAGCAGCCGCAGAGTCTGATCCAGCGTGCCGGACTCTTCCTGTGCAAAGGGGGTATCATGCTGTGAAATAAATGGTCCGATTCCCACCATATGGGGCTGCAGCTGTCGGATAAACTGCAGGTCCTCATAGAGCGTTTCTGTCGTCTGACCCGGCGAGCCAACCATAAACCCGCAGCCCACCTGATATCCGATCTCCTTCAGATCATACAGACACTGCTTGCGTCTGGTAAGTGACATCGTCCGGGGATGCAGCTTCCGGTATTGGTTCTCATCCGCAGTCTCGTGCCGCAGCAGATACCGGTCTGCTCCGGCATCAAAATACCGTTGATAGCTCTCACGGGTCTTTTCGCCGATGGACAGTGTGATCGCACAGTCAGGAAATTCTGCCCGGATCCGGGACACGATCTCACACACACGATCGTCATTAAAATAAGGATCCTCTCCGCCCTGCAGGACAAAGGTGCGGAATCCCAGCTCCCGGCCTTCCCTGCAGCATTCCAGTATCTCCTCTGAAGTAAGGCGGTAGCGCTGGGCATTGCCGTTGCTTTTTCGAATGCCGCAGTACAGACAGTCATTCCTGCAGTAATTTGTAAATTCGATCAGGCCTCTGGTAAATATGCGATCCCCGTAGATCGCGTCCGCACAGGCTCTGGCTTTCTCCCTGAGATATTCCAGTCCCCCACTGTCCTCTGCAGTCAGAAGAAGGTGCAGTTCATCCGGGCTGATATCCTGCTTCTTCGCAATAGAATCAACTGTGTCTCTTATCTGCTGCATCATACACGTACCTCTGTCTGATCCTGATCATCTCCAAAAACATGAGAATAGGTAGTCTTTGCAGTGATCCCCTTTAACCTGCCGATCCTGCCGCTCATGGTATTGATGTCATCCTGCGGTGCATCCACTGCGATACTGATCACGTTGATTCCCCTTTTTGGATACGGGATACCCATACGGCCGATGATAAATCTGCCATATTCATGAAGGATCTGATTCAGCCTTTCCACCTCATCCGGCTCCTCTACAATGATTCCGATAATGGCTACTCTTGTAGTCAATCTGTCACCTCCTGATCCATTTCCTGTCAACAATAGTGTTACAGTCCCCCCATGAACAGCAGTCAATACGTCTGCCGGTTGTCTCTTCGCATGCATAGAAAAAAGCCGCATCGAAAGATACGGCTAATACGCAAAGAAAACACGAATCCGGTCAGAATTCGTAACCAGTCAGTCTATATACCCTATCTTTCATCTTAATAGCAGCCATGGCAGCGAGGATACGCTGTTCATTCGACATCTATTTTGACGTTAGAAATTGTTTTTTATAGACTATCATTTTTTGGTTATTATGTCAATTATTTTGTGCTATTTTCATTTTTTTTGTACATTATATACTACATACTAACAATCCATCTCTCTGGAGGTCCGCAGACGAGATACCCGCAATCCGGTACGTGGATTGCGGGTATGATTTTGCTGCAGATTTCCTGCTTCAGCTAAGCGGGGCCTTTTATTCAGCACACATATTATTGATGGCTGTAAGCAGAGCATCAATGGAAGCACGGATAATATCGGAATCGATTCCGGCACCCCAGAAGAGCTTGCCGTTCTCATCCTGTATTCCCACATAGGCAATCGCCTCAGAGCTGGACAGCTGTGTCAGTGCATGCTCCTGATAGGTCACCAGTTCATAGTCCAGATGATATTTTTTCTTAAAAGCAAGGGATACTGCGTTGAGACGACCGTTTCCTTTTGCTTTTACAATACTGAATGGCTCGTTTCCTCTGCGGCAGTTTACCTCAGTAGAAATTACACCCTTCTCCTCCTGCTTAAAGTGGACACCATTGATCTCAAACGGTTTCACTACATCCTTGAAGTTTGACAGGAACAGACTGTAGATCTCATTCGGCTGCAGTTCCTTATGGAGATGATCGGACAGATCCTTTGCTGCATAGCCCATGGCTTCACGCATCTTCGGCGGCAGATTCAGTCCGTAATTTCTCTCCAGGATATAGCCGACACCGCCCTTGCCGGACTGGCTGTTGATGCGGATCACATCGGCATCGTAGTTTCTTCCGATATCGGTAGGATCGATCGGAAGATACGGAACCGTCCAACGATCCGGATCATGATCCATTCTATGGGTCATTCCCTTCGCGATCGCATCCTGATGAGATCCGGAGAAGGCAGCAAATACCAGTGCACCGGAATAAGGGCTTCTGGGATCCACATTCATATCGGTATATTCCGTATATTTCTCACAGATGTAGGGCATATCTGAGAAATCAAGCTCAGGATCTACACCCTGCATGTACATGTTCATTCCCAGTGTTACGATGTCAACATTACCGGTACGCTCACCGTTTCCGAAGAGGGTTCCTTCGATACGGTCAGCTCCTGCAAGCAGTCCCAGCTCAGCATCGGATACGCCTGATCCTCTGTCATTGTGCGGATGAAGGGAGATCACTACATTCTCACGATACTTCATGTTCTTGCTCATGTACTCGATCTGGCTGGCATACACATGGGGCATGGAAAGCTGCACGGTACTTGGCAGATTGATAATTGCTTTTCTGTCGGCAGTAGGCTGCCATACATCCAGCACTGCATTGCACACCTCAAGTGCGTACTCTGGCTCTGTTCCTGTGAAGGACTCCGGGCTGTACTCAAACCGATAGTTCGCACCTGCCTCCTCTGTCAGATCCTTCAGCAGCTGCGCACCCTTAATGGCGATCTCCTTGATCTCCTCTTTGGATTTTCTGAACACCTGCTCCCTCTGTGCAAAGGATGTAGAATTGTACACATGCACAATGGCATTCTTACAGCCCTTCAGAGCATCGAAGGTTTTTCTGATAATGTGCTCTCTGGCCTGCGTCAGTACCTGCACAGTCACATCATCAGGAATCAGATTATTATCGATCAGAGTACGAAGAAACTCGAATTCTGTTTCTGATGCAGCAGGGAAACCAACCTCGATCTCCTTAAAGCCTACCTTTACCAGCAGATTAAAGAATTCCACCTTCTGCTCCAGGCTCATCGGGATCACCAGTGCCTGGTTTCCGTCACGCAGGTCAACAGAGCACCATACCGGTGCCTTCTCCACATGATCCTTCTTCACCCAGTCATAACTCTCAACCGGCGGCATGTAATACTGAATTTTGTACTTGCTTGGTGTCATCATATTTCCTTTTCCTCCTGAATATAAATCCAAAAAAAGCCTTCGCCTCTGCAGTCTTGCAAGAGACGAAGGCAGCTATCCTACGCGGTACCACTCTTTTTTACGAATCAATCGTACGCTCAACGGATACGGATCAGTCGATCTGCATATCCTGTCCCGGATAACGGCGGGAGACCGTCTGCATCTACTTTCCAAATCAGGGATTTCGGGCAGCCACTCTGAGGTCAGTTCAACTGATACCATCCGCAGCTTCGCATCAACCAGCTGCTTTCTGTAGTCCGGATCTCAATCTACTAGTCCTCTTCTTCGTATTTCGCTTATGTATAAAGATACCATCAGAGTTTGAGGATGTCAACCTTGAGATCAGTTCTTAGAAAAACTTCCTCTATTTTGATTAAGGAATTGTTCTGTCTACCATATTTTTCTACTCCGGAAATAAATGTCCTGCCAGGTCAAAGCATATTCTCAACCTTTGTTTTTCTGCCGGTCCATCCCATGCTTCTGGCCCAGTTCCTCTGTTCTGCAGCTTCCTCCTTATTCTTTCCGTTCATCTCTTCGAGCATCCGGATATATCCGCTCACGCCTCCACAGTCATCCAGAACATTCAAACCGTCTGCAGCAACACAAACCGGTCTTCCTCCTTCGTCCACCTTCTTCAGCAGTGGAACCAGCTCCTCCGATATAATATTTCGGTTGGCATCCAGATAATCATAGTCCAACTCATCGTCCATCATTTCCATCATTTCGCGGATAAATCCTTCCTCATCATCATCGAAGTCAATGTCCTCGTCATCGTCGTCCGCATCCTCTTCAAAGGTGCTTTCGTAATCCTCTTCCCAGAACTCATCCGAATCGGAATCAAATTCCCAGTCTTCGTCATCCTCATAGTCATCGTCCAGAAGAAATTCGAAATCCGGATAGTACACATCCTCCAGTGTGATCTTCACGATCCAGTTATCCCCGTAATCATAGTTGTAATAGATCGTTGAGAAGTAAGGAAGCATGTCAACCTGTGCCATCAAAGGCCGCAGGTTGTTCCAATAGTCATTTTCCAGATCCGCTCCACTGTGTTCTGTATCCTCCTCGTCCAGATCCTGAAACAGATCAATCGTTGAAAGCAAAACATTTGCCTTCCATTCCCTTGGTTCAGGTCGTTCCCGGCCATCCGGCATCATCAGAAACAGATCGGAAAGACTTCTGCTCTCCATCAGTGTGTTCCAGGGGCTTCCAAAATATATGTTCTTGTCAACGACATCGAGATAGGTTCCCTGAGGAAACTCCGGATGCTCTTCCACAAACTGCCCCGCCAGTAAGCTGTTGACAATGAACGTGTCGTGAGGTCCCATATTTACATAGGGACGGCTGTACTTTGTTCGCAGCCAGGCTTTTACATCCTTGCCAAATTCATAATCATCGTCCCAGTAATCTTCCTCATCCAACTCAGCCGGGAAACGGAACAGACTTCCGCAGAGCTGAAAGAATGTATCCAGTCGTCCTGCGGTCAGACGATCGAACTCCTCCTGAGGCAGATAAAACCTGTGCAGATGGCTGTTCCGCCAGCCGAATAAACGCTGAATGGCATAGTGCAGGGAATGCAGATTCATATCGCCCGGCGCCAGGATCGTGCGGGAGATGGAGTGTTCCACCTTTCCGTATTTTTGAAGAGTTTTCCACTGGTTCGGATCCCATTCACTGATTTTCTCCTCATTGCTGTTCTCCAGCTCCAGACGCAGTCGGTAAACAACTCCCTCATTCGTCAGGTGCGTTCCATAGATTTCATCAGGATCCAGATCCGTCAGATCAACCAGCGACTGATAGGCCTCATCACTGTATGCTTGATTTTTCTTTCTAAATGGTACAATTTTTGCCATGCTGTTTCTCCTTATTGCAAGTAGCTCCCTTTTCTCTCATTCCGGTGGATTCCTGTCATCAAGATACAGGAATTGCTGAGGCAGGACGCTTTCCCGGCAGGAATATCATTCTCTGATCCTGTCCCGACCCTGCATCATTTGTCTAATATCATGATAGCATAACCGTAGGGATATCTCAATTCCGTCTGATTTTCTGATTTCAGTGCCCGTCACTCTTCCATGCGGCACAGATATTCCTGCTTTTTCCGTTTTCCTGTGCCCGCAGCTTTCTCATGCGGCAAAGGAGATTTTCTCCTTAAATCGAGAACAATAGCAAAACAGCTTCGACACGTGTAAATCAACGTATCGAAGCTGTTTGATAGCTCAGTGTATACCGGAACGGTGGCACCGTCCCCGTGTTCCATTATTCTGAATAATTTTTGTATGCTTCAAACTCTGCATATACCGCAGCATCCGGCTCTTTTGTAGCCAGGCTGACAATAAATATGCAGATGATGCTTACTGCGAAGCCGACAACCAGTGAATACAGGCCGGTTGCGGAACCGATGGTGGAACCGTTTACCAGAGGCAGATAATCCCAGATAATAACGGTTGCGGCACCGGATACAACTCCTGCGACCGCGCCGGGAAGGTTCGTTCTCTTCCAGAACAGAGACATTACCACCAGCGGTCCGAAGGAAGCACCGAGTCCTGCCCAGGCATCGGATACCAGTGTCATAACGGAGCTGTCCGGATTCCATGCAATGATGATCGCAACTGCTGCGATCAGCACGGTGGTCAGACGGCCGAGACGAAGGACCTTCTTGTCATCGGCTTTTTTATTGATGAGTCCCTTGTAGATATCCTGTGACATGGAGGAGGAACACATCAGAAGCTGAGAATCGGCAGTGGACATGATCGCTGCCAGAATTCCGCAGAGGAACAGACCTCCGATAAATGCCAGCGGCAGATTCTCGATAAATACTTTTTTGATCATTTCAATAAATACAGACTCTGCAGATGCTGCACCCTCTGTTTCTCCGAGGATCACTGGTGCCAGGAACGCACGTCCTACGATCGCAACGACAAAAGCAAAGATAGATGCAAGTGTATCCCATCCAATGGCGATGCCTGCGGATTTCTTTACCTCCTTCTCAGAGCGGATCGCAAAGAAACGAATGATGATATGCGGCATTCCGCAGTATCCCAGACCCCAGCCGATATTGGAAATGATCTCCACTGCGGTGATCGGGTGATCTCCGTTGTGCATCAGACTTAAGTAATTGACACTGTCCACTCCGGTGGATGCAAGCACGTCCGAGAAGTTTCCGTCAATCATAAAGTAGGCGATCAGCGGTACTGCGATCAGACCGACCAGCATCAAAGTACCCTGAACAAAGTCGGTGGTACTTACAGCCAGGAAGCCTCCCATCAGTGTATAAGTCAGAATAACTGCTGCACCGACTAAAAGAGACACATGATAATCCCAGCCAAGTACAGAATTAAAGAGTTTTCCACCGGCAGCCAGAGCAGAGGCTGTATAGACCAGGAAGAAAATCATGATTACCACTGAGGCGATCCCCTTCAGGATGTTTTTCTCATCGTGGTATCTGTTGCTGAGGAACTCCGGCAGGGTCAGAGAGTCATTGGCAACAATGGTGTAGCGGCGAAGAGGCTTCGCGATCACCAGCCAGTTGACAATGGTACCTGCCAGAAGACCGATGGCGATCCAGGCCTGACCTGTTCCCAGTGCATACATGGAACCGGGAAGACCCATCAGCAGCCATCCGGACATATCAGATGCCTGTGCGGAAAGTGCTGCTACCGGTCCGGACAGCTGACGGCCGCCCAGGAAGTAATCAGCAGATCCCTGTGTTTTCTTGCCTGTATACCATCCTACCAGAACCATCATGGCCAGATAGCAGACAAATGCAAGAACAATTGCAATTGTTGAACTGCTCATAGTTAGAATTCTCCTTCACTATTTAAATTTATTGTGCCTCCGCCAACTGAAGATATCAGAGTTCACATGGTGAACTGCAGTCGGTATTTCGCCGGCACAATTATAAGCATACGCTTGATTATACATGAAAGTGAATATCTATGCAAGAAAAAATACTTTTTTATGGTAAAGTGTTACAGTTCACGGGGTGAACTGTAACACTACTGCTGCTGTTATTTTTAAAATTAAAGATAATATATTGACAAAAGATAATTTTTTGATGATAATAAACGAGCAAGGGAGCCAAATGGCTGAGAGGAAGCAATTAAGCTTCGACCTTTTGACCTGATGTGGATAATGCCACCGTAGGAAGCAAAACAAAGCAATCCTTAGGACTATCCATATTGGATGGTCTTTTTTTATATTCAAAGTAAAGTCTTAACATAATATATCCATTTGGATCGTGCTTATAGGGGAGCTCCTAGGAGCATGTATTAAAGCGAGGGAAGCCGTGTTCCGGCGTGAGAGGAAGCCAGTAAGCTTCGACCGAATAAGGTTAATTCCTTATTATAGTGGATATTTATGTTAGGACTTTTTTTCTCAGTAGAGAAGCCCCCGCATCTATAGGTGGTGGGACATGAACAAATTAGTTTCGATGGTGGTTCAATCTCCCACTTAGATAAAGCCTCCGGCATACTCTCACGATGCACAGATGAATATGTCAGACAGGCTTTAAGTGCATCGTGCAGCAAGTACGCCGAGGCGTGCTTGAATTTAACTTTTTATAAGGAGGTACTTATGGTAAAGATTAATGGTTTACTAGTTGATGCAAATGGAAAAATTCTCAAAGACTATTTAATCGAAAATGGTCATGACATTCGGAAAATTGCTGTTGAATGTAATGAAGATATTGTTCCTAAATCGCAATATGAGACATTTATTATTCATTCAGGCGACGTTTTAGAAATTGTAAGCTTAGTTGGAGGAGGTTGAAAAAATGAAAAATGATAAGTTAATACTAGGTGGCAAAGCGTTTGATTCCAGATTTATTTTGGGCTCTGGAAAATACTCTCTGGATCTGATTAAAGCAGCAGTTGAAAATGCTGGTGCGGAAATTATTACATTGGCTGTTAGAAGAACAAATACAAGAGAGTCTGAAAACATTATTGACTATATTCCTGATAACGTTACTCTTCTGCCTAATACCTCAGGTGCAAGAGATGCGAAGGAGGCAGTTAGAATCGCAAGAATGTCCAGAGAGCTAGGCTGTGGAAATTTTGTAAAAATTGAGATAATGAAGGACAGTAAATATCTCCTGCCTGATAATGCTGAAACTGTCAAGGCTACAGAAATTTTGGCAAATGAAGGCTTTGTTGTTTTGCCTTATATGTTTCCCGACTTATATGCTGCAAGAGATTTACAAAATGCAGGAGCTGCTGCAGTAATGCCATTAGCCTCTCCTATTGGCTCAAACAGGGGTCTATCATCAAAGGACTTTATTCAAATATTGGTTGATGAAATAGATTTGCCTATAATAGTAGATGCTGGTATAGGTGCTCCTTCTCAGGCTGCTGCTGCAATGGAAATGGGCTGTGCTGCAGTAATGTGTAATACAGCAATTGCTACTGCTGGTAATATTCCACTTATGGCATCAGCCTTTAAAAAGGCAATTGAAGCAGGCAGAGAAGCATATTTATCCGGATTAGGAAGAGTACTTGAGCGTGGTGCTGCTGCATCAGACCCTCTTACAGGCTTTTTGAGGGACTAATGGAGGAAATTATGAAGGAAAATATCTATTTTGTTGATTCGGATAAGCTTAGCAATAAAGCATTAGAGAAAAAGCACAGACTTGAGCAAGATCCTTCTTCAAGAAGAAATCATATGGAATATATGCCGGGAATGGAAAGAATAAGCTCTGATGTTATGGATAAGGTTATAAGTCAGGTTAATTCATATGATTATAGTCAGTACACAGAGCTGGATGTTAAAAGAGCTCTTGCATCTGACAGATGCTCTATAGATGATTTCAAGGCATACCTATCTCCTGCTGCTAAGCCATTATTAGAGGAAATGGCACAAAAAGCAAAGCTTGAAACCAGTAAGCATTTTGGGAATACAGTATATATATTTACACCATTATACATAGCAAATTATTGTGAGAATTATTGCGTATATTGCGGATTCAACTGCTATAATGACATATCTCGCAAGAAGCTTACAGCCAAAGAAATAGAAAATGAAATGAAAGTCATTGCTGAATCGGGAATAGAGGAAATTCTTATTCTTACAGGTGAAAGCAAAACGATGAGTTCGGTTGAATATATTGGCGAGGCATGTAAGCTGGCCAGAAAATATTTCAGAAATGTTGGCCTTGAGGTATATCCAATGAATTCAAAGGAATATAAATATCTTCATGAATGCGGCGCTGACTATATTACAGTATTTCAAGAAACCTATGATTCTGAAAAATACGAAACACTTCATTTGTTTGGTCACAAGCGAGTTTGGCCATATCGTTTTGAAGCACAGGAAAGAGCTTTGATTGGTGGTATGCGAGGAGTTGGGTTTTCTGCATTGCTTGGATTAGCAGATTTTAGAAAAGATGCACTTGCTACTGCTCTACACGTATATTATTTGCAGCGAAAATATCCGCATGCAGAGTTTTCATTATCCTGTCCAAGGCTTAGACCGATAATAAATAATGATAAAATAAATCCTTTAGATGTTCATGAGGCAGAGCTTTGTCAAATAATATGCGCCTATAGATTATTTTTGCCTTATGTCGGAATAACTGTTTCATCCAGAGAATCTAAGTCATTTAGAGATGGAATTGTTAAAATTGCAGCTACAAAGGTATCTGCTGGAGTTTCAACAGGAATTGGTGATCATGAAGAAAAATATAATGGCAAAGATATAAATGATACAGGTGATGAACAATTTGAAATTGCAGATAATAGAAGCTTTAATCAAATGTATCAGGATATTTCTGATGAAGGTCTGCAGCCAGTGCTAAACGATTATGTATACGTATAAAAAAATTTGTATTACAAATAGAAAAATGTGCAATTATGAGCTTGTATCTAAGATAAAAGAACTACTAAGCTCTGAAATAAATATTTTTATTTTAAGAGAAAAGGATTTGTGTGCTTCAGAATATCTTTTACTTGCTGAAAAAATAATTGATATTGTCAAGCCTACCGATAAAATGCTTATGCTTCATACATATAAAGATGTTGCATATAAGCTGAATTGGCCTTATATACATCTTACGTTTAATGATTTCTTAAGCTTATCGGCTGAGGATAAGAATTACTTTAAATGTATAGGGGTGTCTACCCATAGTTTAGATGAAGCAATAATAGCTGAGCAAAATAATGCTGATTACATAACAGCAAGTCATATATTTGAAACAAGCTGTAAAGCTGATTTAGCGCCCAAAGGACTCTGCTTCTTAAAAAATATCTGTTCGAATATTTCTATTCCTGTGTACGCGTTAGGGGGAATAAATAATAGCAATTATAAAAAATGCCTTGAGGCCGGTGCTGATGGCATTTGCATGATGTCACACTATATGAAGGGAGAACAATAGCTGTGGGAAAATACTCATATGAAAGATATGACAGACAGATACGTTTAGCTGAAATAGGAATTGCTGGACAAGAAAAATTAAAACATGCTAAAGTATTGGTAATCGGTGCAGGTGGACTAGGAAGTCCTGCTATTATGTATCTTTCAGGAGCAGGAGTCGGTACTATTGGGATTGTTGATTCGGATATAGTAAGTATTACAAATGTTCATCGACAAATTATTCATCCTGAAAAAAATGCAGGCATAAATAAAGCTGCTTCGGCTAGTGAATTTATTAAAGCTAATAACTCGGATGTACAAATTAACATACATGAGTGTTTATTAACAGAAGAAAATGCTGTTGAAATTATCTCGCAATATGATTTTATTATCGATGCCGTCGATAATTTTGAAACAAAATTTCTAATTAATGACACCTGTGTGTATTTGAAAAAAGCCTTTTGCTATGCCGGTGTTATACAAATGCATGGACAGGTAATGACATATGTTCCTGATATGGGAGCTTGTATGAGATGTGTCTTTGAGGATATTCCTGAGGATGGACTAGTTGAAAAATGCGTTACGGTTGGTGTATTAGGTCCAGTATGTGGCATAATAGGTTGTATAGAGGCTGTTGAGGCAATTAAATTTATTACAGGTATTGGAAATCTATTAATTGGGCGAATGTTTATTTTCGATGCTTTAAATATGAATTGTAGAATAGCAAAATTTTCCAAGCCATCCAGAACCTGCAAGGCCTGCGGCGAGATCAACAACTCATAAATAAGAATGAGGAACTATAATGTAAGCGATGAATAACATACCGTCTCTTGAGATATGTTATTCATCGCCTTCTTTTTTGATCGGCAGCGGATCATGATCCTTTGCCGTTTCCACAAGACTATATTTTTTACATCAACTTCACGGATTCAGGTTAGACCCTATATAGCATCTAACTCATTAGAGCTTAACTTCCTGACATTGCCCGTGAACTGTAATCACTTCACTGCTCCCGATTAAACACATACCGGTCCAGCCTCTCAAAGGCCTCCTTCACACGGGACAGCGGCAGAGCCAGATTCACCCTGAGGTGGCAGGGACCGTGGAACATTCTTCCGTCCTGCAGAGCCACACCTACGTCCCAGCAGGCCTGTTCCAGCTCCCGGATCGTTTTTCCGTGGGTTCTGCACCATTCCGTACAATCCAAAAACAGCATATAGGTTCCCTGTGGCCTGCATACCTGCACGCCTTCAAAATGCTGAGCGATGTAATCACAGGCGTAGTTTACATTCCCGGTCAGCACCTCCTTCAGCTCATCCAGCCACTGGTATCCTTCCTCTTTATAGGCTCCGATCAGGGCGTGCATGGACAGCACGTTCATCTCATTATAGTGCGTATTGGCAGATTCTTTTCTGATCCTGTCTCTGAGCCATTTATTGTAGATAATATGATAGCTGCCTACCAGTCCCGCCAGATTGAAGGTCTTGGAGGGTGCGTACAGAGCCACGGTCCGCATCCTCGCATCCTCGGAAACAGACTGTGTGGGGATATGGGTATGACCCTCCAGTGTCAGATCCGACCAGATCTCATCAGAGATCACATATACATCGTATTTTCGGAACAGCTCCATGGCCTGTTCGATCTCCCAGCGCTCCCATACCCTTCCTACCGGATTAAAGGGACTGCAGAACACAGCACAGTGAATGTTCTGAGTGCGGAGCTTCTCCTCCATATCGGCAAAGTCCATTCTCCAGGTTCCTGCATCGTCGATTTTCAGCGGACTGTGCACCAGCTGATAGCCGTTCCCGCCCAGACCAAAGGTAAATCCAATATAGGTGGGGGAATGCAGCAGGATCTTATCTCCCTTGGAACACAGCACATTGGCTGCACTGATCACACCGCCGATGACACCGTTTTCATAGCCGATACACTCCTCCGTCAATCCAGTCACCTGATTTCTTCTCTCCTGCCAGAGGATAATAGACTGATAATATTCCTCCCTGGGCTTAAAGTAGCCAAAGGCGGGATGCTGCACCCGTTCTATAATGGCTTCCTGAATCGTTGGAACCGTGGGAAAGTTCATATCCGCCACCCACATGGGAATGGCATCGAAGCCCTCCCTCGGAGCACTTGGTGCAAAGCCCTTCATCTCTCCCAGTCCGTCCACTGCCATGGCATCCATGCCGTGACGATCCATGATCGTAGTAAAATCGTATTTCATACGTCTATTCCTTTCCTGAAGTGTTTTATTACTGTTCGCCCATGAACTATACTGATCTTCCGGATTCCATTACACCAGAAACCGAAGCTCCTGTTCATGAACTTTCCTGCTGCTCGCGTTTGCTTCTCACCCACAGCGGCTCCTGGTACATGTGCTTGATCCGGTGAAGCAGGTGGATCGCATCATACTCCGGATCGTATCGCCTGCTCTGCGGATAGATCCGAACTGCTGCCGGCTTCTCTTCTCCGTTCCTGCTTTCCAGATCCAGCAGTTTTTGCTGTGCAGCCTCTACCGTTACACCCTTTCTGTAAAAATAGAACAGACAGTCGCCCGGATGGTTCGGTCTGGAGATCCGTACCGTATGAAAATGCTGAGCGATCACCAGATTTCCGTTTAATCTGCGCTCGAAGGCATCTCCCTGCTCCTCATCCATGATCATCCGAAATGCCAGCACACGATCCTCTGATCCGAACATTCCATCCAGATAGTTCCGATAGGGAGAACGGCGCATCAGGCAGTAATCCTCCTCCTCCTGTGCATTTCTCTCACCGATCTGGAACAGCATCATGGAATTCTCCCGAAGTGTGAAGACCATTCCGCAGCATCCCAGTGCTTCTATCATTTTATACAGGTAATAGGCATCCATCGTTGGGATCGCCTGCACCTCCAGATACATATTCTCCCGGATATCGTAGAGAGCAGCACCTCCCAGTACAATGACAGGCAGATTGATGTGAAGCAGCTGCAGCTGGCCAATGAGAAATGCAGGCGCATACTCGGTCTCAAGGCAGATCCTGGCTCCCGCATCATACAGCCGGTTCAGCTCGGTCAGTACGTAGGGACTGATGGCGGAATACCGGTCCACCGCCAGATGATGCAGCTGCAGAAAAAAGATCCGATCCGTTCGTTTTCTGGTGGGAATATGAAAAGTATTCACAATTGCTGCCACCAGTACTCCGATTATGGTATCGGATATGCTGATCAGGGTCTCCGCCAGAGAAGGATTCACCTTCGGATAGTTGATCACCAGGCAGATAAAGACGATGGCAGAAAGAGCCGCTGATTCCGATATATGCAGCACAACACAGGAATAGACAGCCACGACCACCCCCAGGGAAATCAGGACATAGATAGCCAGCATGTGCATGGGCAGGCTGGGGATCCTGGTTACCAGAAGAAGGAAAATAAGTCCCCACAGACCTCCTACGGTCGTTCCGAACAGACGTTCGATGGCACTTTTTCTCGTTTCCTTTGCATAAGGCTGCATACAGATAATCGCTGTAATACAGGATTCGGACGCACCGCTGTCGAAGCCCCTTGCCATATGGATCAGCAGGCAGATAAAGACCGCCAGTGCTGTTTTCAGGATCCTGTGTCCGATCATCGGAAATTCGAATCTTCTGTTTGTATGCTGAACATGCCGGTTCATGGCAGATCCTCCTGAACGATTGAACTTTTAAAAACACCTCGCGGAACATCACCCGTGAACAGAACACAACGATATCTTTCCTGAGATAATTATTTACTCGTTACTTCCTTAAGTATAGCACTTGGTGTTACAATAAACGAGTATGAGTTTTTCATTACTGTGAACTGTACGAATAGTTCGGGCGGTTCCCCGTGAACACTGTTCAATAACAACTGGAGAATGAAATCTATGAAACGACTGCTTTCCTATATGAACCTGAGAAGAAAGGAGGCCATTCTTGCGCCTCTGTTAAAAATGCTGGAGGCCAGCTTTGAGCTGATCATTCCCCTGATCGTTGCTGATATGATCGACAGGGGCATTACCGGTGGCGACAACAGACGAATCCTTCTGTCAGGGGGACTGATGATCCTGCTTGGATGCATCGGCTTTGCCGTTTCCCTGACAGCCCAGTATTTTGCAGCAAAATGTGCGGTCCACACAGGGACCGCCATCCGCAGCGATCTGTTCCGTAAGATCAATCAGCTGTCCTATGCGGATCTGGATACGCTCGGCTCTTCTACCCTGATCACCCGTATGACCAGTGATATTAATCAGGTGCAGAACGGAGTCAATATGGTCCTGCGCCTGCTGCTGCGCTCTCCCTTTGTAGTTGCCGGCGCGATGATCATGGCATTTACGGTGGATGCACAGACAGCCTTGATCTTTCTTGCTGTGATCCCTGTACTGACGATCATCATATTCGGAATCCTGCTGGGAACCCGTCCCCTGTACAAGAATGTTCAGGCTCAGCTGGACATTGTAACGGGAAAAACCAGAGAAAATCTGCAGGGAGTCAGGGTCGTGCGGGCATTCAACCGCCAGAAGCAGGAGAAACAGGAATATTACAGTGCTTCTGACTCTCTGCTGTACAAACAGCTTCATGTAGGAAAAATTTCCGCCCTTCTGAACCCTGTCACGGTCTGTGTGATCAATCTGGGAATCGTATGTATCCTGTTCCTGGGAGGTCAGGGAGTTGATACAGGACGTCTGACACAGGGACAGGTGATTGCTCTTGTCAATTATATGTCTCAGATTCTGGTGGAGCTTGTGAAGCTTGCCAATCTTGTCATCCAGCTGTCCAGAGCTGCCGCCTGCGTGAATCGCGTGGATGCCGTTTTTTCTATCGAACCGGATATCATATCTATTACTGAGACTGAATCCGATTCGAAAGGTGCTCGATCGCAGACACATTCCGCCTGTCCGACAGTCTCACCAGTGAATGAACCTGTATCAGAACCGGTTGGTCCTGCTTCCGACCCGTATATTGTCTTTGATCAGGTCAGCTTCTCCTACGGAAACTCCGATGTTCCTGCCATTTCTTCTGTTTCCTTTACTGCAGAACAGGGTGAGACTATCGGCATCATCGGAGGAACCGGATCCGGAAAATCCACCCTGATCAACCTGATCCCCCGACTGTATGACTGCAGTGAAGGAAGGATCCTGATCAACGGAAGAGATCTCCGGGAACAGTCCCTTACAGAGGGCAGGAACCGGGTCGGAATCGTCCCTCAGAAAGCAGTTCTGTACAAAGGAACTCTCCGCTCCAATCTTCTGATGGGAAGGGCGGATGCCTCCGATGACGAGCTGTTCCGTGCTCTGGATATCTCCCAGGCAAGAGAATTTGTAGATGCCAAACAGTTGGGACTGGAGCTTCCGGTGGAGCAGGAAGGACGAAACTTCTCCGGAGGACAGAAGCAGCGCCTGACGATTGCAAGAGCACTGGTTCGTAATCCAGAGATCCTGATCCTGGATGACAGTGCCTCTGCTCTGGACTTTGCAACCGATGCAAAGCTCAGAAAAGCCATTCGCCATGCGTCTGAGACTTCCGGTTCAGAGGGCGGACGCAAAACCACCGTCTTCCTTGTATCACAGCGAGTGTCCACCGTACGGGATGCTGACAGGATCCTGGTACTGGAGGACGGATGTCTGGCAGGAACAGGAACACACCATTCTCTCCTGGCATCTAACGCTGTGTATCGGGAGATCTGCCGGTCACAGATGTCCGAGGAGGAAATCCGCCGTGATCTCAATGCATCGATGAAAGGAGGAACCGACAATGAATCAGACAGATAAAAATAGCGCAGAAACCGGAGCGATGACGTCCAAAGAACTTTTGCTGCGGATTTTGAACTATATCAAGCCCTACAGCGGTTCTGTCCTTCTCTCTCTGCTTCTTGCCGCAGCAAGTGTCACCTTCACCTTGATGATACCCATTCAGATCGGACGTGGTGTAGACTGCATTCTCGGACCGGGACAGGTGGATTTTGCTGCCCTGAGAAGGATAGCCGGAACAATCCTTATTATGACGGCTGCATCGGCTGTCAGCCAATGGATCATGAATCATACCAATAACAGGATCACCTATCAGATCGTAAAAGACATGAGAACAAAGACATTTTCCCATGTACAGGAGCTGCCCCTGTCCTATATTGACACACAGCAGTCCGGTGAGCTTTTGAGCAGGATCATTACGGATGTGGAGCAGTTCTCTGACGGCCTTCTGATGGGATTCACTCAGCTTTTTACAGGAGTTCTGACCATATTGGGAACCATTCTGTTCATGCTGACCATCAGTCCCTGGATCACTCTGATCGTGGTTGTCCTTACACCGTTCTCCTTCTCCATTGCGAAGTTTATCTCCAAAAAAAGCTACCGGATGTTTCTGAAGCAGTCCGATGCCCGTGGAGAGCTGACCGGTCTGACCAATGAAATGATGAACGGAATAAAAACAGTCCATGCCTTCGGATACGGAGAAACCGCTCAGAAGCAGTTCGATGAGATCAATGACAGACTGGCAGGCTACAGCCTGCAGGCTACCTTTTTGTCCTCACTGACGAATCCCAGCACCCGGTTTTACAACTCTCTGATCTATGCAGGAGTAACCATTGCCGGCTGTCTTGCTGCTCTGATGGGACCTGCCGTTCTCAGCATCGGACAGCTCAGCTCTTTTCTGAGCTATACCAGCCAGTATGCAAAGCCCTTTAATGAGATCACCGGAGTGATCACGGAATTCCAGAACTCTCTCGCTTCTGCAGAGAGAATCTTTACCTTGCTGGACATCCCGGCTGAGCCGCCGGTGCCTGCACAGGCAGCTTCTCCGACACCGGATCAGATCCGGGGAGCCGTATCCCTGGAGCATGTGGACTTTTCCTATGTTCCCGAGGTTTCTCTGATCCGGGATCTGAATCTTGCTGTACAGCCCGGACAGAGAATTGCCATTGTAGGTCCCACAGGCTGCGGAAAAACAACCATGATCAATCTCCTCATGCGGTTCTACGACATCAACGCAGGCTCGATCCGTGTGGATGGTACAGACATCCAATCTATGACAAGGGGGTCTCTGAGGAGCTGCTACGGTATGGTCCTTCAGGACACCTGGCTGAAATCCGGAACCATAAGAGAAACGATTGCCTACGGCAATCCCGATGCCACCGAGGAAGAGATTCAGGAGGCTGCAAAAAAAGCCCATGCACACAGCTTTATCCGGCGTCTGCCGGAAGGCTACAACACGGTGCTGGGTGAGGATGGCGGTTCCCTGTCCCAGGGTCAGAAACAGCTTCTCTGCATTGCACGGATCATGCTGACCCATCCGCCGATGCTGATCCTGGATGAAGCCACCTCTTCCATCGATACCATGACAGAGATCAGGATCCAGAAGGCATTTTCAGAAATGATGGAGGGACGAACCAGCTTTATTGTTGCACACCGCCTGTCCACCATAAAAGAAGCAGATCTGATTCTGGTCATGAAAGACGGAAAGATCATCGAACAGGGAAATCATGAAATGTTGTTGGAAAAGAAAGGTTTTTATGCAAATCTTTACCTGAGTCAGTTTGCATTGTCATAATAAATCAAAAGTTTCTGCCTGTTACACTTTCATTAGCTATAATTGGCTTAAAATTATTGGTTAACTTGCACAATTTTTCGTTATTTTTCACAAAATATATCAACATTAGTTCTAATCTGTGCTATAATTATTGCAAGTAGTAATTGGTTGTTTTGATTGACCAAAAAAGAAAGGATGTGTTGATATGAATTTCTTCTCACCGGCCGAGGTGGCAAAGAACACCGTAGGAATTGGCAAAGGAAAAGCAAACCTTCCACCATTGAAGATGCTTCTTCTTGGTATCCTTGCAGGAATGTTTATCGGCTTCGCAGGAGTTGCCTGCACCATGGCCTCCATCGGAATCCCGATCCCTTCCACAGCAAAGCTTGTAGGAGCGATGGTCTTCCCCGGCGGTCTCGCCATGGTTCTTGTTGCAGGAAGTGAATTGTTCACAGGAAATTCTCTGATGCTGGTAGCGGTTCTGGAAAAAGAGATCACGCTGGGACAGATGCTTAAAAACTGGTGCATCGTCTGGATCGGAAATCTGATCGGCGGCATGCTGGTTGGAATGGGAACTGCCTACGGACATACCATGGGACTGTTCGGAAACGGATACGGAGCCGCTGCCATCAGCACAGCTGCAGGAAAATGCACCCTTACTCTGGGAGACGCTCTGATCAGAGGTATCCTGTGCAACATTCTTGTATGTATCGCTGTATGGATGTCCTTTGCAGCGAAGGATGTGGCAAGCAAGATCATTGCTGTATTCTTCCCTGTAACCTTCTTCGTATTCTCCGGCTTTGAACATAGTATTGCTGATATGTACTACGTATTTGCAGGCTTTTTTGCAAAAACTGTACCTGCTTATGCACAGGCGGCGGTGGACGCAGGCACCAATATCGATGTGGTAAATCTTGGCACGATATTCGGAAAATGCCTGATTCCTGTTTCAATCGGCAATATCATCGGCGGATGCTTCGTCGCAGCCATGTACTGGTTCTGCTATCTGAAAAAAGATAAATAAGTTGATTTTTCATAAACAAAAAATAACCGGACTTCAGAAATAGGAGCACCCCATTTCTGAAGTCCAGTTTTACTGTCTGTACATGACAAACAGTTCACCTCTTTATCACTTATTGTAGTGTAATAATTCTTATCTTGCGCCTTTATCGTAGGGAATTCCTTCTGCTTTCGGGGCATGTGAATTCTTGGATGTAAAGGCAAGGATGATCATGGATGCAATAAAAGGCATCATATTGTAGATATTGGATGACCATCCAAGTCCGGCCAATGCAGTAGAATCTGCAATATTAGCGAGAGAACGGAATACTGCAAAGAATACAGCTGCGCCTGCAATACGATAAGGCTTCCACTGTCCGAATATCATAACTGCAAGAGCAAGGAAACCCGCGCCGGCTACGCCGACCTCAAAGTTCCAGGTAGTTACGGAAGGCACTATATACGCGAAACCGCCAAGGCCGCCAAGTGCACCGGAGATCATGACACCGATGTATCGCCACTGATATACATTAACTCCAACGGAATCAGCTGCCTGAGGATGTTCACCGCAGGCCCTCAGTCTAAGACCCCACTTGGTGCGGAACAGGAAAACTGAGCTGATGATCAGAATGATGATTCCCAAAATCAGGAAGATGTTAACTGTAAAGGGTCCCACCCTGTAAATAAATGCAGAGTTGTTGTAGCTGAGTTTTGCCGAGGCTGCACCGTTTCCTGCTGCGGAAGAATTGTTAAAGGCCTTTACAATTACAATTGCAATCGCTGTAGCAAGCATATTAAGGGCAGTTCCTCCGATGGTCTGGTCAGCCTTCAATGTAATTGCAGAAAAGGCAAGCAGAAGAGAATAGAGAACTCCCGCAGCCATGCTTGCAAGTATCGAAACAATTACCAGCACCGGCGCAGGCATGCTCCCGCCGCAAAGAGAAAGCACAAATACTCCTGCAAGGCCGCCGATGGCCATGATTCCTTCCAGGGCAATGTTGATTACGCCGCTTCGTTCGGAAAACATTCCGCCAAGAGCAACGAGCATCATAACTGTGGCATACAACAATGTAAATTTAACAAGCAATACCATTATTTTCCACCCTTCTCCTTTCCCTTTTTCTTCTTTCCGAGCCTCTGCAGTACGATTCCCTTAAAGAGAGCTACAAAGGCACAGAGATATATGATTACCGCAACGACAATGTCTGCGATCTCCGGCTGGAAAAATTTAGTCGGCAGATAAGCACCTCCAACTGAGATATGTGCAACAAAAAGTGCTGCAAATATAACACCGACAGGGTTGCTCATGGCAAGGAGAGCAACAGGAATACCGTTGAAACCGATAGCGGGAAGTGCTGTTGACACCTGTGGATTCCACTCGGCTCCGCCGGAAAGATAATAGAGTCCTGCTCCGATTCCTGCCAATGCTCCGGAAATCGTCATGGAAAGAACCACATTCTTCTTTGAGTTAATTCCTGTATATTTTGCTGCATCCTGGTTAAAGCCGCAGGCCTTCAGTTCATATCCGAACGCTGTTTTATTCAGGATGATATACATCAGGATCGCGATAATGATCGCAATGAAGATAGCTATTGTGGTTGATTTAGTTTTGAACAGGCTGTTCAGTCCCAGATCCGGGATAACAGACTGCGGAGAAACACTTCCCAGCTTGTAGGTTCTGGTGGTATTGCTGTCATACATGGCACCGCCAAAGCCTCTGTAGAGAAGTTCATTGACAAGATACAGACCGATCCAGTTAAACATAATGGATGTGATAACTTCATTTACATTAAAATATGCCTTGAAGATTCCCGGAACGGATCCCCAGACTGCGCCGCATACTGCAGCGGCCAGAAGGCAGGCATACCATGGCAAATGAAGGATGATGGCAAAATACAGTGCTCCGAATACGCCGACTGTATACTGTCCTGCCGCACCGATATTAAAAAGTCCTGTTTTAAATGCAAATGCAACAGACAGACCTGTCATGATCAGAGGTGCAGCCTGAAAGATCTCACTTCCGATTCCCTTTGGTGCAAGATAAAAACCACCTTTAATGATTCTTGAAAAACCATCCAGTGCATTCTCAGCATTAATGCAGTAAAGAATGATCAGTCCTACAGCTAGTCCGATTACAATGCATACAATCGACGCAAGAATGGACAATAACGTGTCTTTTGTTCTGTCTTTCATTACGATCCATCCTCCTATACTTCTGCAGGTACTTCATCACGCTTCGCACCTGCCATATACAAGCCAAGCTCTTCAACAGAAACCGTCTTCGGATCCAGCTGGCCCACAATCTCACCCTCGTACATCACCAGAATTCTGTCCGATACATCCATTACCTCATCCAGCTCCAGAGAAACCAGAAGAACAGCCTTGCCCTTATCTCTCTGAGCCACAAGCTGCTTATGTATAAACTCGATGGCACCTACATCCAGTCCTCTGGTAGGCTGAACAGCAACGAGAATCTCAGGAGCCTTGTCGATCTCACGTGCGATAATAGCCTTCTGCTGATTTCCGCCGGACATGCTTCGAACGATGGTAGAGGATCCCTGCCCGCTTCTGACATCATATTCTTCAATCAGTCTGTCAGAATACTCTCTGACTGCCTTACTCTTGATAAATCCTCCCGTCTGGAATTCACTGTCCCAGTATCTCTGAAGAACAATGTTCTGATCAAGCATATAATCAAGAATCAGACCATGCTTATGTCTATCCTCCGGAATATGGCTCATTCCCTCCTTTGACTTCATTCGGATGGAATCATTCGTAATGTCCTTTCCATTGAGCATGATGGTTCCTGCTGTCATTTTCTCAAGTCCTGTCAGCGCCTGCACAAACTCGCTCTGTCCGTTTCCGTCAATTCCGGCAATGCAGACGATCTCTCCTTCTCTCACATTCAGGGAGACATTCTTAACGGCATTGTTTGAATGTGATTTGCTTGGAACAGTCATACCTGTGATTTTTAGAACAGTCTTTCCGGGGTTTGCAGGCTTCTTGTCTACAGAAAAACTTACATCACGTCCCACCATCATCCTGGACAGTTCTTCCTTTGTTGTGGACGGGATGTCAACAGTTCCGACGTATTTTCCCTTGCGGATAATGGTGCAGCGATCAGCTACTTCCATGATCTCATTCAGCTTATGGGTAATAAAGAGAATAGACTTGCCTTCCTTTGCAAGATTCTTCATGATCTTCATCAGCTCAGAGATTTCCTGTGGTGTGAGCACAGCTGTGGGCTCATCAAAGATCAATACTTCATTGTCCCTGTAAAGCATCTTTAATATTTCAGTTCGCTGCTGCATGCCGACGGTAATATCTGAGATCAGAGCATCCGGATCAACACTTAAGCCATACTTATCAGAAAGCTCTACCACCCTTTTCCTGGCATTCTTTTTCTCTAAAAATATTCCCTTCGTAGGCTCCACACCGAGAATAATATTGTCCAGAACGGAAAAACATTCGACTAGTTTAAAATGCTGATGAACCATTCCGATGTTCAGATCATTTGCATCGTTTGGGTTATTGATCTGAACCACCTCACCGTTTTTTTTGATCGTACCTGAGGTGGGCTGATAAAGCCCGAAAAGAATGCTCATAAGAGTAGACTTACCGGCACCGTTCTCTCCGAGAAGGGCATGGATCTCGCCCTTTTTGAGCTGAAGCGTAATGTTGTCATTCGCCTTTATTCCGGGGAATTCTTTAGTGATATTCAACATTTCAATAATGTATTTATCTTCCATACTAATTACTAATTCCTCTTTCTTTGATTAAAAAAAGGGGAAGAGATCATTCTCTTCCCCAAGGTTTCCGATCAGTCAATATAATTGACAGTCACATGAGAACCTACAGCCGGCTGCTCATCTGTTGAATTAGAAATCTCAATGGAGCCATCTCTGATTGACTCTAATACAGTATTGTATTCATCCTGAGTAAATGTGGTGAAAAGCCAGGACTCTTCATCGGTCGGAAGCCCGATGTAATCACCGTCCTCCAGACCAAGCTGCTCAGCTTTTCCTCCGATTTCAGACCAGTTCCCGCTGAAGTATGCATCCAGTGCTGAGTTTACCGCTGAGGAAAGACCCTTCATAGCAGATGTGATACATACATCGCCCAGTGTCGGATGCTGGTCAACGTCAACACCGATCAATTTGCCGGTATCTCCCGCTGCGTCTCTTGCAGAGGTATAGATTCCGCCGCCGCAAGCGAATACAACTTCTGTTCCTCCGGAATACCAGCCTTCCATCTTTGCTGTGATCTTCTCGTCGCCATAGAACTGTCCGCCGTAAGTATATTTAACAGTAACGTCAGTTCCAAGCTCTTCTGCAGCATCGTTAATACCCTGAATGTATCCGTATCCGTAACGAACTACAGCCGGAACAGCGATTCCTCCAAGGAATCCAAGGCTTGTGTAACCATCCTTAACAGCTGCATATCCTGCAAGATATCCCGCCTGCTCTTCATCGAAGTTGCACAGGTAAACATTGTCATTGATTTCAACAGCTTCGCTCTCACCCTGCGGTACAACATCACCCTCTGTTACATCAGCAGCGATGAACTTAACATCAGGATTCGCATCCTGCTCTTCTGCGATTGCAGGTCCGAATAAGTATCCGGGCATTACAATAACAGTTGCACCCTCAGCAATTGCAAGGTCGATGGCGTTAATACGCTCTTCATCAGTATCATCAGCCGGTTTGTAGTACTGATATTCGATACCGTTGTCATCGCCGTAAGCTACTACGGTTTCATATGTGATCTGGTTAAATGACTCGTCTGTGATATCTCCGGAATCGGTGATCATGGCGATCTTGTCATCGCTGCCGGCAGCACTGCTGTCGGCACTTGAGCCTGAACCTCCGCATGCAGCTAGGCTGAAAGCCATTGCACCTGCAAGAAGTAAAGAAATAACTTTCCTTTTCATTTAATAATATCCTCCTGCCTGTAAATTTGATATAATGTATAAATTTCACTAATATTTTTAGCACTTTGTTCAGATGGTTTCAACAATAAAACAACTGTTGGGAATGATGCCCGTGACAAATCAGTTACAAAGTGTTCGCAGATCAATAACCGGATCCCTGATCCGTGTTTTTAATGATTTTTACAATACGGCTTGTTCCCAGTCTCTGAGCTCCGAGTCTCATAAATTCCTCGGCATCTGCCAGAGAGGAGATTCCGCCGGCAGCCTTGATCTTCACGTTCGGTCCCACATGCTCTGCAAAAAGCTTAACATCCTCGAAGGTCGCACCTGCAGTGGAGAATCCGGTAGAGGTCTTGATGAAGTCTGCGCCGGCTTCAGTAACAAGCTCGCACATCTTGATCTTCTCCTCTTCAGTAAGCAGACAGGTTTCAATGATGACCTTTAATATGAGGTCACCGCAGGCAGCTTTCAGCTCCTTGATCTCATTTAAAACATAGTCATAATTCTTAGCGCGAAGCTGACCGATATTAATTACCATATCGATCTCTCCGGCACCGTTTGCAATGGCATCCTTTGTTTCGAACACCTTAGTGGCTGTTGTACAGTTTCCGTTGGGGAATCCGATAACAGTACAGACAGTCATGGCATCTCCCATATATTCATGAGCCTGCTTTACATAACAGGGGGGGATACAGACAGAAGCAGTATGATACTTTAAGGCATCGTCACAGATTCCCTTAATGTCTTCCCAGGTGCTTGGCTGAAGAAGAAGTGTGTGGTCTACGATTGATAACATTTTTTCCTGATTCATATTATTTCTCTTTTCTTTTTTATTTTGGTATCAATTCGGAAGGTTCAAACTGAGTAGTTACTTATCCTGTAAGATTATCCGGCCCAAAGCCGAGGGGAAGCAGTTCCTTTCTGATTCTTCAGCTGTCTGATCTTGCATCCTGCCGGATCAATATACGAAGAGCCTCTACTGCTGTTGTGATTGCGAGCTCTGTATCATGTACCTGGGGATTTGAAAGTCCCTTTTTCTCGCGTTCCTGATTAGCAACTACAAGAAAGCAGGAGCCGACCCTTACACGCAGAAAACCTCCTGCGATAAACAGAGCTGCCGATTCCATCTCACTGGCCAGACATCCCATTCGGATCCAGGCCTCCCATTTATTCTGCAGCTCATAGCTGACCGGCATAATTTCCGGTTCATGCTGTCCGAAGAATGAGTCTTTACACTGAACCACACCTGTGTGATGACGGATCCCAAGCTTTTCAGCCGCGAAATTCAAAGCAGCTGTTACGTTAAAGTCAGGAACAGCAGGATATTCAATGGGTGCAAACTCCCGGCTTGTTCCCTCCATTCTTACGGCTCCTGTAGCGATAACAACATCGCCGCCGAGTACCTCCTCCTGCATTCCGCCGCAGGTTCCTACTCGGATAAAAGTGTGAGAGCCGCACTTGGCAAGTTCATCGATCGCGATAGAAGCGGATGGTCCGCCGATTCCCGTAGATGTAACCGATACCTTTACCCCGTCCAGCGTACCGGTGTACGTAACGTATTCTCTGGAATCCGCCACAAGATGCGCGTCATCAAAATGTGCAGCAATTTTTTCACATCGTTTCGGATCTCCCGGAAGAATAACATAGCCGCCCACGTCACCGGGGCCTACATTTGTATGATACTGTTTTCCGGATCCTTCTGTATAATCTATCAAATCCATGCCTCCTAAAAAATAATATACATTTATTTTAATGCATTTTCTGTTTAATGCAAGTGTATCTATACAATCTCCCCATTCCGGATCATGCGGTATCTGCCTTCTTTCAACGCCTGCACCAGATGACTGTTATCACTGATCCTCTCGTAGAAGGCAAGACCTGCCTGTCCAAAATTACAGGCCGTATGCACATCTCCTCCGGAAATGCCCGGCAGCTGATGAATATCTGCAAACTGCACTGCTTTCTGATCGTCCTCCTCAGAATTCGCAAAATTATAAATTTCTACAGCGTCCATAAAGGAAGGATCCGGAACCAGATCCGGGTCCGGAATATAGTCCCTTCTTCTGAACGGGTGGGCACAGACCACATAGCCGCCGTTGTTTCTGACGAAGTCGGACATTTCGTAAACATTGAAGTGAAGAAAGTCCGGACAGCCCAGCAGATCCTCCGGAGAAAGTCCGTAGATCAGGATCTCCTTGCCGGATCCTTCTTCATACACCTCCTCGATTCCAAACAGCACATCAATGCCCTTGCTCTCTCCGTATTCCTTTGCCCTCAGATAATCATCGCGAAAGGCACCAACAAAATCCTCCCAGGGCAGCAATCTGGAAACAGCCGTATTCCCATGGTAAAAATGGTTCGTAAACACCATTCCCGCATAGCCGGTTTCTATAGCCTCATCGATGTATTTCCGGGCATCCGAAAATGCACAGGCACTGCAGGCCGATGAGTGAAGATGCATCTCATATTTATACATATAACCCCCCCATTATAAAAGCTCCATCAGACCTTTCAGTCCCTGCTCTTTGTAAATATTCTTATAATAGGCCACCTCATCCATGATCAGCTCATCGATCATACGCATGCCGAGCAGCTCAACCGGGGCTTTATCATCGGTCATCAGGTAAGAGCCTGCCTCATATTCTGTCAGAGAATTCGATACTGTTCCAACCATGGACAGGAGCTCTGAATCATGTTCCAGTGCAAGATTTTTTTCCAGAACAGAAAGCATATCCGGGTTATTGGAGGCAAACAGCTCTCTGTTCGTGGAATACTGTACATCCGCTGTTACCACATTGGAAAATACCGCCGCGATGGTATCAGCCAGATACTGGTTGATATTCCCCTCTGAATTGCTGTGCATGTTCATATTCACTACCATCACTCCATCCTCCTTCAGATGATCCTTTACCAGTGTAAAGAACTCAACAGAGGACATCTGAAAGGGAATCGTGATATCCTGATAGGCATCCACCATGATCACATCATAGGTTTCATCCACTGCGTTCAGGTAGGCACGCCCGTCATAGGTCACCACCTCTACATCCTCAGGCAGTTCGAAATACTGCTCTGCCAGATCTGTGATCTTCTGATCGATCTCAACTCCGGTAATGGTAGTATTCGTTCCGGAAAAATATCGCTCACACTGTGTTGCGTAGGTTCCCGTTCCGTTTCCCAGGATCAGAATGTTCATGTCCGATTTCTCATTGATCCCGGCCATATACGGAGCTGCCATGGCATAGTCATAATACATGCCTGTCATTCCCTTATCCTTCAGATACACAGACTGCACACCAAACAGCACATTGGTAGACAGCACCACCCGCTCAGAATCCTCATATACCTGCAGGTAATTATAGATGGATTCTCCCTCGTATGTCAGATCACTCTGCCAGAAGGCAAAGCTGTTGTTATGACCAAGAAGGCAGCATACAAGAAAAAGTACGATACTCACCGGTACCTTCCTGGTCTTAGTAAAATTTCCTTTATCACTGAGAAAGTAAACAACAGACAGAAGCAGCAGAATACCTGCAAAGATCAAAAAAGTAATAGAAGTACCCACCGCAGGAATACTGATAAATGTCGGCACAAAGGTACCGATTATGCTTCCGATGGTATTGGAGGCATTCAGCTTACCTACCACGCTTCCGCTGTCGTCCAGGCTGTCCACCGTAACCTTCACAAGGGAAGGTGTCACTGTGCCAAGAAGAAACAGGGGAAATACAAAGATGATCATACAGGCAGCGAAGCCGGCGATCACGAGAAAATTACTGCTAACGGTAAAGATCAGCAGCGCAGAGATGCCGATAATAATATACTTGCCAACCACCGGAATTGCAGCGATCCAGATTGCGGCTATGATGATCCTTCCATACAGCTTATCCGGATTGGGATCCCTGTCCGCCTTTCTTCCACCATACAGATTACCAAGAGCCATGGCGATCATGATGGTACCGATAATAATCGTCCATACAATCTGTGACGAACTGAAATAGGGTGCTAACAGCCTGCTTGCCCCCAGCTCCACAGCCATCACCGACATACCTGCAAAGAACTCTGTCAGGTAAAGATACGTCTTGTTTTTCAGAATACTTCGATTCATATGTGTTCCTCATTTCTGTTGACTCACGGCTGCAGAGTATGATCCTACTCTTCTTTGTACACTTCGAAAATCATACTGTTCTGCATGACCAATGCAACTATTATAGCAAGGATTTAACTATTTGTCTCGGAAAATCGTCCCTGTTAGGGAAATCAGGGGAGGTTCCTCGATCCCGAGACAGCAAGGAGATACGCATGCAGTCTCTTACATGCCAGCATGACGAGCCAGTATGCATATCTCCTGCTGCTCCGTGAAATGTAACCAGCAACGCAAAACAACAGGCCGGTTGAATCACTTCAACCGGCCTGCTGTTTTACATAATGTAAAGAAAGGAGTGCTCTATATGTATGAAAGACAATCAACTTGTCATAGTCAAAAGAAAATCTGCAGAATGCTGAATGAACCAGTCTGCATCACAGCATCTGCTTTTTTACTCAAGTGAACAGCAGCGGCAGGGAACATTGAGGGGGGAAAGACATTCCGGCCGCTGCTGTTCTGTTTTGAGTTATATAAACTATTCCTTTGGGAGAATGTATTCTTATCTCCCTTGGAATAATTAGAGTATACAAAAGGAATGTGTACAAAGTATGTTCAAAAACAAAAGAAATTATAAAAAGTCTTTCAACATTCTTAAAGCTGTTCAGGATTTCACTGCTCTCCATCCCGCTTTATCATGTCAGCCTGAACGATCCGATAGATCGCGGCAAACAACGGAACAGCAATCAGCATTCCGACAATTCCCATTACTCCACCGCCTACAGTAACAGCGGCAAGAACCCAAAGACCGGAAAGACCGATCGAGCTTCCCACTACCTTGGGATAGATGATATTTCCCTCCAGCTGCTGAAGTACAACGAGGAAAACCAAAAACAATACTGCTGTTTTTGGAGAATCAGTCAGCATCATCAACGCACCAACCGCGCCCCCGATATAAGCACCGGCAACCGGGATCAGGGCTGTGAAGCCGATCAGGGAGCCGATCATCAGCGCATAAGGGAATCGGAAGATCAGCATGCCGACCGCACAAAGTGTTCCAAGGATCACTGCCTCAAGACACTGTCCTACCACAAAATTATGGAAACAATCGTTCAGAACTTCAAGAAAATAGAATATTTTAGAAGAAGGTCCCGTCATATAAGTTTCCATCAGCTTCTTGAACTGGGATTGCAGATGCTCCTTATCCAGAAGAAGATAGATAGAGAAAATAAATCCCACAACAATCGTTACAAGATTGGAGAAGATGGAAGAAAGCGTACCTACCAAAGCCTTCAGACTGCTGATCATGCCGCTTCTGGCAGTATCAAGAACACTTTCAATCATACTCTGCAGCGTAGCAGAATCACCGATATATGTGTCATACAATTCTGTAATGGTATTTCCGAAGGTGGAATCGGAGTTCATATCATTCATCAGCGAATCAACCTGAGCCGGTACCTTGTTAACAAGAACTGTAATGGCTCCTATCAGTTCAGGAACAACCATGCTGAAGATCAACAGGATCAGTAAAACAATCGTCAAAAATGCAGCTATCATGCAGATTGGACGCTTGAGGGCAGTTACCTTGCCGGACACTTTTTTTCTTCTATGACCGCTCAGTCGGTCCAAGCCCTTCTCATAGAATGCCATAAGAATATTTACTGCATAGGCTATGATACAGCCAAGAATTAACGGGGCCGCAGCTCCAAGAATATTTTTCAGAATTCCAACTATGTTTCCCCAGTAACGGAAGCATAGCAGCAATATAAAAATACAAACTGAAGAAAAAATAATTTTCCTGTTAGTAACCTTCACTTAAAGCTCCTCCTTTTAAAAAAATTTACGAATATGTATTCAGTTCAAATGAATATATTTGCATTCGGATAATCACAAGGAAATATACATATCATACCTGCATTCAAAGGAACATATAGAAAAAGAGCTCATATATAATGAACTCTTAATAGTAAAAGTGCCCAGTTCCGGAATCGAACCAGAGACACGAGGATTTTCAGTCCTCTGCTCTACCAACTGAGCTAACTGGGCACAAAATTGCGGGAGCAGGATTTGAACCTGCGACCTTCGGGTTATGAGCCCGACGAGCTTCCAGACTGCTCCATCCCGCGATATTCAATTTTAAGCCGATGAACGGACTCGAACCGTTAACCTGCTGATTACAAATCAGCTGCTCTGCCAATTGAGCCACATCGGCGAACTGGATGGTGGTGGATTCGAACCACCGAAGGCATCGCCAGCAGATTTACAGTCTGTCCCCTTTGGCCACTCGGGAAACCATCCATGGTATGGGGCCTACAGGGCTCGAACCTGTGACCCTCTGCTTGTAAGGCAGATGCTCTCCCAGCTGAGCTAAGACCCCATATAGATTCACTTTCGTGAGCTCCCCGAGTTGGGCTCGAACCAACAACCCCACGGTTAACAGCCGTGTGCTCTACCATTGAGCTATCGAGGAATATATACCGGATCAGTGATCCGGATCAGAAGGACATACCTTCAAAACCGCATATATATCGTTAAGCATCTTTTCTCATGTTGAACCAGCCATGCTTACGAATTGTAATTCTGCTCAAGCGGTCACTTCGCTTCTTTGAAGCTCAGTGCCTTTTGCTTCGCAAATGTCTGTCTGTAAAGAAATACTCGTCCCGGAAAGCCAGCTTTCCGCTCCTTCTATTTCTTTCCATCCAGTCGCTTTCGCAAGCTATTTGGTCAAGCCCTCGACCGATTAGTAACAGTCAGCTCCGTACATTGCTGCACTT
>JAUNAJ010000018.1 GCA_030527645.1 Lachnospiraceae bacterium | reverse complement strand
TCCCGTAAAATAATTTGCAGAATAGTCCATCAATCAATTTGCCGAACAACACTATATCCTTCCCACTACCGGGTGGATTTGGGACTTTCACCCGTTAGAAACGTGCGCCGCCAGGCACACCAAAAAAAGGTTCTCGAAGAAGTCTTCGAGAACCTTTTCTGTCTGAATATTATATCACTATACAGGCAAATCTGTCAGTTAATCATCAGAAGGTGGTCATGAAATTCCGGACACAGAATTACAGCTCAAGGTAAGAATCTGCGTACAGAGTATTTCCTTTGATCACGTCACAGGTCTTGATGGTCTCCATCAGTCTCAGGTCGTTCGGGTTAACGATTGCTGAGGTAAGTCCCTGCATCATGCACATAGCAACCAGAGCGGAATCCATGATCGGACGAAGTGTCTTAGGAGCTCCGTTGGAGTTATTGGACAGACCACCGGTGGAATTCAGACCCATGTCAGAGATCATCTTGATGAACTCAAGAATCTGCATCTGTTTGTCCTGCATTCCTTTAACTACTACGAACAGAGGATCGAACCAGAGATCCTGATCATCCATTCCGTGCTCCAGACCTCTCTCAAGAAGGATCTGCAGATATTCCATACGCTCATCGTTGTTTCCGGCAATTCCTGCACCGTTGCAAAGTGCAACAACAATTGCATCGTTAGCAGCTGCAAGGTCTACATACTCGATACGAGCATCAGCGTCTGCAGAGTTTACGATTGGTTTGCCTTTTGCACGATTGTAAACAGAGATACCAGCCTCGATTGCTTTCATGTTAGCGGTATCCAGTGCCAGAGGAACGTTGTCAAATTCGCCCTGAAGAAGCTCTACAGCCCATTTCATAAGCTCTTCGCCATCATTCTCAGCAGGTCCGATATTTACATCGATGTAGTTAGCGCCGGCGTCCAGCTGCTGTTTTGCTCTTGTAAGGATCGGCTCAGCATTTCTCTCCTGGAATGCTCTGTTGATAGATGGTGCGGTTACGGAAATTCTCTCACCGATTGTAACGAATTTTGCCATAGTTAGTTCTTCTCCTTTTCTTTAATTCGGGACTATTCCCAGATCCCGGATATGCAATACACCCCGGACAAAGCACATGGCTCTGTCCGGTTTGTAATCTGCCTATGTTTTAAGCTTCCTGATTACAGCTGGCCGTCTGCCTGCATGTCTTTCAGGAATTTTACAAGCTGTACCGCCTCAAGAGGAGCAACGATTACTTCCCAGCCAGGAAGCTTGGACTCGATATCGCCTTTAAGAACAGCAACCTTACCAGGAATGATCAGCTTTCTGTTCTTGATGGTCGGCTCAACCTTCTCCTTCATGAAATCAGATACAGAGGTGGAAGAAAGCTTGCCTGCTGCCCAGGATGTAAGAACTGACAGTCCGCCTGCATCCTGAATAACCAGGTTTACAGGAACACCGGAACGCTCCAGCTCTCCGGATACAAGGAAGTATGTAAGAGCGAAGTCTACAGTTGTCAGGCAGATGGAATTCTCATCAGCTCCGTTCAGAGGATAGATTCCCGGCTCAACTTTCATTGGTTTCTGCGGGTCAGTAAACAGGTTCTGTCTCAGACCATACAGCGGCAGAGCCATTGCATAGTCCATCTCGCTTACTACAACGATAGAACCATATTTCATTGTGAATGCAGCTGCAAGAGCCTGCTCAAGAGCTGCGTCTCCGCCAGAGAGTTTTACAAGGTTTACAATAGAAGGATATCCAAAGGTTCTGTCGTTGTTCTTCAGAGCTGCACGACGTACCTCTACAGCTGCCTCATAGGTAGCCTTGATGGTATCCATTGTAACATCGATAACAAGGTTTTTGTTTCCGGCAGCCTCAAGAGCTGTAACTGTATCGTACAGTTCATCAACAGATGTACCGGATACACCGAGAACAACACCAGCTTCAGTTGCGATTGCGCTCATCTCAGCAGCATTTGCAGCAGTTGCAGCATTCAGGATCGGTTTTGCATCCTTGCATACAGCCAGAGCTGCTTTAGCAGCCTCAGCATCCTTTACATTCAGGATCAGCGGTCTGTTTACAGCAGCAGCCTTTGTTACCAGAGCTGCATATTTCGCTGCATCAACGCCTTCCTCTGCATTAACGAAGATCGCCTCTGTGAACATACGCTCACCGATACGCTCGTAATCTACTGCAGGAACAGCAGCCAGTTTTGCATCTACTTCTGCATCATCCATGCAGGTGCAGACAGCAGCTGCATATCTTGTTTTGCTTACGAATGTTTTCTCATGTCTGTACAGTACAGTCTCGCCGCCGAGAGAATACTCGTTCTCACCTGCACCGAATTTGATTGTTTTCATCGGAGGTGCTGTTGCCTCAGAGAGCTGAGCCATAGCTTCCGGCGAGAAATGAGGACATGCAGAGATATCAACTGCACCCTGCGCAACCTTCATACAGAAGGCCATACATGTAGGAGATCCGCACTCCTTACAGTTTTTCTTTGGTGATAATTTAAAAATCTGAATACCAGTTAAAGCCATTATTCTAATTCCTCCTGTTAAAAAAGACTTATGCTAACTCTTTGATGAATTTTGCGATTGCAGCAATGGAAGCAGGATGTTTCAGAATGACAGCATCGGATCCGGAAACCAGATCAGCAGCAGCTGTCTGTACTTCCATAGAGACGCCTCGTTTCTCAACATCTCCCCAGCCTTCCGGTGCATCTGCCTCGTCAGCGGTAGACTCTTTTACTCCCCATGTCTCGGAAGCAACAGGAGTAATGATCGGCATCTGCAGCATCTTATCGTCCTGTGTCAGAGCAGCTGCTCTGATACGATCCAGTGTGGAGATTACGTAATCGTAACCATATCCAACTGTTGCAGTACCAACATTCATTACGATACTTTCAGCTTTAACGCCCAGCTGTGTTGTAACAACGTTCAGCTGCTTAGCCAGGTTGATATCTACAGCAGACTCTGCACCAACCTTCTGGTTGTAAGCAAGACCTGCAGCAGCACCAACTGCTTTATAGTTCTCTTCTTTTGCAGACATCAGAAGAACGTTTCTGCCCTGAAGTGCCTCAGCAGCCTTTGTGAGCAGTTCTCCGTCTTTCTCTGCATTCTTGCATCCCTCAACTACGAGAGGAGCGTCGATTGCATCAGCAACCTCTTTTACAACTGCGATCAGTTCCTCAATGGATTTGTTTACTCCATTCGGATCTCCGCCGTCCAGACGCAGAGCTACGAAGTCCGCACCTTCCATCTCTGCAGCCTTTTTAGCGATCTCACCCATTGTTGTGCAGCCTGCATAATACTCTTTTACGCCTGCCGGCTCTCCCTCAAGTCCCATATCGGAAATCTCAACTCCTACCTTGGGAGCATTTCCAATGGAACCATCGAAGGTATAGAATGGGAATACACTGGCTCCGCCAAGCTTAATGACTTTGTCGCCTGTGCCGATCTCTACTTCGTTGATTGATGCACTGAATTTCTGTGGTTTACGATTAAACGGCATTATTATTGGCCTCCTTACTATTTCTTATACATATAATTTATAATGTTTACTAAAACGCGTCAAGAACTGTAACGTGTGTTTTTTCAAAAAACCATCCAATTTTACACGTTTTGTAACATTTCAGTAACTATCCGGTATCGGACAGCACCCTGATCATAGTTTTAGAGACAAACCCGCCTCCACTCGTTCCTTGTGTGAAGACGGGTCTGGTTTTATTTATTTTTCAGTCTCAGCGACTGTATTCCAAGGAGGGTTCCAGTCGGAATCGGTCAGAACTCAATCTCCGGCCGAGATGCAATTACATCATAGGATCCATTGTAAGAGCCGGATGTCCCTTCTCTGTCAGATATCCTACAAGCTCCTCAGGATCGGTTGTGATTGTCTCATCAGCGATCATATCAACGAAATTGTCGATTCCGTACAGCTCTTTTGCTGTCTTGTTCAGGTTGTCTCTAACCTGCTCTTTCAGATCCTTCGGCAGCCATACGATACGGGCAACTCCGCCCTCAGCCTTCATGAACTTCTTAGAAGCGATGAAGTGTTTTCCGTGTCCCATGAAGCCAGGAGTCTGAACACCGCCGCCTGTCATGGAAGCAAGCTCATTGAAGGTCATTCCGAGAGGTGTGCCGCCTACATACTCACGGTTTGCGATACATACACCGTTTGTAAACGGCTCGATACCGCAGATACACTCGAAGCATCCGCAGGAGGTCATCGGCTTCTCCATGATGGAGTACAGGGATACATCCTCAAGAGCACCCTGAGAGAACTTACGAACTGCCTCGTTTACGTCCTCATACTCACCGATTCTCTCGTCGATCAGTTTCTCTTTTGTAATAACCTGACATGGTCCTGCAGGATCCAGCTGGTTGGTAGCCTTTGCATCGAACCAGGAAACGGCACCGCAAAGTCCGAGACGCTCAGGTGTAACCACACATACGTGGCTCGGAGAGAATGCCTGACACATGATACAGCTGTAGTAAACATCAACAGCCTCATCAGTCATGGATGCAAGTCTCTCATCACGTTTGTCGAATGTCGGAATTGCCACTTCGTGACGGATCTTTGTACAATCCTCCGGTTTGGTGTAGATCTTAACCTGGCAGCGGTCAACTACAGCATCGAACTCATTCTTGATCTGAGCGTAGAGTACCTCACCGATATGTTTTGCACGGAAGCCTGCTTCGTATGCATCCTTGCTGATACGAACACGGATCATATCACGCTGTCCTGTATGCATAACACCCTCGATGCAGTTTACATATGCATGGAATTTACGCTCGAATACCGGCTCGAAGTCAGCCTGCATGTTCTTTCCTGCTACCTCTACAACATATGCGATCTGCTGTTTGCTTCCAACAGGCATCTCATCAAAATCAGGTCCGATTACTTCGATCTTATGATCCTCAACCTCAGCCATCTCCTTCATCTGAACCAGCTCAACGCAGTCCACACGAGAGCCGTCGAACTCAACCTGCATATCGCCCTTACGGATGATCTCACCCTCGAATGCAGATGCGAATGCTACCGGGATATCGATGTTTGTGATCTTGATCTTGATGTCACGAGCCTCCAGAGAGGTTGCATTGAACTTCTCGATGTCAGGCTGTACGATCAGAGACTTCGGAACTTTAATATTAACAGCTGCTGCTGTCTCAACGTCGTTTGTTACTACCGGGAATCCAAGAGCGATCGCACCTGCACCTGCAGCTACAACGATCGGATTCAGAGCGCCCAGTGCATTTACGAATGCAGGAACGCGCTCGAAGGTGTATTTCATCAGTCCTGCAGCATCGCCCGGCTCAATGTTTCCGAAGATCAGAGCTGCACGAACAGCGATAGATACTACATGAACTACTGCTGTAACGTCTTTTCCGAGAGGAATCACACGTACGTTTGCACCTGTTTTGTATCCTTTTTCCATCAGCTGATCGATCACATCGCCAACCAGTGTAACCAGAATACCCTGTGCCTGATAGCTCTTAACAAGAGCAACTGCATCGTCTGCTGTCGGAGCCTTTCCAAGGATAACAGCAACACCCGGGATGTCGCCTGTTACAAGCGGCACACCCAGCTCACGGATGATGGCATCGGATACGTGTCCGGAGCAGGGAGCCTCGTATGGCTGTGCACCGTCGATGTATTTCAGGGTCTCGATAAACTCAGCCTCAAGTGCTGTAGCAACACCGGAGTTGAATACATCACCGAGACGTTTATTTCTTCCCTGAAGGGTTTTGATGGTCTCAAGACCGGCCTTCATCTCGCCAAGTGTAGTGATCTTGGTTCCCGTTACAGCGTAGAAACAGGGAAGAGAGTAAGCAGTATCCGGCAATGCAACTGCTTTGTCCTCGCCATATTTAGCGATCGCGTCATTGATTGCGCCTTCGGTGAGACCGCAGACTGTGTCATTTCCGCTAAAAACAACATCAAATAAAGTCATCTTTTACCTCCATATAAGTATGAATCAAAGAGTTTGTCGATTGTCAATTTTTTCTTTGATGGATCCGATCTCCTCGATCAGCTTCTTGCTGAAATCATAGGGAGAGCTGCCCTGACGGTCAGCATCGATCACATCGGAATTGTAATGGATAAATCCCAGCAGATCCTCTGCGGGAACCTTGGATCTAATAAATTCCTCATCCTGCTCGTCCCGAACCTTGTTGGCAACAACACCAACCTTCTTCACTCCGAGACCTTCTGCAAGACGCTTTACGTTCTTGTATGTCTGAACACTTCTTGCGCCCGGCTCAACCACAACGATAAACTGATCCATTCCCTGAGTTGTTCCTCTCGCCAGATGCTCCAATCCGGCTTCCATATCGAGAACAACCACATCCTGGGAACGCAGCATCAGGTGGCTGATGATCCGTTTCAGCATGACATGCTCGGGGCAGACGCAGCCGGAATTGGCTGTATCCACAGTTCCGAGAACAAGAAGCTTCACTCCATTGCAGGACTTCGCATAGGTATCCGGGATATCGTCCACCTTGGGATTCATGATGAATACCTTGTTGAACTCATCCGCACCGGTACGTTCCTCCACCAGCTTACGCATCTTCGTGATGGGTACGATCTCATCCAGCTCCTCCTCGGTAAAACCAAGGGCAAGTCCCAGATTCGCGTCGGGATCTGCATCCGCTGTCAATACGTTCTTTCCTTCATCTGCATACATTCTGGCAAGTGTAGCCGCGAAGGTTGTTTTTCCCACGCCGCCCTTACCGGTTACCGCGATTTTCATAGTTCCATTCACCTCTACCAGTTATTTCCGCAGCCGGCCGGAGAGGTTCTCCGGCACGGTACGGATCAATTTCTAATTATTTATCAGATGCCGATTGCATCACGTTTTGCCTCAATGCAGGCGATCATATCTTCGCAGAGCTTGTCAAGATCATGCTCAACATGATAAGCAGCCTCCACCCAGTCACGGATTCCGCTTGTAAGAAGCTCAACCACCTCAGAAGATCCGGATACATAAGGATCAACACCCAGGAAGGTCTCCAGACCGGTAGCAACTACATAGTTACCGATGGATACAGCCTTCTCAGACATATACTCAGGTGCACAGCCTACTACAGGAAGCTGAGAGATCTTCAGACCGGAGTCTTTTGCCAGCTCAGCTGCCAGAACCATCATACGGGAAATATCTACGCAGGAGCCCATGTGCAGTACCGGCGGGATATCAGCCAGCTCACATACTCTCTTCAGACCTGCACCGCAAATATTCTTTGCTTCTTTATCCATCAGACCTGCTCTTGCTGCAGCCTGAGCGCCGCATCCTGTGGTAATGATGATAATATCATTAGCGATCAGTTTTTTCATCAGCTCGATATGCAGATAGTCAGGACGGATCTTCGGGTTGTTGCAGCCAACAAGTGCAACAGCACCGCGGAGAACACCGGAGGTCACACACTCAAGGAGCGGTTTGGTTGTTCCGGTAACATCTACCTGAGAGTTTGTTACACCGTCAAGAGCTTTCACGATCGCCTCTACGGAATATCCTACAGTTGCCTTGGTTGTCAGCTGCGGAATATGTACAAGATCAGGTTTTCTGTTCTTGAAGTTGTCAATAGATTCCTCAACGATCTGTCTTGCTACATCCATTGCGTTGTCTGTAGTGAAATGGATGAATTCAGACATTGGCTGCTGACAGATCTTGCTTGTTGTATAGAATTTTGTGTGGAAGCATTTAGTCAGAGGTCCAAGTGCAGGGAAGATACACTGCACATCAACAACGATTGCCTCACATGCACCTGTAAGAACAACATTCTCCTGCTGCAGGAAGTTTCCTACCATCGGAACTGCCTTACGCATGGTGATCTCATTACCGGTACAGCAGATACCGGATACAACGATTCCTTTTGCTCCGACAGATTTTGCTCTCTCAAGCATCTCCGGAGAATCGCAAAGATCACAGATAAACTCAGAAAGAGACGGGTCATGTCCATGCATAACGATGTTGACGCAATCCTCTTTCATAACACCCAGGTTAGCTGTGGTATCTGTCGGCATCGGAGTTCCGAACATAATATCGGAGAACTCGGTTCCTGTCATGGAGCCGCCCCAGCCGTCAGCCATACCCATACGAAGAGCCTGACGGATCAGTGCCTCCGGTTTGGAGGAGTTACCCATATGGGTCATATGCATACAGGTGGAAACCTCACGGTCTACCGCACGAGGAGCAACCTCCTGCTCGATCCACAGTTTCTGTGTATACTCAGGAGCTCTCTTGAGCCAGTTCTGGAAGCCGCGTACTTTACCGTATTCCATAGCTGCCAGCTCTGCCAGCTCATGAGCCAGATCGTAGATATCTTTTCCTTCTGTCTCAACATCCCACTCTTTTGCGATGCGGATCAGTTTCTCGGGATCGTTTACCTTGAACGGTCCTTCCGGTTTTGCAGCCATCAGCTCGAAGCAGATCTCACGTCCGTGATCGGAATGAGTAGCACCGCCGCCTGCTGTAAATCTTACAAAGTTACGAGCTACGATACCGTGAGCATCACAGCCGCAGATTCCTCTCGGTGCCTTTGGTGTAATACGGCACGGTCCCATGGTACAGATACGGCAGCAGATACCCTGCTCACCGAATTTACAATGGGGAGTCTGATTTTTAACACGCACCTGCCATGTGTCAGCACCAACTTTAGCAGCAGTCTCCAGCAGTCGCTCGGTAGCCTGTTCCATCTCCTCGATGCTAATCAGTTTGAATTCACTCATCAATTTTCCTCCTTAGCTTATTGATAGTTTTTCCGCATTCCCTACGGTTTTGCACTTATTAACCTGTCCCTCCAGACAGGATTAAGAGCGTGATTTATTTTTACCCGCCCTCCAGCGGTGTAAAAATGCAAAAATAAAATTAAAGACCGAGATTCTTTACGATCTCCTTCAGTGCTGCACGCACCGGTGAATCCGCCGGCAGCTGAACGGTAGGTGTACCGTCACAGTCATATTCGTATACCAGCTCATTCTGGGGGACTACTCCTAACAGTTCCAGTCCCTGCTTCTCGATTTCTTCCTTTGTGCCGTCATTGAGGACACCGTTCGGGGCCCGGTTAATGATCAGGCCGATCTTTTTCGGATGCATATCGCACTCTGCGATCAGATCCTTGATCCTTCCGGCTGCCTGTACTCCTCTTCTGGAGCAGTCACTGACAAGAATGGCCATCTCCATTCCCGGAAGAACGCCGCGGCTGATGTGCTCCATGCCGGCTTCATTATCAACTATTATATAAGGATATGCTCCCTGCAGCTTCTGAAGCTGAGACTGCAGCAGACCATTTACAAAGCAGTAGCATCCCTTCCCCTGGGTTCTTCCCATCACGAGGAGATCGAAGTCATCGTCCTCCACCAGGGCTCTTGTAAACTGAATCTCCGCATAATCCGCCTTGGACATTCCCGGCGGGATGGGATTATCAGCCATCATCTCAGATCTGGCGATTTCCTCCCGGACATCACCAAGTGTTTTTTCAACCTCTACACCGAGTACTTCATTCAGATTTGAATTCGCATCGGCATCCACTGCGAGAATCGGTCCTTTTCCTGTCTCACCCAGATACTGGATCAGAAGACCGGTCAGAGTAGTCTTTCCGACTCCTCCCTTTCCCGCAACTGCAATTACCTTCGCCATTACCAGCGCCTCCTGTTACAAATATATTCATACGGCTCGTCACCGCCTGACCCGAATTCACCGGATCATCACCGCTGATCACTCACAGTTCAGCTTCACAATGCTGTTTCCGAGATCGACCATCAGGATCTTTCCCTGGATCTTGGTCACATCACCGAACAGATCCTGAATCAGGACAAAGTCTCCTTCCACTTCGATTTTGGATACATTTCTCATGATCACGGTATCATCGCTGTTTTTATACACAGTTGCAAGACACATGCTCAACCCTCCTTCAGCTGCTCCTTTACCAGGGCAATCGCCAGACTCAGTCTCATATTTCCCTTCTGGAAATCGGAAACACCGTCCCTGATCTGCTTAGCCGCATCGGCAAATCCCTTTTCCTCCAGCTGTGCAGCCATCTGATCCAGTTCTGCTGCATGCTGTTCGTTGTGGTTCTTCATATATTCCAGCAGCATCACTGTCTGATTTTTACATTTATCTGCCGAATCGCAGGAATCACTGTGGCAGTGTCCCTCATGGCAATGTCCGTCCTCCTGCGCATGGGTATGTCCGTGCGTATGGCTGTGATCATGCTCATGTCCCTCCTCATGGCTGTGGGGATGCTCATGGGTATGACCGTCATGGGTATGCTCATGAGTGTGCACCTCATGACCATGCTCATGACCGGCACCGTGGGGTACCAGATTACCGTTATCATCGTAAATCAAATGCATATTATTTACTCCTTACAATCACTCTTTCCTACCGGCTTTCCAGTGTCAAGACAGAATGACATAGTTTTATCAATTACGGTCATTATACCCCATTGAAACTATGAAATCAAGAAAAAGCACAAAAGTCATCGTGAATTTTTTCTATTTTTTCGACGACTTTTATGCCTTTTATTAGCACTTTTTAACAAACACCGCTATGTTGTCCATTAATGCATTTTTATTGTTTTTTCAGCAGATATTCATAGATTTCAGGAAGCGAACGGCCGGATCTTTCAGACAGTTTTTCCGCCTCCTGATATTCTACATATTCACGGTATTTTTCCTCTCCGGGAAGCCTGCAGGCCTTCATCCTGACAACTCCCCAGGGCGTATCCTTTTCAATGATCGTCCGCTCAAGAATATGCCGTTCCATCAGGCATCTTCTAATACCGATCGTCGTGGTCTCCCGAAACAGGATTCCCTCCATTGCTTCCGCCTGCTCCGGTTCACAGAGGACCGTGATCTCAACACCCGGCCTGTTTTTTTTCATATAGACCGGAGTGTAATGCACATCCCGTGCACCGGCATTCAGAAGCCGCTCCACCAACGCTCCGAGGATTTCCCCTGTACAGTCATCCACATCCGTCTCCAGCTTGCAGATCACATCCTTCTTGACACCGGAGCTTTTGTCATTTGCATCTGCAACGGCTGTCGGTTCCGTCTCCTGCACCCCTGCAGATCCGTCCGATCCGCAGTTCCTTTCTTCACGGATCAGCATGGCCCTGAGAAATCCCGGTGTTTCGTACTCTCTTTTTCCCGCGCCCAGACCAACTGCTTCTATAACAAACTTCTCCGGCAGAGCATCTTCTGTGCGGATCGCGGCTGCTATGGCTGCACCGGTCGGCGTGATCAGTTCACCCTTGACACCCGTTTTCCGAATGGGAAGGCTGTGGGCTGCAGCGATATTAGTCACTGCAGGCACAGGCACAGGCAGGATTCCATGCTGGCAGCGAACGGTTCCGGAGCCCTCTGTCAGCTCGGGGATATACACCTTCTCCACATCCAGATCATCCAGACAGATGGCGGCAGCAGCTATATCCATGATGGAATCAATTGCCCCCACCTCATGAAAGTGTACCTGATCCACAGGCACCCCGTGAGCCTTTGCTTCCGCCTCAGCCAGGATCCGAAAGATTTTCTCTGCATATTCATATGCCCTCTCAGACATAGTACTGTCTTTCAGAAGCATGAGGATCTCCGGCAGCCCTCTGTGGTGATGCAGCTCCTGACCGCTATTGCTGTGCTCATGGTGATGCATATCCTGACCGTCATGGCTGTGTCCATGGTGATGCACCGCCTGACTGTCGCGGCCATGCTCGATGTTATGCATTTCCCGATCTTCATGACTGTAATTCCGTCCGTGGAGATATTCCATGTCATGGTCATGATTTTCATGCTCCTCATCCAGCTTCACAAGGAAATCACAGACATCCAGACCGGATTTCTTCACCCTGCTGATGATGATCTCCGCCCCCTCTGCCTGAATGCTCCCGAGGGTCTTTTTCAGTTTGTCCCGGTCCGCACCCAGATCCAGCAGAGAGGCTGCGAACATATCTCCGCTGATCCCGGATGCACATTCAAGATACAGTGTCCTGCCCATTTGTCTCTCCTCCCATTCGGTTGATCTGTGTGGCTATATATCCTGCACCGTAGCCATTGTCAATATTTACCACTGCAATTCCGTTGGCGCAGGAATTGATCATGGTCAGAAGGGGCGCCACCCCCTGAAAGCTGGCTCCGTATCCAACGGATGTAGGAACCGCAATAACAGGCTTATCCACCAGTCCGCCAATGACGCTTGCCAGTGCACCTTCCATTCCTGCCACTGCAATGACGCAGTTGGCCTTCTGGATCCGGTCCATTCTGGAAAACAGCCGATGGATCCCTGCCACTCCCACGTCATAGATCCGATCCACATGGCTGCCGAAGTATTCGGCGGTCTGGGCAGCCTCCTCCGCTACAGAAATATCCGCGGTCCCTGCCGTACAGACAGCGATACAGCCGGTTCTTTTCTTCTCTTCTTTTTCTATTTTTATAATGCGGGAAACGGGATCGTAGACCGTTTCGGGAAAACTTTCCCGGATCCGCTCATACTGCTCCACGGAAGCTCTTGTTCCGAACACCTCTCCCTCTGCCTCATACAGCCTTTCAAAGATTTTCAGCAGATGCGCCTCGGCCTTCCCCTGGCAGTAGATCACCTCCGGAAAACCGGAGCGGACCTTTCTGTGCAGATCCAGCTTGGCGAATTCCATCTCCTCAAAGGGCTGACGTCTGAAATATCCTTCTGCCTCATCCACAGAAATCCTTCCTTCCCGCACCTGCTCCAGCACCTCACGAGCATTCATCAGACCTCCCCCCTTTCTTTCGATGCAGCATTCCTGTCTGCGTCCGTTTCTGATTCCTGATCTGTATTGGCATATTTCTCGTAATCATCCAGAAAACTGTAGGTCCAGTCGTCCTTATGGTAGCCGATGACTGTACGCAGGTTGATATTATGCACACTCCGGAAGATGTTCATCTCGATCACATCACTGATTTCCCTGAAGGAAGCGATCAGCTCCTTCATTTCATCCCTCTTAGAGCCTCTTCCTCCTCCGCAGCTGACACAGTTTTCGGTAAAGCGGCAGGCACACTGGATGAATCCCAGGTGATTGTAGTCCCTCCATGCTTTAATAGCCTCTTCGTGAATCAGATACATAGGGCGGATCAGCTCCATTCCGGAAAAGTTCAGACTGTGCAGCTTCGGCATCATAGTCTCGATCTTCCCTCCATACAGCATACCCATCAGGGTGGTCTCGATCACATCGTCAAAATGATGTCCAAGTGCGATCTTATTGCAGCCCAGCTCCTTTGCCTTTGCATACAGATACCCTCTTCTCATGCGGGCACAAAGGTAGCAGGGATTTTTATCAATGCCTGCTACCACATCAAAGATCTCGCTCTCAAACACTGTCAGCGGGATTCCCAAAACCTGTGCATTATTCCGAATGATCTCCCAGTTATCCTCTCTGTAGCCGGGATTCATACAGAGGAATACCAGCTCAAAAGGCACCTTCCCGTGCCTCTGCAGCTCCTGCAGGAGCTTGGCCATCAGCATAGAATCCTTTCCTCCGGATATACAGACTGCAATCTTATCTCCCGGCTGGATCAGCTCATACTCACGGATCCCTCTGGTAAAGGGTCTCCATACAGATTTTCTGAATTTCTTGATGATACTTCGTTCGATCTCAGCGGTTCTTTCCTTAATATGTTCCTCATCCCGGACGATCTGCTCCAGATGGTTCCTCAGATAGGAGCGGTAGCCCCCTTCAATATTCCACACAGAATATCCTTTTTCCTCAAGGATCTCCACAAATTCCTGACTTCTCTCACCGGTGTAGCAAAGTACACAGATCTCCTTCCTGCGATCCAGCAGCGTCTCGGCCTCCTCCGCTCTTTCGGCAGGGATGTTCACCGCTCCCTCCATGGAGCCTCTGAGAAAATCCTCCTGCTTTCTGATATCCGCCACAAGGATCTCGTTCGGGTCTCTTGCGGCAATTTCTTCTATTGTAATAGTATTCATAGCAGCTCTCTCAATCTGTTACAGTTCACGGGAACCTCCCTGGTATGCGCAGTCCCGCCGTTAACAGTAACCTTATTCTTATTATTTGCCCGCTCATTGTATCACAGGCAGATTGTATTTTCATCAATTTTTGATATAATTGGGTTGAACTGGTAATAAGTTACTTCTCAGTAACTGTTTTTTAATAAATGAGGGAACCAATGGATATCAAGCAGCTGCAATATTTTGTGACCAGTACAGACTGCGGCAGTTTTAAGAAGGCCGCTGATCTTCTCTATACGTCACAGCCTCATATCAGCAAATGTATCAAAGCCCTGGAGGAGGAGCTTCAGGTGGAGCTTCTCCGGCGAAAGGCCAGAGGCGTGGAGCTGACCGAAGCCGGCAAGGAGGTCTACAGCACCGCCAGAAGAATGCTGAAGGACGCCGAGGCACTTTCTGCTCTTTCCCAGAGCACAAGCAGAAAAAAACTGCAGATCGGATGCCTGGCCAATGATCATCTGATCCATGTCATCACCGGATATATACAGAACTATGCTCCGGAAGATACTGTGATCACCTATACAGAGGGAACACTTCAGGAGCTGATGAACCAGCTGAATCATCACCATATTGATATTGGCTTTGTCTCTGTCAATCAGGCTATGCTGCCGGCGTTTCAACAGAAGCTGGAGAGCAAGCACCTGTCCTTCTATCCGCTCCAGCAGAGACAGATGCACCTGCTGGCAGGGCCGTCCAGTTCCTGTTATAACAATACCTCTGTATCTGAAAAGGAGCTGAAGGAACTCCGGATGATCCGCTTTCATGGGGATGCAGACTTTTTCAGTCAGGAATCCTATATTCCTGCTGCGGGCGACACCCCCTTCAGACAGCTGGATTATTCCCTGCATACCAACAGCCGTCAGCTGCTGGTGAATCTTCTGCAGAATACAGATTACTGCCTTCTTGACAGTTCGATCGAACCCGGCCTTTTTGGAGAAGGCAGGATCCATACAATTCCTGTTGAAGGCAAAAAGATCTTCTCTTCCTTCGGTTATATCCGAAGCTCCAGAGAGTCTCTTTCCCGCAGTGCCGAGGAACTGCTTCAATATATCCGGCAGTCGGACCTGACTGACTGACCGGATGCACGCAGCTTTATCTGTCAACAGCATCCTGCAAGTGAATCTTGCTGAAATACATCTATCGGGGGGTATTATATTTTATGATTTTTTCCAGCCTGTTATTTTTATGTGTATTCTTTCCGCTGTTTATGCTGGTCTATTTCCGTGTAAGCAGCAGCGAAGCCCGCAACAGAACCCTGTTGATCTTTTCCCTGATCTTCTACTGCTGGGGTGGTCTTCGCTATCTGATCCTTCTGCTGATCATGACTGCCCTTGGGTTTTTCATGGGACGGATCATTGAGCGGACCGGCGATCCTGCACGAAAGAAAACCTATCTGATCCTGTCTGCAGCACTGTTTCTGGCAGTACTTGGAGTGTTCAAATATACCGGATTCTTCCTGGGCTCCGTCGGAGCGTTGTTGAATCAGGACTGGAATATCTTCCGGATCGCTCTTCCTCTGGGAATTTCCTTCTATACATTCAAGCTGATTTCCTATGTGGCAGATGTATATAACGGACGCTGCACCGCTGCAGACCGATATCAGGATCTTCTTCTTTACACCAGCATTTTCCATCAGAGCGTTTCCGGTCCGATCGAACGCTATACGGACATGGCTCCCCAGATCCGATCCCGAAAAGCGACTCTGAAAAATCTGGTGGACGGAATGACCCGATTCTGCACCGGTCTTGCAAAGAAGGCAGTCCTGGCAAATCACTGCGGCTCTCTGGCAGCCACGCTGCTGCCCCTTTCCTCTGAGATCCGCACGGTGCCGGTAACCGGTGTGTGGCTTGGCTCTCTTTGCTACATGCTGCAGATCTATCTTGATTTTTCTGCGTATTCTGACATGGCTCTCGGTCTGGGACAGATGATCGGCTTCCATTATAAAGAAAACTTTAACTATCCTTATATTGCAGTTTCCATTAAGGATTTCTGGAAAAGATGGCACATCTCTCTGAGTTCCTTTTTCCGGGACTATGTCTACATTCCTCTGGGCGGAAACCGCATTTCCAAAACCAGGACCATGCTGAACCTTCTTGCCGTCTGGGCGCTGACAGGTCTCTGGCACGGTGCCAGCTGGAACTACATTCTCTGGGGTCTCTATTTCTTTGTATTTATCACATTGGAAAATCTCTACAGAGACCGGGGCGGAAAGGCTCTTCCTGCTGCTGCCGGACATGTCTACACCCTTCTGGTTGTATTCATCAGCTGGATCCTGTTCCGCTTTGAGGATTTCGGCCAGCTCGGCCTTGCTCTTAAGGGTCTTGTGAATCTCAATGGTGCAGGACTGAACAGCGCCGCCATTGGTGTTGTTCTGAAGAATAACATCTTCTTCCTGATCGCTGCAGTCTTTGCGTGCACACCGGTTGCTGCAGGACAGGCAGCAAAGCTCAACGCACAGCTGAACAGGCGGATCCCGAACATCAGCAGAGCCATGCTGCTTCGCATCGTATTCTGTATTCTGATGCTTGCCGTTTCTGTCTTTGCTTTGATCGGAAACAGCTATACACCGTTCCTGTACAATCAGTTCTGAGAAAGGATATTGAACATCTATGTCATCTGGAAAAACAAGGTCTGACCGGGAGCGCAGACGTGCTCTGGCCAGAAAAAAAAGAAAAGAGCTTCAGAGAATCTGGCACCAGCGCTATATAAGAATCTTCACCTATCTGTTTGCAGCCCTGCTGGCAGTCAGCGTTCTTCTGATCCCGATCCGTCCCAAGGAGTCGGATCTGGAAAAAAGAGAACTGGCAAAGTTCCCCGGACTTTCCCTTACCGGAATTTTTACCGGCACATGGTTCTCCGATATTGATACCTGGTTCTCTGATACCTTTCCCTTCAGGGAACAGCTGCTGGCCTGCCAGTCCGGTGTAGAAAAGCTGTACGGCCTGAAGGGCGAAGAATTGTACGGTTCTGCAGGTCAGGGAGACGAGATCCCTGATTCCGCCGAGCTTGCTCCTGTTCTCCTCCCGCCCTCAGAGGGAGACGATTCCGGGAACAACGATGCCTCACAGGAAGGAGCAGTTCAGGAAAACACCTCTGAAGAAGGAATTGTCTCTGAAGAAGGCCAGGCAGCTGAAGAAACCGCTCCCGATCAGGCAGAGACGCCTGCCGAGGAGGAGCCAACCGAGGACGGAACCATTCACAATCAGGGCGAGGTTGCAGGTACTGTCTATATTGCAGAGAACCGCGGCTTTGAAATCTATTATTTCAGCAACAGCAGCGCAGTTGCCTACGCATCCATGCTGAATACCGTACATGCGATACTCGGTGACAGCGTCACGATCTATGATATGCTGGCACCTACGAGCTTTGCTGTATGCCTGGATGAGGAGACACAGCTTTCCCTGGGCGGCTCCAGCACAAGAGATGCCTTCAATTATACCTACAGCATGCTGGATCCTGCTATTCAGCAGGTTCCGGTACTGGATACTCTGATCAAGCATAATGCAGAGTATGTCTATTACAACACAGACCATCACTGGACGCAGCTTGGTGCCTATTATTCCTACGTTGAATTCTGCAAGGCAAAAGGCATCTCCGCCCATGATATTACAGAATTCAGAGAATCGCAGTACCCGGGATTCCTTGGCACCTTCTATTCCTACAGCAACCAGTCCGAAGCCCTGGGAAACAATCCGGATACCCTGGTAACCTACACACCGAACGGCACCAACGACTGTATTATTTCTGACGGTCAGGGATATGAATACAACTATCCGGTGGTAGATGATGCCACAGAATATTCTACCGGAGGCAAATACAGCGCTTTCATCGGCGGAGATCACGCATTGACCACGATCAATAATCCTTCTATCACAGACGGTTCTTCCTGCGTGGTGGTGAAGGAATCCTACGGAAACGCTTTCGTTCCCTTCCTGGTAGATCATTATCAGACGGTGTATGTGGTAGATTACCGCTATTATCCCAACAATCTCACAACATTTATTCAGCAGAATAATGTAAGTGATGTGATCTTCCTGAACAATGCAGACGCTATCCTGCAGTCCAATGCCGAGACTATGCTCAGCATGTTCATGTAAGAAAACTCCTTTGCATACACTGCAGCAAAAAAAACAAGGACATTCGAATCCCGGATTCGAATGTCCTTGTTTTTATTTGCGGCTTACTCCAATGTAAAGAACCAGTCCAGCCTCTTTCGTTTCTCTGCCAGATTGTTGTACTGAAGGCATTCATACTCCCACTCCAGCCGTTTTTCCGTTTCTTCTGCATCAGACCAGGCTGTCCACTGTCCGGAGGAATTTCTGTATCCGAGATGATTCAGCGCAGGGATCTGCTCCATCAGCTGCAGCAGATATTGATTGTACTCCGGCATGTCCAGCCCGGCTGCTTCAAGAAGCAGTGTCCCCAGATAATTCGTACTGGTAAGCACTCCCGTCTCCTCCTCCAGATCATAATTAGCCCAGATAAAAAACGGTGTGGAATAATACAGCTCCTTCTCCTCCAGTGTACTGTCTTCGTAGCTCTTCCCTGTCAGATATTCCGTAAACTCCTCCGGCAGGTCCGGATAATGATCCCCAAACATCAGGATCATCGTGGGCTCGTCCACCTCTTCAAAATACCGGATCAGTTTTTCCAGCGCAGCATCACTTTCCCGAAGCAGAGACAGATACTGATCCACGGTACTGTCCTCATACCCGGACACTGACAGAGTACTTTCATATTTTTTCGCCTTATAGCCGCCATGATTCTGCATGGTGATATCAAACAGGAAGAAGGGCCGGCTGCTGCTTTCCTTCTCCTCTACCAGCCGGATAATGGCATCATAGTTCGCTTCATCAGATATGTGTGCTCTTACCCGCCTGGCATCCTCCGGAAAGTCATCGATCGTATAAAAATTTTCAACTCCCATCAAACTGTAGGCTGTATTTCTGTTCCAGTTTGTACCTTTATTGGGATGCATAGCGGCAATCTCATATCCCTGGTCTGCCATGATCTCGAACAGGGAATGCTGCTCATGGGTATAATAGCTCACATAAGGAACCATACCGGGAAACCGTTTCTCGGAATTACCGGTCAGGAATTCATATTCCGTTTTGGCAGTCCCTCCTCCCCGGATACAGACCAGCGTACTGCCCTTGATCGTATTCTCGCTCATAGAGTCATAGAAGGGCATGACCTCATCGGTGGTCTGCAGATCGCCTAGCAGCCGGTAATCCGCCCAGGACTCATTCATGATCGCAATCACATTCACCGGCTTCTGTCTGTCTCCTGTCTCCACCCCCGCTTCATTTTCTGTAGATGTCAGTTCCTCACTGATCCGTTCTGCAAGTTCCTCTGTATCGGATACAGAGTAGCCGTCAGGCGGGGTGAGGCGCATATATTTTGCAACACAGAAAAAACCAACCTCTGTTCCGTATTCCTTATAGGTCTTTACGGGAGCCCATAGATCTGTGGTGATCCCAAGATTTCCGTTCCAGTTTGTATTCAGATACAGAAAGAAGCCTGCGATCATACAAGCAGCCGCCCCTGCGCGAAGCCCTATCTTTCCCCTGATTCCCTTTGCCGGCTTCCACTCCGGCAGCCGCAGATACAGTACAAACAGAACCGCAGACAGGTTCAGCATCAAGGCAGCCTGTTCGGTAAGCTCAAAGGGGTATTCTCCCGATACCTCCAGAGCTGTACCCACAGCATACACATCGATCAGCTGCAGCGGTTCTCCCCTGCTGGCATAAACATGGCAGAACACCAGACTGATCACAGTGAAAAAGATCAGAATCGTAAACATTGTTCTTCGAAAAGAATTCAGCCACAGCAGAACCAGCAGAGAAATCAGCAGGATGCCAAGCACATTTAACAGCATATACCGAATCTTCATGACAGCAAGATCCGGATTATTCACAACATCCAGAGCAAAGAATGCAAAGCAGGAATTCGCAAACAGGGCTAAAACGTACCCCAAAAGCTTACTTCCTGCAGCCCCCTTGCCGGGAGTTTTCCAATGAAACATAGAATTCAGCAACCTTTCTCTTATTACTACCTCATCTATTCTAAGCATTTAGCATTCTATTTGCAATACTTTGCATTCCGGATAAAACAGAAAGCGCAGAACAAATTGTTCTGCGCTTTCCATGTGTATAGAGTAGTAATGGGTTGTTGTTATTAAGTATGTTATTAGTATAATTGCTGTTCCTCTGCTTCGCAATCCGTTAAAACGATTGACTTTTTAACATCCGCACACTACAATTTGTAGTGTAAGGACAAAGGAGGGAACCCAATGGAACTGAATGCTGACACTTTGTATTTTCATCTGAAAGATCATTATTCCATAACCTATCTCCGTCGGACAGATTCCCAGCCGGGCGTTGGCAGGCCGCGGTTCCTCACCGGCGGCAGGATTTCCGGCAGCTATCTTCGGATCGCACTGGACTGCAAGGAGATCCTGCCGCCCGGAACCTATATCTGCAGGAACATGCCTTCCCTTTCCATCCCCGAAAAAACCTCTGTCCTGCTGTTAGAGGAGGATGTATCGGAAACGGAGCTGTATAATCTTCTGCAGGAAATCTACGATTCCTATGACCGCTGGGCGGCGGCCTGCGTTCAGACCGTAGAGGATACACAGGATTTCCGGAACCTTGTCCAGCTCACCTACCGGATGCTGCAGGTTCCTGTCTGCCTGGTCGATAATCAGTTCACGGTGATTGCCCAGGCTCAGGATCCGGACTCTGCTCATATGCTGTTCGGCAGCAGCGGTCATGTGGCTCTGGATACCGTCAATGACCTGATCTCCAATCCCCATCTGCGCTATCTGGAGGCCTCTGAAGGGGAGCTGGATTTTGAATACGATACAGATTATAAGCTCTTTAACTTCTTCTACCACGGCAGATATGCCGGCCGCCTGATCATGGGCATCGCCAATGAAGAATACTCAGAGAGAGAATCCCTGATCCTGAATCAGCTGGCAGAATATGTGGAGTACCTCCTGCGGAGATTCGGCTCCTTTCAGAACAGTACCAGCACACAGAATCTTCTGCGAAGCTTTCTGACAGAAAGTCTTACCGGTCATGTTCCTCAGTCAAAGACTCTCCTAAAGATCAGCCAGAGCACCGGCTGGACCGACCAGCACAGCTATATGATGGTCTGTTTCTTTCCTGAACACCGGCTGAAAAAGGATCTCTATCCCCCCTATCTGATCTCACAGGTAGAAGAGCTCTGGTCTGATTCCTGTGCTGCTGAGGTGGATGGAAATGTTGTAATGATCATCAATCTTTCCATAAATACCCAAAAGAAGATCTCGGATTTCTATCAATCCCTCGCCTATCTGGTCCGGGACGGACTGATGATCGCCGGCTGCAGCAGAGTCTTCTATGATCTCAGGGATATTGAGATCTTCTACCGACAGTCTCTGTTTTCCATTGAAATCGGTCAGAAGAAGGACAGTACCCGCTGGTATTTCCGTTTTGATGACTATGCACTGGATTATCTGATCAGCTATGGCACAGGCCTGTTTAAACCGGAACAGGTCTGCCATCCCCAGCTGCTTTTTCTTCAAAAGCACGATCAGGAACGGCAGACCAGCTACTACCAGACACTATATACCTATTTTGAAACGCAGTTCAACATGAGCCACGCTGCGAAAAAACTGTTTATTCACAGAAGCACCTTCATCAGCCGCATGGAACGGATCCTTGAGCTGACCGGGCTGAATCTGAATGACTACCGCACCAGACTGTATCTGGAACTATCCTTCCAGATCCTCAACGAACCGGATCCTGCTTCTGTCTCTCAATTTTATGTATAAACAGACCGCTTCTGAGCTTAGGCTCAAACCAGGTGGATTTCGGCGGCATCAGACGATCTGCGTCAGCTACAGAAAACAGTTCCCCGATGGAAGTGGGATACATGGAAAATGCAGCTGCGCAGTCTCTTCTGCATCGCTCCTCCAGCTCCATCAGCCCCCGGATTCCTCCCACAAAATCAATTCTCCCATCACTCTTCGGATCCTCAATTCCCCAGATCGGCTTCAGGATCTCTCGCTGAAGGAATGCCACATCCAGGGATTCTACCGGATCCCCGTTCATTCTGCAGCTGTCAAGAGCCTTCAGCCTGTACCAGGTATCCCCCAGCAGAAATCCCATCTCTCCCTTTTCTGCAGGTCTCCAGGGACTCTCCGGAGCTTTCTCCACCGTGCAGACCCGGCTGAGCTGGTCCAGAATTTCCTGTCCGGTATATCCGTTCAGATCCTTCAATACACGATTGTAATCCAGAATCAGCAGCTCATCATCCGGAAACAGAACAGAAAGGAAAAAGTTGTATTCCTCCTCTCCGGAATATGACGGGTTTTCTTCCCGGCGTTTCAAGGATACCCGCACCGCGGACGCTGCCCTGTGATGACCATCTGCAATATAGGTATGATCCATTTCTCCGAATGCTGCAGTCAGCTGCTGAATGTCCTCCTCTGCATCAATCACCCACACCCTGTGGATGATTCCGTCCTCAGCCGTAAAATCCTCCCGGGGCTCCTGCTGCTTAATCCGATCTGTCAGATTTCGAATCTCCTCCTTTGCCCGATAGGCAAGGAAGATCGGACCGGTCTGGGCGCTGCAGGCATCTACATGGCGGACTCTGTCCTCTTCCTTCTCTTTTCTGGTATTTTCATGTTTTTTTATTACACCGCTCATGTAATCGTCTACAGAAGAGGCTGCCACCAGACCGGTCTGGGAGCGGCCGTCCATGATCAGCTCATAGAGATAATAGCAGGGCTTCTCGTCCTGCACGAAAACTCCGTCAGCCTCCATTTCGCGAAGCATTTCATCTGCCTTTTGGTATACCTCGTCCGCATAGATATCCATTCCCTCCGGAAACTGCGTCTCCGCCCTATCAATCTTCAGAAAGGTGACCGGCTTTCCCTGCACCGCCTCTCTTGCCTCTTCACGGCTGTATACATCATAGGGAAGGGCCGCAACCTCCACAGCTCGCCCGGCTGCCGGGCGAAGAGCCTTGAATGGTCGAATGACTGCCATGTGTGTTCCTCCTTTTTCTGATTAAAAGCATAAGAACGTCCGCCGGACGTTCTTATTGCATGCATAGCAACGAAATGCAGTAAATATCCAAACCGGATATTTACTGCATTTGTAATATTTGTGATTCCTGTAAGCTGCAGCAATTATTTGATCACGCGAACCTTCATAACGCTGGGAAGTGCCCGGAGATCCTCTACGATCTTCTCTGTTACCGGAGAATCCACATCGATGATGGAATATGCATATTCTCCTCTTGTTACATCGGTAAAATGTGCAATATTCAGACCTGCATCGCCAAGGATACCTGCATACTGAGTGATCATATTCTTCTCATTCTTGTGAATGATCGCCACACGGCCTGCACTGTCGCAGACGCCCATGTCGCAGTTCGGAAGATTCACAGAGTTCCGGATATTTCCGTTCTCTACAAAATCTCTCAGTTCCTTTACGGCCATCACAGCACAGTTATCCTCTGCTTCCTCTGTAGATGCACCGAGATGAGGAGTGATCACCACATTCTCTGCTCCGGATACCGTGGGATTCGCGAAGTCTGTCATGTATTTTCTCAGACGACCTTCCTTCAGTGCCTCCACAACAGCCTGCTCATCCACCAGTACATCTCGTGCATAGTTCAGAATCACGGTAGTGGGCTTCATCATTGCGATGGCCTCTCTGCTGATCATCCCCTTCGTGCTGTCCAGCGCCGGCACATGAATGGTGATATAATCACAGGTTCTGTAAATATCATTCACGTCCTGGATATGATGCACAGAGCGGGACAGATTCCAGGCTGCATCAACAGAAATATAGGGATCATATCCGTAAACATCCATTCCGAGATGCACAGCTGCATTGGCAACCATCTGACCAATGGCACCAAGCCCGATGATACCCAGCTTCTTGCCGGAGATCTCAGTTCCTGCAAACTGCTTTTTCTCCTTTTCTGCCTGCTTTGCAATATCCGGATTGCCCTTCTCCTCCTTTGCCCACTCAATACCGCCTACGATATCACGGGCAGCCATCAGCATGCCTGCAAGCACCAGCTCTTTCACACCGTTGGCATTTGCTCCGGGTGTATTGAATACAACAATTCCCTTTGCCGCACATTCCTCCAGCGGAATGTTGTTTACTCCTGCTCCGGCACGGCCAATGGCAAGAAGGCTCTCCGGAAATTCCACGTCATGCAGCTTTGCGCTTCTGACCAGGGCAATATCTGCCTGACTGAAATCATCGGTGATCACATAGTCTGCACTGAATTTATCAAGTCCAATCCGGGAAATCGGATTCAGACAGGTATACTTGATCATGATTATAGATTCTCCTCTTCAAATTTTTTCATAAAGGCAACAAGAGCCTCAACACCCTCACGAGGCATTGCGTTGTAGATGCTTGCACGCATGCCGCCCACAACACGATGGCCCTTCAGGTTTTCAAAGCCTGCAGCCTTTGCTTCTGCAATGAATTTTGCATTCAGCTCTGCGCTGTCTGTTACAAAGGGAACGTTCATCATGGAACGATCCTCTTTTACAACGGTGCCTTTAAACAGTCTGCTTTCATCAAGATAATCATACAGAATCTTTGCTTTTGCTTCGTTGCGCTCCTGCATAGCTGTAAGACCGCCGTTTTTCAGCAGCCACTTGAACACCTTGCCGCAGATATAGATATCATAGCAGTTCGGTGTATTGTACAGAGAACCGGCATCTGCCTGCGTCTTGAATTTCATGATGGTAGGTGTTCCCTCCAGACAATCGTCTGTGATCAGGTCATCACGGACAATAGAGATTACCATTCCGGCCGGTCCGATATTCTTCTGTACGCCGCCGTATACGATGCCGTATTTTTCTACATCCACTGGTTTGGACAGGAAGTTGGAGGAAATATCAGATACAAGAAGCTTTCCCTTTGTATTCGGAAGCTTTTTGTACTCAGTACCGAAAATTGTATTGTTTTCACAGATATAAACATAATCCGCGTCCGGGCTGATCGGAAGATCAGAACAGTCAGGAATATAGGAGTAGGTCTTATCCTCAGAGGATGCGATCACATTGGCTGTACCGTAGATCTTTGCCTCCTGCCAGGCCTTCTTTGCCCACTGACCGGTAATGATATAGTCTGCCACACGGTTCTTCATCAGGTTCATCGGAATCTGCGCAAACTGCAGCGTTGCTCCACCCTGCAGGAACAGCACTTTATAGTTTTCCGGAATATCCATCAGCTTCCGCAGATCCTGCTCCGCCTCCTGAATGATCTCATCGAACATTTTGGAACGATGGCTCATCTCCATGACAGACATGCCGCATCCGCGATAGTTCATCATTTCCTCCTGGGCCTCCAGTAATACCTCTTCAGGCAGCACTGCCGGTCCGGCAGAGAAATTATACACACGATTATACATAGTTCAATCCTCCCGGGTCAGTTTTCGCAGCCTTACGAACTGACCGTAAAATGCAAGGTAACTATTCTCTCCTTGCAGATTCGTTTCCGTACGAGGTCTCTCACAATGCCTGTTCCCGGATATTCTGTGATTCTGCATGGCTCTGAATAGTTACCGCTTTAACAAGTTACTGCAATAGTAACTCTTTGTTATAATATTGTCAATTCTGATTTTATAGAAAATTTGACTGTTAAATACAGTTATTCCGTCATTTTTTACTTGTTCTGAAGATCCTTCTCATCGAACACTTCATGGTTGGATCTTCCTGCAGGAACCATCGGAAATACCTTATCATCCGGGTCGATGACACATTCAATTACACAGGGCTTATTCAGCGCAATGGCTGCTTCAAGAGCAGGTGCCATCTCCTCTTTCTTTGTTACACGGAATGCAGTCGCACCCATGCCCTCGGAAACCTTGCAGATGTCAAGATAATCATCCAGGATGGTATTAGAATATCTCTGTCCGTAGAACAGGGTCTGCCACTGACGCACCATACCGAGAACATGATTGTTGATCACGATCTCAATGACCGGGATATTGTTTCTTGTTGCAGTCAGAAGCTCATTCATATTCATACGGAAGCATCCGTCGCCTGCAATATTGACAACGATCTGATCCGGACGGCCGCACTTTGCTCCAATGGCTGCACCCAGACCGTAGCCCATGGTTCCAAGTCCGCCGGAGCTGAGAAGGGTTCTTGGTGCCGTATATTTATAATACTGAGCTGCCCACATCTGATGCTGTCCAACATCGGTGCAGACGATGGCTCTTCCGCCGGTCACACGATACAGCTCCTCAATCACATAGGGACCGGTCAGTGTCTCGTGATGATAATTCAGCGGATATTTCTCCATGGAGAGCTTTACCTCGCTGAGCCAGTCCTCGTGGGTCTGCTCTGCAAGAAGAGGGATCAGCTTCTGCAGCACGGTTTTCATATCACCGATCAGGCTGGCATCCACAAGAACATTCTTATTCACCTCAGCAGCATCCACATCGATCTGAAGGATCTTAGCCTGCTTTGCAAAGGTTTTCGGACTGCCCGCGCAGCGGTCAGAGAAACGTGCACCAAGAACGATCAGCAGATCGCACTTATGCATGGACAGATTGGCAGTCTTTGTTCCGTGCATGCCCAGCATACCTGTATACAGCTCGTGAGTTCCTGGGAATACACCCTTGCCCATCAGGGAATCACAGACCGGAGCCTGAATACGCTCAGCCAGCTCCCGTACCTCCTCCTGTGCACCGGAGAGAACACAGCCGCCTCCTACGAAGATCATGGGACGTGCGGCCTTACAGATCATCTCAGCGGCATCGTACAGCTGATTTTTAGTGGTTTCATCCTCCACATCCGGATCATATACCTGTACGGACTCATATTCCGTTACTGCTGCGGTCAGATCCTTCGGTACATCCACAAGCACCGGTCCCGGTCTGCCGCTTCTTGCGATCGCAAAGGCACGGCGAATGGTCTCCGCCAGCTTATTGATGTCCTTTACAATGAAGCTGTGCTTTGTAACAGGCATTACAACACCTGCGATATCCACCTCCTGGAAGCTGTCCTTTCCGATCTGCGGACAGTTAACATTGGCAGTGATCGCAACCATCGGAATGGAATCCAGATAAGCGGTAGCAATTCCTGTAACCAGGTTGGTTGCACCCGGGCCGCTGGTAGCCATACAGACTCCGACCTTTCCGGTTGCTCTTGCATATCCGTCAGCTGCATGAGCTGCTCCCTGCTCATGGGAGGTCAGCACATGTCTGATTTCCGGATGCTTATATAATTCATCGTAAACATTGAGGATCGTTCCTCCCGGGTATCCGAATACAGTATCAACGCCCTGCTCCTTCAGACACTCGATAATAATCTGTGAACCGTTTAACTTCATACCTGCACTCCTTCCTGCTCTCGACCTGCATTATTCCGGAATTTCCAGAACTGCTCCGCGGTTTCCGCTGGTCACCATCTTTGCATATCTTGCGAGATAACCGGTTGTAATTCTCGGCTGACGCGGTTTCCAGTTCTTTCTTCTTTCAGCAAGAACCTCATCCGGAACATCCAGCTCCAGCTTGTATTCAGGAATATTGATCTTAATGATATCCCCTTCCTCCACCAGAGCGATCGGACCTCCCACAGCTGCCTCGGGACTTACATGACCGATGGACGCTCCTCTGGACGCACCGGAGAAACGGCCGTCTGTGATCAGAGCAACAGAGGATCCCAGACCCATTCCTGCGATCGCAGAAGTGGGGTTCAGCATCTCTCTCATACCGGGTCCTCCCTTCGGACCCTCATAGCGGATGACTACAACGTCTCCGGCTACGATCTTTCCTCCCTTGATTGCCTCGATGGCATCCTCCTCACAGTCGAATACACGGGCAGGACCTTCATGCACCAGCATCTCCGGAGCAACAGCAGAACGTTTTACGATTCCTGTATCCGGTGCAAGATTTCCCTTCAGAGCAGCCAGACCGCCGGTAGCACTGTAGGGATTGTCGATGGATCGGATGACATTATGATCCTTGATCGTAACATTTGCAATATTTTCACCGACTGTTTTTCCGGTTGCGGTCATGCAGTCGAGATTCAGCAGATCCAGCTTTGTGAGCTCGTTCATCACGGCATATACACCGCCGGCCTCATTCAGATCCTCCATGTAGGTAGGACCTGCAGGTGCCAGATGACACAGGTTCGGTGTTTTTTCGCTTACTTCATTTGCCAGCTCCGGGCTGAGGGCAAATCCAACCTCGTGGGCGATTGCAGGCAGATGCAGCATACTGTTGGTGGAGCATCCCAGAGCCATATCCACCGTCAGCGCATTCATGAATGCATCCGGTGTCATAATGTCTCTCGGACGGATATTTCTCTCATACATCTCCATGACCTTCATGCCGGCATGCTTTGCCAGCTTGATTCGCTCGGAATAAACGGCCGGAATGGTTCCGTTGCCCTGAAGTCCCATACCAAGAACCTCTGTCAGACAGTTCATGCTGTTTGCTGTATACATTCCTGAGCAGGAGCCGCAGGTAGGACATACCTTGCATTCATACTCGTATACTTCGTCCTCTGTCATGGTTCCTGCTGCATAGGAGCCTACTGCCTCGAACATGGAAGAGAGACTCTTCTTCTGTCCGTTTACATGGCCTGCCAGCATGGGACCGCCGCTGACGAATACTGTAGGAACGTTGATTCTTGCAGCAGCCATCAGAAGACCCGGTACATTCTTGTCACAGCTCGGAATCATGACCAGCGCATCAAACTGATGAGCCAGTGCCATTGCCTCAGTGGAGTCTGCGATCAGATCACGGGTTACAAGAGAGTACTTCATTCCTGTATGACCCATGGCAATACCATCGCAGACTGCGATTGCCGGGAACATGATCGGTGTTCCGCCTGCCATGGCAACACCCAGCTTAACCGCCTGGGCGATTTTATCCAGGTTCATATGACCCGGCACGATCTCATTATAGGAACAGACAATGCCGACCAGCGGCTTCTCCATCTCTTCTTTTGTCAGTCCAAGTGCGTTGAACAGACTTCTGTGAGGAGCCTGCTGCATGCCTGTTTTTACTGCATCACTTTTCATACTATCCTCCTTTCGGAATCCTGCGCAGATTCCGCTGTCGACTTCTATCACTCACTATCTCTTCGGGATTACCCTCTTCGGATCACGGACACGGAATGGTTTCTTCCGAAGCCGGATGACTGTCATCAGAGTTCCCCGCAGATCAGTCTTCCCATCTCTTCTGTAGATACCTGTGTACAGCCCTCGGACATAATATCTACGGTTCTGTACCCTTTCGCCAGAACGGCCTTAATTGCCGCCTCTACCGCATCCGCCTCCTGATCCAGATCCAGAGAATAGCGGAGCATCATGGCTGCAGACAGGATCGTGGCGATCGGATTTGCAATGTTTTTTCCTGCAATATCCGGTGCAGAACCATGACTGGGCTCATACAGACCGAACTTTGTCTCATTCAGGCTGGCAGAAGACAGCATTCCGATGGAACCGGTCACCATGCTTGCCTCGTCAGACAGAATATCACCGAACATATTCTCAGTAAGGATCACATCGAACTGACCCGGATTTCTGACCAGCTGCATGGCACAGTTGTCCACCAGCATATGCTCCAGAGTGACCTCCGGATAGTCCTTTGCCACCTCTTCCACCACAGCTCTCCACAGCCGGGAGGAATCCAGCACATTGGCTTTATCTACACTGGTGACCTTCTTTCTTCTCTTCATGGCAATATCAAAACCGCGCTTTGCAATGCGGCGGATCTCATTCTCATTGTAGCTGAGCGTATCTACTGCGGTTTTCACACCGTCGATCTCCTCAGTTTTTCTTGCGCCGAAATACAGACCGCCGGTCAGTTCTCTCATGATCATCATATCAAAGCCTTCACCGATGATATCATCCCGGAGAGGACAGGCCGCCTTCAGCTCATCGTACAGATAGGCCGGACGAAGGTTAGCAAACAGATTCAGCGCCTTGCGGATCTTCAGCAGTCCTGCCTCCGGACGCTTCGCAGGCTCCAGCCGGTACCAGGGAGAGGTCTTTGCATCCCCGCCGATGGAACCCATCAAAACTGCATCGCAGGTCTTTGCCTCTTCGATTGTCTCGTCTGTCAGCGGCACTCCGTGCACATCGATGGACGCACCGCCCAGAAGAAGATTCGTATATGTAAAAGCATGTCCGTACTTTTCACAGATTACGTCCAGTACCTTTTTTGCCTCATTGACGATCTCGGGACCGATTCCGTCTCCGTGGATCAGACCGATTTTATACTCCATATCTTTTACCTCTTTTCTAATAATGGGACTTATGCCGCCGGCACAAGTCCCATTCGTTCATGACTCGCTGTTCCTGTAGATTGTGTCAGAGAACTTATTATTTCTCAGCAGCCTGCTCCGGCTTCTCAACCTGAACAATTGCAGCTTTTCTCATCGGGATTCTGCAGTTTTTGTTGTTGCCGAATTCAACGATCACATCGTCATCAGCGATATCGATCACGATTCCGTAAAATCCGCTGGTGGTAACAACTGCATCACCTACCTCAAGGGCATTCAGCATTGCCTGCACTCTTTTCTGCTCCTTGTTCTGAGGACGGATCATCAGGAAATACATTACCGCAAAAATCACTGCCATCATTCCGAAGAGCATGATGTTGCTGGTGGTTGTGCTTGTAGCTGTAGCAAAAATCATCAGGGTTTCCTCCTTATGTAATTGTTCTTTCTTCTTTGTTTTGCACTGCTCCATCAGAAACAGTTTAGCACGCTAAAACAAACTATTACCATAATACACAATCCTGCAGGTTCCTTCAAGAGGTTTTGTGGATTTTATAGTTACAGACTATCAGGGCAACAATGATTCACTCTCCTGCGAGATAGCCGTCCAGGCGCATGCGCTTATAGGCTGCGAAGTTTCCTGCATCCAGAGCATCCCGGATCTCCTGCATCAGATTGTTGTAGTAATACAGATTGTGGATCACACAGAAGCGCAGTCCCAGCATCTCCTTTGCCTTCAGGAGATGGCGGATATAGCCTCTGGAATAGCCTCTTCTGCAGACAGGACAGCCGCAGTGTTCATCGATGGGCCGCTGATCCAGCTCGAACTTTGCATTCAGAAGATTCAGCTTTCCTCCGTTGGTGTATACATGACCGTGGCGGCCGTTTCTGCTTGGATAGACGCAGTCAAAGAAGTCTACGCCCCTGTCAACAGCCTCCAGAATATTCGCCGGCGTTCCCACACCCATCAGATAGGTCGGTTTATTTCTTGGAAGATTCGGCACTGTTTCATCCAGAATATGATACATCTCTTCATGGGTCTCGCCTACTGCCAGTCCGCCTACTGCATAGCCGTCCAGCTCCATTTCGGAAATTCTTCTGGCATGGTCGATACGGATGTCCGCGTAGACTGCACCCTGATTGATGCCGAACAGCATCTGCTGCCGGTTGATGGTATCCTCCCGGCTGTTCAGCTCCTGCATCTTTACCCTGCAGCGCTCCAGCCAGCGGGTGGTGCGGTCTACGGAATGCTGCACATAGCTTTTCTCTGCCACACTGGAGGGGCACTCGTCAAAGGCCATTGCAATGGTGGAGGCAAGATTCGACTGGATCTGCATGCTCTCCTCCGGTCCCATGAAGATCTTTCTGCCGTCAATATGAGAACGGAAGGTCACACCCTCCTCCTTGATCTTTCGCAGCGTAGAAAGGGAAAATACCTGAAATCCGCCGGAATCGGTAAGGATCGGCTTCTTCCAGCTCATAAACTGATGAAGACCTCCCATCTGCTTTACGACCTCATCCCCCGGACGCACATGAAGATGGTAGGTATTGGACAGCTGCACCTGTGTCCCGATCTGCTCCAGATCCTCCGTTGATACTGCACCCTTAATGGCAGCCACAGTTCCGACGTTCATAAATACCGGCGTCTGGATCGTTCCGTGAACGGTCTGAAACTCGGCACGCTTTGCTCTTCCCTCTTCGGTAAGCAGTGTATATTCACCCATATAAAAAAGTCCTTTCATTGCAGCGAGCACTTCTGACCGGCATCGCCGCACTTCATAAGTTACTGTTCACCAGTAACCTTTATGATTGTATTGTCTCGTTCATCTATCTTATCGGAAATCAGAGAATCAGGCAATCATTTCTTCTTTACTTTTCAGCAGTTTCCCCGAAAACTTTATTTTTTTTTCAGAATTACCGCCGTTTTTATTGATTGTCTTCTATTTTCAGGTGTCGTATAATAGTACTTTGCATATAGTTACTATTCAGAAGGATTCAATACGAATAAGTGCAGACGTCGTGCCGGCACGTAAGGCTGTGCTTATTCGTATTGAATCAGCCGCGTAGGCTGTTCTAATCAATATGAATCGAGCGCTGCGCAGCAGCAATTGAGCACGTAGTGCGGGCTCGATGAATGTTGATTAGAACCTTCTGAATATCTCGACTAAACTGTCATACTATTCAGATCATCATAACAAACAATGGTAAATATTGAGAAGGAGAAGTAACACATGAGTGAAAACATTTATACGCTCGGAATTGACATCGGCTCCACCACTGTCAAAATTGCCATCTTAAATAAGGAAAAGGAAGTATTATTTTCCGACTATGAGAGACATTTTGCCAACATTCAGGAGACACTGGCAGCTCTGCTGGATAAGGCTTACGCAAAGCTTGGAGAGATGCAGCTGAACCCGGTGATCACCGGTTCCGGAGGACTGACTCTTGCAAACCGTCTGGAAATTCCCTTTGTCCAGGAGGTTGTAGCGGTTTCTACTGCTCTTCAGTTCTATGCTCCCCAGACAGATGTTGCCATCGAATTGGGAGGCGAGGATGCCAAGATCATCTATTTTGAAGGCGGCTCTATTGAGCAGCGTATGAACGGTGTCTGCGCAGGAGGTACCGGATCCTTTATCGATCAGATGGCTTCCCTGCTTCAGACCGATGCCTCCGGACTGAATGAATACGCCAAAAACTACCAGGCTGTCTATCCCATTGCTGCCCGCTGCGGTGTGTTCGCCAAAACGGATATCCAGCCGCTGATCAACGAAGGAGCTACCAAGGAAGACCTGTCCGTTTCCATCTTCCAGGCCGTTGTAAACCAGACTATATCCGGCCTTGCCTGCGGAAAGCCGATCCGCGGTCACGTGGCATTCCTCGGCGGTCCGCTGCATTTTCTTTCCGAACTCAGAGAATGCTTTGTACGAACTCTGAAGCTGGATGAGGAGCATCGGATCATTCCGGAGAATTCTCACCTGTTTGCTGCCATCGGCTCTGCCATGAATGCAGCGGAGGACGCAGCGATCTCCCTTGAGGCTCTGAAGACCCGGCTGGAGGAGAGAGTGTCCATGAACTATGAGTCTGCCCGTATGGAGCCGCTGTTCCGGTCACGGGAGGATTATGATGTCTTTCTGGAACGTCAGAAGCAGAACACAGTTAAGAAGGGAAATCTGTCTGCCTATTCCGGTAACTGCTATCTGGGAATCGACGCAGGCTCCACTACGACCAAGGCTGCTCTGGTAGGCGAGGACGGAAGTCTGCTGTATTCCTTCTATTCCAACAACAACGGAAGTCCTCTGGCCACCTCGATCCGTGCCATGCAGGAGATCTATGACCATATGCCGGATACTGCACACATCGCCTATTCCTGTTCTACAGGCTACGGCGAAGCACTGATCAAGTCTGCACTGATGCTGGACGAGGGCGAGGTAGAGACCATTGCTCACTACACAGCTGCTGCATTCTTCGATCCGGAGGTAGACTGTATTCTGGACATCGGCGGTCAGGATATGAAATGCATCAAGATCAAGCAGCAGACTGTTGATAACGTGCTGCTGAACGAGGCCTGCTCCTCCGGCTGCGGTTCCTTTATTGAGACCTTTGCAAACTCACTGAATTTCTCTGTGCAGGATTTTGCAAAGGAGGCTCTGTTTGCAGAGAATCCCATTGATCTGGGAACCCGCTGTACGGTATTCATGAACTCCAAGGTAAAACAGGCTCAGAAGGAAGGAGCAACTCCCGCAGATATTTCTGCAGGCCTTGCCTACTCCGTTATCAAGAATGCTCTCTATAAGGTAATCAAGGTATCCGATGCTACTGAGCTGGGCAGGCACATTGTTGTGCAGGGAGGAACCTTCTACAACGATGCTGTTCTTCGAAGCTTTGAGCGAATTGCAGACTGCAAGGCCATCCGTCCGGACATTGCAGGAATCATGGGTGCCTTCGGAGCCGCCCTGATCGCTAAGGAGCGCTATGAGGGTAAACAGACCAGCATGCTGTCGATCAACGATATCAGCGGTCTGGAGTATACGACCCGCATGACCAACTGCAAGGGCTGTATCAACAACTGCCGTCTGACCATCAATAAATTCTCCGGCGGCCGTCAGTATATCAGCGGAAACCGCTGTGAGAGAGGCATCGGCAAGGAAAAGAATGCCAACAAGATCCCGAACCTGTTTGAGTACAAATACAACAGACTGTTTGACTATGCCTCCCTCTCTGAGGAGCAGGCAGTCCGCGGTACCGTGGGAATCCCCAGAGTTTTGAATATGTACGAAAACTATCCTCTGTGGCATACCTTCTTCACAAAGCTTGGCTACAGAGTGGTTCTGTCTCCTACATCTTCCCGAAAGATCTACGAGATGGGCATTGAATCCATTCCCAGCGAGTCAGAATGCTACCCGGCAAAGCTTGCCCACGGACACATTTCATGGCTCTTGAAAAACGGAGTGAAGTATATCTTCTATCCCTGTATTCCTTATGAGCGTGAAGAATTCGAGGGCGCAGTCAACCACTACAACTGCCCCATCGTTACCTCCTATGCAGAGAATATCAAAAACAACGTAGAGGAGCTCAACGATCCTTCCATAACCTTCCAGAACCCCTTCCTGGCTCTCACCAGTGAGCGGATCCTGGCAGACGAGCTGGTAAAGGTTTTCAAACATATTCCTGAGCAGGAGGTCCGTTCTGCCTGCCATGCCGGCTGGATGGAAATGGAGAGCGTTCGTGAGGATATGCGCCGTAAGGGTGAAGAAACGCTGGAGTGGATGGAAAAGACCGGTCACCACGGCATCGTTCTCGCCGGCCGCCCCTATCACATCGATCCGGAGATCCACCACGGAATTCCGGATATGATCGCAGCCTACGATCTGGCAGTTCTCACAGAGGATTCCGTTTCCCATCTCCATGATCTGGAACGTCCTCTCCGGGTAAACGATCAGTGGATGTATCATACCCGTCTCTATGCGGCTGCAAACCTGGCAAAGACAAGGGATGATCTGGATATTATCCAGCTGAACTCCTTCGGCTGCGGTCTGGATGCGGTTACCACCGACCAGGTCTATGATATTCTGGAGGGAAGCGGCAAGATCTATACCTGTCTGAAGATTGATGAGGTGAATAACCTTGGTGCCGCAAGGATCCGTGTCCGTTCTCTGATTGCAGCGCTTCGCGCCAGAGATAAGAAGAAGGACAGAAGAGCTGTGCGGCCGTCCTCTATCAAAAAAGCTCTCTATACAAAGGAAATGAAGGGTGTTTATACCATTCTGGCTCCCCAGATGTCACCGATTCATTTCAATATCCTGCAGCCTGCCTTTAATACCAGCGGCTACAATCTGGAGATCCTGCAGAATGATTCCAAGGATGCTGTTGATGTAGGTCTGAAGTATGTCAACAACGACGCCTGCTATCCGTCTCTGATGGTAGTAGGACAGATCATGGATGCCCTTTTGTCCGGAAAATATGATCTGGACAGAGTGGCTGTCATGTGCACCCAGACCGGCGGCGGCTGCCGTGCCTCCAACTACATCGGCTTCATCCGACGTGCACTGAAAAAAGCCGGCATGTCTCAGGTACCGGTTATTTCCGTGAACCTTAGCGGACTTGAAGAAAATCCCGGCTTCAAGCTGGACATGGCAACTGCACTCCGTGCTGTATATGCTGTTGTATTCGGTGATATTCTGATGAAATGCGTATACCGTATGCGTCCCTATGAGAAGGTGAAGGGCACGACCGACCGGATCCATAAGAAATGGGAGAATATCTGTATTGAATATGTCAGCAGTCCGAAGGTATCCTTCCGCCGCTTCAATCAGATCTGTAAAACCATGATCCATGACTTTGACCGGATTCCGATCACCGACGAGAAGAAGCCAAGAGTCGGCATCGTAGGTGAGATCCTGGTAAAATTCCTGCCTGCAGCCAACAACCATCTGGCTGAGCTGCTGGAGAAGGAGGGCGCTGAGGCTGTATGCCCTGATCTGATCGACTTCTTCATGTACAGCTTCTACAATGCAAACTTCAAGGCGAAGCACTTAGGAGGCAGCAAAAAAAACGCACTTCTGTGCAACGCAGGCATCAAGGCCATCGACATGCTGCGTTCCGCAGCAAACAGAGAATTTGAGAAGAGTGTACACTTCACTCCATCTGCTAACATTAAGGATCTTGCAAGATATGCATCGCCCATTGTATCTGTCGGAAATCAGACCGGAGAGGGCTGGTTCCTCACAGGCGAGATGATGGAGCTGATCCATGGCGGTATTGAGAATATTGTCTGTACACAGCCCTTCGGCTGCCTGCCCAACCACATTGTTGGAAAGGGAGTCATAAAGGCAATCCGCAAGGAGTATCCGAAGGCCAATATTGTAGCCATCGATTTCGATCCGGGTGCCTCTGAGGTAAACCAGCTGAATCGTATCAAGCTCATGCTGTCCACTGCGAATAAGAATTTGTAAACCTTCATAAGTCACACAACAAAAAGCACGTACCGCCGCGGCGGTACGTGCTTTTTGTTGTATTATTCAAAGTTGGTTCCTGTTCACCTACCGATAGATCCGGATCTTTCGAAGCACCTTCACCAGCTTCGTTCCAAGCGGGAATTTCCGCAGCTCCTCCTCCGATATACGGGAGATCTTCACATAACCGATGAGATAAACCAGTACTGCTGCAAGGATTGCAATGGGCAGCGCTGCAAGGACCATTCCGCTGACCCGGAAGATAAGGGAATACACCGGCAGTGTTACAGCTGCCATCAACAGAGATGCCAGAAGCGGCTCGCCGTAGGTTTTCTTCATCTCATTCCTGAAGCCCAGGTACCGTCTTAAGGAAAGTGCATTCATCAGGCAATATACAACAGAAAACAGGATATTTGCGATCATTACTGCATAGATATCCAGTCTCGGGATCAGGAACAGCAGCAGTGCCAGGCAGACCAGATTCAGGATCAGTGATATACCTGCATTGAATAAAGCGGTCCGCTGCTGCCCAATAGACTGAAGCACACTGCCGGTAATGGTTGCCAGAGCAGTGAACAGTACATACAGGCTTCCGAACATCAGAATCCTCGCTGCCAGCTCAGACGCTGAAGGGAACAGAAGCTGCATGATCGGTCCGGCAAGGATCGTCAGTCCCACCATGGCAGGAATGCAGATAAACATGGTAAGCCGGATGGTGGTGTTGATCTGTTCATTGGCATTCTCATGATTTCCCAGTGCGTACTGACCGGAAACCTCAGGCATCAGTGCCGAAGCACTGGCTGAAGCGATTGCCAGCGGAATATTGATGATGGGAATATAATAATTACTGAATTCACCGTAGGCCGCAGAGATCGCATCCGCATCAAAGCCGTGCCAGTCCTGAATGGTGGAATACAGATAGCTGTCCAGATAGGTGCTGGCGTTGTTGATGAAGGTAGTGAAAATAATCGGAGTCACCATCAGGAATATCACCTGAAAGATATGACTGTAGCTCTCCTCGGTTTCACTCTTGTCTCTTGCGATCCTTTTAAAGATGATCTTCCGGTTGACACCGTACACAAACAGCATAAAGATCAGCCCTGTCAGCACACCGGCTCCTGTACCCATTGTTCCGCCGACGGCACCATAGATGGCCGTGCTGTTTCCACCATCAGAAGCAACTCTTGCAACAAGGATCCAGGCAGCCAGGATACTGACGATCGCATTCATGATCTGCTCTGCAATCTGGGAAACGGAGGTAGGGGTCATATTCTGATTTGCCTGAAAATATCCCCGGAGCACACCCAGAATCGCCGACAGAAAGATGGTCGGAGACAGTACGCGAAGAGCCGGCAAAGCATTCAGCTGGTTCTTCGGCAGCAGGTATGCACCTCCAAACCAGGCGATCAGCGCGGCGATCCCTCCCACGACTGCCGCATAGATCAAAGCAGCCAGAAAGGCTCGATGGGCATTCCTGTAGCGCTTCAGAGCCAGTCTCTCCGACACGATCTTGGATACTGCCATGGGGATACTGTAGGAGGAGATCAGCAGGAGAATGGAATACAGATTACTGGCATAGCCGTAGTATCCGAGGCCCACCGATCCCAGAATATTTCCGAGGGGTCTTCTGTACAGAAGACCGATGATCCTGGAGATCATGGATGCGATCATCAGGATCGAAGCATTTTTTACTAATGTATTTTTATTGCTCATATGTTACTCTTATTCTCAATCTGCCAGTCTACCGGTTCCAAACCATTCTCCTGAAGATACCGATTGATCTTTGAAAACGGTCTGCTGCCGAAAAAGCCTCTGTAGGCGGACAGGGGACTTGGGTGCGGAGCCTCCAGGATCAGGTGTCTCGGATTGGTGATCATGGCTTTTTTCGCCTGAGCGGGCTTTCCCCACAGTACAAAGACCATGGGTCTGTCCTGCTGCGCAAGAACCCGGATCGCTGCATCCGTAAACTGTTCCCAGCCGATGTCCTTGTGGGAATGCGCCTGATGCGCCCGAACCGTCAGCACGGTATTCAGCATCAGTACTCCCTGCCTGGCCCATTTTTCCAGATATCCGTTGTTGGGGATATAACAGCCCAGATCACTTTCCAGTTCCTTGTAGATATTCACCAGGGAAGGCGGGATATCCACTCCCGGCTTTACGGAAAAGCAAAGCCCGTGCGCCTGTCCCTCTCCATGATAGGGGTCCTGCCCAAGGATCACCACCTTCACCTGCTCCAGAGGAGTAAAGTGAAAGGCATTGAACAGATCCTCTGCCGGAGGATAGATGACTCTCGTATGGTATTCACTGCTGACTTTTTCAAATAATTCCCTGTAATAGGGTTTTTTAAATTCATCCTTTAACGCAGCTGCCCAGCTGCCCTGAATCGGCGGCACAGCTCCACCCCCCTTCTGCTTTACAGTACACTCCGTCTCCTGATTTTCAGGTTACTGTTCATCTATACAGACTCTTACATGCCGGCATGACGAGCCGGCATGCGTATCTCCGGCTATCCCGGGAACAGGTACATTTAAAGACGCACAGAAACGTCTCTGTCCCGCAGGTACTTTTTCAAATCCCGGATCTCCATCTCTTTGTAATGGAACAGAGAAGCTGCCAGAACAGCATCCGCCTTGCCCTCCGTAAGTGCATCGTAAAAATGATCCATAGTACCTGCACCTCCGGAGGCGATCACGGGAATTCCAACCTCCTCAGCAACCGTTCTGGTCAGTTCAATATCATATCCTGCCTTGGTACCGTCGCAGTCCATACTGGTAAGGAGAATCTCTCCTGCACCCAGCTCATAGGCTTTCCTAGCCCATTCCACTGCATCAATGCCCATATCCACACGGCCGCCGTTTTTATAGATATTCCAGCCGGAACCGTCCGCTCTTCTCTTTGCATCAATGGCAACCACTACACACTGACTGCCGAATTTCAGAGCAGCATCGGTAATCAGCTGCGGATTCATGATTGCCGCTGAATTCACAGAAATCTTGTCTGCCCCTTCCCTGAGAAGCATCTTAAAATCATCAACGGTACGGATTCCGCCGCCTACAGTAAAGGGGATGAACACATTGGCAGCCACACGGCGCACCATATCCACCACCGTACCTCTGTTATCACTGGAGGCAGTGATATCCAGAAATACCACCTCGTCTGCTCCGGCCTTATCGTATGCTTTGGCGATTTCAACCGGATCGCCGGCATCCCGGAGATTTACAAAGTTTACACCTTTTACAACTCTGCCTGCATTCACATCCAGACAGGGAATGACTCTTTTTGTAAACATTTTCTCACGCTTCCTTTCCCAGATCTGCAAAATTCTTCAGAATGCGAAGTCCTACATCGGAGCTTTTCTCCGGATGGAACTGGCAGGCGAACACATTCTCCTTTTCCACAGAAGCATGGATCAGAGTGCTGTATTCCGTTGTTGCTTTTACAATCGACGGATCCTCAGCGGTCAGATAATAGGAGTGTACAAAGTACACATATGCCTGTTCCTCAATCCCGCGGAACAGTCTTCCGCTGTTCTGCAGATGCAGGGAATTCCAGCCCATATGCGGAATCTTGAGACCCTCCTGTGCCGGAATTTTTCTGATCTCGCCCTTCAGGATCCCAAGGCCCTCCACCCCGGGTGCCTCCTCGCTTCTTTCAAACAGAAGCTGCAGTCCCAGACAGATCCCCAGAAAGGGAGTCCCCTTATTACAGATCTCACGGATCACATCCTCAAGTTCATAGATCTTCAGCTTCTCCATACAGTCACCGAAATGTCCGACACCGGGAAGGATCACTTTATCTGCCTTCAGCAGTGTTTCCCTGTCTCGTGTCAGAATGACTTCCTCTCCGAGAAGCTGCAGCGCCTTTTCAACACTTTTGGTATTGCCTGCATCATAATCAATTAATGCTATCATGTTTCTCTCCATCATACAGCCGGTTGGGTAAGGTCCGACACAGAATTCGTTCCGGCTGCTCAAACACGGATTGATCCGAATGCATGCCGTACGTATTGCATAGTTACCATGAATGAAAAAATGACGTCTATACCGTAGTATATGCGCCATTTTTGCGTTCTGTTTTCAGGATTCGCTCTCTTCAGAATGCTCAAGACGACCGAATACCATATCGTAGCCGTCGTTTCCATAGGAAAGAGCCCGATTCACACGGCTGATCGTAGCCGTTGATGCCCCTGTTTTTTCTGAAATTTCCAGATATGTTTTCTTTTCTCTGAGCATGGTTGCCACCTCAAAGCGCTGCGCAAGTGAGATCAGCTCATTGACCGTGCAGACATCCTCAAAGAATGTGTAGCATTCCTCCCGGTTCTGCAGACTGAGAATTGCGTCAAAGAGACGATCCATCTCAAGAGTATGAATATCTTTACTCATCTCAATCCTCCTAGATCTACTGTTGTCACTCTTGCATTTTAGCACGCTAAAGTATTTCCGTCAACAGCCGTTCTCTTGCTTCCCTGATATCGATCTCCAGCTGTGCCTTCAGATCATCCAGTGAATCAAACTTCTTTTCCGGCCTGCGGAAGGACAGCAGCTGTACTCTTGCCTCTTTTCCGTACAGATCTCCGCTGAACAAAAGAAGGTGGGTCTCGATCCCCATGATCTTCTCTCCCTGAACCGTAGGCTTTGTACCTACATTGCTGATGCCGTCATACTCCCTGCCGTCCACCAGCGTTCTGGAAAGATAGACACCATTGGGAGGAAGCAGCTTGATCGCTTCCGGGATCTGATTAATGGTAGGAAAGCCAAGTGTATGACCGATATGATTTCCGTGAACGATCTCCCCCTTGACTGAATAGGGATTTCCCAGCAGCTCTGTTACCTTTTCCATATGACCCTTCGCAAGCTCCTCCCGGATATAGGTACTGCTGATATCTCTTCTTCCGTCCTGCTCCTTCGGCACCACCCGGATCACCAGATCCAGCTCCTCTCCCATCTTAAGAAGAAGATCTGCATCGCCCCGGCGCTTCTTTCCGAAGTGAAAATCCGCTCCCACAACCAGAGCTTTTGCCTGCATTCGCTCCACAAGGATCTTCTTTACAAAATCCTCAGGCTCCATATTTTTAATATCATCTGTAAAGGGACATTCCACAAGATAGTCAAGACCAAGCGCTTCCAGCCTCGTACGACGTTCCTCATTCGTCATGAGCAGCTGACTTCTTCGCATGCCCATCTTTACCTGCGGGGACACATCGAAGGTAAATGCTGCGGTCTTCCATCCCTTTTCACTGCCGATTTCCCGAACCAGACGGATCAGCTTCTGATGCCCTCTGTGAACACCGTCAAATTTTCCCAGTGTGATCACACAGGGAGGTATATTTTTCAGTGCCTTCAGATCTGTAATATATTTCAACTCTACTATCCTCTATCAGTTACAATTATTGTTCCTTCTATCTCAGTCTCCGCAAGGATGTGAACGGATCCTGCGTTCCACTTCGGTCGGCACTCATGCAGGTCCACCGAACCTGCCATCCGGCGCCGGGTCACGCAGTCTATTTACCGGAATAAAACATCTTCTTCATCCGGAAGAAATTCCGATTTCCGTTCCTGTCCCTGAAATAGATGCCGATAAAACTGCCTTCGGAATCATAAACCCGAAGTTCATCGCCCTGCTTCCACACTCGCTGCTCTGCTTTCTCCAGATTGGAAGTGTACAGAGCATTTCCGTTATGTGCAAGGACATCTGCACTCTGAACAGTACGAAAAGCAGGCAACTGACTGAATATTTCATCAATCGGAATTACAGCCTCCTCCAGACGTCCCTGATCTGCCAGCTCCTGCAGCTCAGCCAGAGTTCTCGCCGTTCCCAGGTCGAAGACGCCTACTCTGGATCGTGTGAGATGCGCCATGCATCCGCCGCAGCCCAGTTTTTCTCCTATGTCATTGCAAAGAGTTCTGATGTAGGTTCCCTTGGAACAGACCACGCGAAGCTCTACTTCGGGCAGACGGATCTCTCCGATCTCCAGCTCATAGAACGTCACCGGACGGGCTTTTCGCTCCACCGTTTTTCCTTCCCGGGCGAGCTCATACAGTTTCTTCCCGTTTACCTTCAAGGCTGAATACATGGGAGGAACCTGCATCTGCTCACCAAGAAAGCTTTTCACAGCTTTCCTGATTTCTTCTTCCGTCACCTGAACAGGATGCTCCTCCAGCACCTGGCCGGAGGTATCCTGGGTATCTGTCACCTTCCCCAGCAGCAATACAGCTCTGTACTCCTTCGTTTCATCCGTCAGAAGATCGCAGAGCTTTGTCGCCCTGCCCAGACATACAGGAAGTACTCCCACGGCATCCGGATCAAGGGTGCCGGTGTGTCCGATTTTTTTCTGCTTTGCAATTCCCCGAAGCTTTGCAACCACATCAAAGGAGGTAAACTTCGGTTCCTTATATACATTAATTACTCCGTTAATCACAGGCATGCACACTTTCTGTCTGCTCCGCTGTCTTTGCAAGGATCTGCTGCAGGATACTTTCCGGATCTCCTTCCACCGTACATCCGGCAGCCCTTGCATGTCCGCCTCCTCCGAAATACTGCGCAATTACACTGACATCAATGTTCTGTCGGGAGCGAAGACTGACTTTCCAGACCCCGTCCTCTGCCTCATAAAGGAAAACAGCAGTATCGACGCCGGCGGTGCTGCGCATCTGGGCAACGATCCCATCCAGATCGCCGGCTTCCACCTGATTTTCCCTCATCAGCTGCTTCGAAACGATTGCAGAGATGCAGGTGCCGTTCCTGTGCAGCCGGCAGCCGGAGAGAACCACTCCCAGCATATGCTTCTGCGCCCAGGTCTTCTGATAATACGTCTCATCAATGATCCTGGACGCCTCTATGCCCTTTTCCATCAGCAGTGCGGCAGTCCGCATGGTCTCCGGAGAGGTACAGGAATACTGAAACACCCCTGTATCATGAACAATTCCCAGATACAGCGCCTCTGCACAGGCTCTGCTTACCTTCAAAGGATCCAGAAAGTTCCAGACCACCTCACTGGCCGAGCTCATGTCCGGCATATTAAACTTCCATGTAAAGGTTTCCGTGTTTGTCTTGTGGTGATCAAAGCAAAGTATGTTCTTCGCGTCGTCCATGGCAGCTGCAGCTACTCCAACCCGGTCAGCACTGCTTACATCGTTCAGGATCAGAAGATCCGGCTTCTCACTTCCGTCATAGACCGTTCGAACTTCGTTTGCATACTGCAGAAATACAAATTCCGGCTTCAGTTCCTCCAGATAGATACGGACATGAAGCTGCGGATAGTTCTCCTTCAAATAAATATACAGACCCAGACAGGATCCCACACAGTCTCCGTCGGGATGCACATGACCTGCAATGGCAACCTCCGAGATCCCGTCAAGAAATTCTGAAATATTCATGACCGCTCATCCTCTTCAGCAAGATCCTCTTCGAATGCCTCAACAGCTTCTTCCTCCTCTTTCCGCTCCTTTGAACGAACCGATTCGATAAGGCTTGCCATACGGACACCGTACTCAATGGATTCATCCATGATAAAGAAAAGCTCCGGAGTATTTCTCAGATTCAGATTTTTAGCCAGCATCCGGCGGATATAGCCGGCGGCACTTTTCAGTCCCGCCTGCGTATCCTCCTTCTCCTGATCGGATCCGAGCACACTGACGTACACCTTACAGGTCTTCAGATCCGGCGCTACCTCCACTCTGCTTACAGATGTCATCATTGCAATTCTCGGATCCTTTACAGTTCGGATAATGGAGCTGAGCTCGCGCTGCACCTCTCCATTGATCCTTGTATTTTTCATACTGTTTTTTCTCAATTTTCAGTCCTCCTGCATTGCATTGTTTCCGGAGGGCGGATCAGCGAGGCACCTCTACCATAATGTAGGCCTCAACCATATCCAGCTCCTGAATATCATTAAATCCGTCAAATACAAGACCGCACTCGTATCCTGTTCTGACTTCCTTTACATCGTCCTTGAAACGCTTAAGGGAAGCAAGTGCACCCTCAAAGATCTGTGTACCTTCACGGGTGATACGCACAGAACATCCTCTCTGGAATGTACCGTCCATGACATAGCTTCCTGCGATCGTACCGACGCCGGAGGCCTTGAACAGCTGGCGGATCTCTGCATGTCCGATCACCTTCTCCTCATACTTCGGATCCAGCATACCCTTCATGGCAGCCTCAACATCCTCGATTGCCTGATAGATGACACGATACAGACGAACATCCACCTTCTCCTGCTCAGCAATGGATTTTGCTGTTGCATCCGGACGGACATTGAAGCCGATCACAATGGCATTGGATGCTGCTGCAAGAGTGATGTCTGACTCATTGATGGCACCTACGCCGCCATGTACGATCTTAACAACAACCTCTTCGTTTGACAGCTTCAGCAGGGACTGCTTAACAGCCTCTACAGAGCCCTGAACATCAGCCTTTACAACAATATTCAGTTCTTTCAGATTACCCTCCTGGATCTGGCTGAACAGATCATCCAGAGACATTCTTGCCTTAGTGTCCTCCAGCATGCGGTTCTTATTCTCTGCAACAAAGGTTGCCGCAATATTTTTTGCTTCCTTATCGGAATCCGTTGCCATCAGGATCTCACCGGCGTTCGGTACGTCACTGAGACCGAGGATCTCTACAGGAGTAGACGGACCTGCCTCTTTCAGCCTTCTGGAATGCTCATCCATCATGGCACGAACCTTACCGGAGCATGCTCCAGCAGCAATATAATCACCTACATGAAGGGTTCCCTTCTGGATCAGAACATTGGCCACCGGACCTTTACCCTTATCCAGCTTTGCCTCCAGTACAAGACCGCGGGCATTTCTGTTCGGATTTGCTTTCAGCTCCAGAACGTCTGCTGTAAGAAGGATCATCTCAAGAAGATCATCGATTCCCTGATGTGTCTTTGCGGAAACCGGTACGAAAATTGTGCTTCCGCCCCAGTCCTCAGGGATCAGCTCATGCTCAGAGAGCTCCTGTTTTACACGGTCAACATTTGCACCGGGTTTATCGATCTTGTTGATTGCCACGATCACCTCAACACCGGCTGCCTTTGCATGGCTGATCGCCTCAACGGTCTGCGGCATGACACCGTCATCAGCTGCAACCACCAGTACTGCGATATCTGTTGAGTTTGCTCCACGCATACGCATAGCAGTAAACGCCTCATGGCCGGGGGTATCAAGGAAGGTGATCTTCTGTCCGTTAATAGAAACACCGTAAGCACCGATGTGCTGTGTGATGCCGCCTGCCTCACGATCTGTTACATGGGCATCACGGATGGCATCCAGAAGAGAGGTTTTACCATGATCAACATGTCCCATTACGCAGACAACCGGCGGACGGGTAACCATGGATGCCTCATCCTCTTCTTCCTCCTTCAGGAGCTCCTCGATCACATCCACCTTCACTTCCTGGGTAGCGATGATGTCATAGCCCAGTGCAATCTCCTCTGCTTTCTCAAAATCGATCTCCTGGTTTACTGTCGCCATCACGCCTTCCATAAAGAGCTTCTTGACGATCACTGAAGGCTGCATCTTCATTGCTTCAGCCAGCTCGCGGATGGTCAGCTTCTCCGGAATTACGATCTCCTTGATCTCCTCCTTCTTCTCCTCCTTCGGCTTATGCACCGGCTTCTGGAATGCTTTCGGAATATTCTGATTCGGGCGGCGTCCCTGATTCGGTCTGCTGCCTCCCGGACGGCGGTCATTAAACCGGTTATCCCTTAAGCTCTCCTTTGCCTTGTCCTTCTCCTTATGATTGGAGTCCTTCGTCGGTCTCTTGATTCCAAGATCAATTACATCATTCTGAGGCTTTCTGTCCGTTCTCTGACCAAATCCGCCTCTCCTGTTCGTATTGTTTCTGTTGTCATCATCCCTGCCTCTGTTGAAGCCCGGACGTCCTCCCTGCTGGCGGTCTCCCTGGTTTCTCTGCGGTCTGTCGCCGTAGCTTCTCTGCTGACGATCCCCCTGCTGGCGGTCTCCGTAGCTTCTCTGCGGTCTGTCGCCCTGCTGACGTTC